>CAZVYT010000037.1:0-31178 GCA_964631495.1 uncultured Melioribacter sp. | reverse complement strand
TAAGAAGCTGCTTAACAGTTGTTAAAGCGTACATTTCCATTCCGCCCCAGCTTTGGGATAGGCAAGTGAAAAGTACTCTCATTCATATCCTTTTTGAATTGTTGCCTCACGGAAGTAATGTTTTAGGATTGCATCAAACGAATATCCTTTTTCACCCATAACCGCCGCGCCAATTTGGCAAAGCCCAACTCCATGTCCCCATCCTGCACCAATCAAAATAAATTTTTGTGGAATGCTGTTAATTACATTTTCTTTTTGAACAATAAATGCAGAACTGTAAAGATGGGTTTTAGAAAGAACTTTTCTAATCTCTAGCTCTTTACCAATAGTTAATGTTTTTTTAGTGCCAACAATTTTTAATTTAATTAGTCTTGAAGAAGCACCGCGCTTAACCGGAATAAGGTCAAATATCTCGCCAAACTCAAAACCACTTTTGCTATTTATTAATTCCGCAATTTCCTCTTGAGTGTATTCAACTTTCCATCGGTAGAAATCATTGGTGTCTCGGTCAAAATCAACAAGTACTTGTGATAGAATTTTTTTATCTGTTGTGTTGCAAAATGCGTGTGGTGAATCCTTTATCCATTTTTCTGCGGAAGCTTCTTTTGTTAAGTCAGTATCATATCCATCCAGTTCAAATTTGTAATCAACAATAGGAGAAAGATATTTATGCTGAGTATCTTCCCAGCAAGATTCAAACTCTTCCGAAATTCCGCCGCAGCTTTTTGAGTAACGTGTATCACAAATTATATCGTTGAATGTTAAAAATAATCCGCGTGTTTCTAAGATTGCTGTTGTTGCGTGATCATTCATTATTTTTGTTATACCTTGATAACGTTGACAGTGATCATCGGCGCAAAAATCAAAATTTTTGTGATCTTCTCTATCATACCATCTAATTACTTCATCCTCTGTTGCGTTTTCTATCATTGTGTTGGTGTGATTTTTTTTCTTGGCAAGTTGAGCAAGGAGCCATCCGCGCGAAACAATTGCGTGCGCTTTAAGAAGTTCGAGCGATGAGTTTGCGCTCATTTCCGATGAGATTACACTCGTTAAATAATCTTCGAGCGGAAGAATGTTTACGGCGGTAATTTTATCGTCTTCAATTATAAGGTTAAGCTTTCCGCGAAAACGCTGGTTTTCTTTTTTCTGCCAATGGAAATTAATTCCAATAACAACATCGCGAAGAAGAAAAGATTCTATTTCCAGATCGTTTGGTATAAATGAAATATCTTTTGCGGAAAGAATTTCTGTTTTATCATGATAGAGAGTAATTAATTCTCCGTTTATTTTAGCGGCATACTTACCACTGAATTTTTTTTCTTGCCCGCGAACTGAAAAATCGCCATAAAGATCAAAACGAATTTCCTTTTCTGACAAAACTCCAACACTTACATCTGGCTGTTTCATATTCTTTCAATAATTTTGACCGAAATATAGCAACGATGAAGTTAATTAGGTAGACAAAGAATGATTTCCTTTAATTCAACCGATCCTTAAAATACACTTGGTGGTTTTAGGATTGCATTCTATTAAGCTAAAATCAGCCGAGTTGTAAGCACATAAAGAGCGTTTTTAGGAATTATGTAAACTCTTTTGTAGAACTTATTTTTGAAACTACAATTCTGCCGGTTAGCGGCGCTATATTTCCAAATAAAAGCAAAATCACCTTTTTAAGCCAAATTGTAAAAATTCTTGGTGAATTTGAGTCAAGTTCTAAATTACTTCTGTTGGTAATTTGTAAATCATTTTTGCGACCTAACGTCTCATTTAAAATCCAATTTACTATTTTTGCCATCAAATAAATGAAAAGTGTTGCGAAAGGGAATTAATGAATTACCGGGTTTTACTATTTTATAAATATATCGGCTTTCCAGAGCCGGAAAAATTTGTACAAGACAATCTAAAGTTTTGCCAGAACCATGATATAAAAGGGCGCGTTTGGATTTCTAATGAAGGTATTAACGCAACAGTTTCCGGCACAGTTGAAAATATCGAAGCATTCAAGAAAAAAATTAGAAGCTATCCCGAGTTTGCCGACATTTGGTTCAAAGAAGATAAACATTCCGAGCATGCATTCAGAAAAATTCATGTGCGGCTGAAGAAAGAAATTGTGAACGCAAGTTTTGGCGAAGTTGATCTTGCAAATACGGGAAAGTATTTGAACCCGTTAGAATTAAACGAGTTTTATGAAAGCGGAAAAGATTTTTTAATTATTGATGCACGTAACGATTACGAAAGTGTGATTGGAAAATTTAAGAACGCAGTTACTCCTAAAATGAAAACGTTCCGCGATTGGGTGAAAGTAGCAGAAGACATTTCTGACTACAAAAACAAAACTGTAGTTACTTACTGCACCGGAGGAATCCGCTGCGAGAAGGCAAGCGCGTACTTGGTAGAGCAAGGATTCAAAGATGTTTACCAAATGAACGGCGGCATCTGGAATTATATTAACCAGAATCCCGATAAATATTGGGAAGGAAGCATGTTTGTTTTTGATGAACGGAGAGTAATAACGCCAAACACAAACGAAGAAACTAAACACATTGGAAGATGTTATTTTTGCGGAACGCCGGCATCTTATTACATCAATTGCCACAATCAAAATTGTGATGAACTGTTAGTAACTTGCCAAGAATTCAAAACAGAAAATGATTATTGCTGTTCCGAGGAATGCCGAACTTCTAATAACAGAAGAAAAAGATATGATGGATAGGCTTAAGAATTAAGCTGTTAGTAATATTTTAAAATAATTACTAACAGCCTTAAATTTATGATGGGTCGTTTACCGTTCCGATGAAAAGAATTGTTCCGCTGTTTTTTTCACGAATCAAAAACAAAAACGGCTTGTTAAACTTGATTTCATTATTCAGTATTGAAGTAACTCTAATTTCAACCGAAGTAACTGCGGCGGCTTCTGTTCCTTCTTCATTTACATCAACATAAGTTTTGTGCAGCACATCACTTATGTAAGCATTTCCCAATCCGGAATACAACTTCGTAAAATTTGCTTTAGCCGGATCGAAAGCTTCTCCCATTCCTAACGCAATTAGAGCATCGTTTAGTTTTAATTTGTATTCAAGCTTAAAGCGAGGCAGAAACAAATTCTTTTTAGATACCGAAAAGTTTTTCAAAATTGTATCTAGAGTTTCCTTGGTGAAGGAATCTGCAACATCTTTTAATTTTTTATCACTATTCGGAAGCAAAAGCATCATGTTGTAAGCGCCGGAAGAATAAGGAAGTTCAACGGCAGTAAATAAATTGTTGCTGTAAGTTGAAATTTCGCTCTCTTGCTGCATCATTTTTACCGCAACCCGCTTTCCGGATTCTGTTGTAAAGAAATCATCGTAAGTTTTTGCCTTATCAAATTGTAATTTCCAAACACCTTTGAAGTAAATGGCGTTTATTAGATACATAATTGTCTGTGGTGAAATTTCTTCAACAATCTTTTCTATTTTATCCTTTGTAGCGGCTTTAACCCAATTGTTAATCACGTTTATTGTTGCCGGATCTTGAAAATTCATAGCATTAACCACGGCGTTAAAATACTTTTTGTTTGTTTCTATAAAATCGGGCTGAAAAGAAAAATTCTTGTTATACCAAATTGAGTTGCCAATGTTCATTGTTACTTTAGGATCAATTGAAGCAAGTAAGCCCATAAGAGATTGGAATGTTTCATTGGCTTGCTGTCTGGTAAAGGCGTTCAGTGATAAAGCAGTTTTCATTGCATCGTATGTGGTGCCGTCTGCACCGTTCATTGTCATTCCAAGCGCCATCGAAACACTTAAAGGGGAAACAAACATGTTCTTATTTGGTTCGGAATTATACACTTGTTTGAATAGCTTAAACGCAAAATCATCTGCAGAAGAAACCAATTGTTTTTCTGTTATTGATAATTCTCTCGGTTTCTCAACAATAGGATCGCTTGCTTTATCAACACATGAAACAAATGTTACAACTATTATGGTTAATAATAACAACAATCTGTTTTTCATAGCGTACTCCAAAAAAATCTTAGTTAATAATCTCAATTTCATAAACTAAACTTGTGTTGGGTGAAATAACAAAGCGTTTCTTTCCTTCAATGGTTTTACCGTAAAATGCGCTTGTGCCAAATGCAAGATTTGAAGGAACGATAACTAAACGAACTTCGCCCGGTTTCATATCGGCAAGCATTTCATCCACACCAGAGTTTATTTTTGTCTTACCTACTATATATTCAAATATTTCGGGTAATTCAATGGAATTCGCTTTTCCCTCAATACTTGTACTTGCAAACTCAGCACCATTGATTAATTGCTTCCCTTTATATTTAGCTTTAATTGTTGAGCCAGCCAATGGTTTTTCACCGCTTCCTTCTTTCTTGACAAGGTATTTCAATCCGCTGTTTGTTGTTAACGCATCTGCATAATCATTTGAAATTATTTGGTTCTCTGTTTTGATTCTTATTTCATCACCTAATTTTACTTTTACTTTCGCTTCATCTACCATTTTCAAAAAAGATTCTGTTTCAACATTAAAAGCATTTGCTTTTTCACCAATACGAGTAATTGTTGTACTCCTAATAGTATCACCCTGAACAATTTTATTTACTACATCCATTCCGTCAGTAACCCATCCGAATAAAGTGTAGTTTCCATCTAAGTAAGAACGATCTGCAAGAGTTATGTAGAACTGACTTCCGTTTGTATGAGGACCTGCATTAGCCATTCCAAGCATACCGGCTTTGTTATGAGAAAGACCGGTGTAAATTTCATTTGGAAAAGTATAACCCGGACCCTCGTTTTCTTTACCTGTATTAGGCATTCCGGCTTGAATTACATGACCAGGAACAACTCGATGCCACACAATATTGTTGTAATATGATTTGCCTAATGGAATTGCTTCATTTTTAATTGTTCCTTCTGCAAGACCAACAAAGTTTGCAACAGTCATTGGTGCATGTTGGTAATCGAGCGCAAGTGTAATTCTTCCTTTTGTTGTATTAATCTCGGCGTAAATTCCATCCGGAAAAAATGCTCCTTCACGTTCTAAAATTTTATCTGTGTTGGCAAAACCATAAGCAAGCAAAGCTATTTTTATGGCGGCATCTTCTTGAGCATCCGGAATTACTTCGTTGTAAGTATCATAAAGAGTATGCCATGTTCTTCCATATTGATGCGGTCCTTCAGAATTTAAGCGAAGTGTAGGAACTCCTTCCATCAAAAATGGGTAATTATCTGACCCGCCTCGTCCGGCTTTTCTAAATTGTCCGCTTTCGTTTAACTTGAATGGGTACTTTAAACCGGCATTTATGATTGGCTCAACAACAGCTTTAGTTTGTTCCATCATTACTTTTGGAACGCTGATTCCAACAATAGGATTTGTACCAAAATCTTTGTTGAGCATTAAAGAAATTTTGGGAAGCAGTTTTTGATTTTTACTAACCCAAGATTTTGAACCGAGTAATCCTCTTTCTTCTCCGGCATAAATATGAACCATGATAGAGCGCTTCGGTTTTGCGCCGGAGAGAGAGAGCATTCTCATTGCTTCCATCATTGGCGTTACACCGGACCCGTTATCAACCGCACCGGTCGCGTGATCGTAAGAATCCAAGTGCGCGCCTAAAACTACATATTCGTTTGGAAATTCTGTTCCCGGAATAATTCCAATTACATTATGATATTTTATGGGACCAGGTCTAAAGAAATTGCGGATGTCGAATTCTAGAATTACTTCTTCTCCTTTTTCTACCAAAGATTTTATTTCGTTGAATTGAACATCGAGAAGTTTTATATCGGGCAGTAAAGGAAGATTATTCCAAGAAATTTTGTAACGACCATCTAAAAGTCTAATAGGAAGTTTTGTAAGTTGAACAGTTCCAAGAGCTCCGGCCGCAACTAATAGTTTTGATAATCTGGAAACCGAATCACGGTCTAAAGGCCAGCCTTCACTTATACCATCAACTAAAACCCACGCACCTTTAATTTTGTTTTTTATTGAGTCAAACTTTGCATTGGTGCCGGGTAGAATTACAACGTGTCCACGTTGAACCCCTTTTGTTCCGGCTGTAAATGCCGGAGTTCCAAATTCGAGATGCATTTCTTTTGGTTTGATCATTTTGCCAAACCAAGCCCCGCGGTTAAATCCAACAGGCATTTCACCGGATTCATCAAGCTCTGCATTTATTCCCCAATTTTTAAATTCTGATAACACCCAATTTGCAGCGGTAGTATAAGCATCAGAACCAATTGGTCTGCCGCCAATTCTGTTACAAAGAATATCCAGATGGCGCATTGTTTGGTTATCGCTTTTTCCAATTTCAATTATTTTTTTTACTACCGGATCGGTTTGTGAAAATAGCTGTGCTGTTAGTATTACAACCAGAATTATTAAAGAAGAAAAGAATCGTTTCATAGTTTATCCTGAAGGAATAGTTTGTAAAGTAAGTGCAAATTAATGAAAAGCTTTTTTTGAAGGGAGAAAAAAATGGTTAGTTGTGAAGGTATTATATCAATAATATCGGGTTATGGGATGTTCTGCGAACTAATAAAAATTAGCAGTTTGTTAACCGCCAATAATTTCATTAATTCCTTCAATTACACTAATTAATTCTTCTTCTTTAATGTGAGTTATTTTTTCGCCTAATCTATCAACAGATAATGTTCTTATCTGGCTGATTTTTATCCATGATTTTTTAGGGAGATTTTTAGAATTGATTTCGAGAGATAAAGGAAAACCAGCTTTTTGTTCTTTGCTTGTTAAAGCAACGGCAATAACAGTTCCGGAATTCTCATTAAAAACATTATGACTTATTATCAGAACCGGTCTTTTTCCAGATTGTTCATTGCCGATTGTTGGGTCAAGATTTGCCCAAACTAGATCTCCTCTTAATATTCTGGCCATTCTGTCAAATCAATATGTGAACCTTCATACGATAATTGCTGCTCTTCGGCTTTATTAAGTTTAGCGCTTTCAACAGCTAATCTGGATTTGTCAAGTTTTGATATTTTTTCTTCGATTGCTGTTTGAATAGCTCTGCTTCGATTAGTAAAAATTCTGTTCTCAACTAGTCTATCAATTCTATTCAAAACTCTTTTATCAATCGAAATTGCAATTTTTGTTGTAACCGCCATTTCTTCTCCGGTATTACCTTTTGTAATACCACAAAAATAGAACTTTCTACTTCCAAAACAAACGAGTGCTTAATAGGTTGTGATAATTTAGCTTGCGTTAATTTATTAAAACCGCAATTTGACCCGCTTCGCCTTGCGATTTAGCGAGGCGAGAAGTTGCGCCTACTAAATATTTTCTCATTTGCACACAGCCTCTTAAATACGAGGTTAAATTATTTTTGAAGTTTTAATAGGAAAATAAAATCAAGACCAACGTTCAATAATCCCGGAAACTCATAAAGCTTATTTTGTAAATAGCGGCATCTATAATATAAATTTGATTTTTTTCCCATTTCGGGAATTAGCAACTCCGTTGTTTTTTGTTCCTTGTTATAGGAATCTTGATAATACTTATTCTCCCAATTTTTTTTCCTTGTTAATAAACCTAAATTACGCATTCCGCGTTTAATCCCACTTGTTTTGCAAGTAACTAACTCAAAAGAAAAGTCATTAAATAATTTTAGCAATGTCTCTTTGTGAAAAAAATAAACATGACCATTGATGCTTTTTGAGGATAGTCCTTTCAAATTATAGAAATCCAACAAAGGACGATAATCATTATATCCGTTTGGTACAGATAAAAATAAATATCCGTCGTCCTTAATGATTCTTCTGCATTCTTTTATTAAGGATTTGGGATTCCTTACATGTTCAAGTACATTATTAATATGGATATAATCAAAATATTTGTCCGGATAATTTGCTTTTTCTAATTCTCCGTGCTTCACATTGAGGTTAAGATTTTTTTTCGCATATTCTACTGCGTCTAACCCAAATTCGATTCCAAAAACATCCCATTGAGAATTGCCTTTGATTCCATTTATAAAAAATCCCAATGCGCAACCGACATCTAAAAACTTACCAATGCTTTTTATTTTCGATAGTTTTTTAGCAAACATTTTTCCCTTAAACTCATCGTGCCAGCGATTAAAATTAAAATATGATCCAGAATAGAAACTATTTAAGTCTTCGTCGTTTGGCATTGGAGAAAAATATATACACTTACAAGTTGGACAACTTATCAGGTCGTGTTCTCTATTGAAAACTAAATTAACCTTGCATAAAAACACTTTTGTTGCATCACTCGTGCAAATTGGACAGCTGTTCATAATGTATCCATGCTGACAACAAACGTTGTCTTTTTAGGTGGTACTGCATAGTAGTTGCGAATATTACTTTTTGCTAAAAAACATTTACTCCAACAGAAAACAACATCATAGAGATTGGTTGTTTAAAATCAGCATTATTTCTTGCCCCGCTGGGGAAATGGAAAAAACCTTTATAGCTTGGTTCCCCAAGGTCTAGATAATAAACCTGCAAGATAATCTTGTTTATGAATAGAGCTCCGCCAATTTTGTATCCAAAAGACGTTGCTAATTCATTATCTGACCAACCCTTCCCACTGTTTTGAATATTAGTAATAATCATTTCATAATTCGGTGGTAAAGAAACGTTTAGTCCGAAACCCCCAAAAATCTGAAATTCGATTGAAGAAGTTAGTTCTCCAGTAAATTTTGCCCCAATCATAGTGGGGATGTTAATGTTAGGTTTGTTATCAATAGATGGAAGCAACCCGGTTGTTGCATAAATCATGTCGCCAAATAAATCTTCATCAAAGTAATTGATTATAATATCACTACTAATAAACCATTTAACGGGCGACGTCCCAAATCTGGACTCATATTCAACACTTGCACCAAAACCAGATTTTGCAAAGCCGGAATTTTTGTAATAATCGGTTTCAGCAAACTCGCCAGTTGGTAAGCTCATTATCCCCTTTAGCAGAAGTGCGTGGTTCATGTCTTGTGCGTGATTACCAATTGCTGTTAACAATAAAGTTACTACTACTAATCCGATCAACCTTTTCATTTTATTCTCCCTTATTTTTGAGTTTATTAAGACATAAAAAAAGGACGCAACTTTCGTTACATCCTTCATCGAGGCACTGGCATGCCCAACCTAAAGACATAAGAAAGCGCGTCCAACATGGACGCAACTCTCTTGCATGTTCTTAGGTTTTGAAAAGTGCCAGTTTTCGATGAAGAACAACGCAAAAAGCGCGTTAATATTTTTATAAAAAGAACAATTACAGAATAACTAACAACAACATAAGGGCAATAATTTATTAAGTCAATAACATCTTGTAATAAAGCGGTGTATTTACATCTTCAGTTTTCTAAGCTTTGGTGCTATCCAACTTGTAATTCCCACAACCGCTAAAGTCATACTTCCGCCAAAGATTACAGAAGGAACTAAACCAAGTAATTTTGCGGCAACGCCGGATTCAAATGAGCCAAGCTCATTGGATGAGCCGATAAATATTCCATTAACAGCAGAAACTCTTCCGCGCATTTCATCAGGCGTATATATTTGAATGATAGTATGACGAATTACAACACTTATATTATCAAAAACACCGCTTAGTAATAAAATGAAAAAAGTTAAGTAGAAATTTTCTGAAAGCGCGAATGCTATAATACATAGCCCAAACAATGTTACGCTTACTAATAGATTTCTCCCGGCTTTTTCAAAAGGCGGATTGTGTGCAAGAAATACAGACATAATTACAGCGCCAACAGCAGGCGCCGCACGTAAAAAACCTAATCCTTGCGCGCCAACATTAAGAATTTGATCTGCGAAAATTGGCAGCAATGCAACCGCGCCGCCAAAGAAAACAGCAAACATATCCAAGCTTGTAGCGCCCAGTATAATTTGATTTGCAAAGACAAATTTTAAACCCGCAGTTAAGCTTTGAGTAATGGATTCACTTTTCGTTTTTTCCGGCATAGGTTTGTTGGTTACAAGATAATAGAAAAGCAAACCGGCTAAACTGAATAAAACTACAATTGTATAAGCAACTCCAATTCCGGCAAAACCATAAATCATTCCGCCAATAGCTGGACCGCTAATAACAGCCGAATGCCAAACCAGACTATTCCAAGTAGATGCGTTACCAAAAAGTTCCTTAGGAATTAATTGTGCGGTAAATGCGCTAAGTGCCGGAGACATAAATCCGCGTGCTAAGCCGGTTATAAAAATAATTATGTAGATTGGAGTTACACCAACAGTTAACAGAACATATTCAAACTGAGTTGAAAGAATGAGTAAAGAAACAGCGCAAAGGAAATAAATAATTCCAAAAACAAGAATAATTTTTTTTCTGCTTATTGTGTCTGCAATGTGTCCGGCAAATAGAGCAACAGAAAGAAATGGAATCGCCTCTGCAAGACCAATCATGCCGAGAGAAAGCGCATCGTGAGTAAGTTCGTAGATTTGCCAGCCAACAATTACCGCCTGCATGTGGATTGCAAAGGTCATTAAAAATCTTGCAAGCATAAACCTGCGGTAATCTAAAATCTTTAGTACAGCGTAAGCGTCTTTCTTAACCAAAATCTATTTTTCAAAGCCCCAGAATTTTGTTTCTGGATTTTTCTTTTTAACATCATCAAGAAATCTTTCAAAATCCTTAAACGTATAAAGACCTCTTAACTTTGTTTCTTTGAAAGAAAGATAAAGCTCGCGGCGTCTGTTTATCTCTATATCGGTTAAATCAGCAAAGGTTAATTCCGTAATATTTCCGAAAACATCTTTTAACTTTATTTGATCTCCGGTAACTTCAATTTCGATAGGGCGTTTGATATAGATGTAATATCTGTAGCCGGTAAAAGCTAAAATTGCAACAAAGTAAACCATTAAAAATGTAGTGTTGAATTGATTGATATTAAATGCTAAGTAAAGAAAGACTGCTATTACAGAAATGGGCGTTCCATAAGCTTGAAACAACCCGGTAAAATTTTGTTTTAGTTTGTAAGATTCCAATTATTACTCCATAATTATTTACAAAGTAAAAATAGGTAGAAACCCGCATCACAAAAAACTTGTTTTATTAAAATCTCCACACAGAATCAATTGCAAAGGTTATGCGCTTGGCATTGTTTGGAGAAACAAGATAGTGAAAATCCGATGTGCCAAAGTTTAGCGAGATTACCCCAAAATCAATTCCCAACCCAAGTCCCCAATTGAATTTCTCGAATCCACCAAAAGACCAGCCGGTTCGGAGGGCAAAAACTCCCAAGTCGTACCAGTCAATACCAAAAGATACGCGTGGATTTTTGCTGTTTCCCGGTTCGTCATTAAAACCTTGATGATAATCTGCCGCGAGAAGAATTGTTCCTGGTACACTTTCCAGTTTTAATGAAGCGCCGAAGTGCAACGCTGAAGCCATATCAGTTTCTAGCGAATTAATAAACTTGCCGCTTTCTTTTCCCGTTATACGATTAATCAATGTATCGCGTTGTTTTTCATCTGTTAAATCATCTAAATAAATAGCCGCATTGGAAGAATACTGAGCAACTTCTTTATCCCACTTCATTTTGCCAATATCGGTTATCGAAAGACCAATTGTAAAATTATTACTAATCTTTGTACTTATTCCAAAATCAAATCCAACACCGCTTCCTACCGGAGTTGGAAATAAAGTTCCGGAAAAGTCTTCAGTTGGTTTGTTGGATTCAAAATTATACTTCACTTTGAAATCAGGTGAGAAAGCAGAGTAAGCAAGAAAATCACCTTTTCCGGTAATTACATTTGCGTCACCGGTTTTTAATTCTGTATTGATGTGAGCAAGTCCGGCATAGAAAAATCCGCTAACAAAATTTACAGAAGCGCCAATCTTGAAGCTGTTGAGAAACTTTATTTCACGCGCGTAAGAAAACGAATATTTTCTTAACCATGATGCTTTAAATTCAGTATCGCCAAAATTGTAAACTTGGTTGGGTAAGTTGCCGTCAATACCAAGATCAATTAAACTTTTTGGCAGAGTCATTCTACTTGAAATACGATCTGTGATAGAAAAAGCAAACGCTCCGAAAATATTTGTTGGTTGAATTGAAATGCTAACGAGCTGAACATGAGCATCAGAATAAATTGTTCCTCCATCTGCAAACAAATTTTTAAAACTTGTTTTATCCAGTTCTGTTAAGAATCTTCCAGAAGTTGAGCCATCTGGGTTTTCAACTTTTGTTCCGAAGTAGTAATTGTATTCATCTATTGAAATAAAATTTGAACCAACAACTCCCGAAATGTTGGGCAAGGGAACCGGTAATATTAATTCTACTTTTTTAGAAGAATCTTGAAAAAGATTCGCCGGGTTTTTTCCAACAGCATAAATGCCAAATGAAGAAGTTGTAAATGTTTTTGCCATTCCCATAATTCTTGCATCGGTAGCACCATTAGAACCAACTCCTTGAGAAAAAGTAAAACCGGCAACTACAGTGAACAAAAGAAAAAATAATTTTACTTTTTTCATCACTTTCTCCTTATGGATTAACACGGTAGTTTGTTGAACCGAAAGCGTGAATTAGTAAATCATCTGTTGTTCTAAAACGAACCGGAGTATTACCTGGCGCAGAAGTGTTTAATCGGACTCTTATGCGCATATACTTTGCGTTTACAATTTTATCTAACTCTGTTTTTTGAGCGATAACTTTTTGTGTTTGTTTATTTTTTGTAACAACGTTTCCGGATGCATCAACACCGGCACCGGTAAAAGTTAAAACTGTGTCTTGTATAGAATATATTGGCGGAAAATAAGTTAAGAACTTATTGTTCTGATCGTATAACTTTCCTGTGAAAGAAATTGAAACCGGAAGACCGTTAGTTAAAATAATTCCGGTTTCAAGTGAGTTTACATCTTTTATTTTATCACGATCATCTTGTGATAAATCAACTGAAACCGAGTCCGTTATTTCTGCATCAGAAATTCCCAAATCAAGTGGCAGTTCAAAAATGCTTCTCCCGGAAATCTGATCGGTGTTTTTCATATTTACAGTTTTATAATTTGGATTAAGAGTTCCGCCAGCGAACACAATTAATGAATCGGGAAAACTCGAAAACTTTTTGAAGAACAAACTCAGGCTGTCGGAATTAATTGTAAGAATTGAATCCGACGGAGTAATTAAAGTAGTGTTAAGCGTTCTGCTGTTTAATCCAAGAATTGCTCTTTGACCAATTTTATTCTTGGCTTCAATTCTTCCATCAATCTTAAACTCGAATTGAGCATTGGTTTTTAGCCGAAGTTGAACAAGCGGATTGCGAAGATTGATCTCTTGAAACTGTAGTTTGTTTTTTAAGTCTTGCAGATCAAGCGAAATTGAACTTCGCTCGGCAGAAACAACTTGCGGTGCAATCTGTCCGCTAAATTCTTTTAGCTGAAGATTGCTCAACTCAATCGTTCCGGAAATTCCATCCGTGCTTTTTATTGTTCTGAAATCCGAAGAGGCTTTTGTTTGAATAAAAATTTTATAGCTGACTTGATTTGTTGGCGATCCGTTTAAACTGACAAGCGAGTAATTACTTAAAGAAAAATTGTTGAACAAAGTAATGGTTTGTTTTCTGGCTATAGAACGAATCTCGGTGAACGTTTGTCCGCTCGGATTTTTCAAATTATCAATTGTAAGTCTAAGAGATGCGTCAATATCGAGGTCGTTAACCACTTTAATCGTCAGAGAGCCCGATTCAATAACTATGTTTGAAAATTTTGTCGGTTGAGTTTTTCCTTCTTCAACAAGAATAGTATTATCAATTACAATTGGCACTTGAACCGGAATTTTTGCCTGCGCTTCTACAACGCTAAGGTTTACAAACTTTGCTTTAACAGAAAAAGAGTTTTGCGGAACAACAATAGAATTGCCGTTGCTTCCGTTTGTTGAAACCAAACATTCCAGCGTTAGTTGGTTCTTAATAAAAATTCCTTTTGTTACTGCAATTGCTTTAATGGTTCTTGTTTCTTTTGCAGGAATAGTTGTGCTGCTATTGTATTGGGCAACAATTTCTCCGCTTGAAGAATTTTTAAGAACAATATTTTTGAGTGTTAACGAAACCGGTGAAGGAATATTATTTGTAATGGATAAATCAATTGTTCCGTTATCAAGCTTAACCGTAACAAACTCATCTATTATATCAGTGTTGATCGAAACCGGTGAATCGGTTAACGGCGGAACAACTGTTTGCGTGCCTGGAGTTATGCCAGAACCAATCCAGCCAAATCCTACATTTGCTGTTACAGAATCGTTAGCAATTTCAATTGTTCCAATTGTTTCGGAAGCCGATTCATTCACGGCATCAATCTTTAGTTTATCTTTCAGTTCAATCTTATCAATGTCTTTCTCTTGAGAAAAGTAAAGCAGATTGCTGCCATCTTTATAATATTTTAGATCGGAACTTTTCTCCAGCAAATCCATTAAAGAATAATTCTT
Source organism: uncultured Melioribacter sp. (assembly GCA_964631495.1). Lineage (GTDB taxonomy): Bacteria > Bacteroidota > Ignavibacteria > Ignavibacteriales > Melioribacteraceae > Stygiobacter. The sequence continues at coordinate 16,768 of CAZVYT010000037.1, read as the reverse complement.
CTTTGCAATCGGCAAGTTTAACGAAACATCCCAGCGAGGCATATTTGGTTCGTTAATATTACAGCTGAACATAAAAACCAATAGTATTAATACCACAAGCAATTTGGTTAATCTCATTCGGTCACTTTCAGTTAATTAATAATTGAGTTCAACATATTAATTATCGAAAGACATAACAAATATTAAATCTTTGGACTATAGGATTATTGATGTAAATAACAATTTTATAACACAAAATAGATGCGGAGGTAGTTTGCTTTAACTATATTTCACTCGTTGTCTTGGTACTGCCATGACAAAAAAGGAAGTTGACCGCTTCAGCCAGTTCCGTCTGGTTTGTAGGTTTGATGACATTTCTCTTTAGATATAAAACTAATTCCATGTCTTGTAATTCAAAAAAATAAAATAATAGTTTAAAGCATTAGGGTACGATTACCAATGTTTTTTGCCATTTTGGGCAAAAAAAGTGAAAAAAATTGGTAGTTGTACTAATAGTTTTTTTGTTTTAACAAGTTATATTTCTCCAAGTTTATTTTTAACCGCAAAACTTGGAGGTGCAGAATGAAAAAGAAGTTTGTCTTTTAATACTTGTTGTTAAAAAATAATACTAATTGAGGTGTATATGAATATTCTATTTGTAAAGAAACTAATAGTTGTACCAATGCTGATGGTGCTTGTATTTTCATGTAACAATATAGAACCTGAGGAAATAGTTATTCATGAAACTGAGAATAATGGATTGGTGCCACTTAAGGTTGGAAATTACTGGAAGTATAAAGTTGATTGGCTAAAAGAAGATGGAAGCTTTTCATACGCAGGCTGGCCATATGAAGCAAAAATTACAGGGCAAATTTTGAGTAGCCTAGCTCAAAATGACCGACCAAGGTATAAAAGAGTTTACGTTAATAAGTTTGGTAATGTTGATCCATTTGAATGGTTTTATAGAAATGAAGAAGATGGACTATATCTAATGGGTGGTAAAAATACAAATGATTCAGCATTCGTTAAACTTCTATATCTAAAATACCCGGTAAAAAAAGGTGAAACTTGGTTATATACAGATTTATTTTTTGATGTTTATGAAGAGAAATACATATTGGATGAACCTATACAATACACATGTATTGATACTGCTGCAATCTTTGATACACCTCTGGGCAGTTTTAAGTGTATTGTGTACTACTGCCGTGAAGAAATTGCTAGCGATGTTTCAGCAGAACACGATGTTTATAGTTACTATGCCCCGAACATTGGCTTAGTTGGAATAGTTACAAATAGTTATTTCAAAGGTTGGAATAAAAGCTTTCCAAAAACCAAAACATACTTAGTCGAAACAAATGTGAAATATTAAATGGAGGAATTAGAATGAAAAAGGTATTTATTATTATATCATTATTCTTTACAAATACGTTATTAATTTTTAGTCAAGACACAACAACTTTTATTGAAGTCGAAAAGAATAGTATGGTTTTTAATTATGAAGAACTTAACAAAATCAAACAAGTTGTTAACCGTAATGAAAATAAAAAGGATTATGCTATTTATAAAATTGAAAAAATTGATGAATTACTGAACGGAAAGGATTTACACTTAATTATAAATAATCAAAATAATATTCTAAAAATCGAAAAGATTGAAAAAACAAATTCTGACCGGAAACTTCTTACATATAAAAAAGATCAAGGTAACTACGGGCTAGTTATAATTGCAGACAAATTAAAACATGGGTTCTTTGAGATAAATGGGCAGTTATATAACATTGAACCTATTAACTCAAATTACTATATCTTAACAACAGTTGATAAAACTAAGTTAAATCATAATTGTTCAAACGATAATACTGTACATAATCAGACAAACCCATTCGAAAGTTCCAATAATATTTTGAGTAGTAAGCTAAACAAGCAAATAACTACTAATTTTCCAATAGACGTCTTAGTATGCTATACTTCAACAGCAATGAATGGGGCTGGTGGTCAATCCCAAATTGAAGATTTAATTACCTTAGCAATTGGGCAAGCAAATTCTGCTTACGCTCAAAGTTCTATACCAATAGTTTAAATAACATTGGACCATCATTACTAACTAATTTCACAGATACTGGAAATAATTACACTAATCTTGAGGCTTTTAAACAAAATAATCAAGTAAATATACTAAGGGAACAATATGGTGCGGATATTTGTGTACTTATTACTGATAGCGGTGAGAGTGGTGGAAGGGCTGAAGCTATACCTGCCGCATATAGTACTGCCTTCTGTGTTGTGGTTCGTACAGATGCCTATAATTCTAAGTCCTTCATACATGAAATTGGACATTTACAAGGTTGTCATCATCAACCAGGTAAAAATCAACCTCCAAATCACGCTTATGCACAAGGTTATTATTATGGACCAATAAATATTAACCAGAGATTTAGAACAATAATGGCAGCAGAAGATTCACAAACTGGTGATACGCCTAATAGAATCCTTCAATTTTCTGATCCACAGGCAACATATCAAGGTGTCTCTTGCGGAACTAATTCTGCAAATAATGTTCTATGGCTAACAGAAGGAGGTGTTGGAATTAACATTGGAAATTTTAATAACCCTAGTCCTCAAGTAAGCGGTTCCATTAATAACAATACTACATGGAGCGGGAAAATAAATGTTATGGGAAATGTAACAGTCGCAAACGGAGTTTCTTTAACAATTAGCTCCGGTACTACAGTTTATTTCAAAAGCGGAACCACTCTCACGGTTAACGGCACATTAAATGCGAATACCGTGGTGTTTAAATCTGCTTACACATGGGGAGGCATTCAATTTAATTCAGGAAGCAACGGCTTAATAAATTCATGCACAATAAATAATGTACTCACTTATGGCGGTGCCGCGATTTCAATTAATAATGCTTCGCCAACAATTCAAAATTGCACTATCTCAAATAATAGCGGTGTAACAAGTTGAATTTCGCTTTTTAATTCTTCTGGCACAACACTTACCAATAATAATATTTCCGCAAGCAGCAGTTATGCGCTATACTTTTATAATTCGAACGGATATTTAACGGGGAATACTATAACCGGAGGCAGCACATATACTGCTTATTGTTATGACCATTCTTCTCCTTGGTTTGCACCATATGGAACTGGTAATAACGTAATTCAAAGTGGAACACATGGTGTTTATGCTTATTACTATTCTTCGCCTAGTTTAAGCAGTGGGAATAATAGCATTTAGAATAATTCCACATATCAAGCTGCTACGTATAGCAATTCAGTTATTTATGCAAATAGTGTCTATTGGGGAACGCAAAATCCAGCACTAAACAATGATGGAACTTCAACTATTAATTGGCTTAATCCAATACAATGCAGTTCTCCTAAATTTGTGGAAAGTAGAAATAAAACTAATAGAATACCAACTGTTCTTGCTAATGACGATAACGTTGCCAAAGCACATGATTTACGACTGAAAGCTAAATACTCTGAAGCCGTTGATATTTGCAAAAATATAATTAGTACAAAAGAAAATTCAATAGAAGCAAATTCAGCGTTGGCAGAGCTTGGTTTTATATACAAGGAGAATAAAGACAAATCAATAATTGATTTTATTCGGAACATTATACTGGATAAAAAAGACCGGACAGAGTTAAAAGCTGCTGCGCTAAGCACACTAAGCAATATTTATTATTCAAATCAAGATTACAATGCAGCATATGAAACGATAGTTAGTTTGATAAAACAATATCCGGGTACTCTGCATGAAAAAGCAGCAAAACTTAATCTAGTTTATCTTTAGGCAAGCTTTGGCGCAAATGATTTAGCACTAACAACCTTAGATAATCTCAAAAAAGAATACGCAGATGATGAAAACATTCTAGTTGCAGATTGGTTCATAAAATCGCATTCAATAACCCCAACTGGCAAAGAACAAAATAGTAATGCTCCTAACAAAACATTACAAAGTGATGAGTATATTGAAGCTGATGAGTTAGTAAGTAACTATCCCAACCCATTTAACCCGAGCACACAAATAAGATTTACTCTTAAAGAGAGAGCAAACATTAGCTTAAAAGTATATGATGTACTTGGCAAAGAAGCCGCCAACCTTGCAGACGGATATTATGAAGCCGGAAAACACACAGCAACATTTGACGGAAGCAACACAGCTAGCGGAATTTACTTCTACAGATTAACTACTCCGACAAGTACGATTACGAAGAAAATGATGCTGGTGAAATAGCTAGAATATGCGTTAGTCAACAGAAAGAAAACTAGTTGGTTTTGAAGAGCCGCACAAAAAACGTGCGGCTTTTTCTTTAAGAAAAGTTAATGCTTTACAAACAAGAAACTAGGTGCGGAGGTAGTTTGCTTTAACTATATTTAAACCCAAATAATTACCCACAATTTTATACCGCACATGAAAAAAGTAAAATTTGTTATTACAACAATAATAATGATTTTGTTAACGCATTTAAGCGTTTTTGGTCAAACCGGCTCTACTCTTACTTTCACAGAAATAATGTTTACTCCATCCGAAAGTAACGGCGAGTTTATAGAAATCTATAACACATCAACAACGCAAACCGTTAACCTAACCGGCTTCAAAATAAAATACTATACTTCAAATGCCGATAACTTAGTTTCTTTTATCGGAGGAATGGATTTAGGACCGGGAAAGTATGCTGTAATTATTGAAAATGATTATGACTATAATAATGGTGTTTATAAGAATTTAATTCCCGCAGATGCAATTGTATTGAAAATATCGGATACTTCTTTCGGAACTTCCGGTATGGCTAACACAACAAGCAGAGATGTTTCTCTTCTAAATCCAACCGATGTTGTAATAGAAACATATATTTATTCGGCAGATAACAATGCCGGTATATCAGATGAAAAGTATATTATAAATAAAGATAATAGTTCAACAAACTGGCGCAATGGCACAAATGCAAACGGCACGCCTGGTAAAATAAATTCGGTTACACCAATTACATATTTGCATAATCTAACTGTGAGATTAAATACGCTTACACCTAATAATCCCGTAGAAAGGGATTCTGTTTTTGTAAGTTTTTTTGTTAAAAACAATGGTGTAAATGATGCAACAAATTATTCGGTAGAAATATTCCGTGATGTTAATGCCGATTCCGTTGAGCAATTGAGTGAAAGAATTTTTAACCAAAGCTTTACCGATTTATCTTCTTCAGATTCTATTCTTGTCCGAGCTAAGTTTTATGCAGATCAAATTGGAAAAAACATAATTATTGCAAAGGTAAATTATACGCCGGATCAAAAGATTTCAGACAACAAAACATTTGTTCTTCTCACAATTGGCGAAAAGCCGGCATCATATACCGATGTTGTAATAAATGAAATAATGTACGCTCCTTCTAACGATGAACCAGAATGGATTGAACTTTACAATAGAACAGATCATACAATAAATCTGAAAAACTGGAAAATATCCGACAACTCATTAACTGCAACTATAACAACGAACGATTTTCTTATACAACCTTTTGACTATGTTGTAATTAGCAGTGATGCAACAATAAGCGGCTTTTATCCACACACATTAAATTTAATAGTAAAAGCACTCCCGTCTTTTAGCAATTTGGGAGATGATGTAATATTGAAAGGCAATACAAACATTACTGTAGATTCTGTTAAGTACTCTCCAACTTGGGGCGGAAACACTGGCGGTAAGTCTTTAGAAAGAATTTCTTTTAATACTGCATCCAACAATCCTGGCAACTGGAAAACATCCGTAAGCAAATTTAAAGCAACGCCATCTAAAATAAACTCTACTTCAGAAAAGAATAATGATTTGAGCATTAAATCTATCAGCTCGGTTTCTAAGTATGCTGAAATTGGCAAGACAATTCAGATAGTTGTTACTGTTGAAAACCTTGGAAAAACTTTGCAGAACAATTACACTGTTAAATTGTTTAGGGATTTGAACTTGAACAGCATAATGGATGAAGATGAAAAAGTTGGAGAAATAACCGGGACAAGTATTGCAAGTCTTGCAACTTCTATTTTTACTTTTACTGTTGGAAGTTTTGTTGCCGGACCAAATCAGTTTATTGCTCGAGTTGATTTATTAGCCGATGAATTTCTCGAAAACAATAGCAGTCTCTTTAAAATTAACGCAGTACAGATTAATGAATTGACCGGAGACTTAGTAGTAAATGAAATTATGTACAGCCCAAGCTCAACTAGTGCCGAGTGGGTTGAAATATATAATAGAAGCAACAAGCAGATAAATTTAAGAGGATATCAATTAGCAAACGCAATTTCAAAATCAAAAGTTGTAAATAAAGATGTAGTATTAAATCCGGAAGAGTTTTTTGTTATTACTCGTGATAGCTCGATATACCAGATTTATCCTAAGGCATCAAAATTTACGGCAGCGGTTTTTCCTACATTAAATAATAGTAAGGATAAAGTTATAATCCTGGATTCCTTAGACCGATCAATTGATTCACTTGAATACAAAAGCAGTTGGGGCGGATCAATTGGGAAATCTATAGAAAGAGTAGATTGGATACGCAATTCAACAGATTCAACCAACTGGAAAACATCCACAAATTTATTAGGCGGAACACCGGGAACTGTAAACTCAAACTCACAGAAGAAGTTTGATTTAGCCGCTTCAAAAATTACTTACACTCCTTCCTCACCATTGGTTGGGCAAAGAGTTAAAATTTCTGTTAGCGTTGCTAACATTGGAAAGAACGATGCAGTTTTTAGTCTAGTTCTTAACAGAATTGATAATTCGGGAAACAAGCAAAAGATAGAAGAATCCAATGCTATTACATTAACTAAGGGCGCTTCAATTTCTTATGATTTTTCTAACGCAATAGAAAACATTTCTTCCAAACAAAATTTTGAAGCTGTTGTTGTTTATGTTGTGGATGAAGACCAGACGAACAATTCGGTATCGGCAATTGTACGTCCCGGCTATCCAGTTGGAACAATATTGGTAAACGAAGTAATGTATAATCCGGCTAGCGGTGAACCTGAATGGGCTGAGCTTTATAACAATTCTTCCTTCGATGTTGAAATTGAAGAATGGGTTCTTGCAGATGTTCTGCCGACTTCTCAGAAAAATAAAATTTTAGTAAAGAATAGGGTGATTGCCAGTAAATCTTATTTAGTTGTTACTAAAGACAGCACAATAAAAGATTTCTATAAGTCTATTACCGATAAGTTTATTGTTAATTCATTTCCTCCGCTTGATAATGAAACTGATGGATTTGTGTTGAAAGATTCTCGCGGAGTAACTATTGATTCTCTTTTTTACGATAAGACTTGGAATGCAAGCGCCGGCAAATCATTAGAGAGAATATCATTCCAAGCAGCTACAAACGATAAATCGAATTGGAGTTTTTCGAAAGACATTGAAAATGGAACACCGGGAAAAAATAATTCTGTTGCACCTAAAGATAGGGATGTAGCCGTATCAAAAATAACTTTCAACCCATCAGCTCCGGTAGTTGGGCAAAATGTTAGGATTACCGCAGAAGCAGTAAACACCGGTAAGAACATTGCTTCTTTCAAATTTATTCTCAATAGAATTAATAAAGATGAAAGCAAGACGAAGATTGAAGAATCAAATGTTTTAACTTTTGCAGCGGGCGCTTCGGTTTTGAATGAGTTTACTTATACGATAAATGCTATCACAACGAAGCATTTATTTGAAGTTGTAGCCGAATATTCTGCCGATGAAGATCTAAAGAACAATGTTACTACAAATTTTGTGCGTCCTGGTTATCCAGCCGGAACAGTTTTTCTCAACGAAGTTATGTATGCGCCAGCAAACGGCGAACCTGAATGGATTGAGCTATATAACGCTTCCGCTTACGATGTTGATCTTGATGAATGGACGATTACCGATGTGCTTACAACTCCAGCTAAAAGTAAAATTATTTCAAAAGATTATTCGTTTCCATCAAAAACGTATTTGGTTGTTTCTAAAGACAGTACAATTAAAGATTTCCATAAAACAATTGCCGGTAAATTGATTGTCAGTAGCTTTGCAAATCTAAATAATGATGCCGATGGAGTTGTAATTAAAGATTCTCGCGGTGTTACAATAGATTCTTTGCTATATAATAAATCTTGGGGCGGTGAAAATGGAAAATCTTTGGAGAGAGTTTCTCTCGAAAACGGAACTAATATTAAAACTAATTGGGCTTCTTCAAAAGATATAGAGCTAAGTACACCGGGAAAAATAAACTCAGTTTCGAAAAAAGACTTTGATCTGGAATTAGCTTCTGTTTCAACAGTTCAGAAATATGGAATTGTTGGCAAGAAAGTGAAATTTACAATTACCGTAAACAACGTTGGTAAAAACATCGCCCCATTGTTTACAGTAAAATTATTTAGAGACGCAAACAGAAATAGTATTAACGAACCAAGTGAATTAGTTTATTTAAAAAATGAAACTAATCTGGCATCTGGAGTACAAGCAAAATACGATGTAGAAGATGGCTCATACATTGTCGGAATTAACAATTATGTAGCTTTAGTAGAATATTCTGCGGATCAATTTTTAGAAGACAATCAAGCAATTATTAAAATTAATTGTGTAACAATAAACGAAGAAAGAAATGATCTGGTAATTAATGAAGTAATGTATGCACCGATTGTAGGTGAACCTGAATGGCTGGAAATTTATAACAACAGCACAAAACAAATTAATCTTAAAGGCTATCAAGTTGGAAATTCATCGAGCAGAATAAAAGTTATCAATCAAGATGTTATACTTAAACCCGAAGAGTACTTTGTTGTAGCCAAAGATAGTGCTGTATTTAATAGGTTCACAAATATTACAAAAGCAATAGTAAATACTTTTCCTACGCTAAATAACAGCAAAGACAAAGTTGTTATACTTGATTCACTTGACCGGACTATAGATTCTCTTGAATACAAAAGTAGTTGGGGCGGATCAAGCGGTAAATCATTGGAAAGATTAGAGTTTGCTAAATCTTCATCGGATTCAACCAATTGGAAAACTTCAGTTCATCTGCTTGGAGCAACTCCCGGAATAGTAAATTCCATTTCTCAAAAGAAATTTGATATTGCAATAACACAAATTACGTTTAACCCGACCTTACCGCTCGCCGGTCAGCGTGTTAAAATATCGGTTTCGGTAAGTAATAGAGGAAAAACCGGAACAACATTTCGACTATTGTTGAACAGAGTTGATAAAAATGGAAGCAAGCAAAGATTAGAAGAATCTAATACAATGCTTGTTTCGTCGGGTTCGACCCTTGCTTACGAGTTTTCATTTACTGTAGAGAATTTACAAACTAAATTAACATTTGAAGCCATTGCTGATTTATTGATTGATGAAGACCAAACGAACAATAATGTAACTGCTTCTGTAACACCTGGTTACATTCCCGGCATAATTAGCATTAATGAGATTATGTACAATCCTTTAAACGGTGAACCGGAATGGATCGAGCTATACAACACTTCTAATATTGATGTTGATTTAGAGGATTGGTCAATAACTGATTTATTAACAACACCGCAAAAACAAATTGTTAAAGCGAAAGATACTTTTTTCCCGAAGAACACTTTCTTGGTAATAGCTAAAGACTCATCTATAAAAAGCTTTCATAAAGAAATTCCATCTAAGCTTATTATTTCCAGTTTTGCCAATTTGAATAATGATGCAGATGGAGTTGTAATTAAAGATTCTCGCAACACTACAATTGATTCAATTCGTTATGAAAGCAAATGGGGCGGCGAGAATGGTAAATCGTTAGAAAGAAAACAGTTTTCAATTCCCTCAAACGAAAAATCAAATTGGGGTTCTTCCAAAGACTTAGAATTAAGCACTCCCGGCAGAATAAATAGCGTTGCAATTAAAAAGTTTGATCTTGCCGCAAAAACAATTATTGCTAAACCGCTTTATCCTGCTTTGAACGAAGAAATTAATATTGGCGCCAGAGTTATTAATTATGGTACAAACGAAGCCGACAAATATGCAGTACGCTATTATGAAAAAGTAAACAATGCTTTTAAGTATTTAGGCGAAACAAGTGCGTCAAATCTAAAAAGCAATGATTCTGTGATTGTTTACTCAAACACAAAAGTAAAATTGAGCGATATCAAAACACTAATGTACAAAGTTGTTTTTAGCAGCGATGAAGATACGCTCAATAATTCATTCAGCGGCGATGTTGTTCCCGGAGCTAAACCAAATTCTGTTTTAATAACAGAAATAATGTACGATCCACTAACTAACGAGCCAGAGTGGGTTGAGTTTATTAACGCATCTAACGAAACAATAAATTTGAAAAATTGGTCTGTTAGCGATTTGCTACCATTACCAACAAAAGCGGCAATAACAACAAAAGATGAGTTGTTACAGCCCGGTGAGTTTGCAATTGCAACACAGGATACACAAGCTTATGCTTTTATTCCGCCAAAGAAATTTTTCCAAACCAAATTCGGTACACTTGGAAACACAACAGATGGCATTATGCTTTACGATTTTAGAGGCGCCGTAATTGATAGCTTCTTATACAAATCCACTTGGGGTGCAAGCAAAGGTACTTCGCTTGAAAGAATTTCTTTAACAAAAGCTACAAGCGACAGCTCAAATTGGATTGTTTCCATTTCAAAAGTTGGCGCTACTCCGGGAATAAAAAACGCATCGTCAAATCCAAAGAATTACAAAACCGGTTCACTCGTATTTAACGAAATAATGTATGAACCAGAAACGGGCGGAGCTGAATTTGTTGAATTATTTAATACCTCCAACGATTCTATTCAAGTTGGCGGAATGGATTTAAGAATAGGAACTAAGGAGAAAGTGAAATTATCAGCTTCAACTTTTATTGTTCCACCACAAGAATATTTTATACTCGCCTCTGATACAAGCGTATACAAAAAGTATGTTTGGTTAAATAAAAATAAAAGCCGCATATCTCAATCATTAAACCTTTCTAACGAAGGAACATCGCTTACTGTAAAGGATTTATTTGGAACAACATTAGATTCAGTTAATTATTCTCCAAAATGGCATAACAGAAATTTCCTTGAAACCAAAAACAAATCACTTGAAAGAATTAATCCAGCTTTCAGTGCAAATGATAAATCGAATTGGAGTACAAGTGTAACATCAGAAGGAGCTACTCCGGGCAAGCAGAATTCGATATACATACAAAACTTTACCGGAGACTCTAAAGTAACCATTAGTCCTAATCCTTTTTCACCGGATAATGATGGCTTTGAAGATTTCGCGATTATTAATTTTAATCTGCCCTACAAGCTTTCTCAAGTACAAATAAAAATATTCGATAGCAAGGGCCGTTTGGTAAGAACATTACTTGAGAATAGACCATCGGCTTCTAACACTTCTGTAATATTTAACGGGTTGGATGATGATGGGAAAGCTTTAAGAATTGGTATTTATATTCTTTTAATTGAGATTGCCGCTGAGGGCAGTAATAGTTTAGAAATAATAAAGAAACCAATTGTAGTTGCAAGAAAGTTATAGGATAAAATATGACTTACAAAGAAAAAGTAGATGATTTTCTTTCACAAAAGAAAATTGCAATTGCGGGAGTATCAAGAAAACCACAAACAAAAGTTGGAAATGCCATTTATAAAAAATTTAAAGAAGCCGGTTACATTTTATACCCAATTAATCCAAATGCCGAGTTTGTTGAAGGAGACAAGTGCTACAAGAATCTTTCCGAAACTCCGGAAAAAGCGGATGCTGTTTTTATTGCTACAAATCCCAATGTAACTTCCGCCATAATAAAACAATGCATTGATGTCGGCATAAAGAGAGTTTGGTTTCATCATGGAATAGGAAACGGAAGTTATAATAAAGAAGCCGCCCAGCTAGGTGAAGCCAATGGATTAACTGTTATTCATAATGGTTGCCCAATGATGTTTATAAAAGGTGCTGACCCGGCTCACCGTTTTTTTGCTTTTGTTAAAAAAGTATTCGGCAAACTGGAAAAGTAATCTGTATGTTTTAAAACCGGTTTGCAGTTTTTATCTTTGCATGTAATTTTTTTTGGAAATTTATTAAACACATAAACGAAATAATAGAAACTTGGAAGGCTGCTTTAGCAGACTCTGGTTATAGAACAAAGTTTATTGTATCTGTAATTTTGTTAGCAATAGTTCTATTCTTTTTAGCAAACTACTTGCCTTTCAACGAAACTCGCACGGGCTCAACTATTAACGATCCGCTGCTTGAATCATTTAATCCTATAGACTTAACGTGGGTTAGCTTTGTTTTAATATACGGAGCTTTAATTGTTGGGCTATCCACTATGGCAAAATATCCGGATAGAATTTTAATTGCTTTTCAATCATATACTTTAATTGCGGCACTTCGATTAATAACAATACACTTTCTTCCCTTAAATGCACCGCCTAATATTATTCCAATGGAAGATCCATTTGTTGCATTTTTTGGTGGAGGAAAAACACTGCTTCGAGATTTATTTTTCTCCGGACACACCTCTACAATGTTTTTATTAGCGTTGACGGCTAAACATAAAATAGTTAAATGGAGCTTTGTAGTCTGCACAATACTTGTTGGTGGAGCTGTATTAGCACAACATGTTCATTACACAATAGATGTTATAGCCGCCCCGTTTTTTGCATACACAGGCTACCGGATTTCCTATCTTATTAATAAAGAGAAAAAAAATTCTGTTTGATTGGAATTATTTTTCCTTCATTTTCGTTTAGAAGTAATTAACAAATAGTAGAAAAATGATTTCTGAAGCAGTTTACTTGCACTATCTGAACTCTCTGCTCGAGGGTGACAAAAAACAATGTTATCAGATAGTGAACAATTTAATTGAAAATGGAACCGGTTTAAGGGAAATTTTCTTGAAATTATTCCAAAGATCAATGTATCGTGTAGGACAAATGTGGGAAAATGATAGATGTTCTATTGCCGAAGAACATATTGCTACTAGAATAACAGAAAGTCTTGTTGAATATGTTGTTTCAAATTTTCAAACAGAACAGCAGCAAAATAAAACTATTGTTATTACTTGTATAGATAAAGAGTTTCATGAGCTTGGCGCTAGAATGGTTTCCGGTTATCTTGAAGCGATTGGTTACAAAGTGTTTTTTATAGGTTCTAATTTACCTCAAAACGAAGTTTTGAAAATCATTAAAGAAAAACAACCCGATATAGTAGCAATTTCTAATAACTTTTATCTAAATTTTACACGCCTTGTAAGTCTGCTAAATGCTATTCAAACAGAATATCCAGAGCAGCGCGTTATTGTTGGCGGGCAAGCTCTTGCAGATGGAACAGATGATATTTTCAAAGATTACTCAAATGTTCATTATGTAAGTTCTTTGGATGCTCTTGACGAATACCTTGCATTGCCAAATTCTAATTAGCCTTTAATTTTCGGTTCATTTAAACAAAAAGAATTATTTATTTTTCTCGTAATAATATCTTCGGAGAGGCAAATGCATTTTTTTTCACAATTATTATTAATTCTTATTGCGGCTTCATTCTTAAACGCTCAAACAAAAATTTCTGATATAATTAAGCCTGTAAACCTTGTTGCTGGTAAAACAGACTCCATGTTAATAAGCGATATGTTTTACTCACCCCAATACAATGTTAATTTCACACCAAATGAGAATGTTAATGTAAAGTATGATCAGAAATCAAAGTTTGTTCGCTTTACACCAAATCTTAGTTTTTCCGGTCTCACTTTAGTTGATTTTAAATTAAATAAAGAAACTTATTCCATTCTAATTCGATCAAGCACGCAGCCTAAATACAAGTTTACTTATAAACCGGAAAAAAAATACAATAAGCTTACTTTGTTTGGCAGTTTTAATGGTTGGGATAGAGGCAGTTTGCCTATGAAAGATGAAAACAATGATGGAACTTTTGAAGCAGAAGTAGCTCTTGAACCAGGAAGATATGAATATAAATTTTTTGGTGACGGCGAAGAAATAGTTGATCCAAATAATCCCGATAAGAAACCAAACGGAATGGGAGATTTTAATTCGTTATTTAATGTTGAAGAACCAAATTATGGCAAACTCTTTTTACACAAAGAAACCAAGGAGGTTACTTCTGAACTCAGCAAGTTTTGTTTTGTATACGAAAACGAAAAAGATGGAAGTGATATTTCTATATCAAATATTATTGCTCTTCTAAACAATCAACGTATTGATGCAAGAAATATTCAAATCAAAGATGGCAGAATAGAAATATCGTTAGCCAACAAAAAACTAAGAGGAAATAATCTTCTTCGTGTTGCCATTAACAAAAATGGAAGAACAACAAACATCCAAACTGTTTTTATTAAAGACGGTAAAACCGATCATGATAATTCAAGCTGGTATAATAGTATCATTTATTCTTTGCTTATAGATAGATTTAATGATGGCGATAAATCAATAAATAAACCTATTGTACAAGATTCACTTTTTGAAAAAGCAAATTACATGGGAGGAGATTTTCAAGGAATTATTAACAAGTTGAATGAAGGATATTTTGATTCTCTTGGAATAAATACAATTTGGATATCTCCCGTTTACAATAATCCGGATAAAGCTTACAAAGAAGCTCCGGCTCCTTACAGATGGTATAGCGGTTATCATGGTTATTGGCCGGTTAGTTCTTTTGAAGTTGAAGAACAATTCGGCACTATGAATAAGTTAAAAGAACTTGTTTCAACCGCACATAAACACAAAATAAAAGTTCTTTTGGATATAGTGGCAAATCATGTTCACGAATCTCATCCGCTTTTTAAAAAACAACCTAAATGGTTTGGCAATTTGAATTTACCTGACGGAAGAAAAAATCTCCGTCTTTGGGATGAGCATAGGTTAACAACTTGGTTTGAACCATATTTACCTAAATTTAATTATGTTGGTTCGAAAGAAGTAATAAATTATCAAGCGGATAATGCAATATGGTGGTTAAAGCAAACCGGTGCCGATGGTTTTAGACAAGACGCTGTTAAACATATCTCGAATGATTTTTGGAGAACTCTAACCCGCAAGGTGAAAACAGAAATTGAAATCCCGTGTAATACAACCGTATATCAAATAGGAGAAACATTCGGCAGTTACGAGCTGATTAGTTCTTATGTTAATAATGGTCAACTTTCCGCACAATTCAATTTTAACTTATATGATACTGCACTCCCGACATTTATAGACAAAAAAATGTCTTTTAAAGCATTAGATGCAGAAATGAAAAAATCATTTCTCATTTACGGAGAAAATAATCTAATGGGCAACATTATGGATAGCCATGATAAAAACAGATTTATGGCTTTTGCTGATGGTGATTTAGAAGTAACTCAATGGAGCGCAATTGAAGAAGGGTGGAATAATCCACCAAAGGTTGATAATCCGCTCAATTACAAAAAAGCAAAATTATACTATGCTTTTATGAATGCAATTCCTGGATTACCAGTGATTTATTATGGTAGTGAATTTGGAATGACTGGCGCATCAGACCCGGATAACCGAAGAATGATGCGCTTTAAAAATGATATTAGCAAAGATGAAAAAGAGATGTTAAAAGATGTGAGACAAATTATAAACCTCCGCAAGAAACATTCTGCCCTTGCTAAAGGCGATTTTTTATCTTTAACCGCCGATGAAAATATTTATGCTTTTATTCGATCTGATTTTAATGAAAGAATAATTGTTCTTCTAAACAAATCGGAAGAGAATTTAAAAGTTAGTTTAAGCCTTCCAGATAACTATAAAATAAAAGAAGTTGTGGATTTGATTTCTGGTGAACGGATTGATATAACAAACAACATTTTGAATTGTGCGGTAAATCCGGTTGGTTACAAGTATTTAAAGGTTTATTAAAAAAGTTTTTAATATCAGCCTTTGTACTCCGAAGGCTGGCACTTTATAACAAACACATTTTGCCAAATATCTTTTCAGAGTTTTTTTGTGATGTTATAAACTATTAATTCTTTGTCGGTAATCAAGAAATCCTAATTTAAGTTTTTTTCTGTAGTTGTTTTCAAGTTGTTGCGCAATCAATCTTTGTTCAACTTCTATTAATCGGAATGATTCTAGAATTAAATCAATCAAAGTGTGTGTTTTAATTAAACCGGTTTCGTTTGTAAGTTTAACCATTCTTGTAAAATCTTGTTTCTGCAATAAACTAATAAAATTTTTCCAGCTCTCGTGGTATTGGGTGTAAGCGGCAATTATCTCTTGTAACGACTTAGATGGAATTCTTTTAATATGTTTTATTTCTTGTGTTACAGAAAGCCAATAATTGTGAATATCAAGTTCGCGGTTTAAATAAGGAGAGATTTCTTCAGTTATCAATTTTGATTTTTGTACTACTATCAATGTTTCATTACTAACCCATTCATGGTACAATGCATAGTTGAGCAAAATTTCAGTTGTTTCAATCATAAATAGAGCTCAAATTTTAAAGGAGGGGGATGGATATGAGTGCTACAGCCATAACACTTTTCGTCATATCCACCAACTCTCCATAGAGGGTGCCCATGTGGGGCAAATTTAAGAAAACACCGATTTTTGCCAGTAATATAAAATATAGACTAAAGCTGTTACAAAAGACAATATTAACAAAAGGTGCAAGGCTTTGTTGATTTTTTTTATTTTCATATATATAAAGGTTTGTTTCTACTTAGAGGTATATTTTCCCACAGCAAATATATGTGTATGTATTTAGGCTAACAAAACAAAATTGAGGCTGTCTCAAAAGGGCAGCCTTTTATTGTAAAAGGAAAAAGATTTAAATAA
>CAZVYT010000036.1:0-31247 GCA_964631495.1 uncultured Melioribacter sp. | reverse complement strand
GAGCAACACAAATGACACTTGATGCACTTGGAATGATTGAAACTAAAGGTTTAGTTGGCGCAATTGAAGCCGCTGACGCAATGGTAAAAGCAGCTAAAGTTGAATTGCTTGGCAAAGAAACCATTGGTGGCGGATTTGTTACAGTTATGGTTCGCGGAGATGTTGGTGCTGTTAAAGCAGCTACAGATGCCGGCGCAGCAGCAGCTCAAAGAGTTGGTGAATTAGTTTCTGTTCACGTAATTCCACGTCCTCATACCGACGTTGAACTCATTCTGCCAAAACGTTCTAAATAATTTTAGATTATGTTATTAGCACTTGGATTAATAGAAACCAAAGGCTTAATTGGTGCTATTGAAGCGGCGGACGCTATGGTAAAAGCAGCCAATGTAAAATTAGTTGGCAAGGAAAAAATTACTTCTGCTTTAGTTACTGTAAAAATTGTTGGAGAAGTTGCTGCAGTAAAATCTGCTGTGGATGCTGGAGCAGCAGCAGCTCAAAGAGTTGGTCAGCTTGTTTCAGCCCACGTTATCCCCAGACCAGATGATGAAATTGAGTGTTTAATTTTTGATTTGCGGGAAAATCAAATTGATGCTGTAAACCCAATTGAGCCAAAAATACGTATACCAAAAGAAAAATCTCAGTTTGTAAAAAAAGCTATTACTGATAATTTATTTACTGAAGTTGAAAATGTAGAGCATCCAATTCCAAAATTGAAAACCGAAAAAAAACCGGTTGTGTCCAGAATTGAAGAATTGAAATCTGAAGCCTTAAAAGAAGAAACTCAAGTAACAATTGAAATTCCGCAAACTGAAACTGAGTTTCTTCATGATATAAAGATAATTCCACCAGTTGAAGAATTGCTTGTATTAAATGTGCATAAGCTTCGGCATCTTGCCCGTGCATTTGAATATTTTCCAATAAAAGGAAGACAAATTTCTCGTGCAAACAGAGATGAATTAATAGAGCATTTCAATAGGCTAAGGTAAGAATTAATTTAAATTGGTGATTAAGTAAACTCCACTTCAGTGGAGTTTTTTTTATATTTCATTATGAAGAAAAAGATAATAACCATATCAGTTATAGCACTTTTATCTATTGTTTTTTGGGGAGCTGTCGCTCTTTCGCAAGAATACATTACAACAATAAAGGTAAAAATTGTTTTTAGCGATTTACCAAAGAATTATTCGGTTGGTTACTCTTCTCTTGAAGAATCTTTTTTGCAGATAAAAGGAAAAGGATGGGAACTTGCAAAATTATCTATGAGTTCGGCGACAGAATTCTACGTTTCCGCAAATAGAAGAGCTGGTCGTCATAGAAGGGATTTGAGTGATTTTATTAAATCGAATCAATGGGTTTTCCCTTCAATGCAAGTAATACAAATTTCACCTTCTCAAATCGAATTTAATGTTGACAGAGTTTCTTCTAAAGTTGTTAAGATTTCAAAAAATATAGCTATTAATTTTAAAAATGGATATGCAGCTGTCTCCGAAGTAATGCTCGATCCTTCCTTTGTTGAAATTGCTGGTTCATCATTACTGTTGCAAAAAATTGATTCTATAATTATTGAGAAACCGGAATTAAATAATCTATCGGAGAATGTAAGTAGTGATATAATTCTTGAAAAAATATCGGGAATCAAATATTCAGTAAATACCGTGAAGCTAAATCTTGAAGTGCAAAAAATTGTTGATAAAAGTATTACACAAATTCCGGTTGTAGTTAAGAATGTGCCAATGAATAAAGACCTAATCTTATTTCCGTCGAAAATTGATTTAGTTCTAAGAGGCGGTATTAACAAACTTGGAAAATTATCTAATGATAGTATAAAAGTTTTTGTTGATTATTGGGATGTGATTAAGACCGATGGTAGCACTATAGTGCCTGAAATTGTTATTCCAAAGTTTGTAGAATTAATCTCTGCTGAACCTAAACAACTAGAATACATAATTAAACAATAAAGATATGTTCATAACATTTGAAGGATTAGACTTTTGCGGAAAGTCAACACAAGTTCAATTACTTGAAAAACTACTTATCGAGAAAGGCAATAAAGTAAAAATTATAAGAGAACCTGGTGGAACTAACATTTCGGAAAAAATCAGAAATGTTCTTTTAGACAAAATGAATACTGAAATGTTAATAGAAACAGAACTTGTTCTGTTTGCAGCAAGCCGCGCTCAACTTGTTGGAGAAGTAATACTTCCTTTGCTCGATGCTAAAACATATGTAATTTCAGATAGGTTTCATGATTCGTCGATTGCTTATCAAGCATTTGGAAGAGGGATTAAATTGGAATTTGTTGATGAACTACAAAAATTTGTAATTGGAAAAGCTATACCTGATTTAACATTTTTTATTGATATCCCGATCGATGAAGTTGTTCGAAGAAAATCATTAGTTAAACAAGTAGAACTTGATCGTATTGAGAGATCAAAAATGGATTTTTACGAAAAAGTAAGGGAAGGTTATTTATTCTTAGCTGCAAGAGAAAAAAGATTTAAAAAAATAGATGGAAAACTATCTATTGAAGAAATACATAAAATTATCAGTGATGAACTGGATAAAAATAGAAAGGATAATTAATGAAGAAAAGAATTATTGTTTCGCTTTCTGCCATTCTTCTTTTCTCTGGCTTTTTAACAAAAGATAGTGACATATACTTCGAAATAAACAAAAGCATAGATATTTTCGGTAGAGTATATAGAGAAGTTGCATTAAACTATGTTGATGATCTCAATCCACAAAATTTTATGATAGCGGGTATTGAAGGAATGCTGACTTCACTTGATCCATACACAAATTTTATAGATATAAGCGAACAAAAAGATATCGAGATTATTACAAAAGGTAAATATGGTGGTATAGGTGCATCAATTGGCATTAGAAATAGTGATGTAACAGTAGTTGATTTAATTGAAGGTTATTCTGCGCAAAGACAAGGATTGAAAATTGGAGATATTATTTCTAAAATAAATGAACAAGATATTAGCAAAGACAATTATGAACGTCTGGGAGATTATCTAAAAGGTGAAGTAGGCTCTACTCTTTCAATAACTATCAAAAGAGAAAATAACACTGATCCTATTGTATTTAATTTGATTAGAGAAGAAATTGAAATTAAAAATGTTCCTTTCTATTCTTTTATTCCAGAAAATAGTAACAACGCTTATTTAAAACTTAGCGGTTTTTCCCAAAGTGCTGGTGAAGAAGTTAAAAAAGCACTGCTGGAATTAAAATCAAAAAAAGAAATAAAGTCATTGGTTCTTGATTTAAGGGGAAATCCTGGCGGATTACTTGATGTTGCAATTGATGTAAGTGAAAAGTTCTTAAAAAAAGGGCAGCTCATTGTATCTGTTAAAGGAAGAGATTCAATTAATATAAAAAAGAATTATTCTCAAGAAGAGCCAATTTTACCTAACGAAAAAATTGTCCTGCTAATTGATGAAGGTTCTGCATCTGCTGCTGAAATAGTTGCCGGCGCATTGCAAGACCATGATAGAGCAATTGTTGTAGGTACAAATTCTTTTGGTAAAGGATTAGTGCAAACAATTATTCCTTTGCCATATAATAATTCATTAAAACTTACTACTGCAAGATATTATACTCCAAGTGGACGCTCTATTCAAAAAATAAACTATACGGATAAAAGCCGGGTTTTTGAGCATGGTCAAGCGTTAAATAAAAATGAATACAAAACTGATAAACAGAGGCTTGTTTATTCTGCTGGTGGAATAATGCCCGATAGTATTGTTCGAAAAACAAGTGGCTCACAAATGATACAGAGGTTGATGGCTGAAGGAATGTTCTTTCGTTTCGCAACAAGTTATACAAGTCAAAACTCTAACATTGATTACCCGAAAATTAATGAACAAAAATTACTGAGTGATTTTTCATCATACATACAAAAAACTGGATTTAATTTTAGTTCGCAATCTGGAAAACTTATAGAGCAATTAAAAACTGCTATAAAAGATGAAAAACTCGATCCGAAGTATCATGAACAATTAGATATACTGAAAAAAGAGTTTGATGTTAATTATTTTAATGAAATATTGAGATACAAAGATGAGATAGCAAATTTGATTCGTGAAGAATTGATAGCTAGAACCGGAGGAAAAGAGAAACGCATTAAAGAAGGTTTATTGTTTGACAAACAATTTCAAACTGCTATTAGCTTGATTGATAATCAGAAAGCGTATAAAATGATTTTAAACTACAATTAATGTAAAGTTATACTATTCTTAATGATAATAAAATAACAACGGAAAATATGAGTGCAACAAAAATACTTATTTATCGAAATCCACAATTATCTAGATGCCCAAGTTGCAATGCTTTAGCAACTTTGCACAGATCCCGCGCTCGAAATATGTGGGAACAAATTGTTAGGAAAGTTTCATTTTACAAAACTTACAGATGTAAAGAGTGTGGTTGGAGGGGATTTAGATCAACCGTTACTTTTACTAAAAAATCTTTAAAAGCTATTTTCATTTATTTACTTCTGATTTTATTAACAGCTTGGCTTGCAAGGTACTTTATTCTCAATTATGGACTTAATTAATTATTTGTAAAGCAAAGATGCTCCCAAGTCATCTATCCCGGAATAATTCTTTAAGTAATGGATTTTTATTTGTCCACGGTTTTTAATTAACCAGCTTAATCCAATTTTCAATCTTTCTAAATCTTTTTGAGAGAGCTCCTTATTAGTTTGTATAGAACCGGTAAAAAAATCTTGTAAGGCATCTTCAATTTGCATTGCTTTTGGTTCAATAAACAAATCTCTAAAAAACATTTTTCCTTCCAATAATAAAACATGTTCCTTTTTAAGAGAATCGGCTATTTCTATTAAAACATTCGCTTTATTTAGTGGTTCTGATAGAATTGATGAGCGTTGTAGCTGATTTAGAATTCTTTGCACAACATCTCTAATCTGCGCGGCCTCTTCGAACTTTTGGTTTTCACTTAATTCTTTCATTTTGTGTAAAAGTCTGTCAACTGCGGATTTATTCTGTCCACTCAAGAAATCATGTACTCTGAAAACTTCTTCATTGTAAATATTTTCTGTGTCTTCTTCAACACAAGGTCCGACGCAACGCTTGATATCCATTAAATAGCATTTACGTTTTTTCTTAAATTCTTTTTCATTGCATTCGCGCAGCTGAAACGCTTTATCAATTATCTCTTTTGTTTCTGTAACGGAATTTCTATTTGGATACGGACCGTAGTAATCGCAGCCATCAAATTCAAAACTGCTGGCAATTTCTATTATTGGAAATTTTTCTGAAGTAATTTTAACAAAATAGCTTCTTGGGAAATTTTTTAGAAGTGTATTGAATCTTGGTTTATGAAGTTTGATTAATTCTGCCTCGGCAAGAAGTGCGGTCAATTCCGAATTTGTAGTTTTATATTCAAGTGAACTTGCCGCTTGAACAATCTTTTTTGATTTACGAATAGCATTGCTCATAAAGTGATTTCTAACACGGTCTTTCAAAGACTTAGCTTTACCAATGTAAATTATTTCTCCTTTAAAATTCTTAAAGAAATAAACTCCAGATTGAGCAGGAGCTTTATGTAAATCCTCAGCAAGTTTTTTCTTTTTAATTGATAATGACGGCGGCAGTAAAGAGGAACTCTGAAAAGAAATCAAGTCTTTAATAGAATCAATATTATGGTCTTCTCTCAATGTTTTGAACATTTTGAGAAAAACTTTTCCGGTTGCAATTGCGTCTCCAAGTCCTCGGTGTACATCTCTATGTCGGATTTTAAGATACTTTACGATATTCCCTAGAGATTTACTTGGTAATGCTGGAAAAATTTTTTTTGCAATCTTTAATGTACAAATTGCATCATTTGGTATCATTTGTAATTCAGCTGAGTAGCATTCGTTTCTTAGAAATGAAATGTCGAAACCAAGATTGTGCGCTACTAAAACAGAATCTCCAATAAAACTATTGATTTGCGAATAAACTTCTTCAAAGTAGGGTGCATCTTGAACATCGCTGCTAGTAATGCCGGTTATATTAGTAATATAATAGGGAACTGGTCTACCTGGATTAATGTATGTAGAAAAGGTATCAACAATTTTTCCTTTTTTTATTTTCGCCATTCCGATTTCAATAACTTTATCTGTTTTTGAGGAAGTTCCGGTAGTTTCAAAATCGAAAACGCAAAATTCGGCTTCTTCAAATGGAATGGATTCTATTTCTTTACTTTTTTTCATTACCAGTAAAATTAAGTAAAAACAAAACGAGGAGAAATTTTCTTATCCAAATCATTTTAGATATATTTTGAGCAAAGAAGAGAAAAAATGATTACAAATATTCTATTTATCGGTGATATTGTAGGCGAACCGGGTTTGGACATTGTTAGAATGTGGCTTCCCAGTCTGCAAAAGAAGTACAGAACTGATTTAATTATTGCTAACGGAGAGAACGCAGCCGATGGAAAAGGGTGCACCGAGAAGGAAGCTAAAATTCTATTTGATCTCGGGGTGAATGTTATTACTGGCGGAAATCATACTTGGGATAAGCATCAGTCTCAAGAATACTTGAAGAAAGATAACCGCGTAATTAGACCGGCAAACTATCCTAAAGGAACATTTGGAAACGGATATCACATTGCAGATACATCCAAAGGAAAAATCGCTGTCATAAATCTTCAAGGAAGATCTTTTATGGCAACGATTGATTGTCCGTTTCGCGGTGCAGAATGGATAATTTCGAAAATAAAAAGTGAAGCCAAAATGATTTTTATTGATTTCCACGCAGAAGCCACTGCGGAGAAATTGGCACTTGCTTCATTTCTCGATGGTAAAGTTTCTGCTGTTGTTGGCACTCATACTCATATCCAAACTTCAGATGAGAGAATTCTAAAAGGTGGAACTGGTTACATTACTGATGTAGGAATGACCGGACCCTATGATTCTGTAATTGGTATGAAAACGGATGCTGCAATAAATAGATTTTTATATCAAACGCCGCAGAAATATCAGACCGCAACAGAAAATGTGCACTTGACTGGCGTATTCTTAAAAGTGGATTCTGAAACAGGGAAAACAATTTTTATTGAAAGATTGTTTATTCCGGAATTTGATAAACAAACAATCGAAGAAGAAAAAGAAGCAAATTAATTGTTATGACAACACTTATTGATGGAAAAAAAGTAGCTGCTGATATTCGTGAAGAATTAAAAAAGAAATGCGATTGGCTTAAATCACTTTCACTTGATGTACCGGGATTAGTTACAATTCTGGTTGGAAACAATCCGGCTTCGGAAGCTTATGTGAATTCAAAAGCAAAAGCTTGTAATGAAATTGGAATGAAATCCAAAACAGAAAAACTTCCAGAAAGCGCAACAGAAGAAGAACTTCTCGCGCTAATAAAAAAATACAACGATGATGGAAGTTACCACGGAATTCTAGTTCAACTACCACTTCCAAATCATATAAATGAAGAAAAAATAATTGAAGCGATTAATCCTCGAAAAGATGTTGATGGATTCCATCCGGTTAGTGTTGGCAATTTGGTAATTGGTAAAGATGCTCTTCTACCTTGCACACCGCACGGAATTATCGAACTATTAAAGCGTTACAAAATTACGACTGATGGTAAACATGTTGTTGTAGTTGGAAGAAGTAACATTGTAGGAAAACCGGTAGCAAATATGTTATTGCAAAAGAAAGCTGGTGCCAATGCAATTGTTACAATTTGTCATTCAGCAACAAAAGATATTTCATATTACACAAAGCAAGCGGATATTTTGATTGCCGCGATTGGCAGACCGAATTACATAACCACAGAAATGGTTAAAGAAAACGCAGTTGTAATTGATGTTGGCATTAACAGAGTAGAAGATGCTAATGAAAAGAAAGGCTACAAATTAGTTGGCGATGTTGATTTTGAAAGCGTTGCTCCAAAAACTTCTTTTATTACGCCAGTACCTGGAGGTGTTGGACCAATGACTATTGCAATGTTGTTACAAAATACTTTTCTTGCATTTATAAAAATAACTAACCATAAACTGAAGTAAATATGAACTCATCAATAATTGACAAAGTAGTATCAGAAGTATTTATTGAAAAAGCACTTCAAAACTTTTATTGCACTGGCGGAACATGTGCCGGCTGGGAGAGAAACGTTGTTGATCAACCGACAGCCGTAAAAAATATTATCACAAATGGAGCAGAGAGAATTGCCGCCGGTATTGGAGTTGAAGTACATAAGATTGATCAAAGTGTAGCTAGAATGATTGATCACACACTGCTAAAACCCGATGCAACTCCGGATGAAATTAAAACACTCTGCACCGAAGCGCGCACCTATAGTTTTGCAAGCGTTTGCATTAATCCTTGTTATGTAAAAATGTGCCGCGATTTGCTTAGAGGCTCTGTGGTAAAAGTCTGTACTGTAATAGGATTTCCATTAGGCTCTACAACTACGGAAGTTAAAAGAGCTGAAGCCGAACAAGCCATTCAAAACGGGGCAGAAGAAATTGATATGGTAATAAATATAGGAATGTTGAAGCAAGGTAATTATGATTATGTTTTTAATGATATTAACCAAGTAGTGCTTGCAGCTAAGAGATCGAGAGTGTTAACAAAAGTAATTATCGAAACAGCGCTTCTAAATGATGAAGAAAAAATAAAAGCTTGTGTACTTAGTAAAAAAGCGAAAGCAGATTTTGTTAAAACCTCAACTGGCTTTAGCAAAGGAGGCGCAACTGCCGGCGATATAGCACTTATGAGGCTCGTTGTGGGCTCAGATATGGGTGTTAAAGCTTCTGGCGGTGTTAGAACCGCAGAAGATGTAAAAGAAATGATTGCAAGCGGCGCTGATAGAATCGGCGCGAGCGCGAGTGTTAAGATTGTAAGCGGCGGTGTTGGAGAAGGCAGTTATTAAAATAAAATTATACTCCGCCTCATAACTTCATTTATTCAGCGAGATATTGTTTGGTATTAGATTTAATAGTTACAAAAACCGATGACGGTTATAATACAAATGTTCCTTCTGTTAAAGGATGTGAAAGCTGGGCACATGAGGAAGAAGAAGCAATTAATAAAACTGTTGAACTTGTTAAGTACTACTTGCAGAGACCAAATCTGAAAATAAAAATTGATCTGGCTAGGAAAGAATTTCCAGATATTATTTACAAGCTTGTTTTTGATATGTAATGAGAAAGTTTAAAACTGAAAAAAGATTACACCGTATTACTAAAGCTGCAGAATCACGCCAAGCAACTCTCCAATTGATTCTAGAGAATATTCACGATCCACATAATGTTAGCGCTATCTACAGAACTTGCGATGCTACGGGAGTTCAGAATATTGGTCTTGTTTACACATACGAGGAATTCCCGAAAATAAGCAGAGTTACTTCTTCATCAGCAAATAAATGGATTGAAACACAATGTTATAAATCTGTGGAAGAATGTTGTTGCGAACTGCATAAAAATGGATTTAAGATTTACGCCAGCATGCTTGATGAAAACGCGGTTGATTTTTACGAACTAGATTTAACAGAACCGGTTGCTCTTGTGGTTGGCAACGAGCACAGAGGAATCTCCGAAGAGATGCAGAAACTTGCAGACAAAACATTTTATATTCCAATGAGAGGAATGGTGCAGAGTTTGAATGTATCGGTTGCCTCGGCGGTAATTTTATATGAAGCACAGAGACAGAGAAGTTTGAAAGGAATGTATTCGGTTCCCTCGCTTCCGCAAAATGAGCTTGATAATTTAATAGATAAATGGTGCGAAAAATGATTCAAAAGTTTGAAAAGATAAATAGCTTAAAAGGGGAATTGTATTTAGCCGGAGATAAATCAATTTCTCATCGCGCTGTAATGTTTGCATCGATGGCAGAAGGGAAATCCATAATCCGCAACTGTTCGGAATCCGAAGATGTAACTTCTACGATGAATTGTTTTTCTAAAATGGGCTGCGAATTTAAACGTGACGGGAATTTAATTGAAATCATTGGGAAAGGAATTGGAAAATTAACTCCGCCTCAAACACAGCTTGATGCCGGAAACTCTGGAACTACTACAAGATTAATAAGCGGAATATTAGCGGCGCAGAATTTTGAATCGGAAATAATCGGCGATGCCTCTTTATCAAAAAGACCAATGAAAAGAATTGTTGAACCGCTAAAACTAATGGGCGCCAATTTAGCTGCAAATGAAAATGGAACATTGCCTCTAAAAATATTTCCATCAAATGAAATTCATAGCGTCAATTACACTTTTCAAGTGGCAAGCGCGCAAGTAAAAAGCGCGATGTTACTTTTGGCGATTCACTTAGATGAAGTTTCGGAGTTTATTGAACCGATTGCAACAAGAAATCATACTGAGTTAATGCTTGGTTTGAAAACAGAAGCTGCAAATGAAGGGACAAAGATTTTTGCTTCGAAGAAAAATTATCCCAAAGCCTTTGAAATAACTGTACCGGCGGATATTTCGAGCGCGGCGTTTTTTATTGTAGCAGCTCTCTTAGTTAAAAATTCAGAAATCATTCTTAAAAATGTGTCTCTTAATCCAACCAGAACCGGCTTAATTACAATATTAATAGAAATGGGTGGACAAATTGAAATACTTGAAAAAAGGGAAGAAGCCGGCGAAGAAACTGGTGATATAAAAGTTGTTGCTAGTACTTTAAAAAATGTAGCAGTTAAAAAAGAAATTATTCCAAATATAATAGACGAAATTCCGATTTTATCTGTTGCCGGATTATTTGCCGAAGGAAATTTTAGAATTGAAAATGCAAAAGAGCTTCGTGTTAAAGAATCCGATAGAATTAAATCTCTCTGCGAAAATTACAAGAAGATTGGCGTAGAAGTAATTGAGTTTGAAGATGGCTTCGAATTACGCGGAATTCCTTCATCAATTCCGGTAGAATTTGAAAGTTTTGATGACCATAGAATAGCGATGACCTTTGGCGTGTTGTCATCAATATTGGAAAATGGAGGAGAAGTTTCCGGTTTCGATTGTGTTGGAATATCAAATCCTAAGTTTTATGAACAGTTGACTAATCTAACTTACAATTCCAAAATTTGATGCTCGAATTTGGTAATCTCAAGTTCGTTGTAAAGCCATTTCATAAAATCTATTCCATACTTATTTACAAAGTAAATGAAATTGATTTCTCTTTCTTGCAAACTTCCGTTTGGGAAGAGAATGTTTCTTACTTTTGTAAGCTGGCGGATTGAAGTATCATACTTCCTTTTTTCAGCCTCTGAAGCTTTATTCTTTAATAACTCAAAAGTTTGATCAATGCGTTGTTTGGATTTTTCAGATAAATCTCCAAGAGTTTTATCAATAGAAGTAAGTTTTCCGGATATATCCTCAAGTACCTTGTTAATTTCTTCGCTAGATTTTGCGAAAAGATCTTCCAAATTAATTTCTGAAGAAGCTTTAACAATTCTTTTAATCAATTCTTCTTCATCGCTGAATATATCGGTGTAAGTGAAAGAATGTTTATTCAATACTTGATTAACACCTTGTTCTACAATTGTTGCACTCGCTCTTGGATAAATAAAAGGTTCTTCAATTTCATAAATTTCATATAATGGATTTATTTGCGCAAAGTAACTAATCTCTCCCGGTCCACCGATGTAGAAACCTGTTGAGAATAAGTAATCTTGGCAAATGGGTCTAAGTAGAACATTAGGGCTAAATCTTTCCGGTGTAAATTCTATTTGATTCAGAATATCATCGAAGGAAAATTTTTTTCTTTTTCCTTTTAAACGTAATTCACCGGAATCAGTCGGTTCAATCAATAAACGTTCATTTTCTTCCAAGTAAAACATATTAATTGGTTTTACTTTAACCTGTGCATGATAAACTTCTTCAAGCTCGGCACTTCTTTCAACAAGAGAAAGCGATTGCTCTGCATATTCTGAAATAGCTTTTTTGAAAACTGGGATTAATAATCGCTTTGCTTTGCTATCAAGTGGGTTAAATACAACCAATCCGTATTCATCAAAAAGATTTATCATTAATTCACGGAAAGTTTCTAAAAATGTTTTACCAGGTTGGTATATAGATTTTAATAAATCAATCAAAGAAGCTTTAAACTCAGTATCTCTTAAAGAACTAGTGAGGTTTTCGAAAACAGTATTTAGGTTTTCGTTAAATTTTATAGATCCAGTTGATCCTCTATTAATTTCCTCTTCTAAGCCATCATCATATTTTACACTATATAAAGAGTTTATGTTGTCAAGTACACAAAAATTTCGCACTTCGTCAAAATCGTGGTCATCACCTTCGAGCCAGAAAACCGGTACAAAATTGAATCCTGAATATTGCTCACTCAACATTTTGCTAAGTTTAATGGCAGAAATAGTTTTATAAAATGTATAAAGTGGTCCGCCAAATAAGCCAAGTTGTTGTCCGGTAACAACAGCAATAGTTTTTGGAGAAGCTAATAATTCAATATTGTGTAATGTCTTAACAGAAATTTTATGGTTGAAATACTGAGTTTGTATTATCTCGGATAGAAGCGCTCTGTGTTGCTTGTCAGAACCAGCAAGTTTTTGAAAATGCTTTAAATATTCATCAGTTTGTCTAAAATTTTTACCGTAAAATCTTGCAACGTTGTCAAATTCTTCAATATAATCCAGAAACAGATTCTGGTGTGCAGGGATACTTGAAAAATTTATATACATTAATACTCCCGCATAATTCAAAAAACTATTATCTTAAGTGAGTAGAAATCACAATTCATTTATCATTTTCCATAAGAAATTTAGTAAAAATATAATAACTATTCTTATTGTATAGAATTAAAACTGGAGACAAAATGGCTGAACCTTACATTATTAGTGTGGATTTAGGTGGAACTAAAATTCTTTCTGCTCTTATTAATAATCAAAACGAAATTATCTCCAGAGTTAAAGTAGCCACAGAAATTGGCAAAGGTGGTGAAGCAATTGTAGATGCTATTTCAGAATCTGTAAACAAGATTCTTACGCAAAACAATCTTGCCGAAAGTGATATTAAAGCTGTATGTATGGGAGTTCCCGGCACTGTGAATCCTTATACGGGTGTAATTGCAGTAGCTCCAAATTTGGGATTGGTTGAATTCAATATTAAAGAAGCATTATCTAGCAAAATTTCTATTCCGGTTCTAATTGAGAACGATGTAAACCTTGCCGGACTTGGAATAAAGAAATATGAGTTAAAAGATGAAGTTAAAAATATGATTGTTGTATTTGTAGGAACTGGTATAGGAGGAGCTTTATTTTTTGATGGAAAAATTTACAGAGGTTCGTCTTTTTATGCTGGAGAAATAGGTCATATGCTTGTTGATGCCAAAGGTTCTTTTTCAATTTCTCCAATACACTCAACTTTCGAACTTATTGCAAGTCGAACAGCTATTGTTCGTGAGATAAAAAAGAACTTAGGCAAAGGAAAGAAAAGTATTCTTAAAGATTATGCCAAATCTAAAAAACCTATTAAGAGTAAAGTTTTATTAGAAGCTCTAAAGAAACAAGATCCAGTAGTTGTTAAACAGCTTATTAAAGCAAGCAAAACAATTGGTACAGTTTTAGGAAGTATAACTACTTTGTTAAACATCGATACAATTGTATTAGGCGGTGGTGTAATAGAAGCTATGCATGATTTTATGGTACCTTTAATTAATGAATCCTTTCATCAATCTGTTTTAGAAGCTCCGGGAAAATGTGTAAGAATATTTGAAACTAAACTTGGTGATGATGCTGCATTATTTGGAGGAATAGCATTAGCTGAAGAATTTCTTGGAACTAATTAAGCACAAATTCTTTTTCGATTTCTTCCAATTTGTCGCTTAATTCAGTCCAAAGATGGTAAGCTGACTCAAGTTGTATTTTTATTTGTTCATACTCTTGGTTTTTATCTTTTGCAATGTGGGGATTAGTAAAAATTTTTGCATCAGATAGTTCGTTTTCAAGTTTTGATTTTATTTCCTCTAATTTTGCTACTTCTTTCTCACACTTTTCTAATTTGTTTCTTATTTCTTTAGTTGCGGCAAATTTTTTCTGACGTAACTCAGCCTCTAATCTTTTTTGATCTTTTCTATTCGTTTTATCGGAAGAAGATGATTCGGCTTGTTCTGCTTTTGTTTCATTAAGTTCTTGCCGCTTAGACATATAATAATCAATTGTACCGGGATATATTTTTGCTAAGCAATCACGAATTTCTATTACTTTATTCACAATTGGGCTCAAGAAATCTATATCGTGAGAAACAATTATTAAAGTACCGCTGAAATTTATTAATGCTTCTTGCAAAATAGCTTTTGAAGAAAAATCGAGATGGTTTGTGGGTTCATCAAGTATAATGACATTGGCTTTTGTAAGCAAAAGTCTAGAAAGAGCAACACGGCTCCGCTCTCCACCAGAAAGCACTTTTATTTTTTTGAAAACATCATCGCCAGAAAATAAAAAGGAACCAAGAATGGAGCGAATTTGTCCGGCTGATAAATCGTTATTTACTTCTTCAAGAGCATCTATCAAATCAAAATCCGGATCAATAGAATCAGCAACCTCTTGCTCATAATAAGAAAGCAAAGTATTGTGTCCAAGTTCAATGTTGCCTGAAGTTGCGGTTAACTTTGAAGCTATAATCTTAGCAAGTGTTGTTTTGCCTGCACCGTTAGGACCAACAATTGCAATTTTATCTTCACGCTCGATTTGTAGATTAACATTCTTGAGAACAACTAACGAACCATAAGAATGATTAACATTTTTAACTTCTACTGGAATCACACCGCTTTTGGGCGGATCTGGAAAACGAAGGTCAATCTTCTTTTCGTCTCCGGCAATATCTACAGTCTCAATTTTTTCAAGAAGCTTAATTCTACTTTGAACTTGCCTTGCTTTTGTTGCTTTATATCTAAACCTTTCAACAAATTTTTCAATTTCTTTCTTTCTTTTCTCTGTGCTTTTCTGAATAGAAATTAATTGTTTTTCACGTTCATCTTTGAAAACCAAATACTGGCTGTAATTTCCATTATAAAAATTTACTTGTTTATCGAAAACTTCAATTGTTCTATTTGTTACGCTATTAATAAAATGTCTATCGTGAGAAATAATGATAGTTGCTGAAGTTGATGTTTGTAAAAAGTTAATTAACCAGCCTAGAGTATCAATATCCAAATGGTTTGTAGGCTCATCCATTAATAGTAAATCATTTTGAGAAAGTAAGATTTTTGCCATCTGAATTCTCATTTGCCAGCCGCCAGAGAATTCTTCTGTTCTTCGAAAGAAATCCTTTTCTTTAAAGCCTAATCCCATCAAAATTTTTTCGATTCTCGAATCGGCCGAATAAAAATCAATTTGGTCTTTTCTTTGTTGAATCTCTCCTAATTCTTCCAAAACTTCAGATCGGTCTTCTTCAGAAATATTAAGATCACTCAAATTCTCGAGTACAAGTTTTTCTCTTTCATCAAGCGAACGAATGTCTGGTAACGAGGCTTTAACTTCATTGAATAAAGTTTGTCCGCGGAAAGCAATTATATCTTGAGGAAGATATCCAATCTTAATCCCTTTTTGCTTTTTGATATTTCCAGTTTCGGGATGCTCAATTCCACATAGTAGCTTAAGAAAAGTTGATTTGCCGGTTCCGTTTGAACCGACTAAAGCAATTTTATCATGACGGGAAATTCTGAGGTTTACACCTTCAAATAAATTTTCTCCGGTAAATTGAATTGAGAGATTAGAAATATCAATCATACAAACTATTTCCTAATTACTGCAACTTTAGCTGTTTTTATGTTGTTGCCTTCATCATCATAAGCAACAATAAAATATATTCCGCTTGCAACAAGATTTCCATTTAAGTCTTTTCCATCCCAAAAAGCAATCTTGCCGCCCGGAGTTTCATAATCAGCAATAAGATCACCGTTAATACTTAACACTTTAATGCTGCTTCCTTTTACTAAACCTTCAATTGTAACACTTTCATTTACACCAATTATAAATGGGTTTGGATAAATAAATATTTCGCCAAAACTTTCATTGGGTTCTATAAATGAAGTAGATAACTCTGCCAAACCAAAATTAGTACCAATAAAAACTTTACCATTTTTAGGATCAATAGTTAAACTAACTATGTTGTTATCCGGTAATGGGCTGTTTTCTGCTGTGAAACTTTTAACCAACTGATAACCATCGGAAGAAAGAATAAATAAACCTTTGTTTGTACCAATCCATTTTTGATCGATTGGATCTACAGCGATACAATTAACAGAGAGATTTCTAACCGCTAAGCCAACCAATTTTGTTAATGTGGTTTTTGGACGAGAGGGATCGCTTATCATGTTAAGTCCAATATCCATTCCAATCCAAAGCTGTCCGCGTCTATCGATAGCTAAACAAGAAATTAAATCACTTGTTAGTCCATCAGATTTTGATAAATAACCTTGTAGATCATCTGTTGTGTTTTCAAATGTTCCTTTATCATTAAAGTAGTATAAACCACGATTACCTTGAATAGGGAAGAACCATTTAGTTCCACTTTCATCAATAACCATTTTATCAAGAAAATCACTTGTGGATATTAAAGGGTTTGTAAATGAATAATGAAACCATTTTTTATCTTTTGTAAACAAACTGATTGGCTTGCCAGCATTTGATAATGGATTAATCATCCAAACATTGCCTTTGGAATCAGTTTTTATATCAGAGATTACTAAAAATTTATCATTACTTGGTATTCCAACCATACCAGAATTTGTAGTGTTATAAGTTTCAAACTTTCCTTTCTTATAAAAAACAGCACCTTGTCCCCAAGTCCCAAGATAAACCGTAGAGTCATTGCCTATTGAGATATTATAAATAGCATTTGAAACTAATTGGGGAAAACTCTTCATATCGTAAGTTTTCCACATAGTTCCATCAAATTCGTAAAAACCTTTTCCGGTAACGTCTTTACCGGTTGCAACCCAAATGGAACCGGTTTTTGAAATCGCCATATTCAAGAAAGAATTACTTGATGGAGAACTAGGTAAAATAGTTCTTGTCCTATTGTTTTTTATTTCCAACAATCCATTTATGGTAGAAATATATGTCCCTGCTGATGTAGTATTAACCGATTGGAATTTTGTTTTTGAATTTTCGTACAAAGTAACAGCTTGTGAATTCACTAATTGGAAAAGTTTGTCTTCACTTAAAATATAGAGTGAATTATTACTAATAAATAAATCAACAGTCCTGATATTAGGTAATAAGAATTGAACCCAATTGTTGTTTTGGAATTTGTATAAGCCGTTTGAAGTAGCAGCTATAATTTCGGAGTTAAATTGTATTATTTTATTTGGGATTACTGTAGCAATGCCATTCTTAAGAATATAATTGTCCCAAGATTCTGGAGCTGCTAAATTTTGTGCATTGTTTTTTTGTACTGCAATGCCGGATTGAGTACAAGCATAAAATAATTTGCTTTTAAAAACACTTAATACTTTAGTTTCGGAAGGGAATACACCCAATTTCAAATAACTGTCTAGCAAGGAAAGATTTTGTGCACTGAGAACGGTAATGCCAAGATCAGAAGAAATTATTACCGAATCACCTTTGACAAAAATATTGTTAATACTTTTTTTAATCCTATTGGTATTGTAGATATCTAGTATTTTCTCAATCTCGTTTGTTTTTAGATTGAAAGAATTGATATGACCTTCATTTGTTCCTAACCACAAATTATTACTTGCATCTATTCCAATAGCAGTTAAAGATTGACTGCTTAGACCATCTGCTTTTGTGTAAACTGTATAAGAAGTATCAATAAACCCAGTTTTAAAAACTCCACCCGAAGTTGCTGCCCAAATATCGTTACCTACTAAAACTACTCCATTGACATTCTTCATGTCAGCGTAAACTTTCCAATTACCAAAGTTTTGAGCAAATAAATTAATTGTTGAGACAAAAAGAATTATTAGAATTCTTGTTGCTTTCATTTAATCCTCATTTTGTTGTTTCAGGTGGTAGAAATTTTACTTATCAAATTTACCTAATAATGTTAGACCAAATTGTAGAAAAAATTATATGCGATATGTAATGTAGAAAGATTTAAGCATTATTTTTCTGAAGCATTTTTCTCATAGCATCTAATTGGTTACTCGAAATATAATACTTACCAAGATTTTCGTTATCCATTTTTTTCCCTCCATGAAAATCAGATCCGCCGGATTCCAAAAGGCAGTATTGATTTACAATTCCTCTGTAAAACTGTATCTGGTTTTCATTGTGACTTGGATGAATAACTTCAATGCCATCAACTCCAGCTTTTATAAGGCTAATCAATAAATGCTCTTTCATATATCCCGGATGAGCAATAAATGATAGCCCGCCGGAATCATTTATCAATTTAAGAGCGCTTTGAGGAGAAACGTGTATTTTCCTTTCAAATGCTGGGCCGTAATCACCAATATATCTTTCGAAGGCTTCTTGGTAATTCTTAACTAAACCAAGGTCAGTCATAGCATAAGCAATATGAGGTCTACCTACAGCTGAGTTTTTTGCTTGATCAAGAACATCATCGAAAGTTATTTTAAGACCTAAATTCTGAAGCTTTTTTACTATTCTCTTAGCGCGGTGAACTCTTTCATCACGGAAAAATTGCAAATATTTATTAAGCTCTTCATTTCCCAGATCGATAAAATAAGCTAGTAAATGAATTTCTTTATCATCTAAATCAGTACTAATTTCTACTCCTGTTATAATATCAATGCCAAAGTCGCTGGCACACTCTTTTGCTTCTTTAATTGCATTAATAGAATCATGATCTGTTATGCTAATAGTTTTCAATCCGTACTTATTAGCTAGTTGAACAAGTTCACATGGAGTTAATGCCCCATCGGAGTAAAGAGTATGTGTATGTAAATCAATTTTAGATTGCATTCTTAAAAAAAGATTTCTTTAAATTTTTCGTAATCAAGAATTCTCAATTTTGATCCATCCATTTCAACATAACCTTTTTTTGCAAATGCATGCAGTGTTCTGGAAATTGTTTCCCGAGAGGTACCCGCCATATTTGCTAAATCTTGCTGTAATGGAAGTTTTTCTATTTCTACCTTACCATGTTTAATTTTTCCAACATCATCCGCTAATTGTAAAATAACAGTAGCCACTTTACCTTCTGCATCTTTAAGAGAAAGCGCCTTTATTTTCATATCTGCATTACGCAATCTTGTTGTTAACTCTTGAAGTAGAGCAACAGATACTTCAGGATGTTCATAAAGTAAATTCAAAAAATCGTTTCTTTGTATTAAAAATAATTCACTCTCATCAAGTGCGGTTACAGTTGCAGAGCGGGTAAGTCCATCAAGAATAGCCATCTCACCAAAAAAATCACTATCGCCAAGAATTGTAAGAATAACTTCTCTTCCGTCGCTACTATTACGGCTAACTTTTACTTTTCCTTTAATTATAACAAATAATGCAGTTCCAGCTTCTTCCTCCATCAAAATCACATCATGTTTTTTGTAAGTTTTTCTCGAACCTATTTTTTCAATTTTTTCTATGGACTCTTTCTCAAGTTCTGAGAATATTGGAACGTAAGTAAGAAATTCGGAAGTTGCCATTAAAGCCCTCTGTTTAATTTAAGAATACTCTTTGTTTCTAAAATAAAGATAAATTTTTCAGTGTTAAGGAACAACGATGTTTTTGATTTTCACAATTTAAGTACATTGAAACTTCCGACGTGAATGTCTATATTTGCGGGCGAAAGATATAACCACATGTAATAGGAGAAAAGACTAATGGCAGTAAAAGTAGGTATTAACGGATTCGGTAGAATTGGAAGACAAATAATTGGTGTTCTAACCGAAAAAAATCTTCTTGGTAAAGAAATAGACATCGTTGCAGTAGTTGATGTTAGCACGGACGCAAAATATTTCGCATATCAACAAAAATATGATTCAATTCATGGAAAATTCAAAGGAACAGTTAGTAGCAAAAAAAGTGATCCATCATTAGAAACTGATGATATTTTAATAGTTAATGGTGACGAAATTAAGTGTATCATGGCTCAAAAAGATCCTTCTCAACTTCCTTGGAAAGAATTAGGTGTAGATATAGTTCTTGAAGCTACAGGTTTATTTACAGATTCTGAAAAAGCAAAAGGTCACATTGCAGCCGGTGCTAAAAAAGTACTAATAACTGCGCCTGGCAAGGGCGATGTAAAAACAATTGTAATTGGTGTAAATGATGATGAATACGATGCCGCAAAACACACTATCGTTTCAAATGCATCATGTACTACAAACTGTTTAGCTCCAGTTGTTCATGTTCTTCTTAAAGAAGGTATTGGAATTGAAACTGGTTTGATGACAACAATTCACTCTTATACAGCTACACAAAAAACTGTTGATGGTCCTTCTAAGAAAGATTGGAGAGGTGGTCGCGCTGCTGCTATTAATATTATTCCTTCTTCAACCGGCGCAGCTAAAGCAGTTGGTGAAGTTTTACCAGCCACAAAAGGTAAACTCACTGGAATGTCTTTCCGTGTTCCAACTGCTAACGTTTCTGTTGTAGATTTAGTTTTCAGATCTGAAAAAGATACTTCAATTGAAGAAATTGATGCATTATTGAAGAATGCAAGCGAAACATATTTAAAAGGTATTTTAGGTTATTCAAATGAAGAAGTTGTTTCTACTGACTTTATTCACGATGAACGCTCTTCCATTTATGATTCTCTTGCTACCAAACAAAATAATTTAAAAGGTGAAAAGAGATTCTTCAAAATTGTAACATGGTATGATAACGAATGGGGTTATTCAAACCGTGTTATTGATTTACTCTTAAAAATGGCTTAGTTAGCAATTATTATTTTTTTGCTACAGCGTCCGCCAATTGGCGGACGTCTTTTTATAACGAAGATTTTGGAGGAAACATGAAAAAACTTAGTATTGATAATATTGAATTAAAAGGGAAAAGAGTATTAGTTCGTGTTGATTTCAACGTTCCTTTAGATGAAAATTTACAAATAACAGATGATATTAGAATTACTTCGGCTTTACCAACAGTTAAAAAAATAATTGCAGAAGGCGGTAAATGTATTTTGATGAGTCACCTTGGAAGACCTAAAGGCGGTCCAAATCCTAAATATAGTCTTAAACCAGTTGCAGTTCGTTTAGGCGATTTATTAGAAACTGAAGTTAAATTTGCACCTGATTGCGTTGGTGATCAAGTTAAAATTATAGTTGATTCTATGAAGGATGGAGAAGTTCTTCTTCTCGAAAACTTACGTTTTCATTCTGAAGAAGAAAAGAACGTTTCTGAATTCGCTCAGCAATTAGCCGAGCTTGGAGATATATATATTAATGATGCTTTTGGTTCAGCCCATCGTGCACATGCTTCTACAGAAGGTGTAACTAAATTTATTAAAGTCTGTGCTTCCGGTTATTTGATGCAAAAAGAATTGGACTATTTAGGAGCAGCTGTTGCTAATCCGGTTCGTCCATTTACAGCGATTTTAGGTGGATCAAAAATCTCTGGAAAGATTGATGTTATAGAAAATTTATTACCCAAAGTTGATTACCTGCTAATTGGCGGAGGAATGGCTTATACATTTTATAAAGCCATGGGTTATGAAATTGGCACATCACTGCTTGAAGCTGAAAAAGTTGAACTCGCAAAAGAAATGCTGGAGAAGTTTAAAACATCTAAAGCAAAAGTTTTATTACCAAAAGACAATGTTGTCGCACCGGAATTCAAAAATGAATCACCAGCAAATGTTATTGATTCTAATAAAATACCAGCCGAAAAAATGGGATTAGATATTGGTCCGAACACTGTTGAAGAATTTTCGAAAATAATTTCAGAAAGTAAAACAGTTGTATGGAATGGTCCAATGGGTGTTTTTGAATTTGATAATTTTGCTACAGGCACAAACGCAATAGCTTTTGCATTAGCAGAAGCAACCTCAAAGGGAGCTATAACAATAGTTGGCGGCGGAGATTCTGCTGCTGCAATTAGCAAAGCCGGATTGGATGACAAAGTGTCTCACGTTTCTACAGGTGGTGGTGCTTCATTAGAATTCTTGGAAGGAAAAGTTCTTCCTGGTGTTGCTGCTTTGAACGATGCTAACTAAATTAATGTTATAGAAAAAGGAAAAGAGTAAGATTAGCAATAAGTCTTACTCCTCCTTTTGAAAAACATATAATTCGAAGGAAATAAAATGGGTTTA
The DNA here is from genome assembly GCA_964631495.1 of uncultured Melioribacter sp. GTDB lineage: Bacteria > Bacteroidota > Ignavibacteria > Ignavibacteriales > Melioribacteraceae > Stygiobacter. Next base: position 9,087 of record CAZVYT010000036.1, on the reverse strand, counting down.
GATTCTCGAGATTACTACCGTCCCTCAAGCGGTTTTTCACTTTTTCCTCCAATGATTAAAAATCTTTTAATTATAAATGTTGTTGTTTTTTTTATTCAAAAGATTTTTGCAAGTATCGCTTTTAGCGGAATACCTGGTGATCTTTATATTAATCTTTACTTTGCTTTAAATCCTTTATTTGGTATGGAGTTTAATTTCCAAATATGGCAGCTTTTTACTTATCAATTTATGCATGGAGATTTCATGCATATTTTCTTCAATATGCTCATGTTATGGATGTTTGGAATGGAAATCGAAAATATCATGGGTTCGAAAAAGTTTCTTGTATTTTATCTTGTTTGCGGAGTAGGTGCCGGTATTTTGCAATTACTTGGTACTCCAATTCTTTCAGAAAATTATGGTTTTACAATTGGGGCTAGCGGCGCAGTTTATGGAGTGATGATTGCTTTTGCTATGTTTTTTCCGGATAGATATGTAATGTTTTACTTTTTAATTCCTGTAAAAGCGAAATACCTCATTACATTCTTAATTATATTAGAATTTATTTCTGTTAGCGAAGCTTCTTTTGTTGCTCATTTGGCTCATATTGGTGGTGCCATTACTGGGTTTATTTTCTTGTTAATTGATAGAAAAAAGCAATTTGACTTAAATAGAATGGTTAATAACTTTAAGAAACGAAATGATTTTGGTAATAATACATTTAGTTCAAGATACAAGAAGAAACCAGTTAACAATTTCGAAGTTGAAGATGCACAATATTATGATATAAACGAAACTCGTAAAGCTGAAGAAGTAACTCAAGAGGAAATTGATAAAATTCTTGATAAAATTTCTAAAAGCGGTTATCAAGGTCTAAGTGATCGTGAAAAAAGGATTCTTTTTGAAGCAAGTAAAAAGAAATAACATAATTATTTTATTTGTTATTCTATTATTTACACTCTTTTCCTGCCAGAACGGAAAAATGGATGAAGACAAACTTGTTAGAATTTATGTTGAAAACCTTATTATTGAAGAAACTTATATAAGCAATCCCGATTCTCTTATCATAAAAAAAGAAATATTGTACAAAAAATTTAATACAACTAAAGAAAATTTCGAAAAAGAGTTGATAAAATTGGGGAGCGATAGGGAAAAGTGGGAAGGGTTTTTTAATAAGTCGCGAGCACTTCTAGAAGATTTAAGAAAAAGCGGGGCAATTAGCTGAAATTGTATTTTGCTAATACTAACCTAATTTTTGCATAACTAATTTTAACACCAAGCTTGCTTTTTAATTCTTTAATGTCAGTTACGCCTTCAGCTATTTTACCATTAATAATTTCCAATTCTTCTTTGTTGATTAAACTACTAATATCAAAATCTGGTATCATCCTAACTAAACCTTCAAGTTGAATACCTAACAAAGATTCTGATGTTTTAGATAAAACAGCAATTTCTTCCAAAGAGTATTTTTTCTCAACCAATTCCAAAATAAGCTTAGACTTACGAGGTAAGTTGCTATTATTTCTTTCTTTTAGAGAATTATTTAGTTTACTTGCAGTTCTAATTGCAGATAAAATTTCTTCTCCAATTTTATTATACATACGCTGGTTAAAACCGGCAATACTTAATAAAGAAGAATGATTTTGCGGTTTTGTTTTAGAAATTGTACGCAGAATTTCATCCGGACAAATTAGGTGAGGGATTTGTGCAAACTTTTCAGATGCTTCCTTTCTAATTTGCCTAAGTTGGTTGAATAGTTTTAATTCAAATTCGTAATTAACAATTTCATCGTTACTTCTTATCGATTTATCTTCTATATAAAAGTCGAGCGCTTGATCGGATAGTTTTATAGTGTCATTAAATATTAATATTTTCTTTAATAGTACTAATTGTTGAATTGCATCTTCAATTTCTTCTTTCCCAAAATGAACACATGTACCGAATGAACTGAACTTACTAATGTTGCCAATTGTGCTGCTTCCATGAAGTATTTGAATAATTGTTTTAATTCTTAGAGGTCTTTTTGCTTCATGCAAAGTTCTTAATACTATTTCATCCAGATAGTCGAGTGTATTGTTTTGATTTCCATCATTACAATTGTCGCATTTTCCACATTTATATTCGATGTCATTTTGACCAAAATAATTCAGCATATAACTCATTCTACATTGTTTCGTAGCGGTAAATTCAACCATCAAATTTAACTTATGCAGGAGATTATTCTTTATTTTTTTTACTTCTGCCAGGTTAAGCTTGAGTAAGCTTGCCTGAACTCGCGGCTGAGATAGGCTAAAAGTTGGGTTCTTTTGAGGTTTTTGAAGATCAATAATTCCGCCTTTCGCTAATTCACTTAAATCATTTACAATATCGTCTTCAAAAGTTTCTAAAAGTCCAGAAATATTTTTTATATCAACTCTACAGTATTCAGAAAATATTTTACTGCCAAAAATTTTTGTAAGTGTTACTAATAAGTCTTTGTGTGTTAGCGATGCAAAATTAGAAATAAAAGAACGTAATTGATTTGGATTAAGAGGAAATCGTACTAAATGTTGAGAATTGTAATCGGACTTCATTTGTAAGTAGCCAGATTCACTAAGTACTTTTATTGAAGATTGAACTAATCCGTTATTTATTTTTTTTATTTCAAATAAGTTTTGCAATCCATTATCAAATACTATAGGAATATTGTTAGTCATTCCTACTGCAACTTTGCCATAATCGCAGATGCAATTGTAAATTATTTCTATTTGTTCTCTTGAAGGGAAAGAAGTAGAAATAAAATAATCTTGAATTTGCTTATCGCGATCTTCAAAAAGTAGAAAGGCTTTCGAAGGTTTTGAATCTCTTCCCGCCCTGCCAATTTCTTGATAATAATTTTCAATAGAACCCGGCATGTTATAATGAATAACTAAACGGATATCGTTCTTGTCAATACCCATTCCAAAAGCATTAGTAGCGCATATTACTTTAACTCTGCCCGACATAAAATCGTCTTGTATTATTCTTTTCATTTCCGAAGGTAATCCCGCATGATAAAAAACAGAGTTAATCATTTCTTTACGTAAGTATTCTGTAAGTTCTTCTGCCCCATTTCTTGTTGCTGTGTAAATAATTGCGGGAAGTTTATTGTTCTTAATTATCTCACATACTTTTTGTTTTTTTTGTGAAGTGGGAATAACATTGAGATTTAGATTCTCTCTTTCAAATCCGCGGACATAGACTTTGGGGTTAACTAGAGAAAGTTGTTTTAAAATATCTTGACGTACTTCTTTAGTTGCGGTAGCCGTAAATGCAGAAATTTTCTTTATTCCGGCAAGCTCTATGAATTCATGAATTTTTCTATAGCTAGGTCGGAAATTATGTCCCCACTCACTAATGCAATGGGCTTCATCAATAAAAATATATTCGGGGGCTAAATGCTTAATCTTTTCTATAAATACTTTGTTAGCTAGTTTTTCCGGAGATATGTAAAGAATTTTAATTTTCCCTGAGGCAACTTCTGATATAACTTTTTCATTTGTTAGGGAGTCTAATGAACTGTTGACAAATGAAGCAACAATTTCATTTTTATTTAATGAATCAACTTGGTCTTTCATCAAAGCTATTAATGGTGAAATAACTATTGCAAAAGTTTTTGATAACAATGCTGGGATTTGATAACATAAAGATTTACCGGCTCCTGTAGGTAAAACAGTTAAAACACTATTTCCGGATATTATCGAATTTACTATTTCTTCCTGTCCGGCTCTAAATTGGTTATAACCAAAATATTTATTTAGTACATCAATCGGATTCATTAATTCGTATTTTTATGAAAGTACATCAATTATTTTAACAATCTAAAATAAAGATAGAAAAGAAGATATGCTGAAAGTAAATCATATTATAAAACATTTCGAAAATGTTACCGCCCTTGATAATATCAATCTGTCAATCGAAAAGGGAGAGTTTTTTGGGTTGCTTGGTCCTAATGGTGCGGGCAAATCAACATTAATGAACATTATCATTGGATATCTTACTCCAAACAGTGGTAAAATTACAATTGACGGAGAAGTGATTACCGGTAAAAATCTTCAAGTACGAAAAAAGCTTGGTTATGTCCCTCAAGATATTGGATTATTTTTAGAGCTTTCAGCTGAAACTAATTTAAGAATTTTTGGTGGACTCTATGAAATTAAAGGTAAAGAATTAAATAAAAAAATTGAAGAAGTGTTAGAACTTGTTCAGTTAAAAGATAGAAGAAAAGACAAGGTAAATGAGTTTTCCGGAGGGATGAAACGTCGTTTAAATATCGCAGCAAGTATACTGCATAATCCTGAAATAATTTTGTGCGATGAGCCAACAGTTGGTGTAGATCCACAGTCTAGAAATGCAATTTTTGAAATGCTTAATCAGCTTAATAAACTTGGTAAAACGGTTGTTTATACAACCCATTATATGGAAGAAGCTGAACGCCTTTGCACAAAGCTTGCTATAATTGATCATGGAAAAATAATTGCTTCTGGTATGTTGTTAGAATTAATCAATTTATTAAACCAAAAAGAAACAGTAAAAATCCAAAAAACCGCTATAACTGCTAGTAAAATTATTGACCTGGAAGAAATTGGGAGATTAAGTGAACAAGATTTCTATTATGAATTAATTCCAAATCAAGATTATCAAAAGATTTCTAAAATCTATGCTAAACTAGAACAGTTAAAAATCCCGAATAATTATATTGCAATAAGCCAAGCTACTTTAGAAGATGTTTTTCTAAATCTAACTGGAAGGAGTTTAAGAGATTGAAAACAATAATTAGATTAATTATTAAGGATTTAATAAGATTTATTAATGATAAACCAGCCGTATTGTTAACATTTGTTGTACCGTTAGTTTTAATAATTATTTTTGGTAATATTTTTAGTGGCAGTGGAGGGCCAAGAGGTAGAGCAAAACTGATTTTGGTTAATGAGAGCAATTCTATAGTTGCTAAACTTATTGAACAAAAGCTTGATTCAAGTAAGTCACTAAGACCAATAAAAACCTATGTTGCCGAAGAATCGAACGATACTTTGAATTTTGATGAAAAAACTGCAAAAGAATGGGTACAAAGTGGAAAAATTTCTGCTGCTGTAATTATGCCTAAAGATTTTCTAGCTGATACTTCAACTTCTTTGAAATTTAAGTTTTATTACGATCCAAAGAATGAAATAGAATCTTCAATCATACAAGGCAACATCCAGCAAACAATTTTCACGCAAATTCCTCGAATTTTGCCAATTCTAATGCAAAGAACTGCAATTAATGAAATTGGTAAGGGTGAAGGGGAAAAATTTATAAAGAACATGAGTAAAATAATTGGTGAAACATTTAAAATTAACCCAGATAGTTTAATTAGGTCAATCACTATTTTAGATTCTACATCACTTTTCCAACAAACTACAGATTCTAGTTCTGAAAATAGTTTTGTGAATAATCTAGTTAAGTTCGAAAGTGAACAACTTGTTGGCAAAAAAATAACTAATCCCGGATTAACACGTACGGTTGGTGGTTGGGCAATGATGTTTCTTTTATTTACTTTATCCGGAGCAGCAACAAGTATGTTTGAAGAAAAGCAAGAAGGAACTCTTAAACGTATTCTTTGCATGCCCATCACACGTGCTCAAATTCTTTGGAGCAAGTATATCTATTCAATTTTATTGGGCGTGGTACAACTTATTGTTTTGTTCTTTTTTTCTTGGGTACTTTTCGATGTAGAGATTTTTTCAAACCTAGGCAATTTGTTTCTGGTTATGGTTGTCTCAGCCGCCGCTGCAGTTTCTTTTGGAATGGCAATAATATCTGTGGCAAAATCAATTAACCAAGCAAGTGGATTTAGCACATTATTAATTCTTGTTATGTCAGCACTTGGTGGATCATGGTTTCCTGTTTCTTTGCTACCTGACTGGATGCAACTTATAAGTAAAGCTACAATAACTTACTGGTCTGTAGAGGCATTTTTACAAGTATTATGGAGACAAGCTGACCTGATAACAATTTTACCAAACTTAACTGTATTGATATTTTTTACATTTCTGGTAAACACTTATTCACTGGTCAGATTTCAAAAAGGATGGATTTAATCCGTCCTTTTCTCATTAAATTCATAATTCTATCACTTTCCAGAAAATTATTATAGATAATCTGCTTTTATATCACAAATACAAAATATAAATTGTGGTATAATTATTGAGCAATTAATCGGTTAATTACTGAAAATAGAGAATTTTATGGCAAATGAAAAACTTAAATTAGAAGACTTGCTTAGCGACGTTCAGCGAACTGAAGAAAAAGAACGTATTGATATTGTAGCAATTATTGGAGGTGGAATAATGGGGCAAGGTATTGCTCAAACAATTTCTGCCGCCGGACTTGATGTACTTATCGTTGAAAAAGATGAGGAGCAAGTTGAAAAATCTAAAGATAGTTTAAAAGCTACTATGGAAAGAGAAATTACTCGCTGGGCTATGACCCAAAGTGAAATGAAATCAATTCTTAGTAGAATTAAATGGTCAACTGATAAATCTGAAATTCCGGATTGTGATCTTGTTATTGAAGCTGTGGATGAAAATTATGATCTTAAGATGAGTATTTTTAAAGAGTTAGATGAAATAGCTAAACCAGAAACAATTTTTATATCCAATACATCTACTCTGAGCTTAACAAAAATTGCTGAAAAAACTAAACGAAAAGACAAAATTATTGGAATGCACTTTTTGAATCCGGTGCCAAAAGTACCTCTTGTTGAGTTGATCCGAGCAATGGATACATCTAATAAAACTGTTGAAATTATAAAGAAATTTGCTTCAAAGATTGGTAAAACTGCTGTAGAAGTTTATGAATACCCCGGTTTTGTAACAACAAGAGCAATTGTGCCGCTTCTAAACGAAGCGATGTACATTTTGCTTGAAGATGTTGCAACAGCTAAAGATATTGATACAGCTATGCGTTTAGGGTATAATTTCAACATGGGACCACTTGAAATGGCAGATGCAATGGGGCTTGATGAAGTATTAGCTTGGATGGAAACTTTATGGACTACTTTAGGCGAGCCAAGATACCGTCCATGTCCTATTCTAAGGAAATTAGTTCGTGAACGAAAACTTGGTAAAAAGAGTGGTGAAGGGTTCTTTAAATATGATTCTGATGGCAGAATAATTTCTTAATAAAGAGGGAAGAATGAAAGTTTTAGTATTGAATTGTGGAAGTTCATCGATAAAATATCAGTTTATGGATACAACTTTATCTATTCCGCTAGCTAAGGGAATGGTAGAAAGAATTGGCATGTCAAGTGCAGTTTTGACACACCAACCTTATGAAAAAGAAAAAATAAAGATTGTTGGAGAAATATTAGATCATACTATTGCTATAGAGTATGTGATTGCTGTTCTACTTTCTCCTAATCATGGTGTTATAAAAGACAAAAAGGAGATTGACGCTGTAGGACATCGTGTTGTTCATGGAGGCGAAACATTCAGTGGTTCGGTTTTGATCACAGACGAAGTTATGAAAGCACTTAAAGACAATATTGAATTGGCGCCACTGCACAATCCACCTAACATCAAAGGTATACAAGCCACAAAAGAACATCTGCCAACAACCCCTCAAGTTGGCGTATTTGATACATCTTTCCATGTTAAGATGCCTCCAAAAGCTTACCTTTATGGCATACCTTATGAACTTTATAAAAAATATAAAATCCGTCGTTATGGATTCCACGGAACTTCTCATAGATATGTTGCATTAAGAGCAGCCTCTTTACTAGGAAAACCCTACGAAGAATTGAAAATTATAACCGCTCATCTTGGAAATGGTTGCTCTATGGCTGCCATTGATAAAGGGCATTCAGTTGATACAACTATGGGATTCACTCCTCTTGAAGGCTTGTTGATGGGAACACGCAGTGGAGATATGGATCCTTCTGTTATACTTTACATAATGGCAAAGGAAGGCTTATCGCTTTCAGAAGCTAACACATTACTTAACAAACATAGTGGTCTTATTGGTATAAGTGGCGAAAGCAGCGATATGCGTGAAATTGAAAATGCTTTGTTAGAAGGAAACAAAAAAGCTAAGTTAGCCTTTGATGTATTTACTTACAAAATTCGTAAATATGTGGGAGCCTACGCCGCAGCTATGGGTGGTGTTGATGCTTTAGTATTTACGGGCGGCATTGGCGAAAATTCTGATTTAGTTAGAAAAGATGTCTGTAACCAAATGGAATTTATGGGTATTGATTTTGATGAAGAAGCTAATTTAAATGTAAAAGGAGAATGCATAATCAGTAAACCAAATTCTAAAGTAAAAGTATTGAGAATTCCTACAAATGAAGAATTAGTAATTGCGCTTGATACAGAAGAAATTGTTAATAACCAATTAGAGCAAATTAAAAACTAGAAATTCTTAAATCTGAGTTAAATGCCGGATTCACTCCGGCATTTTCTTTTTAAAGAAGCTTTCTTCAAAACTCGTTAAATTCATCTTAAAAAAATGGTGTATAATGAATCTACACTTAAAAGATAAAACAGTTCTAGTTACAGCCTCGAGTGCTGGAATAGGCAAAGCTGCTGCAGAATTATTTTTAGAAGAAGGTTGCCGAGTTGCAATTTCATCAAGCAATAAAAAAAATTTGTTGAAAGCTGTTAATGAAATCAGATCTCAATTTGGAATCGAACCTCTTTGGAAACAATGCGACATAAATAAACCCAATGAAATTGAAGACTTAGTAAAATATGTTCAGAATAATTATGGTTTAATTGATATTCTTGTAAATAATTGTGGTGGTCCATCACCAGGCTATTTTGCAGAATTACAGGACGAAAAATGGGCTCATGCTTTTGAGCAAGTATTAATGAGTTCTGTCCGTTTTACACGTTTGGTTTTACCAGGAATGAAAGAAAAAAATTGGGGAAGAATTATTAATGTAACTTCACTTTCAGTTAAGCAGCCAGTAGATAACCTAATACTTTCTAATTCATTAAGGAGCAGTGTTACTGCATTTGCAAAAACTCTTAGCTCTCAGGTAGGAAAGAATAATCCCAGATTTGTCAATAGTCAAAAATTTCTAATGACCGCCATTAGAAGAAAGTA
>CAZVYT010000035.1:0-32417 GCA_964631495.1 uncultured Melioribacter sp. | reverse complement strand
ATTATCGTTTGTTATTCCTCTTGCAAATTTAAACCCTTATTTACTGCTTTTCTTCTTTTATTTACTTACTCATCAAGATTTTTCAGCGACGACTATATAATTAAATGTATTTGTTCGACGCACATGAGTGAATAAATACAGCCCATAGTTACTTTTTATTAACTCTAGCAGCCCAGCCGCCGCCCGGTACCAGATGAATTTTTATTTTTGCTATTCAATTTAAATCAATAGAAATCTTTTTGAAATCATTTCCATTTCTATTTGCTTTTTTCAAATCCGATATAGAACTGAGCAAAAATATTCTCTGTTTCGCCCCGAGTGGGACTTTGGTTAATTTATTATTCTACTAATAGATATTTAATTCCTTCGGGATTTTTAGCTCCGTTAGGTGAGAAATAATAATAGGAGAGTTCTGAAATATTATTTTTAGTTGTCATTACGAGGAATGAAATGACAGCTTGTCCCGAAGTTTTGTTTCGGGAAAGCAATCTCTATTTTGATTCAAAAAGTTAGTTTTGAGTTTGCTTCATCCGCCAAAGGCGGATTCGCAAAGACAATGTCTGCAATAATTCAGACGTCTCAATAGTATAATTAACACACTATATTTGCTAAATACCTTTGAGGACGTTATAAACAATTCAACAATTTTGGTTTCCATAATGGCGCGACCGCGATTAAATTTTCTTTTTCGAAAATAGAAAAGCATACTTCGTAATAGTAATGTTTCTTAAACAGTGTTTGTTTTAATACGTCTAAACAACACTTGGTTTTGTATTCATAGAATATGTAATAATTAACTAATTTTCACTGTTCATTTCAATTAACATAAGAGGAAAAAATGAAGAAACAGCTTCTTCTCCTTTTTGTGCTTTGTTCGGTTGTTGCGGCACAATCTTTAAAAATTCCCTACACACGTTATGTTTTACCAAATGGATTAAATGTAATCTTGCACGAAGATCATTCAACTCCAACCGTTAGTGTTAACACTTGGTATCATGTCGGTTCCGGTCACGAGAAAGTGGGCAGAACCGGTTTTGCACATCTTTTTGAACATCTGATGTTTGAAGGAAGCAAAAATGTAGCCGAAGGTGATTTTGATAAATTACTTGAAGCGGCAGGCGGTCAAAACAATGGCTCAACTACAGAAGATAGAACTAATTATTTTGAAGATGTGCCATCAAATGCGCTTGAGCTAGCTCTTTATCTTGATAGCGACAGAATGGGTTTTTTAGTAGAAGCGATGTCGCAAGAAAAATTAGACGGACAGCGCGATGTTGTTAAAAACGAAAGAAGACAGAGCTACGAAAACCGTCCTTATGGTTTGGCAGAGGAGACAATTTTAAAACATTTATTTCCGCAAGGTCATCCATACAGCTGGCCGGTAATCGGATCGATGGAAGATTTATCGGCTGCATCTTACCAAGACGTGGTGGATTTTTTCAGAACATACTATGTTCCGAACAATGCTTCTCTTGTAATCTCCGGAGATATTAATCCAAAAGAAACTATTAAGCTAGTCGAAAAATGGTTTGGGGGAATTCCAGCCGGCAAACCAGTACAACCTCAAAACCCGGCAGCGGTAAAACTATATGAAGAAAAAACCATAACGATAGAGGACAAAGTTCAATTACCGAGATTGTATATGACTTGGATTACTCCAGCTCGATTTACACCCGGTGATGCGGAAATGGATGTACTTGCTAATGTATTAAGTGGAGGAAAAAACTCTCGCTTGTATCAAAAACTTGTCTACGAATTACAGATTGCACAGGATGTTTACGCTTATCAAGCTTCGAGCAAACTTGTATCTCAATTTCAGATTGTTGCTACGGCCAGAAGCGGACACAATTTAACAGAACTTAAAAATGTAATCGAACAAGAGTTAAACAAAATTAAAAAAGAATCCCCTGCTCAAAGAGAAATACAGAGAGTGGTAAATCAATATGAAGCAAATTTTTTAGACCAGTTAGAAAGACCTGGCGGATTTGGCGGTAAAGCAGACTTATTGAACACTTATTACTATTACACCGGAAATCCAGATTATGCAAACGAAGATTTAGCGCGTTATAAATCTTTAGCGCCAGAAGATGTTCAGTTTGCGGCACAAAGATATTTACCGGATAATGCTCGTGTTATTTTGAGTATAGTTCCAAAAGGAAAAACAGATTTAGCAATTCAACCAAAGACGGAGGTAAAGTAATATGAAAGCATTATTAAATTTTACTCTCGTTTTTGTTTTAATGGTTTTAACATTTACACAAACTTTTGCGCAAGAAGTTGATAGAACTAAACCGCCTGTGCTTCAAGCACCAAAATCTCTTCAGCTTCCCACAGTTCAAAAATTTGTTCTCTCAAATGGTTTGCAAGTTGTTCTAATGGAAAAACATCAAGTGCCGCTTGTGCAACTAAACCTTTCAATAAAAGCCGGAAGCGTAAATGATCCGGCAGATAAAGTTGGAGTAGCAAGTTTAACTTTTGATATGCTTGATGAAGGCGCTGCGGGAAAAACATCATTAGAACTAGCAGATGCAATTGATTTTCTTGGTGCAACAATTCGTACCGGTGCCGGCGCACATAGTTCATTTGTTATGCTTCACACGCCGCTAAGCAAATTTGATGATGCTCTAAAAATTATGGGCGATATTGTTCTCCGCCCCGATTTTCTGCAGAAAGAATTAGATAGAAAAAAGAAAGACAGATTAACTTCGCTTATGCAGATGCATGATCAGCCAACTGCAATTGCGGGCATTGCGTTCAACAAAATTCTTTTTGGAAAAGAACATCCTTACGGAAGAATAGCAGAGGAATCGACAATCAAGAATTATAAGGTTGAAGATTTAAAGAGTTACTATAAAAAACACTTTGTTTCTAATAACGCTTACATTATTGCGGTGGGCGCTATCAAGGCAGTAGAACTTAAAAAGAAACTTGAAGCCGTTTTGGGCAAATGGAAAAAAGGCGATCTTAAAGAGGAAAAAGTAAAAGAGGCTGATCAAGTTTCAAACAGAGTTGTTTATTTAATTGATAAACCCGGATCAGCTCAATCTGTTATTTCTATTGGAAGAATTGGTGCTTCACGTTTAACACCGGAATACAATGCTTTGGTTGTAATGAATACAATTCTCGGCGGTTCATTTACATCTCGTTTGAACAATAATTTAAGAGAGGTTCATGGTTACACTTACGGTGCTTCTTCACGTTTCGTGTTTAGACCGGTTCCGGGAAGTTTTACTGCAAGTTCTTCCGTTCAAACAGAAGTTACTGATAAAGCCTTGGTGGAATTTTTTAAAGAACTAAACGGAATTAGAGAAACAATTCCAGCCGATGAACTTAACAGAGGAAAGAATTTGGTTGCGCTAAGCTATCCGGGTAATTTCCAAACAGTTGCAGAAGTTGCCGGACAAATTGATGAAATGGTTCAGTATAATTTGCCGGAAAACTATTTTAGCAATTTTGTTGATAATATTCTTAAAGTAACAAACGCAGACGTTACTTCAGCGGCTGGCAAATTTGTTGTTCCGGAAAAAATGATTGTCGTTGTGGTTGGTGATAAAGCAAAGATTGAAGAAGGAACTAAAGCGTTGAACCTTGGCGAGATCAAAAATCTTTCTATTGAAGATGTGCTTGGTGCGGTGCCCAAGATTTAAGCAAACGAATACAAGAAAAATGGAACGCTGATTAATTATGATTATTAAGATTGGCTAAGATAAAACATTAAACATCTAAGTTAATCAGCGTTCTGCTTCACAAAATTAAACAGAGAAAGAAATGAAAAAAATTTTCAGCGTTTTTATTTTGGTTTTATTGTTTGTTGTTAGCTTTTCTGCACAACAAGCAGAAAAAAAATATGAAAGTCTTTGGGATGGAAAACTTAAAATCAGCGCGGCATCAGAACTGCGGTTAATTTTAAAGATATATCTAATAGATGATAAAACTTACGGCGCTGATTTAGACAGCCCCGATCAAGGTGTTTCGAACATTAATGCTTCCTCAGTTTTTGTTTCAGATGATTCCATCAAAGTTGAGATTAATAAAATTGGTGCTTCTTATAAAGCTGGTGTTGTTAAAGACAGTTTAAAAATTAAAGGTGTGTTTAAGCAAGGCGGAATGTCGCTTCCGCTGGAACTGAAGAAAGTTGATAAACTTGATGTTGCAGAAGTTAAGCGTCCGCAAACACCAATGAAACCATTTGCTTACAACGAAGAAGAGATCACATTCGAGAATAAAGATGCAAATATTACACTTGCCGGATCTTTAACATTTCCCAAAGAAGAAGGAAAATATCCCGCGGTTGTAATGGTTTCTGGTTCGGGTCCGCAAGATAGAGACGAAACTTTGTTGGGTCACAAACCATTTCTTGTTATTGCAGATTATCTAACGCGCAACGGTATTGCAGTTCTTCGTTTTGATGATAGAGGTGTAGCTAAATCTAAAGGAAATTTTGCCTCTGCAACAAGCGCAGATTTTGCAACCGATGCTTTAGCCGCTGTTGAATATCTCAAAACAAGAAAAGAAATCAATTCTAAAAAAATTGGAATTGCCGGACACAGCGAGGGTGGAATGATTGCGCCGATGTGCGCAGTAAATTCTAATGATGTTTCATTTATAGTTTTGCTTGCCGGTCCCGGCGTTTCTGGTAAAGATGTAATTATTCTTCAGACCGAGCTGATTTTAAAAGCTAACGGATTAAAAGAAGAAGATATTAAAAAAGCTGTTGACCAGAACACAAGAATATTTAATGTAGTTGCCGAAGAAGTTGATAGTTTACTCGCGTTTAAAAAGCTACTTGCATTATATAACGATGATATTAGCAAGATGAGCGATGAAGAAAAAAAGAAGCCGGAAAATTCTAAAGAGTCCTTTGATAGAAACGTTAAACAAATTCTTAGTCCTTGGTTTAGATTTTTTGTTAAGTACGATCCCAAACCAACACTTGAGCAAGTAATGGTTCCTGTACTTGCATTAAATGGCGAAAAAGATTTGCAAGTTGATCCAAAACAAAATTTACCGGAGATTGAAAAAGCATTAACAACCGGCGGCAACAAAAATTTTAAGATTTTGGAATTGCCGGGACTTAATCATTTGTTTCAACCGGCGGCAACCGGAGCTCCATCAGAATATTCAACTATTGAAACAACTTTTAGCGAAGATGCATTGAAGATTGTGAAAGATTGGATTTTAGAAGTGGTTAAATAGCAATTAGATATTAGCAGTAAGCTTTTGGGAAAAGCCCCGGTATTTAACCGGGTTTTTTATGTAGATTTTTTGTGAAATTTATATAGTTCCAAGATAAGTCTGTTGTTTGAAACAGCAAGTAAAAAACCAAAACTATATTAAAATATTTTCCCGCTGGTTTTTCTCAAACTCCCATTTCAGCGGATTTTGCTGTACCCCGTGAGATATAGTCAAACTTTGATTGTAAAACATAGATGTTATTATCTCACGGGGCGAATATATTTTCTAATGTTAAAAAGTTCTTTTTCGTTACGAATTATACGGTCGTAAAACCTGGATTGCCATGCGAAATCTGAATAACCTAAAGATCGAATCCTTTTTGTGCAAAGAGATTTGAATTGTCCAATGATTGACCCTAAAGAATTTGGCTGTAATGAGGTAGAGACGATTCGGTGAATCGTATCATGTTTAGATAAGTTATTCAATGTTTCATTCAGACGACCCATCGGGTCGTCTCTACGTTCTGGTTCGTTAATTATCACAATCCCATGAACATGATTGGGCATAATTACAAAAAAATCCAGCTCAACATTTGGTCTAAGCGTTTTTGTCTTCTCCCATTCGCTTTGAACTACTTTTCCCAGTTCATTCAAAACCATTTGTTCGTTTTTAATAACACCAAAATATTCTTCGTGATCTTTGGTATTTATTGTTATGTAATACCACCAGGGAGTTGAATAATCCCAATTTTTAAGTCTTGTAGAGTCTATTCTATAGTTATTTTGATACTTACTCATCACTAAGTTTTTTGTTGAAGTGGTAGAGATTCCAAGAAATGTAAGAATTCTGAAACAGTACATAAAAAACCGGCCCAAGCGCGGCAAGCGGAGACATAAATGTAAGCGCAATCCAAATTGTGAATGCGTTGTTTTTTTGTCCGAGTGATTGACTTGCTTCTGCGCGCAGATTTTTTCCGCCGATTAACCAGCCAAGTCCAAAATAGAATAAGCAAAGCAAACCGGAAACAGCGGCAATCAAAAATACAATTGTGAGATTAGACGATAATTCTTCGCGGATGTATGTAGAGGCATCGGATGTTGCGATGTATATGTTTGCGACTAATATATAGAATGATGAATCTTTCCATTCAACAAGCCATTTCCAAATTTTGGGTAAAGCAAAACGTGTAAGCTGAGCTAAAGTTAAAGGAATTGAAATTGTGACTAACACCGGAAACAGAATATCGCCCGCATTAACGGAGTTGGCGCTATTAGTAACAAGCGGAATTAGAAACGGAATTAACAACGCAACGGCGAGATTATTAAGCAATAAAGAAAACATCACATACTCAACATTTCCCCGCTTTAGGCTAATTATAACTGGTGCCGCAATAGCTGTAGGCGCAATTGCTGTAACAAAAACTGTTTGAGCTACTGTATTATTAAATTGATTGATGAGATAAAAAAGAATTAATGGAGAGAACAAAATAATTGTCATTATAACAAAGTGACTCTTTCTAATTATTTCCTTGTCGGTCTTTATATCAAGAAACGAAAAGAAGAGTAATATCATTAAGAAATAGCGAATAAGAAATACATAGTCATCTCCGTAAGGAAGAACCGCGCCAAGAATAATTGCTATTAGAAGAAGAAAGTTTTTCATTATTCACTTTTATTATGCATCTAACTTAAAGATGTTAAGAGCACAATTCAACAAAAGAAATATTAGCCTTAACTAAACCTTATTCATATTTTAAATGTCATAAATAGACAATTAAAACCAGGCTTTCCGATTATGAACAAACCTTTAGTAAAAAAACTTTCGATTGCGGTTATTGCTATTATTATTCTAGCATTAATAATAATACCAAAGCTTACTTCTAAAAAAAATGTAATTGAATCTGCGCCAATGGCAAGAGGCGGAGTTATTCAAGTTTCGGTTAAAATTATTAAGCCGGAAAATTTTACAACAAACCTAAATGTCTCAGGTTCTGTCTTTGGCAACGAGGAAGTGCAACTTCGCACAGAAGTTTCCGGCAAGGTTGTGTCTATTGGCTTTAAAGAAGGCGCAAAGGTTAACAAAGGAGAGTTGCTTGTAAAAGTTAATGATGCCGATTTGCAGGCGCAGTTAAAAAAAGCCGAGATAAAAAAGAAAGATGCAGAAGACAAAGAATACCGTCAAAAAATTCTGCTGTCAAAAAATGGTATAAGCAAAGAAACTTATGAAGACGCTGTTAATAATCTTGACGCTTCTGTTGCCGATATTGAAAACATTAAAGCGCAAATTGCAAAAACAGAAATCCGCGCTCCATTTGCGGGAACAATAGGCTTACGTTACATAAGCGAAGGAAGCTACGTTACTCCTTCAACTCAAATAGCTTCTTTACAAAGCGCAAATCCGGTAAAGGTGGATTTTTCAATTCCACAGAGATTTGCTAATGAGATTTCTGTTGGAAATTATGTAAGCCTTAAAACAGCATCGGGTAAATTGTTTTCTGCAAAAGTTTATGCGCTGGAACCAAAGGTTGATCCATCTACCCGTTCTTTGCAAGTGCGCGCTATTTGTAATAATGACCGTGGCGATTTAATTCCTGGTTCGTATGTAAGTGTTGAAGTAAACTTAAACTCGGTTAAAAACGCAATGGTAATTCCTTCTCAAGCTCTTACACTTGATATTTCCGGCGAAAGAGTTTTTTTATATAGAAACGGAGTTGCCGTTCCCGCCAACGTTGAGAGCGGCATTCGTACAGAAAGCGAAGTGCAGATTACCAGTGGAATCAAAATGGGTGATAGCGTTATTGTTTCGGGAATAATGCAGCTTCGTCCCCGGGCAAAAGTTAAAGTGGTTTCAATAAAAAAATAATATTATTCGAATAATAGTTTCTCGCGAGAGAGGCAGTTAGAAAATAGAGAACTGAAAATGAGTTTATCATCCTTAAGTATCCGCCGTCCGGTTTTATCTATTGTAATGTCGGTGGTAATTGTTCTACTTGGAGTAATTGGTTTTACATTTCTTGGTGTTAGAGAATACCCAAGTATCGATCCTCCAATTATTTCTGTTGGAGTTTCTTACACCGGAGCAAATGCAGATATTATAGAATCTCAAATAACAGAGCCGCTTGAAGAAAGCATTAATGGAATTGCAGGAATTCGATCAATAACATCAGTTAGCCGCGATGGAAGAAGTTCTATAACTGTAGAGTTTAATGTTGACGTTGATCTTGAAGATGCCGCAAATGATGTTCGCGATCGTGTGTCAAGATCAATTTCCAATTTACCGCCCGATGCAAACCCGCCTGTAGTAACAAAAACCGATGCGGACGCAAACCCAATTATGTACATTACTTTAAAGAGTCAATCTAAAAATTTATTGGAAGTGTCTGACATAGCTTCTAACATTTTCAAAGAAAGATTACAGACCATTCCGGGCGTAAGCCAGGTTAGCATTTTTGGAGAAAAAAGATTTGCAATGCGTTTGTGGCTCGATCCATACAAAATGGCATCGTTAAAAGTATCTCCTCAAGAAATACGCTCGGCACTTACAAGCGAAAATGTTGAGCTTCCTTCTGGCAAAATTGAAGGAGAAAATATTGAGCTGGCTATCCGCACAAAAGGAAGAATGCTTAGTGTTTATGAGTTCAACAATTTAATTATTAGAGAAGACCGTGGGCAGTTAATTCGCCTTTCGGATGTTGGCTATGCAGAGCTTGGACCGGAAAACGAATACTCCGTTTTGAAAATTAATGGCATTCCGATGGTTAGCGTTGTACTTATGCCGCAGCCCGGTTCAAACCATATTGAAATAGCTGATGAGTGTTATAAAAGATTAGAATTGTTGAAGAAAGATATTCCTGCCGATATAGTTACCGAGATTCGTTTAGATGGAACAAAGTATATCCGCAAATCAATTAAAGAAGTTGAAGAAACTATATTAATTGCATTCATTCTAGTAATCATGATTATTTTCTTGTTCCTGCGTGATTGGCGAACAACTTTAATTCCTATTCTCGCAATTCCAATTTCCTTAATCGGCTCTTTCTTTATTATGTATTTCTCCGGCTTCACAATTAACGTACTAACTCTACTTGGAATTGTACTTGCAATAGGACTTGTTGTAGACGATGCTATAGTTGTGCTCGAAAATATTTACAAAAAAATTGAAGATGGAATGGAGCCTGTTGAAGCCGGCATGAAGGGCTCTTCGGAAATATTCTTTGCTATCATTTCAACAACTGTTTCTTTAGCTGTTGTTTTTCTGCCAATTATGTTTTTACAAGGATTAACCGGAAGACTTTTCCGCGAGTTTGGAGTTGTAATTGCGGGCTCTGTTATAATTTCGTCATTTGTTGCTCTTACATTAACACCAATGTTAAGCACAAGAATTATTAAACGAAGCGCGCACCATAGTAAGTTTTATCAATTAACAGAACCATTTTTTGTAATGCTGATTAATGGTTATGAATCAATCCTTTCTTCGTTCTTGAAAAAACGCTGGTTAGGTTTTGTAATTATGCTTCTATCTATTTTGTTGATTGCTTTTATAATGCCCCGTCTTCAATCAGAACTTGCGCCAATTGAAGATAGAAATGAATTAAGAATAAGCACAACAACGCCTGAAGGTTCAACTTATAATTTTACTTATAATTTTATGGAGCGATTAAATAGTTTGCTCGAGGAAAAAGTACCGGAAAGCGAATCCATTATGATGGGCGTTGCAATGGGTTTTGGCGGAGGCGGTAATAATGCTGGTTTCATTAGAGTTTCTCTTGTTGATCCCGAGAAACGAGCAAGAACTCAGCAGCAGATTTATGAAAGTCTTTCAAAACAAGTAAATACACTTAGCGATGGAAGAACTTTTGTTGTGCAGTCCCAAACAATTGGCACTCAGCGAGGCGGCGGGCTTCCGGTTCAGTATGTTGTTCAAGCTCCAACAATAGAAAAACTTCGCGATGTTATTCCAAACTTTTTAGATGAGGCTCGCAAGAATGAAACTTTTGCCCAAGTAGATGTAAACTTAAAATTCAGCAAACCGGAACTTGTTCTCGAAATAGACAGATCCAAAGCACGAGAACTTGGTGTTGCTGTAGTTGATATTGCACAAACATTACAGCTTGCGTTAAGCGGTCAGCGTTACGGCTTCTTTATTATGAATGGAAAGCAATATCAAATAATTGGTCAGCTTACAAAAGAGTACAGAAGCAAACCTTTAGATCTGCAAACGCTTTATGTAAAATCAAGAAAGGGAGAGCTGCTTCAGCTTGATAATTTTATTTCTATAAAAACACAAAGCACACCGCCTCAACTTTACAGATTTAACAGATATGTTGCGGCAACTTTTTCTGCAAGCTTAGCACCGGGTAAAACTATTGGTGATGGAATTGAAGCAATGGATGTTATTGCAGACAAAGTTTTGGATGAATCTTTTTCTACCGCGCTAACGGGTACATCAAAAGACTTTAAGGAAAGTTCTTCTTCTCTGCTCTTTACTTTCCTTCTTGCGTTAACATTTTTGTATTTAATTCTGGCAGCGCAGTTCGAAAGTTTTCGAGATCCTTTTATTATAATGTTTACTGTTCCGCTCGCACTAGCCGGCGCCCTCCTTTCCCTTCTGTTGTTTGATCAAACGATGAACATATTCAGCGAAATTGGTTTAGTAATGTTGATTGGTCTTGTTACCAAGAATGGAATTTTAATAGTAGAGTTTGCAAATCAGAAGAAAGCTCAGGGTCTATCGGTAATGGATGCAGTTAGAGAAGCTTCTGTTTTACGCTTCCGCCCTATTCTTATGACAAGCCTTGCAACCATTTTAGGAACATTACCAATTGCGCTTGCTTTAGGGGCCGGAGCCGAAAGCCGGATTTCGATGGGTATTGCCGTTATTGGCGGTCTAACGTTTGCAACAGTCTTAACATTGTTTGTAATTCCAGCAGTTTATACTTACTTCTCAGAAAAAACAAAGAGTGTTTCCAATGTTAATTAATAAGAATATACAAAGATTTTTTCTGCTGATAATACTTACGGCAGGTTTTAACATTTACGCCCAGCAAAAACTCGCATTAAAGGATGCAATTAGAATTGCGCTTGAAAACAACTTTGATATACAGCTTGCCAAGAGTGATGCCGAAATAAGCGGAAATAATTTTTCGATAGGCAACGCCGGGTTTTTACCAAACTTAAATGTTTCTGCTTCTCAAACAAAAACTGTAAGCAATACAAAACAAGAATACTCAAGCGGACAGGTGGTTGATAAAACAAGTTCGGCTTCAAACAACACCAATGCATCAGCTACTTTAAGCTGGACAATATTTGACGGTTTGAAAATGTTTATCTCTCTTTCCAAATTGAAGGAACTAAAAGAGATTGGAGAAATTAAACTTCGCTCGCAAGTTGAAACTTCTGTGGCAGATATAATAAAATATTATTACGATATAGTCCGTCAAAAACATAATTATAATGTATCTCTTGAAAGCGTTGCTATTTCCGGGCAAAGATTAAAAATAACCGAAGATAAGTTTTCTGTTGGTTCTGCATCAAAATTGGAAGTGTTAAGCGCGAAAGTAGATTTAAATACAGACCGCTCAAATTTGCTTAATCAAGAAGTTGTACTAAACGGATTAAAAGTTTCTCTAAATACTTTGCTAGGAAGAAAAACATCCGAAGAGTTTGATGTTGACGACAGCTTTGAAATGTTAGCCGGATTGGAATATAATAACCTTATAGAAGATGCATATAAAAACAATGTAGACGTTTTGCAATCCGAGAAAGCCATAAACGTTTCTACTTATGATGTTGGTATTTATCGCGCTGAATATATGCCCCGCTTTTCATTAAGCAGCAGTTATACTTATTCTAACGCTGTTTCGGATGCCGGTTTTTTTAAGTCGAATAAAACTTTTGGTTACAACTACGGGTTAAATTTTTCGTGGAATTTGTTTAATGGATTTGGGACCACTCTATTATATCAAAACGCTCTTATTAATTTGGATAAAAGCGAAATTAAGCTTCGTCAGACAAAAGCTGTTGTTGAATCTAACTTAATCATTGCATATAAGAATTACGAAAAGAATAACGAAATACTTTCTCTCGAAACAGAAAACGTTTCTGTTGCTAAAGAGAATTTAGATTTAGCAATAGAGCAAATTAGACTCGGCTCAATCTCTCCCATTGAATTTAGAGATGTACAGAAAAATTATATAACAGCCCAAAGCAGATTATCTACAGCTCAGTTTAACGCAAAGATAAGTGAACGCGATCTGCTAAAACAAAGCGGGTCATTAATTAAATAGAAATATTGTTTTCTTCTAGAATTATTTAACTGCCCCAAAGTCTACTTTTAACTATAGAGTACAAAATTTTGCCCTTTGTGAATGTGTGAATTTGAATTTGAAAATTTACATAACGAAGTTAAAAGCAACGATTCAAAATTTATCTATGAAAACATATACTGAGTTTTTCGAAGTATCATAATAAATCCGTTTAATCTGCGTTCCATTCTTTGAATAAAAATTGCTATTAACCACATAAAGCTTATTTCAAACAACTGGTTATTTTATTCTATTTCTATTCTTAACAAAGGAATTGTAAACGTAAAGGTCGAACCTATTCCAACCGTACTCTTTAACGAAATGCTTCCTTTTAACAGGTCGGTATATTTTTTAACAATGGACAAACCAAGACCTGTTCCTCCGTAAGCTCTACCAATTCCTTCGCTTACTTGTCTAAACTCTTGAAATACCAAATCAATAGATTCCCTAGGTATTCCTATTCCAGTATCAGTCACTTCAAGAATCACATTCTCGTTGTTTGCCGATACTCTTAATTCTATTTTTCCGGTTTTTGTAAATTTTACAGCGTTGTTTAATAGGTTATTAAAAATGCTGCTTAATAATTTTGGGTCTGATTGGACAAAGTATTTGTGTTTTTTTTCTTTGTACAAATTATACAACAATCCTTTCTTCTTAGCGCTTTGCTCAAACAACCTAAAGGATTCTTCAATAAACGAATTAAATTCTAATTCTATTAAATTTACTTGTCCGGCTTCGTTTTTTCCCTTAGACAAATCCAAAATCATATTTAGAGTATCTAATAATCTCTTTCCGCTTTTATAAATAACTTGTGCTATTTCTAAAGTTTCCTTGTTGGTTTGATCGTACATTAACATTTCGGCATAACCAAGTACACCAATCAATGGTGTACGAAGTTCGTGGCTCATGTTTGCAAAGAAAACCCCTTTTGCTCTACTAGATTCTACTGCTTCTTCTTTGGCTGCAATTAGTTCTTCAAATATTTTTTTCTTTTCTGTAATATCTTCCTTTAGAACAACAAACCGTTCTATCTTACCGTTTTCTTCTTTGATAGGAGCGGCCAAAGCGTGTTCCCAATAAGTCGACCCATTCTTATTTTTACTAAGAAATTCACCTTCCCATGTTAACCCGGATTTAATGAATTTAAGTATGCTTTGGAATAATTGATATGTAGGGTGAGCAAGTAAATTATTTAATGATTTTGTTTCTGCAAAATCATCTACTTTATAGCCGGAAGTTTCAACAAATTTTGGATTAACATACTCTACTTTACCATTTGTATTAATTATCATAATACTAACCGGGCTTTGTTCAACTGCGCTGGATTTAATTAGTAGCGCTTCTTCAGCCAATTTACGTTTCTTCGTTTCGTCTTCAAGAAATTTTTTCTGCTTAATAAAATTTATTAATAGCTTAGCATAATCACCAAAAACATTATTGGTTTTTGCCAGTAAAAGTAATTCACTTGTTTCGTTTGATTCGCTTGATGAAATACTTTTAGAAAGAACTTTAATGGGTTTAAATATCCACATGTTCATTAAAAACAATAACACTAAAAGCAAAACAGCGCCACCACTATACCAAATGGTAGAGTATAGATTATAGCTTGTTTTTAACATATTAATTGAATTGTCTTTATACAAAGAACTTAAAAATAATATTGTATTTCCCTTATAATCTTTAAGTGTTTTTTGAGCAATTATATATTCCGGATTTGT
This sequence comes from uncultured Melioribacter sp., assembly GCA_964631495.1. Classification (GTDB taxonomy): domain Bacteria; phylum Bacteroidota; class Ignavibacteria; order Ignavibacteriales; family Melioribacteraceae; genus Stygiobacter. Next base: position 18,221 of record CAZVYT010000035.1, on the reverse strand, counting down.
TTGGGGGTTGTAAACATAATCGGTGCTTTTAATATCTTTTGGTAAAACCAACCTTATTTCAGATTGGGTTTGTTGTTGTAAGGTTTCAATGTAGTTCTTATCCCAAACCCGCGCGGTGAACATATAACCAAATGGTTTGCCAAGGCGTTCAAAATCTTCAGACATTTGAATTGGGGCGCCACAAAGCTCCAATAAATAATCTTTGGTGCTCAAAAAGAAATGAGGAAACTTTTCCTTTTTTATTATTTCGCGAAGGGCATAATTATCAAGAGGAATTTGTGCGTTTTCATGATTATCGAGAATGTTGTATGAATAAACCGGTTCGAATTTTTGATTTAATACCCAAATAAAAGAGATGTTGAATTTTGGTATGGTCTCTTCGATATTTACTTTTGCCCATTCTTTTGTTGGATTACCTACAAATGCGGCTGTTTCATCCCAATAAGTATAGTCATAAGTAAAGGTTTTTACTTGATTGCTCAATGTTTGAACAGTTTTGTCAAAAACAAGCTCTGCTTTTTTTCTTCTTTCTATCGAATTTTCGATAAGAAGGTTTTTCTGTTTTTTCCAAATTAAAAAACTACCTATGACAAAAAGGAAAGAAAATATTCCATAAACAAGCAAAATTTTTGATATTATATTATTGAATCGCACCGAATATCTTCCTTAGTTGAATTTAGTTCAAAGTATTGAAATAAAAGTATGAGTCTTTATGAGTATTATCGTGAAAAAAAATGAATATTTTATTAAAAATGGGGGTCGTTGATGCATACAAGATATCTACGCGCGCAATATTTCCATCAAGCAGTCTTTACAATTGAAAACCAGTTGATATTTAGTGTTGCCGTTTACTAAAAATAAGGGCTCGGCTACTTTTTCATCCGTATCGAACGGGCAAAGGTTTAGTTCATCCTTAATGCAGTATTTACAAGTCATTACTGTTTTGTTTGAATGTTTGTCTTGCAGTTCAAAGCCGGCTTCAATTTCTTGTGCGCCCAAATTTTCATAAAACTGATGTGCTAGTTTGTTCACTACATTTGATTTATAATCAACCTCGTTGAGTCTAATTGTAGCATGCTTTTTGTGAAAGACTTCGCTTGGATGCTTTGCTGTTCTTTCTTTTTCCAGTTTAACTAAAATCTCTCTTCGCAAATCATTAATAATCTTTACTGGAAAAAAGTAGGCTTGCGGTACTTCTAAACTTACTTTTGTAATGTTAAAAATAGTTCCGCCACTTTTTGATAATTGTTTGCGCAGGGTTTCTGTTGCTTGTTCTTTGTTAGAAGCAATTTCTTTTGCAGTTTCGGTTTCTATATTCACAAAAATTCCGTCTTCGTCCAACGCGGTTATTGAAAACCCGGATGTTGTTTCCGAAAACAATATCTCCACATTTATTTTTCTCTTAGACTCTCTGCCAAGTTCTTTATCAAAAGCGAAATCGAAGTTGCGGTATATTTTTGTTCCGTTCTTTATTCCTTGCAATTCCTTAGTAAAGACTTTTTGCCCTTCAACTTTATTAATACTCATTCCAAGCAGAGCTTCGTGTTCATCGTAAAAACAAATTCCATCTCCATTGGTAATTCTTTCTGTTGTGCCAATTGTAAAACCATCTTTAGCAACAGTAGTAACTTTTCCTAAATATTTTCCTTTTGATTTCGGAGAATCATGAGAAGAAACATCGTCACCGCGATCATTTACAAAGTATGAAGTGAAGCCACGGTTAAATGTTTTTTCCGGATCCGGCTCAAAAGAAATAATGGAAACACCCGAAGATGCTTTTTCATACTTTGAATTATTTTTAATTATATCATCAAGCTGTTGTCTATAAAATGCTGTTATGTTTTTTACATAACCAACATCTTTTAACCTTCCTTCTATTTTAAAAGAAGTAATTCCGGCTGCGACCAAATCATTTAGATATCTGGAAAGATTCAGATCTCGTAAAGAAAGTAAATGTTTATCAGAAATTAGAACTTTGTTGTTCGCATCAATCAGTGAATAAGGCAATCGGCAGTTTTGAGCACACTCGCCCCGGTTAGCGCTTCGCCCGCTTAATTCTTGGCTCATATAACACTGACCGCTTAGGCTGACACAAAGCGCGCCATGAATAAAAAATTCAAGTTCTGCTGAAATTTCTTTTTTAATATTTTTTATTTCTTCAATTGTAAGTTCACGCGCAAGAATTACTCTCTTAATACCAATTTGATCAAGAATTTTTATTCTGTCTATTTCATAATTATGAGTTTGTGTAGACGCGTACAGCGGAATTGGCGGAAGGTTCATTTCAAGAATCCCCATATCTTGAAATATTACCGCATCAACCCCGATTTGATATAACCTACTTATTAAACTTTGTACTTCTTCAAGTTCATTATCATAAACAATAGTATTAACTGTAACAAAAACTTTTGCCCAAAATTTGTGAGCGTAGTTAACCAGCTTTGCAATATCTTCAATTGGGTTTCCGGCAGATTCTCTTGCGCCAAAATTTGGAGCGCCTATGTAAACGGCATCTGCGCCGCAGTCAATTGCGGCAATTCCGGTTTCAAGGTTTTTTGCAGGCGAAAGAAGTTCAAGTTTTGTTTTATTCATTATGTAATTATTTCATTCTATAAACAGCTTTAACTTGTTCTTCGTTTGAAACGCTAACGCCCAAATCTTTAATTAAGCCATCATGTAAACTGTAAATCCACCCATGAACCGTTAAATCTTTTCCCCGCTTCCAGGCGTTTTGAACAATTGTGGTGTGGCAAACATTTGCTACTTGTTCATAAACATTAAACTCACATAATGTATCCGTGCGTTCATCATCATGAGCGTGAACTTCAATTTTGTCTTGATGAAAATGGTAAACATCTTTTATGTGACGAAGCCAATTATCTATTAAACCATGTTCTTTCTTTTCAAGCGCAGCTCTTACACCGCCGCAACCATAATGACCACAAACTATTATGTGTTTAACTTCTAGCACATCTACTGCATACTGAATTACGGATAGACAATTCAAATCTGTGTGAACAACTACGTTGGCTATATTTCTGTGAACAAAAATTTCTCCTGGCAGAAGCCCCACAATTTGATTTGCCGGTACGCGGCTATCTGAGCAGCCTATCCATAAATATTGTGGTGATTGTTGCTTGGATAGAGTTTCAAAAAAATTTGGGTCTTGTATTGTTGTTTCTTCTGCCCACCTTCTATTATTCTCGAAAAGAACTTTAATGTTAGACATGTTTACCCTTCTTTTTCTTAAAATGTTATTCAATTAAGAAAGTTTAGTTGAGATTATTATCTTTCTTCCATTTTGGATAAAGATCGTTTATAATTTCCGCCGGCCAATATCCATACCACGCATAGTTTCTTCTTCTTTCCGGTAAAATTTCAACAAACGAATAAACCTTTATTCCATCCCGGTTGCAAAAAAATGGCTTGTTTGTATCAATTTCATAAAACCGCGCCCAAATAGGTTGTGCGGATTTGTGCTTAATTAATTTTTTATCTGGTCTGCGCGCGTTGTAAGTTGATGAAGAGGAATCTTTTTTATCCGTAACTATTTTAACGCCATAAATTTTAGATTTTTTCATCCAATCAACAGCAGAAATGATTGCTTCGGAAACCTCTGATGATGGTTTTTTTATTTTCATTAAATATTTTACAACAGCCGCAGTTTCAAGTGACGAAATAGATGGCAGTTCATAAATGCGGGCTTTTATTGCAAGCAGTGTATTGTGATCGTGCTGCTGACACCATCCGGTTTTTTTACCATCAACAATAATTTGGCATTTCAACGTAACATCAATTGCTTTTGAGAGCGCTAACTCGGCTTTTCGTTTTCTTGTTTCGTCAATCCAACGGAAATGTTCTTTGCCATCCTTGATATCATTTAGCATAGTCATAATTCCAGTCATCACTTCATCATTGTATGTAATAGCATCAACATCCCAGCCGCGCCACCCTCCGGATGTTCTTTGAGCATTAAAAATATAATCCAATCCTAGCTCAGAACTCTCTTTGAATTTTACTTCCTTTGTAATCATATAGGCTTGCGAAAGGTATTCAACATGCGAATAGGTGTTGCGGTTATCTAATGTACTCTGTTTGTAGTGATCATTTAATAGTTTGCGAACCGAATCGGGTTCTATTATTGCAAGCCAATCAAGATTTTTCGGCCAGCCGCCATCTGCGTTTTGATACTTTACAATGTTCCATGCAATTTCTTTTACTTGAGATGGCTTGTAACGCTGGAATTTAAATTGGAGTGCAAGGGTATCGTTGAAATGACGGATCGCATCTTCGAAAATTGTTACATCCGGATAATTTTTATTTTGGGTTTGTGCATTTGCATTAACCAAACAAAGCAAAGACAATATGACTGTGATTAATATTTTTTTCATTTTATTTTCTTAATAAAGTTCGTTGCTGTACAGTCTTTGTTCTTTAATGGCAATTATATTATTAACATCCAAACTACTTTAGCAAGTATAGCAAAATCTTTAGAGCGCAGCTTATCTTCAGTTGAAATCAGTTGATTGAGAACAAGATACACATCGCTGCCAATATTTGGTTTCCAGTTGAAGCGGTAGTTAATATTAGCTTGGTTTAATTCATTGTTCCACTGTGCAAAAATTGAACTTATCATTCTTCTAGAGATATTATATGTTAGTCTAGTTCCAACTTCGCTTGTACTGAAAGAGTTATCGTACATATTAATTTTGTTATAAGTAAAATCACCGGATAGAGTTAAGTGTTTGCTTAAAGAAACGGATCCTCTTGTTTTAACAGAAGTATTTGTTCCATTGTAAAAACCGCCCGTTATTATTTCGGCTTCCCCAAATACTGTTCTTGATGGATTAGTTTCTATTCCTGCACCATATGTTGTGTACCAATAGCCTCCAGCCTTTACTTTTGTAGTGTCAAATATCTCAAAATCTTCGGTTGGTCTATCAAATGTACGCCCAATCCCAAAAGCAATTTCATCTCCGCTATCAAACACAATTCCCAATGGACTAAAAAGTAGGTTGGCGGATTCAAGCTCGTTATTGTTATCATAAAAGAAGCTTGATTCCACAGGCACAAAATCTAATCTCTTAATTCCACCGGAGTTAATTCTTGGTGAAACGGAAAGATTATATACGAGTTGTTTTACACCTTTGCGGGAAACAAAACCCATTGTTGGGCTGAAGCCTTCTTGTATAAATCTATAACCGAGATAAGTATCAATTAAATCATTTGGAAAATCTATAAAGAAATTTCCAGCCCATGAATTTTTAGAGCCGCCGCTTTCGTTTGTTTTTGCTAAAGCAGAATAAATAATTAAGTTTTTGTCACTAAGAAAATCGTTGAAAGAGAGATTAAAATCGCCGCCAAAAGAATTACTGCTCCCCTTTTCGGAAACTTTATTTGTTGCTAAAACACCAACGTATGAAGAATTAAATAGATCATATTTAAGGCGTGCTGTTCCATAGTTAGTGGTTGGCTCATTGCCAATACCTTCGGTCTGCATATTGATTGCGCCTACTTCAAAATCGCTTACTCTTCCAACAAGTTTTGCTCCGGCAAGAATTGGAATTTGATTGCCGTTGCTGATTCCAATTCTTCGACTGTAAAATAATGTGTTCTGTCCGCCAAGATTGAAATCAAATGTTTTCTTTCCTTCAAGAAAAAATTCTCTTTTCTCAGGAAAGAATAATGGAAAGCGTGTTAAATTAATTCTTGCTCTATCACTTTCTACTTGTGCAAAATCTGTGTTAAAAGTTGCGTCAATTGAAAATGTTTCTGTAACACCATATTTCAAATCTAAACCTGGTTCTCGCCTAAAGCTTTTTTCGCCATTAGTAAATTGAGCGCCGGCAGTAAAATATGGTTTTAGGTATATTGGGTTTCCACGCTTTATATTTTCTATTCCGGTTAAATCTCCGGCATAAGATATTTTTAATAATCCAAGATTACGTCCTACAGAAGTCCAAATTACTTCTTCATTTTTTCTTCTTATTTCGCGGAGAATATTAAAGCCCCAATTCTGTTTTTCTTTATCATAAAACTTAAAAGTAGAAAATGGAAAGACAAATTCCGCGCTCCATCCATTCTCTAAAATTTTGCATTCAACCTCCCAAACACCATTCCAGTCTTCATTAAAATCTTTCCTTTCAAAGCCGGTAAGAAGCGCATCATCTTGTGCGCCTAGCGGATTTGTACCAAACCAGTATGCCGAACGGTTGTCGTTAAATGTATCGAAGATAAGTTTAATATTATCGTCGGCGCTAATAAATCCATCCCACTTCATCTCGCGTGCAATTATTTTTTGTGGTTCATCATCATAACACATTACGCCGATGTAAATATTTTCTGCATCGTAAAGAATTTTTACTTCGGTTTTAAAACTTGGAAGATTACCGGGAACTGGTTCTTGCTGAATAAAATCACTAATTGTATTTGCGGTTTGCCAAACTGATTCTTTTAAATATCCGTCAAGCACTATTGGTTCTGCTGCTTTTACTGCATTAACCGTCTTGTTTTGTGATTTTAGTGTAATGCTAAGAATAAAAACAAAAGATAAAGCTATTAATATTTTTGAGTTCAAGTAAGTACTTATTGTTATTTAATAATCGGTTATTTAATAATTGAAAAATAAGAAAGGAACCGCTCGCTAAAAAATTTATAATTTCTTTTGTAGATGCCTCTGAAAAATTATTTTTGAATGTTTTTGCCTTGAACGAGTAACGGCTTGATCTGCAATTCTTTGTTGGTAAGCAATTTAGATTTTAATTTAAAAATTTTTATTGATTTAGCTTCGCTCCGTTCGCAAAGATAGTAGATACAATGCTTCAGAAGCTTCAGCAAAACAATTCTTGGGCGATCAAACATTTTTTAATCGCCCAGAAATTACTTTTTAACAAATTGCAGTTTATCCCCTTTGGGACAACAAACATAAATTGTGTCTCCGCTTTCAAATTTATTCATCAATATTTCTGCGGATAGTGTGTTTATAAGGTATTTCTGTATTGTTCTTTTAAGCGGACGGGCGCCGAATGTTACGTCATACCCATGCTGAAGCAAGAAATCTTTTGCATCATCATTTATTTCGAGTATGAGATTTTTCTCAAGAAGTATAGCGCCTACTTTTTGCAATTGAATATCAATAATTCCTTTTAGCTCACTTTTTAGTAACGGTTTAAATAAAACTATTTCATCAATTCTATTTAAGAACTCTGGACGAATAGTAGCCCGCAGCAATTCACTTAAACTAATTCGCATTTCACCCATTATGTTTTCAAAATTGTCTTCGTTTAATTCACTCAGCTTCTCTTGAATCAAATGCGAACCAAGATTTGAAGTCATAATTATGATCGTATTTTTGAAATCGACAGTTCTTCCTTGGTTATCGGTTAATCTGCCATCATCAAGCACTTGAAGAAGAACATTGAAAATATCCGGATGCGCTTTTTCAATTTCATCAAGCAGAACAACCGAATATGGCCTTCTGCGAACCGCTTCTGTAAGCTGTCCGCCTTCATCATAGCCAACATATCCCGGAGGAGCGCCAATTAAACGACTAACAGAAAACTTTTCCATATACTCACTCATATCAATTCTAATCATTGCGTGTTCATCATTAAATAAATAATCGGCTAATGCGCGGGCAAGTTCTGTTTTTCCAACTCCGGTAGTTCCAATAAAAATAAATGATCCGATTGGTTTGTGTGCGTCTTGCAATCCGGCTCTAGATCTTCTAATTGCATTGGCTACAGCAGAAACGGCATCGTTTTGCCCTATAACTCTTTTATGTAACTCTTCCTCTAAGCGAAGCAATTTAATTCTCTCACTCTCAAGCATTCGACTAACCGGAATGCCCGTCCATTTAGCAACAACTTCGGCTATATCTTCCGCATCAACTTCTTCCTTAAGCATCTTATTGTTTTTCTGAATTGCTTCTAATTCTTCACTTTCCTTTTTAATGTTTCTTTCAAATTGATTTATTACACCATAACGAATCTCGGCAACCTTACCTAGGTTTCCTTCCCGCTCAAATCTATCCGCATCCGCTTTAGCTTTTTCGATATCACTTTTCATCGCACGGATTTTATGAATCTTATCTTTTTCAAGTTGCCAGTGTGCTCGCAGACTAGTTCTATTGCCAAGTATTTCCGCTAATTCTTTTTGTAGTTCATTAAGTCGTGTTATTGAATCGGAATCGCTTTCTCTTTTTAATGCTTCCCGTTCAATCTCAAGCTGTTTTACTTTTCTTTCAATTGCGTCTAGTTCTTCCGGCATAGAATCAATTTCTATTCTAAGTTTAGAAGCCGATTCATCTATTAAATCAATAGCTTTGTCCGGGAGAAATCTATCAGAGATATATCTGTTGGAAAGTTGAACAGCCGCAACAATGGCGCTGTCTGTTATTCTAACGCCGTGATGAATTTCGTAGCGCTCTTTCAATCCGCGCAAAATTGAAACCGAATCTTCTTCTGTTGGCTCAGCAACAAGTACCGGCTGAAATCTTCTTTCTAAAGCGGCATCTTTTTCGATATACTTTCTAAATTCATCAATTGTTGTTGCACCTATAGCATGAAGCTCGCCTCTTGCTAGAGCAGGCTTTAAAATATTTGCCGCATCCATAGCACCATCTGTTTTGCCTGCGCCAACCAGCAGATGAAGCTCATCAATAAATAATATTATCTCGCCATTTGATTCTTGTACTTCTTTAATAACCGCTTTAAGGCGGTCTTCAAACTGACCGCGGTATTGTGCGCCGGCAACAAGCGCGCCCATATCAAGCGAAATAATTTTTTTTGTTTTTAGCGATTCCGGAACATCGCCGGCAATTATTCTGTGTGCAATTCCCTCAGCAATTGCCGTTTTACCAACACCCGGCTCGCCAATTAATACCGGATTATTTTTAGTTCTGCGCGAAAGAACTTGAAGCACCCGTCTTATTTCTTCATCTCTTCCAATTACAGGATCAAGTTTATTCGAGCGGGCAAGTTCATTTAAGTCTCGTCCATACTTTTGTAACGACTGATAAGTTTCTTCCGGATTCTGATTTGTAACGCGCTGATTTCCTCGAATATCTTTTAGTGCTGATAGAAGAATATTTTTTGTAATTCCATTTTCCGAAAACAATTTGCCGCAAACACCTTTTTCTTCTGTCAAAGCCAGAAGAATATGTTCAATAGAAACATATTCGTCTTTTAAAATTTTTGCTTCTTCAACCGATTGATCGAACAGCTTAACAGAATTAATTGAGAGCTGCTGGTTTCCAATACCGGCACCGGTTACTTTTGGAAGTTTTTCTAAAAGCTCGCCGGTTTTAATTTTCATTTGGTTTAAATTTCCGCCGGCTTTTTGTATAAGAGAAACCGCTACACTTGTTTGATCTTGCATTAAGGCTGCAAGAATATGTTCTGGTTCAACAATTTGATTGTTGTAGTTTTGCGCAATCTCAATTGCGTTCTGAACCAACTCTTGTGTTTTTACAGTAAACTTGTTGAAATTAAATGCCATGATATTACTCGAAAATTTTATACCATAATTTACCGCTCATACAATTCACTTTCTTGGAAAGTTTCAGTTAACTTAAAAGCAGAGATTGTTTAATAAACAGTCAACATGTATATTTAATAAGAACATAACGCAAGTTTACCTATTTATGTTAAGTGAACAGATAACAACACAAATTAAAGAAAGACTTCTTTCAACAATAGAACTTGAGAAGATAATTCTTTTCGGTTCCCATGCCCGGAATACAGACGATAATAAAAGCGATATTGATTTATTAATTATATGTAATAGTGGCGAAGACAGAATAAAATTGATGAATAGATTGAGATTTGCCCTGTTGCCGATTCGTTTTGCTTTTGATGTTATTGTGTTAACTAGTTAAGAGAAAAAATTCGTTTTTCACTAAAACATAATTAACAGTCAAACAAAGGAAACCAGCTATATTGCTCATGAAAAAATGGTATTTGCTATTAATTTTACTTGTTCACGAATTTAATGTTGCTCAAAGTCAATCGTTTAACGGGCTTGATTTTAGTTTTGTAAATAGAAAACTAGAAGATCGAACTTCTCTTCGAATTGGTTCTGGTAGTAAACTATTGGTACAAAATAAATATCATTTATCCTGCGAAATCTCCATAAATAATCCTAATGAATACGGATTTGTTTTTAACATCTTCAGTAAACAAAGCTCCATTAGATTGCTTTACATTCCCAAGGCAGATTCTGCAAGTTTACAATTAGTGGTTAACAACAAACCGACTAAAAAAAGAATTACCCGAGCAAAAAGTTTCTTTGCCAGCGGAAATTGGTTTAATCTGAATTTAGTTGTGGATTTGAAAAACTATAACAGCATTTTTTCTTTTAATGGAATTCAATTTGTAGAAACGAAAATTGGAGAAATGGTAATCTACAACACGGAGATAGTTTTCGGATCATTCATTGAGTCTAATGTACGGCAAAATGATATAGCGTGCTTTCGTCTTAGAAACATAAAAATCTATGATGATGAAAATAAGTTGAGGCATTATTGGAAATTGGGAGAACCAGCCGGAAATATTGCTAAAGATTCAAAATCCAATCTAGATGCTGAAGTTTTTAAACCCCAGTGGATGATTCTTAATCATTATCAGTTTAAAGATGTGGCTAAGATAGGACCGTTTCCGGGAGTAAAAAAAGAAATAAATCCCCCGGTTGTTTACGATTCGAAAAACAATAGACTTATTTTAATCGGGAACAAGTTCCTCTATTATTACGATTTAGCTAAACACGTTGCTGAGAAAGAACACTATAAATTGCCATTAAAACAAATTTGTTATACTGCAATTTATAATGATACAAACAAAAAATTATATGCTTTATACGCTGGTGGTGGCAAGGTATCGGTTTATGATGAAAACGAAAAAGTATGGAGTGACGTTGACTCATCAATTTTTCATCAAGGTCACTATTACGGAAGTAATCTATTTATAAATCCGTTGGATGGTGGATTATTTATGATTGGGGGATACGGCTATTATACTGCTAAAAATGATTTACAGAAATATGATTTCAAATCAAAAAGGTGGATCAAAATTCCGTTGAAAGGAGATAAATTACTTCCAAGAAATGGGGCAATACTGGGTAAGAAAAATAATACCGGTGAATTTTTCTTATTTGAAGGGTTTGGAAATGAAAGCGGCATACAGATAGAAAAATATAGAAGGCTAACCGATCTCTATTTTCTAAATATGAAGGACACATCTCTTAAAAAAATTATAGATACTGGAAATAGTACCGGCAAGATGTTTGCTTATCCAGCACTTTATTTTGATTCGCTGAAAAATCAAATATTTTTTCTTGGTGATTCAACTCTTACTAGCGAAGAAAAAACGACCCGAATTTTATGTTATTCACTAGATTCCAAAACTTTTAATGTAGTGAGTGATTCTTTCAGAACACATCACAATTTTAATTCACCGCTTTTTTATGATAAACTAAACAACAAAATAATTACAGTACGTGCAAAAAAGGAAGGTAAAGACTCTTTGTTCATTTATGTTCAGTCTTTAGAGTATCCTCTTCTTACTCAAGCGGATTTTAATCTTTTGCCTAAAGCAGTTTCTTATCCTAATCTTTTACAGAAGTATAAAGCAATAATTGCAATAATGTTTTCGTTGGCGTTAATCATCTCGGTCTATTTATATGTCCGGTGGAAAAAGAAAAGACTTGTCTCTGCAAAACGTATAAGCTATTTACAAGACAATGAATTAAGAAAATCAAATTGCATCTATTTATTCGGCGATTTTAAAGTATTCGATAAAAATTCCAACGAGATCACGGAGGAGTTCTCACCTAAGATAAAACAGTTGTTCGTTTTATTGCTAATGAAATCATACAATGGTTCTAATTATGGAATAACTACTGAGGCATTGACCACATATTTATGGCCGGAGGCGAATAACGAGAGTACAAAGAATAATAGAAATGTATCTATCAATAAATTGAGAAAATTAATTTCCAAACTAGATACTATTGAAATAAAATTTGAACACAACTCTTGGAAGTTATTCTTAAGTAACGGTGCCTTTTGCGATTACATTTATTATCAGTCTGTTTTAAATAATAATGGAGAGATTCTCAAAGAAATCTCCAAAATAAAAGAAATACTTTCTAGGGGAGAGCTTTTGCATGGCGAAGCTTATGAGTGGTTCGATGGACAAAAGACACAATTCATAGAGGAATCACTTGCTAAACTGAAAAAGATTGTAATTGCATACAAACTTGATCCGGAAATCAAAATTCAGATAGCAGATTCGATTTTACTGCTAGATTCTGTAAATGAAATGGGATTAGCTATCAAAATAACCACATTAATTGAACTTGGAAACCACTCACTTGCAAAAGGAACGTACGATCTGTTTAGAAAAGAGTATTCCCGCTTGTATGCAGAAGAGTACCATAAGTCCTATTCCGAATTATTAAAATAAATTTTTAATTAACCGCTCAGTTAACCCATCCATTAATCCACATAAGATAATTTTACTACAGTTTTTTTTAGAAAACCCGAATGAAATTTTTTTGGAACAAAAAGATTAACTGTCCGCATTGTGGTAAAGAAATTCAGAAAAAAGCGCTTAAGTGTAAGTGGTGTGGAAGTTCGCTTATAAGAAAGAAGCAACTTAAAAAGAGGTGAGTATGGATTACTTATTTTATTGGAAGAAAATGTACCTATTTGTTGATACCAAGAAATTTATTCTAGCCAAATAATTGATAAAATACTTGGGGTTTATTTTAATGAGTGTGGCTTCTGAGGGGATCGCCAACTACAAACGAGGAGAGTCACTGAAGGCTCTCTTTTTTATTACAGCAAAAAATTTGCAACAAATAAATATTACGAATACGTATAATTCCAACTGAAGAATTACTAACACGTAATAAAATTCGCTTCTATTCAATCTCGCGGTTCTTGTTACTCCTTTACAATAATGATAATTTTGTATTTGAAAGGAAACGTTATGTCGCAAAGTCTATCTCAAAATGAAGATACAATAGTTGCTCTTGCAACACCTAACGGTGTTGGTGCAATAGCCGTAATACGTGTCAGCGGACCGAACGCAATTTCATCAGTAGATAATGTCTTTTCCGGGAAAAAGAAACTTGTTGATTGCGCATCTCACACACTTCATTATGGTAAGATTTTGGAAGATGGGGGAGAAGCAATTGATGATGTTTTGGTTTCGGTATTTTCTAACGGGCATTCTTTTACCGGTGAAGACAGTGTTGAAATTAGCACACATGGTAGCCCTTTTGTAGTACAAAAAGTCATTTCAATTTTGCTTCAACAAAATATTAGGTTAGCCGAACCTGGTGAATTTACTAAACGCGCTTTCTTGAATGGAAAAATGGATCTTACACAAGCCGAGGCTGTTGCAGATGTTATTAATTCGAGAACAGAAGTATCTCTTCGCGGCGCACGCAATCAATTAGATGGACTTCTTTCAAAAAAAATCGACTATCTCCGAGATAAATTAATTCACACATCTTCGTTGATTGAACTTGAGCTTGATTTTGCAGAAGAAGATATTCAATTCATGTCTTTACAAGAAATTGTTAAAAATATAGATGAAATAATTTTTGAAATTAATCAATTACTTTCTACATTTTCATTTGGCAAGGTAATTAGGGATGGCGTTAATGTAGCGCTTGTTGGTCCACCAAATGCCGGTAAGTCTTCGCTATTAAATTATTTTCTAAAGGAATCACGAGCTATTGTTAGCGAAGTACCCGGAACCACAAGAGATATTATTCGCGAAGATCTTTTCTTAGATGGAATATTATTTAGACTTTTTGACACAGCCGGAATCCGAAAAACTGAAGACAACCTAGAAAGGGAAGGAGTGCTAAGAAGCCGAATTGCTTTAAAGGAAGCAGACGTAGTTCTTTTTCTTAACGATGCAACAATTGTTTTTTCAGAAGCATTATACAAAGAAATTTTACAATTAAATTCTAAAGAAAGAATTGTTTGTGTTGCAAATAAGGTTGACCTAGAAAAGCCAGATAACATAAAGTACGATGCTTTGATTTCAGCTAAAACCGGTGAAGGAATAGAAAAACTATTTGCCAAATTAAAAGAAGTTGCTCTTGGAACTTCTAATTACACAGAAAAAACAGCAATTGTTACCAACATCCGTCACTTTGATTCTTTAAAAAAAGCTGTAGAAGATCTTCAATCAGCAAAAAGTTCAATTGATCAAAGCTTAACGGGAGAATTTATTTCTGTAGATCTCAGAAATGCAGAAAGCTCGTTAGGGGAAATAATTGGCGTTATTACCTCCGAAGACATTTTGAACAATATTTTTTCGAAATTTTGTATTGGTAAGTAATGTTTCATGTGAAACAATGGAATTAGTCGTAAAACAAATTCGCGTGCCAATTCCCAGTTCCACGTGAAACGGAAAGGATTTAATGAGGAGTTTTGATGTTTTAGTTGTGGGCGGCGGACACGCCGGCATAGAGGCGGCGGTTTCTTCTGCTAAAATGGGCTGTTCCGTCGGGCTTGTTTCTATGGAAAGAAACGGAATGGGGAAAATGTCTTGCAATCCGGCAATTGGCGGCAGTGCAAAGGGACACTTGGTTCACGAAATTGACGCACTGGGTGGGGCAATGGGTTTAATTGCAGACCAATCCGGAATTCAGTTTAGAACATTAAACAGATCAAAAGGACCCGCGGTTTGGGCTGGCAGAAGTCAGAACGATAGAGATGTTTATACATCAATAGCTTCTACGCTGGTTGCCGAAACCAAAAATATTACTATTGTAGAAGAAATGATTGTTGATGCAATTGAAGAAGATAAAAAAATAGTTGGTGTAAGAACTTTACAAGGTGAAGAAATAAAATGTAAAGCTCTTGTTGTATGCAGCGGTACTTTTCTTAACGGATTGATGCACACCGGTATGACCTCTACTAAAGGTGGAAGATTTGGCGAGATGCCAGTCGTTGGATTAACAGAATCATTTATCAAAATGGGTTTTGAAGCCGGCAGATTAAAAACCGGAACTCCTCCTCGCTTACATAAGGATTCGATCAATTGGAAAATTTTAGATGAGCAGCCGGGAGATGTACCTCCGCTGCCATTTTCTTTGAGAACTCCAAAAGATGAGTTTCCATATCTTCCTCAACTAAGCTGCTATATAACATATACGGATAGCGCTGTTCATGGAATTTTAGAAAAAGGATTTTCCGATTCTCCTTTGTTCACCGGAAAGATACAAGGTGTTGGACCGAGATATTGCCCCTCGATAGAAGATAAGATTCATAGATTTTCTGATAAGGAACGGCATCAATTATTTCTTGAGCCGGAGGGATTAAATACGGAATTAATTTATATCAATGGATTTTCAACATCTCTTCCGGTTGAAATACAAATGGAAGCACTTAAGAAAATAAAAGGTCTTGAAGATGTTGAAATGGTGCGACCGGGTTATGCAGTTGAGTATGATTATTTTCCCCCTTATCAAGTTGATCTAACATTAGAAACAAAGTTGATTGATGGATTATATTTTGCTGGACAAATAAATGGAACATCCGGTTATGAAGAAGCGGCTGGGCAAGGCTTAATTGCGGGAATAAATGCCGCCCTCAAAATTCAACATAGGCCGGAATTTGTGCTTACAAGAAACGAAGCTTACATAGGTGTTTTGATCGATGACCTTGTTGGTAAATCTACAAACGAACCATACAGAATGTTTACATCAAGAGCAGAACATAGATTACTTTTACGGCAGGATAATTCTGACCAACGTTTGATGAAGTATGGTTACGAGTTTGGGCTGATTCCAAAGGACATGTTTGATGAGCTAAATGAAAGAGAAATTATTATTACTAAAGCAAGAGAACTTGCTGATAAGAAGAGAATAACTCCGAGCCAAATAAATCCGGTGTTTGAAAAGAAAGGATTGAATCTTGCCGATAATGCAGATGTAATTTCTAAATTGGTACGAAGACCCGAGCTTGAACTGAGCGATATACTTGAAGTACTGCCAAATGATGATGAGTTAAAGCAGCGGATCACTACAGAAAAAATCTACGAGCAAGTGGAAATAAATATTAAGTATGAGGGTTACATTCAGAGGCAGCAAGAACTAATCAAGAAAATGGAGAAGTATGAAAAAATTCATATTCCATTAAATTTTGATTATTTAAGAATAAAAACTATCTCTGCCGAAGGGCGCGAAAAGCTTAATAAAGTTAAACCAAGAACAATTGCCCAAGCTTC
This sequence comes from uncultured Melioribacter sp., assembly GCA_964631495.1. Classification (GTDB taxonomy): domain Bacteria; phylum Bacteroidota; class Ignavibacteria; order Ignavibacteriales; family Melioribacteraceae; genus Stygiobacter. The sequence continues at coordinate 1,971 of CAZVYT010000035.1, read as the reverse complement.
AAGAATATCTGGTGTAACTCCTTCAGATATTTCGGTTTTGTTAGTATATTTGAAAAGTTAATTCTGGAAAATTTGGTTGGATCTTCAAGAAAGGTATTTACACGAGTTAAAAGTTTTCTTTTGGGATAACGGGATCAATCCCGATGAATTTCAGTTAGAGCGCTTAGCCTTATTTGGAACGCTTGTTAATCAAAAGAATGCGAAACTTAATTTAATTTCCCGCAAAGATGTTGAGAAGATTGTAGAAAATCACATTTTTATTTCTTCTTACGTTTCCGAATTCATTCCTCCAAAAGTTTCAAGGTTTTTGGATATAGGAACAGGCGGCGGCTTTCCGGGAATTCCACTTGCTATTACCAGACCAATTTTGCGTGGTGTGCTTGTAGATTCTACAGCAAAAAAAATTGATGCTGTAAAAGAATTTATTAGTAAGCTTAAGATGAATAACTTAACAGCGGAAAATGCTCGTGTTGAAAGTGATGAATTTATTCAGCGCTATGCTAATTCTTTTGATTTAGTTGTTAGCCGCGCAACTGTTCCATTAATAATTTTATTCCGTTACGCAATACCGCTTATAAAAGAGAAAGCTTACATTGTTGCTCTTAAAGGCGGAGACTTAATGGATGAATTTAAAACCGCCGAGCTTAAGTATAAATCGTATATAAAAAAATCTACAATTTTTGAACTTGCCTACAAACCAACTAATACCAGAAACGAAAAGGGTAAAAAGCTGGTTCTAATCGAATTGAACAAGTAATAACAACATGAATATTTCGCTGCAAATAAAGGGCGAAACGAGCATTACATGAGCGACGAAAAATTTTTACGCTACTTACCAGAACGTGATGCCGTATTTGTGTTGGGCGCAGGCGCCTCTCATCCCGATGGTGTTCCTCTTCAAAAAGAAATGTTGCCGATGATTATGTCTGGTGAAGATGAAGAAATCTTAAACTCGGAAATAGGTAAAATTATTGTAGAGTTTATCAATGAAAATTTTTATCTGGACATAAAAAATAATTTATACCCACAATTAGAAGCAGTGTTTGGTTTTATAGATTACTTCATACAACAAAATGAAAGCTTAAATGCAAAATACACTAATGAAAAAATTCGTGATATAAAAGAATATCTAATTAAACTATTACACTTTGTTGTTAACATTAAAACTGATCAACGCAGTCCTTACTATCATAAGTTTTGGGAATCGATTACAAAGCATTCTACAAATACATCCATCATAACTCTAAATTACGATACTCTCTTAGAACAAGCATTTGATTTTATTTTTCAAAAAAAAGCCGGCTATATTGATTATTGTATTCCTCTGATGAATTATGAAAAATATCCTCAGCTTAAAGGATATAACTTTTGGGTAAATCCTAAAGAACCGGTAAAAATTTATAGCGACAAAAATCCGTTTAGTTATAAAATAATTAAAACTCACGGTTGTTTGACTTGGAAATATTGTAATTGCTGCAATCAAACTTTGTTAACTCCTTGGGATAGAAAAATAGATTTGAACCATGGAAAATTTCTGGGCTATTCATATCCCGGAAATGAAGAATACGAATATAGATGTCCGATTGATGGAACAGAATTTCAGACTCTGATTATGCCGCCATCATATTTAAAAGCGCTGCACCATCCAATAATCTCGCAACTGTTAAGCGAGGCCGCTAGAGAAATAAGGGCTGCAAAAAAAATTGTTTTCATTGGCTACTCGCTTTCGGATGCTGACGTGCATGTAAAAGCGCTTTTTAAAAAACAAATTACAGAAGAGAAACAAATTATAGTTATTAATCCCAAAGAAAAACTTGAATCCGAAATGAACTACCGCTCTCTAGCAAAGAAAGTGACATTTCTATATACGCCGTTCGAAGAGCTGGTTTCTAACGAAGAACTTCTTTTAAAAATCTTCTGTAATAGCACAATAGAAATGTCATAGATAGGACACAATAGAAATGTCAGTAA
>CAZVYT010000034.1:6021-32472 GCA_964631495.1 uncultured Melioribacter sp. | reverse complement strand
CTTTTTACTCTATTTGTAATTTAGGAAATTCCTTTTCCATCTGAACCTTTACAATTCTATTAATTAATCCCAATACTAATATTTATTATCATCAGACAAAATATTATCGAAAGAATTCATTGTTTAATTTATAGTGTAAAATAATAATTATGTTTATTCATTAGATAAAAGGTAAAGGTGAAAATCTTTAAAAATATCTTAAAAGTATTTATAATAATTATTTGCTGTCAAAATGATATTAGAAGTCAAAACTTAATATGTTTTACTTGTAATAAAAAAATTGAAAGTGAATATTTAGTAGTAGGCAATAAACATTTTCACCCTGAGCATTTTGTTTGTGGATATTGTAAAAAGAAACTTCCCGAAACATTTATTTCCGAAAACAATATTTATTATCATGATGAATGTTATACGCAGTTAAAAGGTCTTACTTGTGATTATTGTAAAAAGATAATCAAAGATGAGTATATAGTTTATCAAAGTAAAAAATTTCATAAAGATTGTTATCAAGAAGTATTGCCAAAATGTAATATTTGTGAAAAATCACTTACAGGAACATTCTCAGTAGATTTTTATGGCAACCAATATCATTCCTTTCATGAAAAAGAGTATTTACGTTGTACATCTTGCAATAGGTTAATCACCAATCTTCTTACAAACGGGGGCAAAGACTATACAGATGGAAGAAGTATTTGCAATATTTGTTATCCTGAAGCAATATTCGATGTAGGAAGAATCTCTGGATTGTTAGAAAAAGTTAGAATTAAGCTGAATTCATTTGGAATTTCAACTTCTTCAGGAAATATTAAAATAAAAGGAGTAAATCTTATAGAGCTTAAAAAAGTTTCTGGTAATTCTTTTTCGAAAAGTGTAAAAGGGTTTTGTGAAACAACATCTGAAAGAATCGGGTTAAGTAAAGCAAAATATACTCACACAATTTATGTATTAAACGGATTACCCAGTTCAAGAATTGAGGGCATAATTGCTCATGAATTAATGCATGTTTGGATTAATCAAAATACTTCAAGAAAACAATCAAATAAAATTATTGAAGGCAGTTGCAATTACATTGCTTATTTATATTTATTAGAGCAAAACCAAAGTTTATCAGTTAAACAACTAATTTCGGAAATTGAAAATGATCCAAGTTCATTATATGGAGATGGTTTCAGAGTAATAAAAGATATGTTTCACAAGAAAGGTGTTTTACAGCTACTAAAATATTTGAAAGAAACAAAAAGCAGCCATTAAATAATAGCTGCTTTTTTTAGAATTAGGTTCTCAATGCTTTTGGCTTATTGAGAATTTCAGAAAGAAGAACAGCATCGCGTATATTAGAAGTATTCTTCATTTTGCTTTTTATTTCGATAGCCCTCTTACTTATTTGATCCCTTTGAACATTTAAAGTTTCAGAAGGTTTAATACGCTTAATTTTTGCATTAGCATCTAAAGATAATATGTTATCATAAACAGTGGTTTGCAAAACTTTTTCTTCAACAGATTTGTTTTTCTCAAGATTTCTGTATTCTGCCTTCCAATCTTTATCTAAATTACCAGGGGAACGTTGTTTATTCACGTGTTCTGGCAATTCAGATTCGGCATTAGGAAATTGACTTCCGAATAAATTCTCCAAAACATCTTTAGTCGAATAATCCATTTTCTTTTTGCGCGTATTTGTTTTTGGCAGGTTTTGTGTCTGCTGTTTATTTGGTTCAGTCTTCTTTTTAAATGCAGAGCTAAGAAAGCTCCAGATAACAAAAAGAAAAATTATTATTTGAAATACTTCTTCCATTATTTATCTTTTTTATCCTCTGGTTTAGCTATAGAAGAACGCATTTCTGTATCAGCTTGAATGTTTTTCATATTATAATAGTCCATAACTCCTAATCTTCCACTTCTAAAAGCATCAGCCAGGGCTTTTGGTACTTCTGCTTCTGCTTCAACAACTTTAGCTTTCATACGAGCAACTTCCGCTGTCATTTCTTGTTCAAAAGCTACTGCAGCTGCACGTCTTTCTTCAGCTTTTGCTCTGGCAACTTTCAAATCAGCTTCAGCTTGATCTGTTTGTAAAATAGCACCAATATTAGAGCCAACATCTACATCCGCAATATCAATCGAAAGAATTTCGTAAGCTGTACCTGCATCAAGTCCTTTGGATAAAACTACTTTTGAAATACTATCAGGATTTTCTAATACTTCTTTGTGAGATATACTTGAGCCAATAGTAGAGACAATACCTTCGCCAACACGAGCTAAAATAGTTGCTTCTCCAGCTCCACCAACTAATCTTTCAAGATTTGTTCTAACAGTTACTCTTGCAATTGCTTTTAATTGTATACCATCTTTAGAAACAGCGGCAACAAGAGGAGTTTCAATTACTTTAGGATTAACTGACATTCTAACAGCTTCGAGTACATCGCGACCTGCCAAATCAATAGCAGAAGCTTTTTCAAATTGCAAATCTAAATTTGCTTTATTAGCAGAAATTAATGCATTTACTACATTTGTTACATTTCCGCCAGCTAAGTAATGTGCTTCAAGCTGTGATGTAGTTAAAGTAATTCCAGCTTTTGCTGCGCCAATTAAATTTCGTACAATTACTTGAGGAGATACTTTTCTCAAACGCATTCCAATCAAATCTCTGAATATTTTAACTTTTACACCCGAAAAGTATGCAGTAATGAATAACCCGATTGGTACAAAGTAAAAAAATATAAAAAGAAAAAATATCGCTGCAAAAATTACAACGACTGATAAACCGGTAAGTGCTTCCATTGATTCTCCTAATTATGCTTTAATCTGATCTTAAAATATTAATTATAATTGACTAAATAAAGAAAAAATCAAAAAGGTCGATTTTAATAGTATTTTCTACAGTTTAACTAACGAAAATTAGTATCGACAAAAGAAAGCCATGCAATTGATTCTACGCAATTTTATTAAAGTCTTTTATGATACTTAAAGATATAGAAAATTGTTCCCGTAATGGATAATTAGAAAACATATTGTATTTAGGTAATTTGAGCAGAAATTCAACAATAAATCAATAAGTTCTAAAAAAGATTTTAAGTGAATCAAATCTTTCTTGATATGAGCATGCTCAATAGATATATTTATGAAACATTTTAAAGAAAATAACTGTTAGTATAGAAACAAAGGAAATCTAATGGAAGGTAATTTTTCTGAACGCGTTCAAGAAGTTATTAGACTTAGCAGGGAAGAAGCTTTAAGGTTAGGTCACGACTATATAGGTACTGAACATCTTTTACTTGGAATCATAAGAGAAGGTCAAGGTGTAGCTGTTCGTATTTTAAGAAATTTGGAAGTTGATCTTGTAAAACTGAAAAAAGCTATTGAGGATACAGTAAGAACTTCTGGTGGAACTTTGACAATTGGAAATATTCCATTAACCAAACAAGCTGAAAAAGTACTTAAAATAACTCAAATTGAATCAAAAATTTATAAATCAGATGTTATTGGAACCGAACATATTCTTCTCTCTTTATTAAGAGATGAGGATAATATTGCTACAAAAATTCTCAATCAATTTGTGGTTAATTATGATAGCACTCGTGCGGAGTTAAATAATATATTATCGAGCAAGGATCCCAATAAACAGAGTTCACAAATTCAGTTTCAAGGCGCTAAAAAACCAGAAAAAACTAAAACTCCTGTTCTTGATAATTTCGGGCGTGATTTAACTAAACTTGCAATTGAAGACAAACTTGATCCTGTTATTGGTAGAGAAAAAGAAATTGAACGAGTAGCACAAGTATTAAGCCGCAGAAAAAAGAATAATCCAGTTTTAATAGGTGAACCTGGAGTAGGAAAAACTGCAATAGCAGAAGGTTTGGCCTTGAGAATAGTACAAAAAAAAGTTCCTCGAATATTACAAGAAAAAAGAATTGTTACACTTGATATTGCCGGGCTTGTTGCAGGTACAAAATACCGAGGTCAATTTGAAGAAAGAATGAAAGCTTTAATGACCGAACTTGAGAAAGCCGTTGATGTAATATTGTTTATTGATGAGTTACACACAATAGTAGGTGCTGGCGGTGCTTCTGGTTCACTGGATGCATCAAATATGTTTAAACCAGCTTTAGCTCGTGGTGATATTCAATGTATAGGAGCTACTACATTGGATGAATATCGTAAGTACATCGAAACAGATGGTGCCTTAGATCGCCGTTTCCAAAAAGTAATGGTTGATCCTCCTACGCCAGATCAGACAATCCAAATTTTAGAAAGCATTAAATTTAAGTATGAACAACATCATCATGTAAGATATTCTACAGATGCAATAGAAAATGCTGTTAGAATGAGCGAGCGTTATATAACTGACCGCCATTTACCAGATAAAGCTATTGATGTAATTGATGAAGCCGGTTCAAGAGTTCATATGGGAAATTTTACTGTTCCGGAAGAGATATTGAAACTTGAAGAAAGTATTGAAAAAGTTAAACAAGAAAAAATTCAAGTTGTTAAGCAACAAGATTACGAAGAAGCTGCTCGTCTTAGAGATAAAGAAAGAACGTTGCAATCGGATTTAGAAATAGCAAAACGTGAATGGGACGCCAAAACAAAGGATTTAGTGCATGATGTTACCGAAGATGACATTGCAATTGTGGTTTCTATGATTACCGGCATTCCGGTTACAAGAGTTGTTCAAGCTGAATCAGAAAAATTAATGAAAATGGAAGAAGCTCTTAAAGGAAGGATTGTAGGTCAAGATGAAGCTGTTATAAAATTAACTAAAGCAATAAGAAGAACAAGAGCAGGATTGAAAAATCCAAACAAGCCAATTGGAACTTTTATTTTTCTAGGACCAACTGGAGTAGGTAAAACAGAGCTAACTAAGGAATTAGCTAGATACTTATTTGATAGTGAAGAGGCTTTGATTAGAATGGATATGAGTGAGTACATGGAAAAGTTCGCTGTTTCAAGGTTAGTTGGAGCGCCTCCTGGTTATGTAGGATATGAAGAAGGTGGACAGCTTACTGAACGTGTTCGCCGAAAGCCATATTCTGTTGTTTTGTTTGACGAAATTGAAAAAGCTCATCCTGATGTTTTCAATTTGTTGTTACAAGTTCTTGATGATGGTCAATTGACTGATAGCTTAGGAAGAAGAGTAGATTTTAAGAACACAATAATTATTATGACTTCAAATGTTGGGACTAAAGATATTAAAACAACAGGCGGATTCGGTTTTAGCGAGGGAACAAACGAAGATCATTATACCGCGCTAAAGAATACTGTTGAAGATGCCATGAAAAAATTGTTCAATCCAGAGTTCTTAAATAGAATAGATGAAACAATTGTATTTAGGAATCTTGATAAAGATGATATTAAAAAGATAATCATGATCGAAATGAAGGATCTCATTAAGAATTTGCAAACGAATAAAATGGAAATTGAATTGGAACAATCCGCTCAAGATTTTCTTGCGGAGAAAGGATTTGACCCAAAGTTTGGAGCACGTCCGTTAAAACGCGCAATTCAAAAGTATGTTGAGGATCCGCTTGCTGAAGAATTATTGATGAATACGATTAGAGAAGGTGATAAAATTGTTGTTTCTCATATTCCTTCTAAAGATGAATTATACTTTGTCCCGAACAAAATAAATGATCAACAAGAAAAAGATAATGAAGCTAAGCAAATAGTAGAGTAACCGGCATAATGTATTTATTATAATGTAGTTAACTCATTTATTTGTATTACTCTGTAATATGTTTTGATTTAATAGAAAATGCGAGCTTAAACATGAACACTAAAAACTTATTAGAAATATTTACCGAAACAAATGCCCTTTTACATGGGCATTTTTTATTAACATCTGGACGACATAGCAATCAATATTTCCAATGCGCAAAAGTTTTACAGCATCCTCAGCATAATGCATATATATGTTCTAAAATTGCTGATTATTTTAAGGAGCATGAAATTGATTTCGTTATTTCTCCAGCTATTGGAGGGATTGTAGTAGGTCAAGAAGTAGCCAGACAATTGGATAAGCAATCAATTTTTGCTGAAAGAGAGGATAAAACTTTAGTATTAAGACGTGGATTTCAAATTGAAACTGACAAGAAATATCTTGTTTGTGAGGATGTGGTAACCACTGGCGGCTCAGTATTTGAAGTCATTGATATTGTTAAGAAAAATGGCGGAAATGTTGCTGGTGTAGGCTTTATTGTTGATAGAAGCAATAATAAAGTACAGTTTAATGTACCACAATTTAGTACTCTACAACTAGAGGTAATTTCTTATCAACCCGATGAATGTCCATTATGTAAAGAAAATATTCCCATCATTAAACCCGGTTCAAGAAAAGTAAATCCGCAGGTGAATATATGAAAATCATATTCGTCTCCATTTTGTTATGGTCATTTTCAAATATGAGTGCTCAGATAAAATTTGTAGAGTATTTTTTAGACAAAACTTTACGTTTTGATTTTTACCATACCGGGAATAATAAATCAGAAACAATTTCTTTTGATAAAATTATTGAAGAAGGAAAATGGAGTGGCTCAAAAAAGGAGCTAATTGATGAACTTCAATTTGGTCATTATTTTCTTAAGGTCATAAGTCCTTCTGACAAGAGGGAGATTTACTCGAGAGGTTTTTCTACATTATATCAAGAATGGCAAACAACTGAAGAAGCAAAATCATTGATTCGCTCAATGCAAGGGTCAATCAGTTTTCCTTTTCCTAAGGAAAAAGTAATTGTAGAATTATATCGAAGAGATCGAAATAACACATTTAAGAAAATATTTGAAAAGGAAATAGATCCTTCAAGCTATTTTATTATAAAAGAAAGAATTAGACCATATAATTCATTTAAAGTTCATTACTCAGGAGAACCAACAGAAAAATTAGATATTGTTTTCATTCCGGAAGGTTATAATAATACCGAAATGGAAATATTTAAAGAAGATTGTAAACGATTTACAAGCTACTTATTTGATTATACTCCATTTAAAGAAAACCAAAGCAAAGTTAATGTTTGGGGTGTTGAAGCCCCATCACTTGAAAGTGAAACTGATATACCTGGTAAAGGTATATGGAAGCAAACTTTGCTCAATTCAAGATTTTATACATTTGATAGTGAACGTTACCTAATGACTAGCGATTATCATATTGTCAAAGATATTGCTTCCAATGCTCCATACGACCATATTTATATATTAGTGAATACTCCTAAATATGGCGGAGGAGCAATTTATAATTTTTATTCAATGACTAGCGCTTATGACAAACGCGCCAATCAAATTTTTATACATGAGTTAGGGCATGGACTTGCAGGTTTAGGAGATGAATACGGTTCTGATAATACTTATCAAGAGATGTATCCACTTGATGTTGAACCTTGGGAACCTAACTTGACTACAATGGTCAACTTCGAAAGTAAATGGAAGAGTTTAGTGGAACCAAGTACACCAATTCCTACTCCATCTAATGAAAATTATAAGAACAAAATTGGTGTATTTGAAGGCGGCGGTTATGTTGCAAAAGGTGTTTTTAGACCAACTTATAATAGTATAATGAATTCTTTTACTTCAAATGAATTCAATATTATTTGTAAGCAAGTTTTAGAAAAAGTAATAAACTTATATGCGGAATAAATGGAACAACGAAAACTATACAAAACAATAGAATCTATTGCCTCACAGGATTTTGCAACCGATACTGATTTACTTGCTAATGTTTTAAAGCAAATAATTAGTAATGAAGAAATACAATTAAAAGGCGGTAGAATTTGGAAGTTTGAACCAAGAAAAAAAGCTTATAGGCTTCTTTTTCAAACTGGAAAAGTTCAGAAAATTCAAGATGGTTTTCTGCTACTTCTTAAAGACTACCCTTATTATGAACGAATAGCTATTGAAAGAACTATTTTAGCAGATGAAACTAATAAAACATTAATAAGCAAAGGAATACTAAGATATTCTGCATCCGGAGTAGGCAAAAAAATTAAAGTTGGGGATAAACGTTTCTATGAATACTTATTTGCAGTAAACAGTCCAATGATTGGTGATGATCTAAGAGATAATCTAAATATTATTGCAACTGTTTTAACAAGCAAACTCAATGAACGTTATTTGGCACAATCGAGAAAAAACCTAATAGCAGATATTGATAAAGCCAAAGAAATACAACGCAGTATTCTACCAGAACATGAATACAGATTCCATAATTATGATATTTTTGGAGTTACACTGCCCGCCCAAATAGTTGGCGGAGATTTTTATGATTACTTAAAAATTGGTGAGGGAGATGATCGTTTAGGAGTTGTTGTTGGCGATGCAGCTTCAAAAGGTTTTGGAGCAGCAGCAGAAGCGATGTACATTTCTGGTGCATTGCGTATGGCCAGCAGTTTTCAAATAAAAATATCACTTTTATTTTCTAGAATGAATCAACTTGTAAATAAGATTTTTAGTGACGATAAGTTTGCATCCCTTTTTTATGGCGAGCTTTCAGATGACAAAAAGGGATTGTTCTTGTATGCAAATGCGGGGCATAATCCTCCTATGTTTTACCGTAAAAAATTTGGCGAAATTACTTTACTACATGCTACAGGTCCTTTATTAGGTCCAGCTCCTAATGCAAAATTTGAAACAGATCACGTAAACTTTCGGAAAGGCGACATATTAGTTATCTACTCTGATGGTGTAGTAGAAGCAGCAAATCAAAAATTTGATCTTTATGGTGAAGAAAGATTAACAAAAGTTATTCTAGATAATGTTAATAAAACTCCAAAAGAAATTTGCGTACTGATTTTAGAAGATGTGCAAAAATTTAGTACCAGCGAAAGCCAATACCAAGATGATAAAACAATTGTAGTAATAAAAAGAAACGATAATAATGAATCTAGTACAAAAAATTCTTGATGCAGGTGTTGTTGGTGCCGGCGGCGCCGGATTTCCAACACATATCAAAGCTAAATCCTCTGTAGAATTTGTTTTAGTGAATGGCGCTGAATGCGAACCATTAATTCATAAAGATTATGAATTAATGTGTCATTTTTCAAACGAAATTGTAAATGGCGTGGAATTGATGACAAAACAAACTTCTGCTAAAAAAGCTTACTTTGGTATTAAAGCTAAAAATTCGAAAGCAATTGAAGAAGTTGAAAAAAGAATTGCAGATTCAAAAACAGAAATGTGTTTACTCGGAGATTTTTACCCGAGCGGCGATGAATATGAATTAGTTTATACGGCAACAAAAAGATTAATTCCTCCACATGGACTGCCTTTAGACGTTGGTTGTGTTGTAAATAACGTTGAAACATTCTATAATATTTCACGAGCATTGGAAGATAAACCGGTAACTCAAAAATTTGTTTCTGTTGCCGGATGTGTAAAAAACCCTTCTTCATTTTTTGCACCAATTGGAACAAGCTTTAAAGAATTACTTAAACATGCCGGCGGTTCTACTATATCAGAATATGGAATTTTTGTAAGCGGCATTTTAATGGGAAAGCTTTCTTTTGATCTTGATGAAGTAGTAACTAAAACAACTAGTGGAATAATTATTCTTCCAAAAGATCATTACTTAATTAATCGCATGGAAAGACCTGCAAAAAGTATGAGCAGAATTGGAAAGTCTGCTTGCGACCAATGCAGTTATTGTACAGAATTTTGTCCCCGTTATTTGCTTGGTTACGACGTACAACCACATAAAGTAATGCGTTCTTTAGTCTTTACAACTACGGGTAAAGCAATTTGGAATCAATATGCAGATCTTTGTTGCTCGTGCGGCTTATGTTCTTTGTATTCATGCCCGGAAGATTTATATCCGCGTGAAGCTTGTGATCAAAGTAAAGCTGAACTACGTAAGCTTGGGCAGAAATATGAACAGCAAAAACCAGTTAAGGTTCACCCAATTAAAGAAGGAAGAAGAGTACCTCTTAAACAACTAATGAAACGAATTGATGTGCTGAAATACGATAAACACACTCCATATGTAGAAGACTCACCCAAACCAACGCAAGTTAAAGTAATGCTCAAACAGCATGTTGGTTCTTCTGCAAAACCAATTGTTAAGTTAGGAGCCATTGTAAATGAAGGAACATTAATTGCTGATATTGAAGAAGGTAAGTTAGGGGCAAAGATACACTCTTCAATTAGCGGAAAAGTAACTCACATTTCTGAAGAGTTTATAAGAATAACAGCATAAACTGAAAAGGATTGCAAATGGAAATGAATTCGATTGGATTAATTGAATTAACAAGCATAGCTGCCGGTATGCATGCAGCAGATATAATGTTAAAAACTTCTCAAGTACAATTAATTCTTTCTAGAACAATTTGTTCTGGAAAATATATAGTTTTAATTGGTGGTGATGTAGCAGAAGTACAAGCTGCGGTTGATAGTGCATCATCTCAAGTAGATTTTGCTGTCATTGATACCTTTGTAATTCCAAGCGTACATAAAGATATTTTCCCAGCACTTTCAGGACATTCGGAAGTTAAAGCATTAGAAGCTCTAGGTATTATAGAATCTTTTTCTGTTGCTTCTTTAATTGAAGGAGCAGACGCTGCTGTTAAAGCAGCAAACGTAAAATTAATCGAAATCCGATTAGCCATGGCATTGGGCGGCAAAGCTTTTTGCACTTTAACCGGCGAAGTAGCCGCAGTTCAAAGTGCTGTTGATTCTGGCGCGAAAGTAATTGCAGACAGAGGATTATTAGTTAACAAAATTGTTATTCCTCAGCCTCGTCCCGAACTTCTTAGTGAAATGATTTAAACATCACGTTAATGAACTCGTTTAAAATGAAATATGGTGATTGGGCTTTAATAACCGGAGCCTCAGCCGGAATTGGAGAAGAATTTGCAAGACAATTAGCACATCTTGGTTTTAATTTAGTTTTGGTTGCAAGAAGAGAAGAAAGATTATCTAATTTAAAAGCCGAACTTGAGAATAATTATAATGTTGAAGTTGTTAATGCACCGATAGATTTATTGTCTGATAATTATTTAACTGAACTAATTGAAGTTGTTGGTAACAGAAGAATAAGCCTACTTATTAATAATGCCGGCTTTGGTTATCGTGGAGAATTTGTTGATGGTAATGCATCTATTGATGAAAAAATGATAAAACTTAACTGTATTGTGCCAACTCTTCTTACACATCATTTTGTAAAACCTATGATTGCCAATAAGAAAGGTGGAATCATTTTTCTTGCCAGCGTTGTTGCATTTCAGGCTACACCTACAACAACAACTTATTCAGCAACAAAAGTTTTTAATGCATTTTTGGCTGAAGGACTTTGGTACGAATTAAAAAAATACAATATAGACGTGCTTTCACTTAATCCAGGTGGAACAAATACAGAATTTCAGCAAGTTGCAAATTCCTCGGCTGGTCCTATTCCAAGGACGGCTAAACAAGTTGTTGAAACAGCCATAAAAGCATTAGGGAAAAAACCAAGCGTTGTTGATGGACTTTTCAATAAAATTCTTGCGGTATCAAACAGATTAATTTCTAGGAAATTAACCGTTACATTAGCAGGAAAAATTTCGGAAGTATTCTATAAAAAGAATTAAAAATCTCTCTTCAAAGAAGAAAACGCTGCCTTTAAAAATATTCCTATAATAATTGCTGAAACAATTATCATAGGAATTATGTAATAATACATTCCTAATAAATTAAAACTATTCTTTATCATAATAGAAAGAAAAAGCTGACTAAGTGGCTTAAAAAGCAATACAACTAAAAACAGAATATATAATAAGCTTAACAAAAAAGTTAATGAAGCACCTTGAGAAGAAGAAATACGAATAGGATTTTTTTCTTTATAGTTCACAAAAAATCCACCCATGCCGAAACTAATAGAAACTAACGTTACAGTAGCAAGTATTGTAATTAATATTGTAAACGAAATTAAAACAATTCCGAATTTGTAATTTGAAAAATAACTAAGCATTATACTTGTAAATAATACTATGCTTCCTGGAACATACAATTTATTAAACAAATACTTTTTAATAGAAATAGGAGCAGATTTCAATTTCCAAAAAGGTTGTCCTTCTAAAGAAATAAGTGGGAAAATGAACCGCAATGATAATGTAGAAATGAGTAATAGATTAAAAATAAAAATAGATAGATAGATCATTGTTTGAAGATAAAAATTGCCGAGACCAATATATTTTATACCTGCAACACTTATTACAAAAATGGTTATGAGAAAAATTAGAACAAGAGCATGAATAACTTGACTTGGTTCTCTTACAAATGTTAGGAAGTCTTTTCGGAAAAAGGATTTTAATTGCGTTGTATTTCTTGTTTTTGAGTTAAAGAAGGGCGGGGTATTTTGTTTTTTAGAATTTAAATCGGCAGTTAATTTTTGGTTTAATAGCCAAGTTTGGAAATAATACTTTTTACCTAATTGATAAGATATTGTGAATAAAATAACTGCCAAGACGATTTGCAGTATAGAATAAGCAATTACTTTAGAATAATCATCCTTTAGCATCCAATAAGCCGTTTGCGATAGCCAATTATTACGAAGTATTTTAAGTATTGACGGTATTAAATCACCCAAATAAATGTCTTTGTCAATCGTTGGATAGTAGCTTAGAACAGATCTTACCAATTGTCTTGGTGAGTTAATTCGAAAAAATAGTAGAATTAAAGAAAAGTATATTGCTCCAAAAGTGTAAATAATTTTTCTTACACCAAATCGCTTCGCAAGAAGAATTACAACAATTAATAATATTCCTCCAAGGCTTCCGGCGCTTACCATAAATGGAAAGAATTTTATTAACAGAAATAAAAATTGAATTATGGAAAGGTTAAAATAAACACAGTATCCAAGAAGTAGACTAAATAATATCATAAGTAATGTTGAAGAACTATAGAAAAAATTATCTAAAAACTTGATCGTAAAAATTTTAGCTGGCGTTATAGGCTTTGTTAAAAGAAAATTTACTTCAGTGGATTTGTATAAAGTTGAATAAGAAACAAGAATATTACCTGCGTTAATAGACAAGAAAAAAATGAACAAAATCATCGATACAAACTCGTGCAGAAGAAAATGTCCAATTGCAATATCAACTAACAAAAAATTAATTAAGGCTTTTGAAAAATAAAATGCACCAATTGCAAAAGCGGCATAAACAATAAAGCTGCCAAAGCTTTTAATTATACTTACAGTAGAGATTTTTGAATCAAATCTAATGTATGCTTTGAACTTATATTTAAGAATGTGAAAAAACTGATTCATTCTTCATCAGTAAGTTCTATAAATAATTCTTCTATGTTGCTATCGTGCTTCATTTTCAAATTGTGCAGCTCATCAATTTTATTGCGAAAAATAATATTTCCTTTATTAATGATAGCAACATCAGTGCAAATCTCTTCTACAACATTTAATGAGTGAGTAGACATTATAACCGTGATTCCATTTTGAGCAGACTCGGTAAAAAGTTTTTTTACTAGAAAAGCGCTTTGTGGATCTAAGCCGACCATTGGTTCATCAACAATAATTAATTCTGGCTTATGCAAAAACGCAGATGCAATAGCAACTCTCTGTCTCATGCCTTGAGAGTATTCTTCGGTTCTTTTATCAATCCAACTTCCAATTTTCAATTTCTCAATCATTTCGTCAATGTTATCTTTTAATTCTTGAAGTGGAATTTCGTAGAGCCCACCGCAGAAATAGAGAAATTCTCTACCGGTTAATTTATCATAAAGAAAAGGTTGGTCCGGTATATATCCAATAATTTTTTTAGCAGCTATTGGATCCTTCCAAACATCTATACCATTGAATCGAATATTTCCAAAAGTTGGGTTAAGCAAACCGGCAATCATTTTGATTGTTGTTGTTTTTCCGGCTCCATTGGGACCAAGAAACCCAAAAAGCTCACCTTTAGCAACAGAAAAACTAATTTTGTTTACGGCTAAAAATGAACCGTATAATTTTTCAAGATCATTAATTTGCAGCATAGTTATTAAATTGAAATCTTTTCAACATCTTCTAGGATTATTGTTTTCAAATCAACATCAGCCTTTTCATATATGTTGAATATCCGTTCTTCTTGATTAGTAATAGCGGAGTAGAGAATATTTTTTGCAATAATTCCATTTTGGAAATTATCGGTTCGTGATTGGTAGAGCTTATTAAATTTATCTAAAAGTTCCTGAAGCGCACCTTCATCTAAAAAGTAACCGTTTTTCTCTGCAATGTTAGCAGAAATAGCAAGTAGCTGTCTTGGATTGTAATCATCGAAATTAAAAATATTTGGGAAATATGATACTATACCTGGATGAGTATTTATCATTTTGTGCATTTCAGTTGTAGTACCAGATAGAATTAAAACAAATTTCCCTTTCGAATCTTCCAAACGTTTAATTATTGTATCTATAGCTTCATTTCCAAACGGGTCATCATCTCTAAAGAGGGAATAAGCATCTCTCAAGAAAAGCGTACCACCTAATGATTGCTGTAACAGTTTTTCTGTCTTGATAGTACTTTGTTCATGATAACTTGCAACAAAATCTGTGCGGTCTACTTCAATAATATGTCCTTTTTGTATTACACCAAGTTCTTTAAATATTTTGCTAATTAAACGTGCTACTGTTCTTTTTCCTGTACCAGGATTGCCAATAAATATTGAATGCAAATTTCTTTCAAGTGATTGCAATCCTTTCTCTTTTTTCATTTGCGAAATTTTGGCAAAGCTGATAAGTCTGAATACTTCTTGTTTTACATTATCAAGACCAATGAGGTTATTCAGCTCATTAATTTCTGATTGAAGTACAAGAGGATCGCCCTTTACTTCATAAGTTCGTGCTTCAACTTCTCGGTTAAGCACTTCATTAATATCACTTAGTTCAATTGTACTTAACTTATCTTCTGTTCTTTCTGATGCCGGAATTTCTGCAATTCTTAGTAATGTTTTTTGTTTTACTGATTCCAGAATGTTTCTAACAATTCTCGCGTTACCAAACTTTTTATCTCTTGTTCTGTAAATATTTTCAAAATGTTTAATGAGTTTGTCTTCGGCTTCACAAGATATTTTTTTGTTCTCCTTAAAAACGGTACGACGTGCAATTTCAATCAGCTCTAAGGGTGAATAATCTTCGAATGTAAAAGATTTGCTAAACCTAGATTGTATTCCAGGATTACTGGCAACAAATTTTTGCATTTCATCGGTATATCCGGTAGCAATTACAATAAATTTACCTCTATCATCTTCCATTCTTTTCAAAAGAATATCGATGGCTTCTTTTCCAAAATCACTACCTGAATCACCTTGTTTTATCAAAGTATAAGCTTCATCTAAAAAGAGCATTCCGCCTAAAGCTCTATCTATCATACTTTTTGTTTTTTCTGCGGTTTGTCCAACAAATCCGGCAACCAAGCCTTGTCTATCAGTTTCAACTAAATGTCCTTTTGGCAATATTCCAAGTGCTGAATAGATTTTTCCAACAATCCTTGCAACAGTAGTTTTTCCAGTTCCAGGATTGCCTAAGAAAAGAAGATGTTCGCTGAATACTTTCTTAATGTCTTCACCTTGTTCATTAAAAAAGCGCGCGAGCTTAACCATATCTTCAACTTCTTTCTTAAGTGAAACTAAGCCAACAAGACTATGTAACTCATCTAAAGCTTCTTTTAATTGTTCTTCATTTATAGGAATGCGTACTTCTTTACCGGAGCTTTTCGCAAAACTCATTTTAATAACGTCAACGGTAAAAGTAGTCATCGCTTCTTTCGTTCTTTGTTCTTCAGTTAATTCAACACAAATCTTACTGAGATTAATTTTTGCATTTTCAAAAAGTTTTCTGATCAGTCTGGCATTACCAAACGATTTATCCCTTGCCCGGTAAAGACTCATTAATTCTTTTTTAAGAATTTCTTTAGCAGCTTCAGTAAGTAAATAATCTTCTTTTTTGATTAAGTTTTCAAAAATTAATAAAAGCTCATCCGGAGTATAATCTTCAAAAACAAAAGTATGAGTAAATCGAGATTTTAAGCCCGGGTTTGAATTCATGAAGGAATTCATTTCATCTGTATAGCCGGCAACAATTACAACAAATTCACCTTTACGATCTTCCATTCGTTTAAGTAGAATATCAATTGCTTCTTGACCAAAATCATTTGTAGCGCCTTTCTTTACCAATGTATAAGCTTCATCAATGAATAACACACCACCGTTAGCTTCATTGATTATTTTTTCAGTCTTTTGGGCAGTTTGTCCAATATACTCTCCAACTAGAGCAGATCTATCAACTTCAACAACATGCCCATTTTGAAGAATTCCCATTGCATAGAAAATATCTCCAAGCATCCGTGCAATTGTAGTTTTGCCCGTACCTGGATTTCCAAGAAAAACAGCATTTATTGAAATGTTATTTTCAGATTTTAATCCTAGTTTTTTTCTTTCTTTTAAAAATTCAAGATAAGAAACGAAATTCTTAACAGCTTCTTTAATATTAGAAAGACCAGTAAAAGAGTTTAATTCCTCAAGAAGTTCATTTAAAGGTCTAACAATTCTTGGCTCTTTAGTTTTTTCAGAGGTGTTTTCTTTTGTCGTTGATTGGTAATGAGAATCAAGCTCTAGTTTTCGTTCAGGCAATTCCTCTATTGTAGTATTGGCAATAACAAAATATCTTTCAGCAACTTTAAAGTTGTTTATGTAAATCTCTACTTTAGCTTGCCCGGTTTTAGCTAATTGATTTTTTTCCCAAAGCTGCACGTATATTACCGAATCCCATTCTTTTTTTACACTAAGTTGAAAATTATTTCTGTAAGTCTCAAAATCATTCAAATACCAAACAGCATAACCATTTAGTCTTTTATCTTCTTTTCTATATAGAGGATTGTTAAAAATTATTTCAGCGCCATACTTTAAAGTTGTCCCATCAAACTGTTTATTATATATACGGTTTCCTGTTCTGGATTCATTTTCGGTATCAAAGAGTTTTATAGAAAAAACATCCGAATAAATATTAGGGTAGAATTTGGAATCGAATCTGAATGATTGAGGTTCGGAAACAAATGAACGGGTTAATTTCTCTCTTAGTATAGTTGTTTTTTTAGAAAACAAATTATCAGATTCTTTTTCCAGTTCACTAAATTTTTTAAGATTTGCATAAATATTTGCAAAACGTTCACTTGTTTTAAGCTTACCTTTTAATAATTCTGCTTTTTTTAACGCTGGGCGTATCTGGAAAAGATGGAGCATAGATTCAAGCTCTATAAGTTCTGCTTCGTCATTTTGTATTTCATTTAAAACTTTACCAGATAGTAAGAGAGAAAACCAATATTCTTTAGCTTTCATTGCTTCTGATGCATCGGATAAAATAATATTTATGCCTTTTTCATCAATTAACTGTTTACTCAAGTAAATGCTTTTTGCTTTTTCAATCCAAGTGTGTAATTCTTTCCAATTTTTGTGTCTGCCTTCATCAAAAATAACAGCAAGATCTAAAGCTTGGCTAGCTTCATTAAATTTTTGTATTCCGGCAAGCGAACGTGCTTTATTAAGGTAAGACCAAGCAAGTGTTTCTTTTTGTGTATTTAGAGATTGATCAAGATCGGCAATTGCTCCTTCAAAAATGCTCATTCGAGAAAGCAGATAAGCTCTATAAACTCTTGCTTTAACAGAATCTCCTTTGAGCTCAACGGCTAAATTTGAATATTCCATTGCCTTAACCGGATTTCCATTTTCAAGTTGTGCCCAAGCCAAACAAATTGCGGCATCACTATCATCCGGTCGATTTAAAAATACCTTTTCGGCAATGGGCAAGGCAAGCCTAAAACGTCCATTCCAAAGATGATCGAACGCTTCACTTTGCAGCCTATTTAAATCCTCATCATTTGTGAAAAAGCTCATCTATTTAGGATATTATTCATAGTTTATTTTCGTGTTTTAATATAAGAAGTTAAGCCCATTTACTAAATAACATTATTGCATTTTGTAAAACTTTTCGTTGCCGGCATCGTCTAAAAAACCAAAGAAGGAGCTTTATATGAAGACAAAATTATTATTGATGGTGCTATTGATTATAACCTCTTTAAGCGCTTGTACAGTTTTGGGTGTAAGGGGAAATGGTAAAATGAAAGAACAAAGCCGTAATATTGAAGAGTTTACACATATTGATGCAAGCGGAGCGTTTACAATTAAAGTGTTTGTTGGTAAATCTGCTTCATTAAAAATTAATGCAGAAGAAAATTTGCTCCAGTTTATTAAAACAAATGTTGATAATGGTACTTTACGAATTGACTCGAAAAAAAATTTGAATCCGAAGAAAGACATCGAAATAAGTATTACAACACCTAATTTGACATCAGTAGAAGTTTCCGGTGCAAATAATGTTTACATATTAGGTCTAAATGAAAAAGAATTTTATGCTAACCTTAGCGGAGCAGGAAGTATTGATTTAAAAGGAATTACTGATAAATTAAGAGCAGAAATCTCCGGAGCCGGTAATATTGATGCAAAAGAATTAAAAGCAAAAGATGTAATAATTAGCGTCAGCGGCGCAGCGAGTGCAGATGTATTTGCTAGTGAGGTTTTGGAAGCATCTGTTTCCGGTGTTGGCAGTATTGACTATTATGGAAATCCAGAAAAAACAAGAACAAATGTTTCCGGCGTTGGATCGATTACAAGAAAATAGTTTACTTAAAGCCTAAAAAGCGGAATTGGTAAATCCGGTTCCGCTTTTTTTGTGCTCTTAATTGGAATTGACTGGCTTACCATTTATTTTTTGCTACAACAAAAATCATTTCTATGAAAAAAAGAAAACGCATTGGAATATTAGGCGGAGGTCAACTCGCTCGAATGTCCGCTTATCAAGCATATAAACTTGGATTTGACATTTCTATATTAGAGAAAACGAAAAACTCTCCTGCCGGTCAGTTGACGCACCACGAATTTGTTGGCTGGGTAGATGATCATAAGCTCTTAAAACAATTTGCAAAAGACTGTGATGTTATTACACTTGAAAATGAATTTGTGGATTATCATCACTTAGAATTTATTGAAAAGCTGGGGAAGAAAGTATTTCCATCCTCAAAAACAATTTCTCTTATTCAAGACAAGTTCATTCAAAAGAGAACACTTAGTAAAAAAGGAATTCCTTTACCGAAATTTATTGGAATAACTAAAAATCATACTTACTCTTCTTGTGCAGCGGTTATAGGAGAGAAGTTTGTGCTCAAATCAAGAAAACTTGGTTACGATGGTTACGGTAATGCATTAATTAATAATGAACAAGATTTTCTTGCTGCTTTGGGAAAACTTTCCATAAGACATCCGCAACTTCTTGCAGAAGAATTTGTTTCTTTTGAAAAAGAACTTGCCATAATGGTTGCAAGAACAAAAAGTGAAATTGTATGTTACCCTGTAGTAGAGACAATACAGAAAAATCATATTTGCCATACTGTAATAGCACCAGCAGATATTAACGAAGAACAAAAGGAAAAAGTAAAAAAGATAGCAGTTGATTGTGTTAAAGCTGTTAAAGGAATAGGAATTTATGGTGTTGAGTTATTTTTAACAACAAATAGAGAAATTCTTGTTAATGAAATGGCGCCACGACCGCATAACAGCGGACACTACACAATTGAAGCATGCACTACATCTCAATTTGAAAATCATATAAGAGCAGTTATGGGATTGCCGCTTGGTTCTGCGGAAATGGTTAAACCGGCGGCTGTTATGGTTAATCTACTTGGTAAAACTAACGGACTTGCTGAACCCAAAAACTACAAACAAACTTTATGTCACCCTCTATTACATGTACATCTTTATGGAAAAGAAGAAACACGTAAAGGAAGAAAGATGGGGCACATAACTTTGCTAGGGAATTCAACCGGAGAAATTGTTGAAACTGCAAAAAAAATTGAAGAGAAAATAATTTATTAGGAGTTTATTATGACAGTAAAGCCAATAGTTGGAATTATTATGGGAAGCGATACCGATTTTCCGGTTATGGAAAAAGCTGTTGAAATTTGTAAAGAATTTGGAGTAGCATACGAAGTTAAAATTGTTTCTGCACACCGAACGCCAACCAGAATGAAAGAGTATGCAGAAAGCGCAATCAAAAGAGGACTAAAAGTTATTATAGCCGGTGCCGGCGGGTCTGCTCATTTACCGGGAATGACCGCTGCCTTTACATCTCTTCCTGTAATTGGCGTTCCAGTACAAACCAAAACTCTTAAAGGTTTGGATTCTTTGCTTTCAATTGTTCAAATGCCTGCCGGGATTCCTGTAGCTACTGTTGCAATTGATAATGCAAAAAACGCCGGTTTGCTTGCTGTTCAAATACTGGCTATTAATGATAAAAAAATTGCAGCTAAACTTTCTTCTTACAGAAAGAATATGGAAAGGGAAGTTCTTCTGAAGGATAAAAAGTTAAAGCATAAAAAATTATTAGCTGAAAATGTAACTTGACTTAGTAAATGAATTTATCAAATGTTAATAACACTAAGGAACACTGTTAAGTAAAAATACTTTGAATGTTTTAATTTCAATAAGTATGTTGCAACAATTATGTGCGGGGTTCCTTTCAAAAGAGAAATACAACGGGGAACAGAAGATTAGTATATAACGAAGAACTTAGAGTGTAGAATTAATATAATCTGGTTTTCTTATAATATTTTCTGTAGATATAAGTAGTAAATCAAATTAGTTCTTAGTACAAAAAATTTAAGCTTTCAAGATTGATGAGTTATTTTGTAAATATAATTTGCAATAATATCTTTCACTGCATACTTGAAAAATATTTTGGATTAGCTACCCGAATTAACGATATTTTTTAATTGTAAAGTGGGTGAGGTAAATAAATTACGAGAAATAATATTTTATAAAACTGAAAATAAATACGAATTTATTCTAAATAGCTGTCGAATTTGCAAACAACAATTCGAAATAATTAATAGTTATATGCTTAGCTAAATTGGAGATTATAGTAAATATGAAAAATAAAATACTCCTATTAATAATTGGGATAACTCTCTCATTTAGTTCTTCTATTGTTTTTCCTTGTACATCGTTTGTTTTAAAAAATAACAATAGTTTATTATTGGGTCATAACTTAGACTGGCATATTGGAATTGGTTTATTAATGACCAACAAGCGAAATGTTGAAAAGACCGCACTTATGGATCCTTTGGAAAATCCTGCAAAGTGGATTTCAAAATATGGAAGCATAACATTTAATCAAGTTGGAAGGGATCTTCCTTATGGAGGAATGAATGAAACCGGTTTGGTCATAGAACAAATGACATTGCCGGGTACTCAATATCCCTCAAAAGATAATCGAAATACAATTTCAGCCTGTCAGTGGATACAATATCAGCTTGACAATTGTTCAACCATTCAAGAAGTGATAAGCACTGATAAAGTAATAAGAATAGTAGATAGGAATTCAAAGTTTCATTTTCTTATCTGTGACAAATTCGGAAATGCTGCTGTAATAGAATTTTTGAACGGTATTATGATTGTAAAAAAAGGAGACGAACTTCCCGTCACGGTACTAGCGAATAGTCCATACAATGAATCAATTTCTGGTTTGAAGACTAAAGCAAATACAACTTACGACAGATCACTTAATAATTTTTGTACTGCGGCAAGTATGATTGATAATTATTCTAATAATGATGTGAAAGATGATATTCTTTATTCGTTCAGTATATTAAAGTCAGTAGCACAAGGTCATTTTACTAAATGGAGCATAGTATATGATATAAAAAACTTGAAAGTATATTTTAAGGTTTTTGAATCGCCTACTTTAACAGAAACTCAAATTACATATTTGAAGGAAGAAGGTTTGGCAAAAACTAAAATAGTAGACTTAAACAAAGTTGATTTTACCTGTTCATCGCCTTGTTTAGTAATGGATTTAGAACTAGACCAAGAAGGTTTGGTTAATTCATATTTCCAAGAATATACAACTAAAACAAACAAGGAATATATTTCTAAGGCTTTCGACTTTTTTTGGCGATTGGGGATTCCGATTAAAGTCTCTGACGAAGAGCTAA
This sequence comes from uncultured Melioribacter sp., assembly GCA_964631495.1. Lineage (GTDB taxonomy): Bacteria > Bacteroidota > Ignavibacteria > Ignavibacteriales > Melioribacteraceae > Stygiobacter. The sequence goes on along the minus strand of CAZVYT010000034.1, from coordinate 10,488 downwards.
ATTATTTAGCAAAATACCCAGAAAGTTTTCAATGTATCAATAATAAACAATAAATAAACGCATATAATCAGCCAATCAAAGCGGACGCCGTTTTTCAGTGCGGCATAGTTTTAATTTTTATGTTGGTTAATAAAACCAAGTTGCTCTTTAAGTTGGGTTGCTCTAAAAAATATTTTTAATAAATAAAAGTAGTTGCTGTTATACGGCATTATTGTTCTTGGGCACCGCTTATCGGCAACACTATTATATTAATATTCTAAAAGGGAAGGATAATGATAAATATAATAATACTCCTACATTTGTTTCTTTTTGAATCTATGTTCATTGTTAAGAATATAGTTTTATCAAAAAAACTTAAAGGAAGCGTTAGAGGTAAAAATAAAGAAGCCTCCATTTCAATATTCTTATTTTTTGTAACAATTAGCATAGCAGTTTCTTCAATACTATCTGAATATCTCAATGAATTATTTATCCCAATTCATATCTTATCTAATAATTATATAATATTTATTGGAATTGTTTTGTTGTTTCTTAATCTTATAATCTCTTTTCTTGCTTTGACACAAATGCGAGATTCATGGCGTGTTGGTATTAAAGAGGAGGATAAAACTGAATTAATAAACGTTGGCATATTTAAAATTTCGAGAAATCCATATTTCCTTTCATACATTATTTTATTCATTGCATATATATTGTTGGTTGCAAATGTTATACTAATACTTTCAAGTTTGATTTCAATCTTATCAATACATAAAATGATTATGAAGGAGGAGAAATATTTGGAGGCTTTACATGGTAAGAAGTATTTGGATTACAAAAAAAGTGTTCCAAGATATTTTATATTATAAAGGCAATTGCACTTTAGAAAAAAGTTATCACACTAATCCATTGTGTAAGAATTAGAATAAAGTGAATCGAATAAATACTTCTAAGTAGGGCATATTTTAACTTGTATGTAAAATATCATTCATCTCTATTTCATATTCTTGTTAGAGATTCAACTGGAACTGTATAAACCGGATCACCAAGCAATCTTATTGTATCCCATTTGAATTTTATACTATTTGGTTCTAGCCTTACTTTACACTCTGTGAAGCCACAATATTTGCAAACATTTTCTTTACAGTAATCCATATGAATTCTAACGCCACTGTTGGGCAGTATTTCTTCGAAGTTCATCTCAAAGAATTCTTCAACAAGATGAGATTCCTTAACTGTAAAATAGTGAGGAACTATAAGATGAAAATCTATATAAACTCTATCACTTGATTTCCAGAATCGAAGATGATGTAAATCAATCCAATAATCTTTTTTTATTTCGTTAATCTTATTAACTATTAAGGCTAAAGTATCTTTATCAGTTTCATGCATCAAACCGCCAATGGATTCTCTGATAAGTTTGTATCCAGTATATAAAATATTTAAAGCAACAATAAATGCAATTAATGGATCAAGAATGGAATAACCGGTTAATAAAACAAGAACTAAACCAAAGACAACGCCAATGCTTGTGTATGAATCAGTTAAAACATGTTTGCCGTCTGCAATTAAAGTAAGAGAGTTAGTTTGTTTTCCTTTTTTTACTAAAAATATTCCAAGAGCAAGATTGACTAAACCAGCAATTCCAATAATTGTTGTACCAATTCCAAGCTGTTGAGTATTAACACCGTAAATTAAATCATGTCCCGAAGTATAAATAATTGTAAAAGCTGCAATAACAATTAACAAACCCTCAACTCCGGCAGAAAAATATTCAACATTACCATGCCCGTATAAGTGGTTTTCATCAGCAGGTTTAGAACTTAAATAAATGCTATAAAGAGCCATAGTTGTAGCGGCAACATGAACAACCGATTCAGCAGCATCCGAAAAGATTGCAGAAGATCCGGTTAGCAGATAAGCAGTTATTTTTGAAAAGAACATAAAACCGCCAACGATTAAGGAAATCCAAGCTGCCTTTTTCTTATCAATTACATTCTTTTCGAAATCATTAGTCATTATAATTCTCTACTTATTTACAATGCAACTAAAATAAAGTTTTTTTTAGTCAGAATTGTGGAACCGGATTTAAAGAAGAAAAAAGAAAATTTAGACATAAAGGCTTAATTGACACCAAGAATGAGGAGAAATTTCTCACGATTAGGAATAGTTATAACTCTTTAATTTAAAAACGCTTAAAATGAGACAATATTGGGCTTTTATAATGGCATAACTTATGCAAAAAGAAATGAAACATTTGACAAAAAAAGAGAAAAAGATGGAGAATCGTATTTTTGACCAATATGCACCAAAAGATAGAAGCAGTTTGATTTCTCTTCTACAAGATGTGCAGGAAGTTTATGGTTACCTACCAGAAGAACAATTGAAAGCAATTGCAGAGTTTGTTGGAATTCCATTAGTAACAGTTTATGGCGTTGCTACATTCTATAATCAATTTAGATTAACACCTCTTGGCAAGAACGTTATTCGTGTTTGCAGAGGAACAGCTTGCCATGTTAAAAACTCTAGCAACATTTTAACAGCGCTTGAAACCGAGCTATCAATTAAAGCCGGACAAACAACGAGAGATAGACTTTTCACATTAGAAACTGTTGCTTGTATTGGGGCTTGTAGTATAGCACCGGTAATTAATATTAATGAGGAATACTACGGTAGAATTACTGTAAAAGAAATTTCCAAAATTTTGAATAAGTATAAAAAAGAAGAATCTAAAAACAAAGTTGAACAAGAAGTAGGTGCTGAATGAAAAGTTATTTAGACAAATGCTGCGATCAATGCTGGCACTCTTTAGAAAACCCATGTGATCTTTTTGTTACTTGCTGCATTGAAGGTCCTTTGTGCCATAAAGATGATTCATGTAAAGAAAAATATCAAAATCTGCATAAGAGACTTATTTATGTTAATCACGATCTTCCAATCATTTTTATTGGAATGGGAACTTGTGGTTTGGCAAGCGGTGCCGATAAAGTTAAAATTGCAATTGAAGCAGAATTGGCTTCAAAAAATATCAAAGCACAAATAGTTCCTACCGGATGTATTGGTTTCTGCGCTAAAGAACCTATTGTTGATATTAAGTTACCGGGTAATGATAGAATATCCTACTGTGAAGTAACGCCTAAAGATATTCCAGCAATGATTGATACAAACATTGTTAAAGGTGGATTGCACGAAAAGAAAATACTTGGTTCTTTTGGTAAAAGTAACGAAAAAGTAAAAAACATAAATGAAATACCTTTCTTCAAACGCCAAAAGAAACTAGTTCTTGAAAATTGCGGTGTTATAAATCCAAATTCTATTGATGAATACATAGCTGCCGGTGGGTTCAAAGCTCTTGATAAAGCTCTTCGTTTAATGAGTCCAGAAGAATTAGTTAAAGAAGTAAAAGATAGTGGATTGCGTGGACGTGGCGGCGGTGGTTTTACTACCGGAATGAAATGGGAAATGGCAAATAAAAAAGTTGCTGATAAAAAATATATTATTTGTAATGCTGATGAAGGAGATCCGGGCGCATTTATGGATCGTTCTGTATTGGAAAGCGATCCTTATAGAGTTATCGAGGGAATGATATTAGGTGGATACGCCATCGGTGCAAGTTTCGGCTATATTTATTGCCGGGCTGAGTATCCGCTGGCAATTGCAAGGTTAGAAGACGCAATTAAAACTTGCAGATTGTATGGATTATTAGGTAAGAATATTCTAAACAGTGATTTCGAATTTGACCTAAAGATTAAAAAAGGAGCCGGTGCATTTGTATGTGGCGAAGAAACTGCTCTAATTGCCTCAATTGAAGGAAAGCGTGGAATGCCAAGACCACGTCCTCCATATCCAAGTGATGCCGGTTTATGGCAAAAGCCTACCATTATTAATAATGTTGAAACATTAGCTAACATTGCAAATATTGTTAACCGTGGATCTATATGGTTTTCTTCGGTTGGTACAGCCTCAAGCAAAGGAACAAAAGTATTTGCTCTTAGCGGTAAAATTGCAAACAGCGGTTTAGTGGAAATCCCAATGGGAGTTTCTTTGCGCGAAATTGTTTTTGATATTGGTGGCGGAATTCCGGATGGTAAAAAATTTAAAGCTGTTCAAATTGGTGGTCCTTCGGGCGGATGTTTGCCAGATGAAGTGTTAGATACACCAATTGATTATGAATCTTTGAAAAGTGTTGGCGCTATGATGGGCTCCGGCGGGTTTGTTGTTATGGATGAAGATACTTGCATGGTTGATGTTGCTAAATACTTTTTAACTTTTATACAAAATGAATCTTGCGGTAAATGCGTTCCGTGCCGTGAAGGTACTAAAAGAATGCTTGAAATTATTGAAAGAATTCCTGTAAGCTACAACCATACTTCAGAATTAAAGTATGAACCATTAGACTATAGATATTTATGCTTAACATCACATTATCGCACCCAGCTTGATTTTACTCTTGAGAATCTAAAAAATGCACAAAACAGTCTTGAAAGA
>CAZVYT010000034.1:0-6011 GCA_964631495.1 uncultured Melioribacter sp. | reverse complement strand
CCATTACAACGCTTCAAAGGTATTATTCATTTACAAAGATTAGCTGATGTAATACGCGATACATCTTTATGCGGTTTAGGACAAAGCGCACCAAATCCGGTACTTTCCGGGTTGCGTTACTTTAGAGATGAGTACGAAGAACATTTATTCGAAAGAAAATGTGAAGCTAAAGTCTGTAAAGAAATCCTCACATTTACTATTGATCCGGAAGCTTGTACAGGCTGCGGATTATGCGCAAAGAAGTGCGCCACAGAAGCTATCATTGGCGAAAAGAAACAACCGCATCAAATTCTTGAAGTTAAGTGTTCCAAGTGCGGAATGTGTTTTGAAACTTGCCGCTTAGATGCTATAAATGTTAATTAGGAAACGGAGAAAAGAAAATGGTTGAATTGACAATAAATAATATAAAAGTTAAAGCTGAAGAAGATATGACAATTCTTGAAGCGGCAAAATCGGTTGGTATTCACATTCCAACATTATGTCATATGAAGGATCTTTTTCCAACCGGCGCTTGCAGAATTTGTGTTGTAGAAGTTGATGGACAACGCGGTTTAACTCCAAGTTGTGCTTATCCTGTTATGGAAGGAATGAAAGTAGATACTAATTCTCAACGTGTTAGAACTGCAAGAAAAACTATTGTTGAACTTTTGGTTGAAAATCATCCACAAGATTGCTTGATATGCGTTAGAAACAAGAATTGCGAACTTCAAGATTTAGCTGAAAGATATAACCTTCGCGAACATAGATACTTAGGTGAAAAGAAAGATCATGCAATAGATGTTTCGAGCGCATCTATGGAACGTGACCCGGCTAAATGTATTCTTTGCGGTAGATGTGTAAGAACTTGTTGCGAAGTTCAAAATATTGGTGCAATCGATTTCACTAATAGAGGATTCAGAAGCAATGTTACAACTCCTTTTAATGTTGGCTTAAACGTAAGCGATTGTATTCTTTGCGGGCAGTGTATTTTAGTTTGTCCAACTGCCGCTTTAAGAGAAAAGAGCCACTCTAAAGATGTTATTAATGCTATCCGCGATAAGAAAAAATATGTTGTAGTTCAGGTTGCACCTGCTGTTCGTGCTAGTTTAGGCGAAGAATATAATTTACCGTTAGGTACAAATGTAACCGGACAATTAGTAACCGGTCTTCGTAGATTAGGATTTAAGAAGGTATTTGATACAAACTTTGCAGCTGATTTAACAATAGTTGAAGAAGCAACAGAGTTAATTAACCGAGTAACAAAAGGAGGTGAACTCCCTATGTTTACCAGTTGTTGTCCAGGTTGGGTAAAATATATAGAGCAAAATCGACCGCATTTGTTAAAACACGTTTCTTCGTGTAAATCTCCGCATGAAATGGAAGGAGCTATATTAAAGACTTATTATGCTAAAAAAATGGGTCTTAATCCCAAGGATATTTTTGTTGTTTCCATTATGCCATGTACAGTTAAAAAATATGAATCGGCAAGACCAGAACTATCAGCAGACCATATGCAAGATGTTGATGCTGTATTAACAACCAGAGAATTAGTTAGAATGTTTAAAATGGCTGGCATTGATTTTAATGATTTACCAGAAGATGAATTTGATAATCCGCTTGGAGAATCAACTGGAGCCGCAGCAATTTTTGGTACAAGCGGTGGTGTTATGGAAGCAGCTTTAAGAACCGCTTACGAAAAAATTTCTGGCAAAGCTTTAGAGACTGTTGATTTTCAAGAAGTTAGAGGTATGAATGGAATTAAAGCTGCTACAATCCCAATCAACAACCTTGATGTTAATGTAGCTGTAGTAAATGGAATTGGAAATGTAACAAGCGTGTTAGACGAAATTGAAAAAGGTGAATCAAAATATCATTTTGTTGAAGTTATGGCATGCCCTGGCGGATGTATAAATGGCGGCGGACAACCAATCCATTCTAAACCGGAAAAACTAAGAAAACGTGTTCAAACATTATATGAAATTGACTCTAAAATGAAGTTCCGTAAATCTCATGAAAATGAATCTGTTATAAAATTATATAAAGAATTTTTAGGCGAACCTAACGGTCACGTTGCTCATGATATTCTTCATACACATTATACTGATCGAAAAAAAATATTAGATAAAGCATAATATGTCAATTGGCTTAATAACAACTATCGGACAGCGCTGTAAAAGATGTTACTCTTGTATCAGAGAGTGTCCGGCAATTGCTATTCGTGTTGTAAATGGGCAAGCTGTTGTTATTGAAGAACGTTGTATTAGCTGCGGTCATTGTGTTAAAGTATGTTCACAAAATGCCAAGTCTGTACAAAGTGAAGCTAATTATGTAATGAAGGAAATTTTGAATGATGGTAATGCAATAGCAATGGTTGCGCCCTCATTTCCGGCAAGTTTTCCCGAAGATTATAATAAACTTCCTTCTGCATTAAGAGCAATTGGTTTTAGCATGGTTACAGAAGCAGCATTTGGCGCTGATTTAGTTAGTAATCTATATGTAGAGTGTTTTGAAAATAATGATGAGAAAACAATAATAAGTTCTCCGTGTCCTGCGGTTTATTCTTATATAGAAAAATACTTCGAAGATTTAGTACCATATCTTGCGCAAGTAGTTTCACCAATGATTGCAATGGGACGATATCTAAAAAACAACTTTGGTGCAGAAAGAAAAATTGTTTTTATAGGCCCTTGTTTGGCAAAGAAAAGTGAACATAACGATCCTGAAGTTGAAAATGCAGTTGATGCGGTGTTAACATTCAAAGAACTTAGACATGTTCTAGAAACTAAAATGATAAACTTAGAAGAGCTTCCAGAATCAGATTTTGACCCACCACACGCTTATTTAGGAAAATCATATCCTTTAGTTGGAGGTTTGTTAAAAACTGCACACATTAGAGAGGATATACTTCATAAAGATATTATCGTAGTTGAAGGAAGAACAAAAGTTACAGACATAATCAACGAAATTGCAAAAGGTAATCTAAAATCGAAGTTTGTTGATATTTTATTTTGCGAAGGCTGTATTAATGGACCAGCAATAGATTCAGATTTGAATTTTTACTCTCGTAGAGAAAAAGTTATTACTTATATAAATAAGAACCTAAATGCACTTGATAAAAGAGAATGGCAAAGTAATATTTTTAATGCTAGAGATATTGACCTTACTAGGCAGTTTACTTCTAAACCGCAAAGAAGACCAATGCCTTCTGAGAATGAAATTAAAGAAATTCTGCTGAGGACAAATAAAACAACAAAGAGTGATGAATTAAACTGCGGTTCGTGCGGCTATTCAACATGTAGAGAGTACGCAATTGCAATTGCAAAAGATTTAGCCGAAGATGATATGTGTCTTCCTTATTTAATAGAAAAACTTGAGTTAGCAAATATTGAAATTAAAGAAACACAAGAGCAGCTTCATAGCGCAGAAAAACTTGCTTCAATTGGTCAATTAGCTGCTGGTGTTGCTCACGAGATTAATAATCCTCTTGGCTCTATTATGTTGTATGCTTCCATGCTAAAACGTAAGTTAGAAAAAGCTGGTTGTGAAAACCAAAGTAGTGAAGATTTGTCTATGATAATGGAAGAAGCAAATAGATGCAAAAACATTGTTTCTAATCTTCTAAATTTTGCACGTCAAGGTCAACTTCGGGTTTCAGAAGTAAATATAGCAGAGATTTTAAAGAGTATTATATCTACTTTAAGTATAAACCCAGAATACAAAGATGTTTCTTTCAATATTAATGAGAGTACAGATAATTCTAATATTGGTGGTGATAGCGACCAAATAAAACAAGTATTCATTAATTTATTGGTAAATGCAGTTGAAGCGGTTGAATCTTGTGAAAAGAAAGAAATAACAGTAAATATCCAAAGAACAAATGAATTCTTAATTTCCGAAATAACTGATAGCGGTTGTGGAATTCCCCAAGAAAATGTTGCTAAAATATTTACGCCATTTTTTACAACTAAAAAAATGGGTAAGGGAACAGGACTTGGGTTGGCAATTACATATGGTATTGTAAAAATGCACAAAGGTGATATAAGAGTTAAAAGTGTAGAAGGAAAAGGAACTACTTTTACAATTAAAATCCCAGTGAAAATAAATACTAACGTTTTAATGAATTAAAAGGATAAAGTAATGAACTTAGCCGAAGTAAAAAAAATCTTGCTTGTTGATGACGATATTGATTTATTAGAGCAAAATAAAATGTTGTTAGAAGCAAAAGGATTTCAAATAGTTAGCGCTGAAAGTGCAGAAGAAGGATATAAAGTATTTCTAAAAGAAAAGCCTGACGCAGCAATTATAGATTTAATTATGGAACAAATGGATTCTGGTTTTATTCTTTCATATAAAATGAAGAAAACCGAGCATGGTAAGAAAATCCCGGTATTCATTCTAACTTCAGCCACATATGAAACAGGATACAAATTTAGCGCATCTACAAGTGAAGAAAAAGAATGGATTAAGTGTGACGGTATTTTGAACAAACCGGTTGTAGTTGAAGAATTGTTATCAAAATTAGAAGCTTACGAGGTTGTTACAAAAAGCAATTAACATCAAGTGAATAAATGTCCGAACAAGTTAAGAAAGCTTGTATCCTTATTGTTGATGACGAAAAAGGCTTACGCATAGGAACACAGAGATTACTTGAGGACGAAGGATACGAAGTAGAAACAGCCGAATGCGGCAAAGATGGAATTAATTTAGGAACATCAAAAGAATTTGATGTTGCTGTGATTGATCTGAAGATGCCAGATATTGATGGTTTGGAAGTTCTTAAGGAAATCAAAACTGCATTCCCAAACACAATTTGTTTTATAGCAACTGCATATGCCAGTTACGATACAGCAATTCAAGCCACACGTCTTGGCGCATATGGCTATATTCCTAAGCCATTTACTCCTGAAGAATTCATTTATCAAATTGAACTTGGAACAAAACAGCGGCAGTTAATTCTTGAGGCAATGCGCCTAAAGCAAGAACGCGAAGAAAAGTTGCTCGAGTTAGCTTCTGAGAAATCACGCCTTAACACTATAATAAAAGCTATCAGTGACGGAGTGCTTGTAATAAACAAAAACAACGAGCTCGTTTATTTCAATTATTCTGCACTACGTTTTTTAAATATTAGAGATATTAAAATTGGGCAAAAAGTTGTCGAAAAATTTCCAATTGAAATTTCCGAAATCATAGATAAAATTATTCAAAAAGAAAATATTCTTTTAAAAACCTATACTACTCAAATAGAAATTCTTCCTAATAACGAATTGATAATAGAAGCCGCTTGTACGCCGGTTCCTAATCCGGATGGAAGTTTAGCCGGCGTTGTAATTATTCTTAGCAATGTAACTCAATTTAAGAGAATTGAATTAATTAAATCTCAATTCGTATCAATGGTTGCACACGAATTAAAAACTCCTTTGGCTGCCGTACAAGGATTTATTAATATAATTCTTGATGATTCTCTTGGACTAGATAAAGAAAAACAAAAAGAATACTTAACACGTTCAACTGTTCGTCTGAAGAGTTTAACAGATCTAGTGAATGATCTATTAGATATTTCTAGAATGGAATTGAAAACAAAACATCGTGAAATTGAAGATGTAAATTTGGTAGAAGCTATTAAGAGTACATTACAATTCTTAGAATTTGAGTTGAAGAAAAAAGGAATTTCTGTTGATACAAATATTCAAGAAGATCTGCCAACTATACAAGCTGATGTAAGTGAAATAACCCGTTTATTCACAAATCTGATAAGCAATGCAATAAAATATAATAAAGAAAGCGGTTCTATATACATTATATCACATCAAGAAAATAATTATGTCATAATAAAAATCCGTGATACAGGAATTGGTATGAAGCCGGAAGAAAAAGACAGATTGTTTAGTGAGTTTTATCGTGCAAAAAATGAAAAGACCCGCGGCATTAGTGGTACAGGTTTAGGATTATCAATTGTTAAAAAAATTGTAGAATCGTATTACGGTAAAATAGAAGTTGAATCTGTATTCGGTTACGGAACTACATTCACAATT
>CAZVYT010000033.1:0-32651 GCA_964631495.1 uncultured Melioribacter sp. | reverse complement strand
GGGCGGAATGGAAATGTACGCTTTAACAACTGTTAAGCAGCTTCTCAAACATAATATCGAAACGGAACTTGTTTGCTTTCCTGGTTCACACCTTCAAAAAGAAGCCACCAAAGAAAATATTGTAACTCATTCTTTTCGGTTCAAATCATATTTCAATCCAATGGCAATAAAAGAATTTTCTTCTTTAATAAAAAAAAATCATTATGACATTGTGGAATGCGGCGCTTCAAAAGATCTTTGGCTCGTCGTTCCGGCATTGAAACTTGCCGGTTCAACCGTACCCTTGTTTCTTTCTAAACAGATGGCTTCTTTTATAGTTAAAAAAGACATGCTGCATAGATGGATTTATAGAAGAGTTAAAAAAGCATTTGCAATTAGCAATATGGTTGCTGTAAACCTTGAAGAAACTACACCGCTATCAAAAGAAAATATTATTCTTCTTCATAATGCTATTGATACAACAAAGTTTGATCCATCAAAAATTGATAGAAAAAAAGTCCGTAATGAATTTTTTGTAGATGATAAAGAATTGTTAATTGGAATGATTGCTAGATTTAGTCCCGGCAAAGGACACGAAGAATTTCTAGAAGCGGCAAATATTTTAATAAATAAATTTTCAAATATTACATTTATAATAGTTGGAGAGGCAAGCCGCGGCGAAGAGGGTTATGCTAAAAAGATTAAAATGGAAGCCCAAAAAATGAATCTGGGTAACAAATTAATATTCACGGGTTTTAGAAAAGACACTCCGGAAATCTTGGCGGCGCTGGATATATTTATTTTCCCTTCGCACGATGAAGCCTTTGGTATTGCCCTTGCAGAAGCGTTAAGTATGGGAAAGCCTTCTGTCTGTTCCAACTTTGCCGGTGTACTTGATATAGCGGTAGATAACAAAACCTCCTTCCTTTTTGAAAAGGGCAACGGCAAAGATTTAGCTATGAAAACCGAGCAATTAATCGCTTCAAAAGAAACACGAGAACGGTTTGCAACAGAAGCCAGAAAGCGCGCGGTAGAAATGTTCGATCTTGAATTTTTTACAAACAAATTAATTAATCACTTTAAGCTAAGCAGATGACGTTTCTAAATCCGGCTGTTTTATTAGGTTTGCTTGCCGCATCGATTCCAATAGTTATTCACTTTTTAAATCTGCGGAAACTCAAGACAATCGAGTTTAGCACTCTTTCCTTTTTAAAGGAATTACAGAAAACTAAAATCCGTCGTATCAAGTTAAAACAATGGCTTCTTCTGCTTCTTCGTGTTTTGATAATTATGTTTCTTGTTTTAGCCTTTGCTAGACCAACATTAAAAACCATTTCCTTTGGTGAAACATCTTCGGCAAAAACTACTGCTGTAATTATTCTTGATAACACTTTTAGTATGTCGGTTGTTGGAGAAAATGGCTCGCGCTTAAACAACTTTAAGCAAATTGCAAAGAATCTTCTTAATAATTTTCAGCCAGGAGATGAAGTAGCTTTAGTTACACATAACAACAATAAACTAACCGTTCCATCAAGTAATTTTACTCAAATTAAGAAAGAGATAAATGATGTTGAAATTTCTAATGTAAGCGGAACAATAAATGAGGCTATGATAACAGCTTCACGGGTTCTGTTTGCTTCCAAAAACTTTAACAAGGAAATTTATCTATTAAGTGATTTACAGAAAACAAGATTTGTTAATGCAGAAGCCGAGATATCGCAAATTGGTAAAACACTTTCGCCAGATACTCGTTTATACATTTGGAAAAACAACTCTATTGATATAACAAATCTTGGAATTGAAGAATTAAAGCCTAATAATCAACTTTACGAACTGGGAAAAGAAGTTAGTTTTTCTGCATTAATTAAGAACTATTCCAATAATTCTGTAAACGAAAATGTTGTGTCGTTTTTTATTAACGGAAAAAGATCCGCCCAGAAAAGCATTTCTCTTTCTGCCGGTGAGTCTAAAGAAATTACTTTTGAAACAACGTTGCAAGATACAGGTCTTGTAGAATTTTCAGCAGAACTGGAAGATGATGTGGTTTTACAAGACAATAAAAGATTTTTCTGCGTGTTTATACCAAGCAAAATCTCTCTTTTAATCTCGTTTGAAAAACCAGAAGACACAAAATATATTAAACTCGCTTTAGGCATTCCTTCAGAAAAAATAAAACTAACAGAAGTGGGTTTAAATCAAGCCTACTCTGCTACTTTAAATAAATTTGATGTGGTAATGTTTGTTGGAACTGATGGTTTAATAGATTACAAAGCAATAAATGATTACACTTTATCCGGCGGGAATATAATTGCAATGCCCGGATCTCAAACAACACTTAATGGGTTTCAAAATTTTTGTAAGAATTTGCAGTTAAGCACACCCACAGCATTTGTTGGCAAGCCGGGTTCGCCGGATTCTTTTTCACAATTTTCCCGTACAGATTTTCAACATCCGCTTCTGAAAAATATTTTCGAAGAAAAATCAAAAACGCAAATTGAATCTCCGGAAGTATTTTGTTACTTCAAAAACTCAACCGGTTCAAACGGTAAAGTAATTATTTCACTAGCTGATAACTCTTCATTTCTTTCAGAGCATTTAGCAGGTAAAGGAAAAATAATCTTATTTAATTCCGCTCCCGTTTTAAGCTGGAATTCCTTTCCATTAAAGGCTTTTTTTGCTCCTCTAATAAACAAAACACTTTTATATAGTTCTGTATCTTTTGAAAATGATTCTACACTTGTCTGTGGAGAAGAAATTATAGCAAATATTTCAAGAGCATTATCCAAACAAATTAAAGTAAAATCCCCATCGGGAATCGAGGAGTATTATAACACAGATTCTTTGGTAAACAAAAATTTTCTTCCATTCAGAAACACAAATGAAGCGGGAACTTACACAACTATTTCAAACAACAGTTTACTTGATTACTTTTCGATCAACCATGATAAGAGAGAATCTAATTTGGAATTATCTTCCGAATCTGATCTTGAAGAATATCTTTCGAAGATTGGTTATGAAGGAAAATTGATTTCTCTTTCCGGTGATAAAGACTATCTAAAAGAGATTTATCAATCACGTTTTGGAACTGAGTTGTGGAGATTCTTTTTAATAATCGTACTTATGCTTGCTATTGCAGAATCATTGCTGGCAAAAAGTACTAAGAAAGACTTAACTACATGATTACACTAGCACCAAAACCAAAAGAAAGAGCAATACTTATAGCTCTGGCATTTGGAGAGTACATTAAAGAACAAGTTGAAGAACATCTTGACGAACTGGAGTTACTTACCGACACAGCCGGTGCGGATATTGTCTTTAAAGTTATGCAAGAGCGCTATCGCCCCGATCCAGCGTTTTATATAGGAAAAGGAAAAGCTGAAGAAATAGCACAGCTAATTGAGCTTAACGATATTCAATTAATTATTTTTGATGACGACTTGAACCCAACACAAGTGCGCAACCTCGAAAAACTTTTTGAACGCAAAGTGCTAGATAGAAGCGGCTTAATTTTAGATATTTTTGCTTCACACGCAAAAACAAGAGAAGCTAAAACACAAGTAGAGCTTGCTCAGCTTCAATATATGCTGCCACGCCTTACACGCGCATGGACACACCTTTCTAAGCAATATGGAGGAATTGGTACAAAAGGTCCGGGTGAAACTCAAATTGAAACCGATAGAAGAATTATTCGAACAAGAATAAGTAAGCTGAAAGAAAATTTAAAAAAGATTGAATTACAGCATACAACAAAAAGTGCAAGTCGAAAAGATTTTCTGACTGCAACCTTGGTGGGTTATACCAATTCCGGTAAATCTACTTTGCTAAACCGATTAACAAACTCTGATGTTCTTGCAGAAGACAAACTCTTTGCAACTCTCGATTCAACTACCCGATCTTTCGATCTTACCAAAGGTAAAACAATTTTACTTAGCGATACTGTTGGTTTTATCCGCAAATTACCTCACAATCTAGTAGCTTCATTCAAAACAACTCTCAATGTTGTACGTGATGCAGATATTATAATTCACTTGGTAGATTTAACTCATGATTTTTATGAGGATCATATCCGCGTTGTTGAAGAAACATTAAACGAATTGGACGCGAAGAAAAAAATACAAATAATGGTTTTTAACAAAGTAGATGCTTTGCAAAATCGTGAGCGGCTAGATTTAATAAAAAGTAATTTTCCGGAAAGCATTGCTATTTCAGCAGAAAGAGGAATTAATATTGGTAGCTTGAAAAACTTGCTGATCGAGATTTACGAGACTCATTTTAGCGAAGTTGAAATTGAATTACCAAATAGCGAATCAAAGAAAATTGCAAAGCTTTATGAGTTGGCAGATGTAACTTCAATAAAATATTTAGATGATAAAGCTGTAATAAAATTTAGGGCTAGCTTTTCAAATCAACAAAAAATTAAGAGACTGCTTTATGAAACAAAGTAAACTAATTATTGATGGAAAATCTTTATCATTAGAGAAAATTGATTTTTTCTTGCACTCAAATCCACATGTAGAATTATCATCGCAATCGAAAAAGAAAGTAGTTACTGCAAGAAAACTTATTGATGAATGGGTTGAGAATAGAGAAACAATTTACGGTGTTACAACCGGCTTTGGTGGTTTTTCCAGTGTTAGAATTCCTAAAGAAGATATTGCACAACTACAAGAGAATTTAATAATAAGCCATACTGCGGGTGTTGGCGAAAATTTACCTCCATTTATAGTTAAACTGATGATGCTTCTTCGTGCAAACGCGCTTGCTAGTGGTTTTTCTGGAATTAGACTTGAGACTTTACAGCTATTAATTGATATGATAAACAATAACATAATTCCAGTTATTCCATCTCAAGGCTCTGTTGGAGCAAGCGGCGATTTAGCTCCGCTAGCGCACCTAGTTTTAGCCATGCTTGGAAAAAGTAAAGTACAGATTGTTAAAAATGTATTAGATGAACGCGCGGTACTTACTAAAGCAACATCATCTTATTCTGCTTTAAAAAGGGTTGGTTTGGCTCCGGTTAAACTTGCTGCCAAAGAGGGCTTGGCATTAATTAACGGAACACAGATGATGACAGCATTCGGTTCATACATTTGTATTGAGGCAAAGAAGCTGATGAAGCTTGCTGATATTTCGAGCGCGCTTTCTCATGAAGCGCTTCGATCTACTGACAAAGCGTTTGATCTGAGAATTCATAAACTACGACCATATCCCGGTCAAATTTCTACCGCCAAGAATATGCTTGCGTTATTAAAGAACAGCGAAATTCGTCTTTCTCACTTAACCGGCGATACTCGTGTACAAGATTCATATTCAATCCGATGCATTCCCCAAGTTCATGGCGCTTCAAGAGACGCAATAGATTATGTATGTTCTCGAATAGAAATAGAACTTAATTCTGTGAATGATAATCCGATCATATTTCCAGATGATAGGGATTATATAAGCGGTGGAAATTTTCATGGGCAGCCACTTGCGCTGCCGCTAGATTTTATGGCAATCGCTCTTTCTGAAATTGCAGATATTGCAGAACGCAGAATTGATAAACTAACTAACGGCTCTTCAGAAAAACTTCCTAAGTTTTTAGCAAAAGATGGTGGACTAAATTCCGGCTATATGATTGCTCAATATACAGCCGCGGCGCTTGTTTCCGAAAATAAAGTACTCGCTCATCCGGCTAGTGTAGACTCAATTCCAACTTCTGCCGGAAAAGAAGATATAAATTCAATGGGCTCAATATCAGCAAGAAAGTGCCATCAAGTATTGAAAAATGTTCAGGCGGTTATTGGAATAGAGTTGTTGGTTGCAGCACAAGGAGTAGATTTCTTAAAACCATTAAAATGTGGAGCCGGAACCGGAGCAGCTTACAAAACTATACGTTCGGTAATACCAACATTAAAAAATGATAGAGTATTATTTGAAGACACTAAAAGCATTCTTAAGTTAGTTAATAATGGTAAAATTCTGGATGCGGTTGAAAAAGTTGTAAAATTAATTTAACGAGAACTCTGAAATATTATTTTTAGTTGTCATTGCGCGTAATGAAATGACAGCTTGTCCCGAAGTTTTGTTTCGGGAAAGCAATCTCTATTTTGATTCAAAAAGTTAGTTTTGAGTTTGCTTCATCCGCCAAAGGCGGATTCGCAAAGACAATGTCTGCAATATTTCAGAAGTCTCTTAACATAATTTAAGATGGGTCGTTAATCAACTTGATTTCAATTTTCGATTTCAACTTCATTTTGTTTTTTCTCTGTTTGATAAATGCTGTTTTTTCCCAGCCGCTCTTTTCTATCGATCCATTTATCAAGCTTTGTTATTAGCAGCCCGAATATTGCGATTCCAACAAGTATTAGGACTGTAACCAGAATAAAAATAATTGTATATAAACTCATTTTTTCCTTATCACTTTGATAATAGTCGCTCCGCAAGTTAGATTATTTTGTTATTATTTTCATAACCATTTATTAAGTTGCAAATGAGCTTAAGTTCTTTCAATGATAAAATTTGTTTATTGTTAAAACGAATCTGATACTTGTTTGCAAATTGCCGATTGCTATGAAAAAGGATCTCTTTTGTTTCTTACACAAATCTGGAATTATGGTTTTTAAATAATTAATAAATAGTAACCCGGAGTTGGAAATGAAAAATTCAGTTTTGTTTATCATTGCATTTTTTTTCTTCTTTTGTGTCAATTCAATATTTGCACAGCTAAAAGTTCAAACCGGTATTTTTAATGCGGATAGCAACATTTCAAACTATATGCTTGCCGCTGGTGGAGACGCAGAAAGAGTTTTACAATTGAATGTTACTTTTCCAAAACCTTTTACAAAAACTCCAGAAATTCAATTAAGTGTTACAAGATTAGACCAAGATAAAGGAAACAACACGCGCTACGATATTAAAGTTGTTTCGGTTCATAAAGCTGGATTTTTAATGGAAATTAAAACTTGGGGCGGATCTAAAATTTATTTAATTGGCGGCACTTATTTAGCTGTTGGTGAATAGAGTTGGATAGTATTTTATAAGCCGAAATAAGTAATATTTATTTCGGCTTTGTTTTATAATATGTTTTACAGTTCAAATTCTTTTTCGATTCTGGATGTTTTACTGGAATAATTATCCTTTGCGTTGAAAATTAATACGTATTTCCCGGCTTTATAATTTGCATCTAAAACTATTTGGGTATTAAAAGGTAAATCTACTATATCTTCTTTTTCAGATTGATCAATAACTCCTTGTTGAATTTTTTCTTTAACAACGCCATCAGGAGTTTTTAGATCCAGTTCAAAAAAAATCTCTGTCTTATACATTCCTCCAATTTTTTTCTTTTCAAATCCTTTTACTTGGCAGCTTGCGTTTAATTCCCAGCCATTATCTAACGAAAATGCAAATGCCTCTGGGGAAAACAGTTCGAGTTTTTTTTCTTCTTTTGAACAAGCAAAAACGATTAGTATTATCAATATAATCGAAATAATATTTTTCATGGGAACGCTTCCTAAAAAAATGGGTCGCATTTTTAGCGACCCACATTAACAAAATATAAAACAAGTTCTAGTTGTTCCTTTTGAATTCATCCATAAATTCAACAAGTGCTTCTACACCGGCTTTTGGAAATGCGTTGTAAATTGAAGCTCGTATTCCGCCAACAGAACGATGACCTTTTAATCCTTCAAATCCTTTAGCTTTTGCCTCTTTAATGAATTTCTCCTCAAGTTGTTCGTTTGGTAGTCTGTATGTTACATTCATTAAAGATCTATCTTTTACAGCGGTCGTTCCTTTATAATATCCGTCACTGTTATCAAAGGCATCATAAAGAATTTTTGCTTTATCAAGATTGTGCTTATACATTTCATCCAATCCGCCCATATTCAACAACCATTTGAAAACTAATCCGGCAATGTAAATACTAAATGTAGTTGGAGTGTTATACATTGTTTCATTTTCATCATGTATTTTATAATTCATGTAAGTATGTAAAGAGTCGCTACTGCGCTCAAGCAAATCTTTTCTAATAATAACAACGGTAACTCCGGAAGGACCAATATTCTTTTGAGCGCCGGCATAAATTAAAGAGTATTTGTTTATATCAATTTTTTTATGAAGGAAATCAGAAGATGCATCGCAAACCAGCGGAACGCTGCCGGTTTCCGGTTCTACTCTAAACTGTGTTCCAAATATTGTATTGTTAGAAGTAAAGTGAACATAAGATGCATCCGGATCGAGTTTCATTTCAGATTGTTTAGGTATTCTTGAATAGTTGTCTGACTTAGTTGTTGCGGCAATATTAACAGCTCCAACACGTTTTGCTTCTTTTGCCGCTTTTTCTGCCCAAGCGCCGGTTACAATATAATCAGCTTTATTTTTAGGAGGCATTAAATTTAATGGCACCATTGAAAATTGCAGAGTTGCGCCGCCTTGCAAAAATAATATTGAATAGTTTTCACCGATGTCTAATAATTTTCTTAAATCTGAATCCGCCTCTTTAATTATTCCATCAAATATTTTTCCTCGGTGACTCATTTCCATAACGCTCATTCCACTTCCCTTGTAAGAAAACAAATCTTTCTGAGCCTCTAACAAAACTTCTTCCGGTAAAATTGCTGGTCCAGCACTTAGATTATAAATACGTTTTTCCATTTTGATCCTCTTTATTCACTTATATTAATAATTGGGTAGTTGAAACTTAGTAGAAAATTTGTATCGTCTCAAATCAAATTTTAACTTTTGCCTTAGGTAAAGTAAATGTAAAGGTTGTACCTTTGGTTTCTTCACTTACAAATGATATCTGTCCGCCGTTCATTTCGATAAGTTCTTTGCAGATAATTAATCCAAGACCAGTGCCTTTTTCATCGTTTGTGCCTCGCGAGGTTATCTGACCATCAATTTTGAATAATTTGTCTTTAAATTCGGCGGGAATTCCAATTCCTTGATCTATAACATTTATAGTTACAAAATTTTCCAAACTTTGAGATGTAACTTCAATTTTCCCTTTTTCCAAAGTAAACTTAATAGCATTTGAAACTAAATTTTGTATAACCGATTGAATCATTCTTCTATCGGCTATAACAAATGTAGAATCTGCAATATTATTTACCAATTTAATTCCTTTTAATTCGGCGTTTGGTAAAAGAAGAAAAAGAGTTTGCGAAATTTCTTCGTGTAGATTAAAAACTTCCGGGTTATAAACAAATTGTTTCGATTGCAAGCGAGACCAATCAAGCAAGTTTTCGAGAAGCATGTTTATTTCTTTAACAGAACGACTTAGTTTGTTTAAATATCTCTTTTTTTCTTCATCTGATAATTCTTCCTCTTCATCGGCAACTATTTCCACCAATCCCTTAAATCCAAAAAAAGGACTCCTTAAATCATGAGCAAATATTGAAAAGAATCGATCCCGTGTTCTAATTGTTTCCTCAAGTGTTTTTGATTTCTCTTGCAGATCCTTATTCGTTTTTTCCAATTCATGTTTAACTTTTTTAACAGAAGTATAACGTGTATGCAAAACCACAATGGCTATTAAGAAAGAAATAAAAATAAAATAGCCCAAGTATATTTTTGTTTGCTCTCTTTCGATTTCAAGATTTTTGATTTTTAATTCGTTGTCTTTAGAATTAACATCATAAATAACGGAAAGCTCAAGAATTTTATCCCTTGATTCTTTACTCAAAACGGAATCAATTATGCTTGAGTACTTATTCAGATACTTAAACGCCAAATCATTGTTGCCGGCAACTCTATTCAAATCCGCAAGTTCTTTATAAATATTCGCTTCTAATCTTTTGTTATTAATAGCTATGGCTGTATCCAAAACTGTATAGAATGAATTACGCGCCAATGTGGTGTTGCCCTTTTGCTTTTGGGTCTTAGCAATGCTAAACAATACAGTGGCAATACCAAATTTATCTTTGAGTTGAGTCCTAATTTCCAATGAATGATTAAATTGGTTTAATGCCTCGACATATTTTTTTTCTGCCAGGAAAATATTTCCCAAATCATTGTAAGAATAAGCCATGCCGCTTTTATCACCAGCTTCTTCTTTAATTCTTAAAGACTCTTTTTGATAGTAAGCTGCTTTTTGGAATTCTTTTCTTTTGTAATAACTAACACCCAAATTATTGAGTACGCGCCCCAAAACATAATTGTCCTTTAATTCTTTCACTAAATCCATAACTTTATTCGAATAAACTATAGATTGCTCAACATGGTCCATCTCATTGTAAAGAAATGCAATATTATTGAGAGTTAAACCAATCTCAAATTTATCACCTAAAGCTTCTTTTATTTTGAGTGCGTTAAAGAAATAATCAATGGCTTTGTTATAATCACTCCACTTCCAGTAAATTAAGCCCATATAGTTCAGTGCTTCTGCGGATAATTCTTTTGCGCCAGCCTTGTCGGCTATTTTCTGAGCTTCGCGGTAACTCTTAAAAGCAGAAATAAATTGATTGCGCCGCCAGTAGATTAAACCAATTTGGTTATGAGTTCTAGCCGTTTCAATATCATTATTACTATCTTGAAATATTACCAAAGCACTTAAATATAAGCGTTCAGCTTTTTCTAAATTGTTTTGTGTGTATTCTGCAAAGCCAATATTTGCAAGAGCTTTAGCCTCGCCATTGTTGTCTTCAATTTCTCGAGATAGTTTTAAAGCTTCTTCGGCATAGGTTTTTGATTTATCAAAGGAACTTCTTTTTAGAAGTGTTGAGAGTGAATTAAGAACGTCTACTCTGTCAACTCCTTTTAGATTAATTAGTTTTGATTCAAGTTCTTCCACTTCTTTTGTTTGCGCAAATGAATTGGAAAAAATTAAAATCGCCACTAAGATCAAAAAATCAAAGCGGTTTAGTAATAAAAATATGTTCCGTTTTTTGGGCAATATATTTAGTTTTTTTTAGATTGTGTGAACTAGTAATCCATCCCGAAGTTTTGGTTCAAACCAAGTTGATTTTGGCGGCATTATTTCTCCCGCATCAGAAATATTAATTAAATCATCTAACGAAACGGGATACATTGAAAACGCAACAGCGGCTTTTCCGCTGTTTACAAGTCTTTCCAATTCTTCTGTTCCTCTTATACCACCAATAAAATCTATGTTATTATCTGTTCTTGGATCTTCAATTCCCAAGACAGGGTGAAGTAAGTAGTTTTGTAAAATACTTACATCCAGATTATCGCCTATTGTTTTGCCGCGTTTAACATTTTCATTAGGTAATAGTGAGTACCACTTTCCGCTAAGATACATTCCAAAAGTTTTTTTAACTGATGGTGCAGATGATTTTGCCTCTTCAATTGAAAAATTTTGTTTAACTTTTTTTACAAATTCTTCTTCACTCATTTTTAGTTCATGTACAACGCGGTTATAAGATAGAATTTTAAGCTGTTCTGCCGGAAATAGAACCGCTAGAAAAAAATTGTATTCTTCAGTTCCATTGTGATTGGGATTGTTTTCCATTTTCACTTTTTGGGCTCGGCTTGCACTTGCTGCGCGGTGATGCCCATCTGCAATGTATAAATTTTTAACTTTTCCTATTCCTTTTACTATCACTTGATTTTGATCTGCTGGTAAAATCCAAATAGTATGTTTAATACCATCAACTGCGGTAAAATCGTAAATAGGCGCGCACTTTTTCATTGTTTCATTAATCACTTTATCAATTTCGGAAACAGCTTTGTAAGTTAAAAAAACCGGACCCGTTTGAGCTTCGGTTGTAATAATATGGTTTGTTCTATCATCTTCTTTTACTTTTCTAGTTTTCTCGTGCTTTTTAATTATGTCGTTATTATAATCTTCAACAGAAAAGGTTGCTGCTAACCCAACTTGTGTTTGCTCTCCCATTGTTAATTTGTAAATGTAAATTGAAGCAGCGGCATCTTCTATCATTGGGGCTTCTTCTTTTAATCTAAGAAAATTTTCTTTTGCTTTAGAATATACTTCCGATGAGTATACATCAACTCCATCTTTTAATTCAATTTCTGATCTTGTAACACGCAAAAAGCTAATTGGATTTCCTTTTGCTAAGTCTGCGGATTCTTCTTTGTTAACAACATCGTAAGGTACACTTGCTACTAAATGAGCAACTTTTTCGTTTGGACGAACTGCCTGAAATGGGCGTATAATAGCCATGTTTTCTCCAGATATTAAAATTTTTAGTAACGGGAAATTAGCACTTAAAGGTTTGATTGCAAAGCAAAATGCCCCGCAGTTGCGAGGCATTTTTTATTTAAAAGACTTAATGGCGGTTAATTTACCATACCAATCATCAATCCTAATTCTTCAACTAGTTTATCTGGATCGCCACTATATCCAACACTCTTAAAGCGGATTTTTCCATTTGTGTCAATAATAAATTTTGTTGGAATTCCAGAGACTTTATACGCTGTGATTACTTCGTTTTTATCATCAAGAAGAACATGGAATGGATAATTGTTTTTGTTTATAAAATCAGTTGCGTTTTTCTTTTTGTCTTCAACATTTTCCCAAGTATTAACAAACAAAAATTTTACTTTTCCGCCGGCTTCATATTTTTCAACTGCTTTTTGCATTCCCGGAAACGAAGCCAAACACGGACCGCACCAGGTTGCCCAGAAATCTACAATAACTGTTTTACCTTTAAAATCAGATAGTGAAACCTTGCTGCCATTTAAATCAACCAAACTAAACTGCGGCGCTGGTTCGTTTATTAATTCCTTTTTGAGGTTCGCTGTCTTTTTATCAAAAGCAGCTTTTTCCAAACCGCTTAAATATTTATCAAATCCGGTTTCGTTTCCATTTGTCTTTGCATATATCTCTTTAAGCTGATCTTTCATCTTAGGGGTACCATATTCTCCTGATAGAAATTTTTCTAAAAGTGATTGAGCTTCTTTTATTTTGCCATTGGCTGCTAATGCCGCTACAAATCTTTCGTTTGTTTCGCCATCTTGTTCTTCACTGATCTTTACGGCCTCTTCCAAAGAATTTATCGCTTCGGCATTTTTGCCTAATTTTAGTTGAATTGCGCCGTAAGTATCTAAAATCATTCCTAATCCGCGTAAACTTCCTTTCTTAAATTCAGTTTCCGTTTGAAACGGAGGGCGCTTCATAGAAGGATTTGCTGCTTCGTTTCTTCCAAGCTGAACACCTTTTGCGGCTAACTCTTCTGCTGTTTTTAGATCTGCATCTTTTTCAAACATTGCCCAAGCCAAACTGTTATAGTTCATTGCTGTTGGTTTTGCAATCTTTGTTTCCAAATACTCTTTAGCCAAATCATACTTCCCGGCTTTGATGTACTCACTAAAAATTGAGTTCTGAATAAAACTAACATAGTTGCCTTTAGGAAATTTGGTAATGTATTCATCGCCGGCTTTTAATTTTGCCTCTATATCTTTAGCGTTACGGAACTCCATAAATTTAGGAGCCTGTGCCGCATTTCCTTCCGGATACTTTTCCAATAATACTTTTTGGAACGGAGCGGCTTTATCCGCAGCTTTAGCGCGTGTATATCCGACTATAACAGCACCAAGTTGTAACTCATTTAATATATTTGGATCAGTAAAAGACTCCAGTTCTGAAAGAATAAGTTCGTTTCCTTTTTCTTTAAGAACGGAACCAATGGCGGAAATGTAATATGTGATGTAATCTTTTTTTATTGCAGGATTATCATCTAAATCTTCACGCACTTGTTCAAAAGATTTTTCTTTGTCAGAATCAACTCCTACCATATCGCCATAAAACAGTTGAACAAGACCAAAACTTGCATTTGCCCCGCCAATAACTTTGCCGGAAGCATCATGTGCTTTAACATAAAATCCTTTCTTGGAATTATTATCAGTTTCTTTTTCTGCGGTAAATTTTAAAAAAGCACCTTTAGATGTATCTGCCAATTTAAATTTTGCGTTCCACTCTTTGCCTGATTTCATCATTTTGTATTCATCTGATGAGCTTAAAAGAATTCCAACCTGATGAACTATTAGAAGAATTTCTTTTGCATCCGATAATTTTGTTCCACTTGGATTATAGGAAACAGTAATTTCATCACCCGCTTTTGGTTTTTCCGGCTTTATGGAAACTTTACCTTGAGAATAACTGATTTGAGCCATTGCAATCACGAACAACATTATTAATATTTTTTTCATATCTAACCTTTTTTGATTTAGTAACCAGTGAATAATAGTAAGCTTTTATTGTTAAGACAAAAGAATATAAGGTTAAAAATTCATCACCACATCAAACAACATAAAGCTCGAGTTTTCTTTAGCATACAAATTAAGACTATCAATTTCTGTTAATTTCGCAGCATCTCCGGAGGATAATTCTACTCCATCAAAAAGAACTTTTCCTTTTATGATATGCAAATAAACTCCTCTGTTTTTTTCTGTGGAATGAGTTAAACTGTTTTCTGTATCTAAATCTGCCAAGAAAATCTTTGCGTCTTGATTTAGAAAAATCACACCATCACTATGATTGTTACTTGCTACAAGCAACAGCTTGTTTTTCTTTTCCGCAACATCATATCGTATTTCTTCGTAAGATGGTTTTAAACCAAGTTGATTTGGCACTATCCATATCTG
This sequence comes from uncultured Melioribacter sp., assembly GCA_964631495.1. Lineage (GTDB taxonomy): Bacteria > Bacteroidota > Ignavibacteria > Ignavibacteriales > Melioribacteraceae > Stygiobacter. The sequence continues at coordinate 18,128 of CAZVYT010000033.1, read as the reverse complement.
ATATAGCTTCAAGATATGCAAATCAGAAGCATTAAACTCTGAGTGAAAAATGCCTTTACCGGCTGTCATTTTTTGCACTTCACCTATTTGAATGATTCCTTCGCCGCCGGAGCTATCTCGGTGAGCTACCGCACCTTCGGTAACAATAGTTATAATTTCCATATCGCGGTGAGGATGTGTAGGAAACCCGCCCATTGGTTGAACTAAATCATCATTAATAACTCGAATCGGTCCAAAGCCCATATTATTAGGATTATAATATTCCCCAAACGAAAAGCTATGATAACTTTCCAACCAATCTATTTTTGTTTTTCCACGATCATATGACCGAAGTACTTCAAGCATTTACTTCCCTTTCATTTATATTTTAATAATCATTAAAGTTTGGTTACAGATGTGCCCAATTTTTTTAGCAAATCGCTTAAAGTCTTTTGTTCATCGGCAGATAAGACAGACATACACTTGGTTAATTGTTCTGCATGTTTAACAAAAACATCCTCAAAAAGTAATTTTCCTTTTGAAGTAAGTTGAACAAGTATTGCCCGCCTATCTTCTTTGCTATGAATTCTTTCTACATAACCCAACTTTTCAACATTGTCTAAAACCAAAGTCATGTTTCCGCCGCTTGCAAGCATTTTGCCGCATATCTCTCCAACTTTAAGTGGACCTAAGTGACCAAGCACTTCAATAACCGAAAATTGTGGTTGTGTTAAACCAAATTCTCTAATGCTATCAATAGATTTTTTATTAAAAGAAGTAAACGCTCTAGCCAGCTTTACCCAAGTTGAAAGAGCCAGATCTGCTTTTTTGCCATATTTTTTTGTAGTTTTCATTTTATCACTAACTCAATTATTACGATGTCAAAATAATTATTGCTAATTGGTTTGTCAAGTTGACGTAATAAAGTTAAATTTGGGACATGAGAAAGGAAGACAAATGCCGCAGATAGATGTAAAATACTTTACTCCTCAAGAAGCAAATAAAACACTGCCTCTTGTAAAGCAGATTGTTAAAGATATTCTTAAAACCGCTAACCAAATAAAAGATTTGGCCGAAGCGATAGGCGATGACTTTGAAGATGCCGAAGAAGTAAAATCTCTTACTGCCGAGGTTCACACTTTCTTAAAAGAGTTGGAAGAACTAGGCTGCACATATAAAGATTGGAATTTTCAAATTGGTCTGGTTGATTTCCCTTCTATAATTGATGGTCAAGAAGTTCTGCTTTGCTGGAAGAGTGATGAAGAATCTATTAGCCATTACCACGGCTTGCTTGATGGATTTGCCGGAAGAAAACAAATTCCACAAGAGTACTTATAATTTATTGCCTTTATCAGCAAAGCTAACCCGGCAACTACTGATCAATAAAAAAAGTGTCATACCTCGTTTCTGCTCAGTGTTGCGCGCCAAACCTCAAGAACTACTTTGCATTCTCAATTCTAAATGAATGTGTAATTTCAATTGATTTTTGAAGCATTGCTGTTACACTGCAATAAGTTTTTTGAGAAAGTTCAATAGCGCGTTCAACAGCTTCTGCCGGAATTTCCTTACCATAAAACACATACTCTAAATTAATCTTGGTAAATACTTGAGGATGAGTTTCCTGAACATCGGCAGTCAAGAAAATATCAAACCCATCCACATTGATTTTCTTTTTTTTCAGTATAACAGCAACATCGCTTCCGGTACAACCACCAAGCGCTAATAATAATAATTCTTTAGGGCGAGCTCCGGCATTACTTCCGCCAAACTCTTCCGGTCCATCCATCGGTACCCAATGATTAGAATCCGCTTTACCCATAAACGTTACACCTTTAATATGCTTTACTACTGCAGATTTTGTAGCCATAACTTTCCCTTTTTATCTAGTTAGATGATTCTTCTTCCTTTACGATTCATAAATCTTTCTTTAGTAAATAGTTTGTTCTAAAATACTCCGGTTGTAAATTTATTTAGGAAATTTAGGACAAAAAATGAAACAAGCAACTATAAGCAAACATATAGATATTTTCGGGTTCCCGATGGATCTTGGCGCTGGAAGACGAGGTGTTGATATGGGTCCATCTGCATTAAGAATTGCAGGACTTGAACAGCAGCTTGAACGAATTGGTTACGATGTAACAGATCATGGTGATGTATTTATAAAAAACCAAGAAAGGCAAATTGTAAAAAATCCAAGACTAAAATACCTTGAAGAAATAGTTCGAACAACCGAATTGCTTGCAAAGAAAGTAGAAAAATCTTTAGAACATGGAAATTTTCCTTTGTGTATCGGAGGCGATCACTCTATGTCAATTGGTACTTTAGCTGGTATTTCGGCTCATTGTAAAAAAGAGAAAAAAGAACTTGGTTTAATTTGGATTGATGCACACGCTGATATGAATACAGATTCAACTACTCCATCCGGTAATATTCATGGAATGAGCGTTGCGGCTTCATTAGGTTTAGGAAGCAAAGCTTTATCAACCATTTATGGATTTTCACCAAAAATTAAATCTGAAAATGTTGTGTTAATTGGAATTCGAAGTCTAGACTCTGACGAAAGAGAAACAATTAAAAAACTGGGGATGAAGATTTATACGATGACAGATATAGATCGAAAGGGTATCAACTTTATAATAAACAAAGTATTGAAAGATCTTAAACCCAGAGTTCAGCATATACATGTTAGTTTCGATGCAGACAGCATAGATCCTTCAATAGCACCAGGAGTTGGAACACCGGTAAGCGGCGGTCTAAATTACCCCGAAGCTCATTTGCTTATGGAAACAATTGCTGAGTGCGGATGCATGTCTTCGCTTGAAGTTGCGGAAATAAACCCGATTTTGGATACAAGAAATGGTAGCGCAGAAATTACAGCGGAATTAATAGCTTCGAGTTTAGGATTAAGAATAATGTAAATCCATTAGAAGAAACCGCAAGAACAGAACGCTGATCCATATGATAATTATGATTTCTTACGATCTTAAAAAATCTTAACCATCATAAAAAATCTGTGTTCTAAGTTTTCTTATCCGTTTTCACCCGTTAGTCTTGCAATCTGCAACAGATAAAACCTGAGCAGGTCTTGTTGTTTGGAAGTGAGCGCCTGCTCTTCAATTTTAATAATTCTTTCCGCCTCTTTAAGCGCGCGAATAATATTTATTGGCACCTCAACCATTTCTTGAGAAACCGCGGAAAGATATTCCATTGCGGCGGCTAAAAACTGGTGCATGTTTTCATCAACCGAAACGTTAGAAAGATTTGGCATCTGCGGCGCTTTAGCTTTCTTTGCAGTAAACAAATTTTCTTTTGAAGAGCTATTTGCCGATAATGAATGAAGCGCTATTGCCAGTTCAACAAAACTTGCAACTCGTTGAAAGACCGGCTGTTCAAGTAAATTCCAAATTCCTGCCCGCCACTGTTGAATCTTTTTCGGCATTTCGAGAAGAGCATTAATTTCTTCTTTCCAATTTTTATTAACATTGCCGCATATTTGAGAAAATAATTTTTCAACACTTGTGTTAAACAAATCCGGCTGAAGCAAAACGGCAATATCCGCGCGGAGAGTTGGTAACAAGTCAACAATAAATTTATCTTTATCGAAGAAGTCATTTACATCAATACCGTGTCTGCGTAAAAGCTCCCTTTGAAAAAGCGGTAAATATTTTTGTATCGCATCTATATCTTCTCGCAAAGCAAGAAGAGCAGAGTTTCCTGCCGGAAAAGCATTTTCAAGTTTATTTAGATAAATCAAATTAACATCGTGATAAATACGAAGTGTATGAAGAATTTCATATACATGAAGATTAGGAAGAATTCTATCGCTAATAAGCGATGAAGCTTCAGTATTCTGTTTTTGCGAAAATTCATCAAGTGCCCGGAACAATCCGGTTGTAAGCTGATTAATTCCAAGTACAACAGTTTGAGATTGATTATGAGAAATAGCTCTCAGCAAACTTCCATATTTTGAAAACGGAATTGTTCCAGCAATTTTTTCAAGAATTTTTTGTCCAGCACTTCCGCCAACACCTTGCCCGGGACGAACAGTTGGACGGTCTCTAAGCGGCGGAGTTGTTCTTCCAATGAAATAAGAAATAATGTGAATGCCTACAACATCTTCTTCTCTTCCATAAAGAATTTGTCTAAAATTTTCGGTAAGTATTGGAAGAAACTCATCAAAAACTTTATCTTTTTTTCCAATAGTCAAGCGCTCAAGCTCTTTCAATCCGCGGGTTTTAAACTGCAGCCGAGTTTCAACAATTGGCTCGCCAGCACGGTGAATTTCTGTTTCGTAAAATTTTTGAGATTCTTTAACATGATAAAGTAATTGCGCATAATCTCTTACTGGAAGATATCGGAGCTTTTCGGATATGTTGCTTTGGAAAGTTCTTAAATCACCTCCGGCAAAAACACCAATAAGCGGAGTTGTTGCATACTCTGTACTTTTCTTTGTTGATTCTTGAAGATGGGTAGAAAACCTATTTGCAGAATCGTTTGATTGAATAAAAGCAAGCGTTCCTGCAACAGTAGAATAATAACCGCCTTGCCTCTGCATTGGCTCGCCGCTTCCCATTTTCATTCTTATCTTTCCACTTAATCCGCGTTCAGCAAGCCATGTTATTACTTCATATTTAGCCTCTTTGTAGAATCGCATTCCGGCAGCTTGCCCAATCTGCTGACTCAAATCTGAACCGGCAACAAAAACTTCTGTAATTATTTCTGTAAAGCGCTCACTTGTTTCTTGCTTTAATCTTCTGCTTTGTAGTGAGTACTCCCAAATTTTATTTAAGTAACTTCTAATCTTATTAACCGAATCCAAGTCTTCAAAAAGAGGTATGCTCCAAACACCAGGAATATTTGCATTTGGATTTTCTCTCATAATTTGTTCACGGCTTGCACGCAGTTTTCTATCAAGCGAAATAAGTGCATCCGGTTTAGTTGACATGCTTACTTGCAGTGCCATTACCATTCCCGGGTTTCCATACTTACCAGAAATTTCATTAATCTCATTAATGTTGTGTACCGTAGTATCAATTGCAAATGGATCTTGATTAGTGATTAATTTTTGATGAATGCGCGGCGTTATAATAAAACGCTTTAATAAATCTCTATAGGTTCCGGCTTCAATCAATAATTCCGGATTGTTAATATTTTTTTGAATTGCCGGAATTAATCCGTTCAGAGTTTTTCTAAGCTGCTTGTTGAGTGCAAAATAATATTCAAGTGTTTCTCTTCGCTGTTTGCGAAGATCTAGCATTTTGCGCTCAGTGCTATCATTATGATGCCACAAGCGTGTTAGCGGATCTTGAGCTATGTGAAGCTTCATCCCGAATTGACGGAACCTGCCTGCTTTAATATTAAAAGGAAGAGTTCCTCTATAGCGTTTTTCAAGTTGATGTGTAAGTGCGTTTATTTGATTGAACAATTCTGTAAAACGATAATTATTCTTCGGAAGTTTTTCAATTTCGTTAATTACTTCCGTATCAATCTTAATTGATTTATCATATTTATGAAGGAGCTGAACAATTTTTGCTTGCCTCGAAACATTTTCCATAAGAACAGCCGCAACCAAGCGGTGCCCTTGTCCGCTTGGTCGGTTACTACCATCCCAATCTCCCCAAAATGAATGAAATGTTTCTAACGGCTGATCAGAAAAAAGCTGTGAATAATTTTGAGCTGCTAAAATTGAATTTAAGTCTAAAATCAGTTCTTCAGATTCTTCATTGGAAGCAATTGCAACATTTAATCCTAAATATTCTTTTACTAATTCTTCACTTAGCAAACCCAACTGAGAGCTCAAAATATCTTTGCCCCGAATTAAATTCTCTATTAGTTTTTCAAATACCAACTCTGCTTTCAATGAGTACATTTGCGTTGGATGAACAGTTCTGTCATACAATCTTTGCTTGAAAGCTTTTTCTCTGCGAACAAGATCATCTTTAAAAAATTCTTTTTCTAAAGTTTCCGCCAGTTGCTTTCCTTTATCCGCATTTATCACATCCGATAAATCCGAAATTAAATTTGCCCGTTCAAAACAACGCTGCTTGAATGATTCAATTCTTTCATTCAGATATTCTTTTTTAATCTTTTCTGAATTTGAAACTTCTCCATTGAACTGCGCTGCATAACGGTTAAGAGAAATATTAAAATAATCCTTAAGATTTTTATCTACGGATTTCCATTGAGTAGAGAAATCAATTAGATTTTGAGATTTTTTTACCGTAAGCGGTTGAACATTAAATTTCTTTTTATTGTAATGAGATGCTTCTTCGGCAATCATTCTGTTCAAATCAATTAAAACTCTTCTCGTTTTGCTTTTAAGAATTTCCGCATTGTCGGTTCCACCCAAAGTTAACCGGAAAGTTTTTCTTCCCGCTTCAAATCCTTTTTCAGTTCTGGCAAAAGTAGAAAGAGGAACAAGACCAATGCCTTGTCTCGCCAAACCGGAAGCAAGCCAATCCAAAGAAAGCCCGGCTGGAAGTTTATTGATAATCATTTGCGGATACATGCTGCCCTTCGGAGGCTTTATATAAATCTCAAAACGATTTCTAACTTCGGGTAATATTCCAACCGCTTCTTCTAAAGCAGTATTTCTTTCTTTAAATATTCTGTTGCGCAACCGCCAGTAAGCATTAACTGTTTCAACTTTGTTTCTATAAAACAAGTAAGTTAAAAATATTGCGCCAAGGTTTAATTCAATAGTTGAAAGAATTGTTTTATATTTTTTAGCTATTTCTGTATGTCTGATTTCTATTACCGACAGCCGTGCGCCTGCAAGTGAATCAGTTTTAGAAACAGAATGAACCGTTATTGCGTAGGATGATTCTTCTTCTGTTAAATAACCTTCTTCAACAAGTTCGTCTGTTAATTGGCGGATTGTTTTTATTACATCAAGTGATTCTTTTGGTGCAACATTTTGATAAGATAAATCATCTATGACAAATATTTTATTTGTGAGAAGCCACTTAATCAGTCGTTTTATTTCGGCAGGAACAAATTCTTGTCCGGTTGCGTTATGCGGATTATTAAGCGCAACCGCTCCATAATTTTTCCAGTTTGGATCCTCGGAAATCTTTTTCTTTACTGCTGAAATAATTCCATCAACATCAAGCTCAAAACTATCTGTTAAAGGAACAACTGTAACTTTTGGAAAGCAGTGTTCATACGTCCAGCTTAAATCAGGAAAAATTACTTCTGTAATTCCACAATGAAATCCAAGCAAACCAAGTCCAGTACGCGAGGACCCGCTTATTACATTACAATGTTTTTTACTGTATTCCGGATGGTGAGTTAAAAAAGTATGTAGAAAACTATCTACCAGCTCGTCAGTAAAATTTTTTGAGCTGATGTTTGTTGTTAAGCGTTCAAGCAATTCATTGGCTTTTAATCCGCCTAAAAGATCGTACTTATAAACATTTGTTTGTTTGGTTGCTTTGGAAAATATCAGATCTGTTTTTTCTTGCAAGTTTTCGGCTATAGCGCCAAAACGCTTTGCCTTATTTGATATTATTGAATTGAATTTTTCTTCAAAAACTTTTGTGTGTTTTGCAAAAGACACTTCATTTATTCCGCTAGAAACAAAGCCGTCATATTCTGTTTCAACAGTTATTTTCGATTGAAGATTACATTCAAAATTTTTCTTTAAATCGTTTTTTAAAATGTAAGAAAGCAATTCAATTTCTGAGGCTGATGGCGTTCCCTTTAACTGAAAATGAATGGTCTCTATTATTTCTATAAAATCCGGATTCCCGGCAAAAAACAGAGTAGAAAGATTTTTAAGCGCCGAGGAAAATATTCCCGGAGTTAAAATCCGAAGTACACGGTTCATCATTTTTGCTTCACGCGCCAGCGAAAGATGATTGGGTGCATCGTTTACTTCAACGAAAAATAATGGTGTACGCAAACTTAATTGACGGAGTTCTCTTCGTGTTTCTTCTTTTGTGTTCTTGCCAATAATTAAAAACGCGGGTATGCGCTGATTTTTTTTTAACTCTTTATTAAGCGCAGTTACCAGTTTTTCTTCATCTTCTTTTAGATCGAAAAATATTAGCGAATCGTAATTTTTTATGTGGTTCGGTAGATCAACACCATAAGTAAATACCTTTGCCGGCTTGTGAATCATAAAACATGAAACAGCGTGAAGAAACATTCTTAGTGCTTCGTTAATTCCGCCGGTTGCAATTATAACTTCTCGTCTTCCGGTTTTTTCGCCAAGATCATAAGCAAGCGGTTCCTGCTGATCTTTTGTAAGCCACTCGTTAAAATGTTTTATCAAAAAATTTGGCGCGTTCTTATTAAAACCACCGCGCGGAGTGTATGGCGCGCTCTTCTTAATCAAATCACGAAAAAACTCTAATTCTGTTTTAACTTCGGGCTCTAATCCCAAATCATTTATAAATGCATCAAGGTCAGTATCCGCTAAATCTTCGCGTGTTATATCAATTCCCGTTATCATTCGTAGATAAGCAGATGAAAGCTGTATATCTTGCACCGGATTGCCGATGTGAAAATTAACACGCTCTTCTGGTGGAACTGGCGAAGAAGCAGTTGCTTCACTTATCTCGGAAACCGTTGCCGCCTTAACCGGCTTAACCGCAAAGTATTCTAATGGATCTTTTTCGTTGATCATCGGTAATTAGCTTATTTTTTTTCTTCTTTTTTAGAAGAACCGCCTAAAGAATTTTGCAAAAGGTTTTGAAATGCACTTAACAAATCAGAGCTTTGTTGAAATTCGCCGGGCGATAGATTTACTACAGTACGCGCATTTTTCAAAGTCTGGCTTGCTTCTGCAAGTCGTGCCGCTTGTGGCGAAAGTATCAACAATTCCGGATTGTTTTTCAAGAGTTCCAGTTCTTCTTTTTCAAACTCAAGATTTAATTTCTTGCGCTTTAATTCTTCTTTCATTCTCTTATCAGCCATCTCGGATTCTTTATCAAGCTCAGAGCGCTTCAAGTCAAACATTTTCAATTCGAGTTCGTTTTCTAAAAAAGCAATTTCTTCATCCGCTTTTAGCTTAGCTTTTGCTGCGGTAATTCTCGCTTTTTGATTTAATAGTTCTGTCTGTTCAAATATTCTGGCGGATTCTTGTTGACGTATTGCGTCGGCAATTTTCTGATCAACTACTTCAAAGGATTGAACTGAAACAGAAATAATATCCAAGCCAAACTTTTCTTTGCTTACTCCCACTCTTTCATATAAGTAATTGTATATTTTTTCTGATGAGAGTTCTTCAATTTCATATTTCTCAGTAAACTCTTTAATCACACTTTGTAAAACGACTTCAAATTCTTTTGCCGCTTTTGAAACAGAGTTTGAGTTCCAGCCGCCAACTTTTATTAACTGTGAGATATTATCAGTAGCAAGTGAAACCGTAACGGCAAGTTTAACTTTTATTTCAAGATTACCTTTTGCTGTTGACTCAACACTCAACTGCATCGGCAGTGTTGTTTTGGGAAGCACAAGGCTTAAATCTTTTGGATAGAATCGTGCCTTGCTCAACAATATTTTGCCATCAGATTCTTTTAAAACTAATTGATCCGGCTTTCTTAACCTGAACTCATAAAGTAATATCAATATTACCGCAACAACGATTATTATGATTCCTAACCACATAATGATCTCCTAATAATTTATTTCATCAATTTACATTCTACCGAAAAGTTTAGTTCTGCTTGTTAGCAAAAACATTAAATATTTTGCAGAACTATTTTGTCACAATTCAATGTTGTCGAATTGTTCGTTTTCACAATTCCGCTTGTGGCAGATTTTTGTGAAGTCTTAATAACTTGATTGCAACCTGGTAAGTTTTGGCTTGATTTGTAAAGCAATCAAAAATCGCAGATGAATTTAATATTTTTTTTAGAATAATATTAGTGCCGGGCTGAATACTTGGGGTTTCGCAAAATATTTTTTTGGACATGGTTTTTATGTTTGGGATAAATAAAAGGACTTGACTATCTCAAAAAAAAAACCTTATTTACATGTAGTTAAAAAACATAATGTTGAACAACTAAACTCGGGGGAGATATGAAACCCGTAAACCTCTTAATATTAATTGTAGCCACAGTTTTAACAATCTCTTCTTGCAAAGAAAGCATAACCAACCCCGAACCAACACCCGGAAGAAGAGATTATGTATGGAAAGCCGATACTCTAAAAGTGCCTTTTACTTATTTTTCTAAAATATGGGGTGATGCACCGGATAACGTATGGATTGTTGGACCTGGAGGAGGTCTTGATAAAACCATCTGGCATTATGATGGAACAAAATGGGCAACAGACGGAATATCAAGAGGAATTTCTCCAAGGGCGATTTGGGGATTTGGCAAGAAAGACGTGTGGATAGCAGGTTTCGAAGGAAAAATATGGCACTATAACGGAGTTTGGAAAGAAAGTTTATGGTATAAGAAAAAGGGTTGGGATATATCTTTTTCTGAGATATACGGAAATACTAATAAGGAAATATATGCAACTGGGGGTGCCGATAGTGCAAAATTTAGGAAGGGAATAATTCTAAAATGGAATGGTGAGGTATGGAAAGAAGTTAATATACCAGTATTTACAACATATGATTTTCTTACAGTGAGAAGGAGTGTTGCAGAAAAAAGCAATTACTTTATTCTTGGTTTGGGTGATGTCGAAAGCGGAGACGATTTATTGGCGCTTTTTGAATTTGATGGTTTCAATATTAGAAAAATATATGAGGCTGGTTTTAACAATGAGACGTGGACTGGAATTACGCTTGCCGGTGAGAAATTACTTTTTATTATCAGTAACAAAATATGCAGATATGTTAGCGGTCAATTTCAACCTCTCTTTCAAGTTAATATGCAAAATTTTAATCAAGGTATTTGGGGCAGAAATGAAAAGGATGTTTTTATTTCTATGAAGGATGGAATTGCGCATTACAACGGAGTAGATGTACAATATATATATCCTTATAAAGGAAAAGAACATGCTTTAGGTGCAACGATTTTGGAAAACAATATATTTATTCTAACAAACGATTTTACGAACGACTATACTATTATGTTAAGAGGAGTATTGCAATAAAAAAATAGTTGTCAAAAAATGAAGGGAAAGCGCTACTAACGCTTATCCCTTCTCAAATAATCCCTTTTAGGCTCGCAACCTTTGGTTTCTTTTTAAAAAGAAAGAAACAGGACTATTTGTTTTAAAGAAACAAAATAATCACCAATAAAACAATAGGAGAGAAAATGAAATCCAAAAGTATGTTACCAGTTATTTTCGTAATCATTTTGTTGTCTAATCTTGTTTTTGCACAGAATTTCTCGGAAGTAACGTGTAGTAGAATAAGTGCAGCCAAAAAACAAATATATCCAGATAAGACATTCGATTTCTTTAGTTCGATAGAAGATTATGGTTTTGGCATTAATTCATCAAACGTCCAAGTAATTACACGTTCTATATATTGGCTAACAATACCAACCAATATTGGGGCTGACGCACAAATATATTCTGTAAAATTAAAATATAATACAGGTACAACTGTAGGGGGGTTTAATATTTATAATGTTGCAGCGATTAGTAGCCCAGATAGCAAACAAACTTGGGAGCATGTAGACACTGGAAGTTACATAGATTCTTTCAGTCCATCTCAAAGTACATTAACCGTTGAAATGCCCTACTCATTTGTTCAAACAGTAAATGGCTATCTTGCCTCTAACAATAGGAATATATATTTAGGAATTCGTTCAGCAATCGAGGGAAGTTCTACAAGTTTTAGTCAAATTTCTAATTTTACAATTACATTTTACTATCATAGAGCTGTTAGTTTTACTGTAAGAAATAGTTTTAGTGATGGAATATTAAAAGTTAATGATGCTTCTGTAACTAGCGGGGCAACTGTTAACTCTCACGAGCAACTAACAGTTACATTAGAAGCAATAGAGCCGCAAACTTCAAGTGGAACCACTTACCGTTGGAATGATACAGAAGCTCCTTCAAACAAAAGTAAATGGGAGAGAATAAAAGGATCAACTACTGCTAACAAAGGCGAGTCACAAAGAATTACCCCAACAATGAGTTATAACGACGATAATGGTTCCGAGTATAAAGCAATCTTGCGAAAAGTATGCAATGTAACATTTCAAAATTCGTTTGTAGGTTTAAGTTCACGCGGTACAATGACAATAAGCGGAAATAGTGTAACCCTTCCTACAGGTGCGTATGAAGTTATAGAAGGAAACACAATAAATGCATCGGCAACTTACTATCAAGAAAATGGAATAAATTACTATTTCAGACGCTGGGAAGATAATTCTACAGATCCCAATAGAACATTGACCATAAATCAAAATAGTGTTACAGCCACCGCATATTTTGAGGGAATACCTTCTACCGGTAATAGAAACTTGACGTACGAAACTATAGTAGGTCAACCTATTACACTTCATTGGACCGGACACCCAAATACCTATGTAACCAAGTATGCAATTTGGAGAAAAATAAAAAACGGTCAGGCAGGCTCGGTAATAGCTGAAGTAAATAGAGGGACAACAACATTTGTAGACAATGATTATAGTTATGTGGCATCAAATGCACCTGTAACATTGCAATATGATGTTATGCCTTATTACTCTTTAGAAAACACCTATTCTTACGCTGATTGGTTAACTATTGGGGGAGAATTTTTACCAAAGAAAAACGAAAACGAAGCTGGAAAAATGGGACTACCAACAAGCTACGCTATCAGCAACCATCCTAATCCATTTAACCCAACAACATCTTTAAACTATCAATTACCACAAGATGGAATGGTAACAATAAAAGTATATGATATTATAGGAAAAGAAGTAGCAACATTAGTAAACGAACAAAAGAGTGCCGGTTATTACAAAGTAGATTTTGACGCAAGCAGACTAACAAGCGGTGTTTACATAGCTACAATACAAGCAAGCGGATTTAATAAATCAATAAAACTTCTGTTAACCAAGTGATTTATTTTGAGAAAGCCGCACAAAAATATGTGCGGCTTTTTATTCTCTAAAATCATTTTGGTAAATAGGTTTTACTCTTTCTTATATTTGTTTACATGGAAGAACAAAACTTACATAACGAACTATTTGGCAGTCCAACCCAGCCGGAACCACAACTTCAACCTAAGAGGTTGCAGCGCTCTGCTAATAATTCAATAATTACCGGAGTTTGTGGAGGTATTGCAGAGTATTTTGGTAAAGAAGCGGCAACAGTTAGAATCATCGCTGCAATACTGATGCTTCTTGGTGCGTGGATTATTGCTGCTTATTTGTTAATTGCTTATTTACTGCCAACCGGCAAACACAATCAATCACTTACAGAAAAAGAAACTCTAGCTATTTCGAAAGAAAAATTTAAAACTATATTAGGCAGTATGTTAATTGTTACCGGATTATATTTTTCATTGCAAGAATTTGGTTTTGTTGTTACACCAAGTATGTTTTTTTTACCGAATAGTTTTATGTTTCCATTGCTTGCAATTGCAGCGGGAGTTTTCCTAGCTATGAATAAATTTACTCAACCCAAATTAATTGAAAACGAGTCGCAAAGTTTTTATAGGACAACAAATGATATATTTATTTTTGGTGTATGCGGAGGAATTGCTAAGTATCTTGGGATTGATTCTTCCTCGTTAAGAATTATTTTTCTTTTGCTCACAGGGTTAACATTGGGATTGTTTGCAATAGTTTATTTGATAATTTCAATTACTACTAAACAAGAACCTCCAAAACACATTTTTGCTGATGAATAAAAATCTAGCCGCAATATCACTTATTATTTTTGGATTAGGCTCGCTGCTTGTCTGGAGCGGCGTTCTATCTTATGATCCGGAAATACTAATTGGATTAGTCCTAACTGCGTTTGGATTAAGCAATACAAATTATGCTTTCCGTTCAAGTTCACGTAAGATGATTGTATTTTCTTCTATTGTGTTTTTAGCGGGAATAGCATTAATAACAAAAAATTCTTACGATATCATTGACACACGCGGTTTAGTGCTTGTTTCCATACTATTTATATCCGGCTCGTCGTTTTTAATTATGTTTATAGATAATACAAAACAAAAAGCGTTTCTTATTGCCGGTTTAGCTTTAATTTTTCTTAGTGTAATTTCTCTTACTGTGCTAAGAGAATTGGGTTTGTTTAAGTGGTTGCGTGTAGTTGGCAATATGTTTGAAGTTTTTTTACCAGTAATACTCATTCTTTTGGGAATAGTTGTTTACATCGGGAGAAAAAAATAATTAGCGGTTTCTTCTAGTAGCTCCGGCTTGAAATGAAGATACTAAAGCCGCTGAAGGAGTTGTAATACTTGCACTTTGTTCAAGAGTAACTTTATAGCCAACAATCTGTTCTTTTGGTAAAAATGGAAACGAAGTGATTTTTAGATACTCTGAACCAACTGGCTGAAACGAACCGAGAGAATATGACTGTCCTTTACTTTCCATCCATAATTGAAATACCTGTCCTGGTTGTAACGATGGCATATTCTTGAATTGAACTAAACCTTCTTTTTCACCAAATGAAAATAAAACCTTTGCGGCTGCTTTAACGTTTGGATCAACATTGGTTAGATTATATACTATGATATCTTTATAATTAAAAAATTCAACCAGCGAAGAATTGTTGCCTACAAAATTATTAGCTGTTGTAACTTGACTGCGCAGCGAGGTTATTTCGCTTTGCAAACCATCCAATCTTTCATTTATTTTTTGATAAGAAACAAAAACGTAATACCCTAAAACAGTAATAAGCAATAGCGAAATTACTAAGCCAACAATGGGCAGAACGCTAGATGATACTCTGTCGTCAATCACGGTTTTCACTTCTTCGGTTTCAATTTTAGTGTTTAGTTTTGGTTCATCTATTTCTATAGATTTTATTTCGGTATTCTTAGTTGGGGTTGGGGCTGCTGTCTGCGAGCTTATTATAGTTTTTCCAGCTGTCATTTTCTTTGTTATATTCTCATCAGCAAAAGTGTTTGACATTTCTTCTTCGGCAAAACGAAAAGTTGATTTTGTTCCTGTTGCACGTGAGTTAAATATTGGTGTGTTTGGTTGTGGTTTAACTGTTGGCAGTTTTGGTGTTCTGATTTCTGTAATTGGAGGCAAAGAAGCGCGTGTACTGGTATTAACCATTGTATTGCGTTCATTTATTATCTTTGCTTTTATTTCATCTTTAATACCTATTAATTTTTTTGCAACCGCATCTTTAATTGCCGGATGCGGTTTCTCTAAATCCAAAATAACAGGAATCATCGAAATAATATTTTGAAGTTCACCAAGTTCACCTTCGGGTAGATCTCCGCCTTCTTGCATATAATCTTTGAACTGAACAAAATTTTGCCGGTCAATACATCCAACAGCGTATGCTGCAACCATTTCGTGAATTGCTTTTTCTGCCATTATTCTCTCACCAAAAAATCACGAAGGCTGTGTAATCCGTTCATTACTTTTGAACGAACCGTTTCAATAGGTACGTTTAGTTTATCTGCAATTTCATCAATAGTATAGCCTTCGTAATACGCCAAATGTAAAACATATTTTTGTGTATCTGTAAGTTTGGATAGCGCCATCTCAATTTTGGGTTTTATTGCGAAGGCGGTTCTAAAATCTAAACTATCCATGTTTTTATCAAATGTAGGAAGAATATAATAATCTTCATATTCATCATCATAAAGCTGAACAGTTTGTCCGGCTACACGTTCACGGCGCAAGCTATCAACAGCTTTGTTTCTTGCTAATGTAACAAGCCAGGTGTAAACATTACCGTTGTTTAAATCAAACTTGGAAATCTTCCGCCATATAATTACAAAAACTTCTGTTAGGATTCTTTCCGCGGTGCTTTGACTTGGCGATATTTTTTTAATTATTGTATAAAGTAATGGGGAGTATCTATCATATAATTCTTCAAGCGCACGACTTTCAAATCGTGAAATCTCTTGCATTAATTCCAAATCGGAAAGATCTCTAAACTTGCTAAAACTCAATTCAATAATTCCCAAATACTATTAATCAAAAGTATACTAACTACGTTAAAATTGCAATTAAGTAGATCAATTGGTCTTGGTTTTTCTTAAATAACCATAGATTTTACTACAAAACCGGAGTTATAGCTTATTGCTTTTTCTTATATTTGCGCCACTTAAAAAAAAGTGAAAGAACAATGACATCGAATGAAATTAGACAGCAGTTTTTAGATTTTTTCAAAAGCAAAGAACATCGAATTGTACCAAGCGCGCCTGTTGTTCCACATGGCGACCCAACTTTGCTTTTTACTAACGCAGGAATGAACCAATTTAAAGATGTGTTTTTAGGTAACGGAAGCCGAGAGTACAAACGCGCCGCCGATACTCAAAAGTGCATACGTGTCTCCGGCAAACACAACGATCTTGAAGAAGTTGGGCATGATACTTATCACCATACCTTTTTTGAAATGCTCGGCAACTGGAGCTTTGGAGATTATTACAAGAAAGAAGCAATAGCTTGGGCTTGGGAATTATTAACCAAAGTGTGGAAACTTCCAAAAGTAAGAATTTGGGTAACTGTTTTTAGAACCGATGATGAAGCATTGGAGTTTTGGAAGAGCGAAACCGACATTAATCCGGAACACATATTACGTTTTGATGAAAAAGATAATTTTTGGGAAATGGGAGATACAGGTCCTTGCGGTCCGTGTTCCGAAATACACATTAATCTTAGCGATGATTTAAATGCCGGACATTTAGTTAATTCCAGCTCACCATTATGCATAGAAATTTGGAATCTTGTATTTATACAATATAACCGTGATGAAACCGGTAAGCTTAATGAGCTTCCGGCAAAGCATGTTGATACCGGAATGGGCTTTGAACGCGTGTGCGCGGTTCTGCAAAATAAAAAATCGAATTATGATACCGATGTATTCACACCAATTATAAATGCAGTTTCAAAACTAAGTGGAATTCCTTACGATCTTTCTCTTTCGGCAGATGATAATTCATCCGTTGGACAAAGCAATGTTTCTATGCGCGTAATTGCAGATCATATCCGCACATTAAGTTTTGCTATTGGCGATGGCGCAACTCCTGGCAACGAAGGACGTGGTTATGTTCTCCGCCGTTTGTTAAGAAGAGCAGCTCGCTACGGCAGAAAAATAAATTTGAAAGAACCTTTCTTGTGTAAACTTGTTTCTGCTATTGTAGAAAACTTCTCTCATGTTTTTCCGGAAGTTAAAACAAACCAAGCGCAGATTGAAAAAATTATCAAGGCAGAAGAAGAAAGTTTTAATGCCACGCTTGATAGAGGAATTGAATTGTTCGACGTGCTCGTTAAAAAACTTTCATTAAAAAAAGAAAAAGTTGTTTCTGGCGAAGACGTTTTCAAACTATATGACACATTTGGATTTCCGGTTGATTTAACCGCAGTAATGGCTCGAGAGCATGGATTTGAAATTGATGAAGCCGGATTTATCAAATTGATGAACGAGCAAAAAGAACGCGCACGAAAATCTACAAAAGATAAAATTTCTTCAGCTCATGCTGTAGTGGATAACTTAGATGGCTTTGAAATTGCTTTTAATGACATTACAACTTTTATCGGTTATACAGAATTAACTGCAAAAGCGAAAGTCGTTGGAATTAAGAAACAAGAAACTGCCACTTTTGTCATTCTTGATAAAACACCATTTTATGCAGAAAGCGGCGGACAGGTTGACGACCATGGCTGGATTGAAATTAACGGAACAAAACACAAAGTTGATGCGCTTTCAAAAGTAAACGGAATGGTTGTTCATATTATTGATGAAGCTACAAATCTCAGTATTGAAGATGAGGTAATTGTAAGTGTTGATACGAAACGCCGCGCCGATATTATGCGAAACCACTCGGCAACACACTTTTTACACAAAGCGCTAAGAGAAATTCTCGGTCAGCATGTTCAGCAATCCGGCTCGCTTGTAGAACCGGAAAGATTGCGTTTCGATTTCAGCCATTTTGAGAAAGTTAAAAAAGCTGAGCTTGACGCGATTGAATCTTTGGTAAATGAAAAGCTAAGAGAAAATTTTCAGCTTTCACATCACTGCGATACCTCATTTGAAGATGCAAAAAAAATGGGCGCGTTAATGTTCTTTGGCGATAAGTATGGCGATAAAGTAAACGTAGTTCAATTTGGTGA
>CAZVYT010000032.1:26337-32894 GCA_964631495.1 uncultured Melioribacter sp. | reverse complement strand
GCTGAACAATTAGATATGGATGTTAGCGATGTAACTTATGCTATGCAAATAGCTGGTCGCCATATTTCAATGGATGCTCCGTTTGCACATAGTGATGACAACAACAATAGCTTATTAGATGTGATGCCAAATGAAGATCAACCGTCTCCGGATCACACTTTAATGAAAGAATCATTAAAAGCCGAAATTGAGCGTTCACTTTCAACATTAACAGAACGAGAAGCAGAAGTTATTCGTTTGTATTTTGGATTAGGCAAAGAACATTCTCTTACTCTTGAAGAAATTGGAGAAAAGTTGAATTTAACACGCGAACGTGTACGTCAAATTAAAGAAAAAGCTTTAATCCGTCTTAGACATTCAAACAGAAGTAAAAACTTAAAAGCTTACTTAGGATAAAATTTTAAACTGTCTCAAAAGTGTATTTATTGGTGTAGGCGCAACTTTTAAGTCGCGATTCTGCTTATAATCCGCAAGCTAAAGCTTACGGTTACAACTAAATTTTAGCTTTTGAGACAGTTTTTTTGTTTTAAAATCTTTCACTTTCCTTTCGGAATCAAATTCAAAATTCTTATTTTTTCTGAAATTTTTTTGGTGAACAATGTCTTTAGAGAAACACTTTCAAAAATTTCGTGAAAATATAATTGGAATAGATCAAAAATTTAGCACGCCATATGGAGAGCAGAAACTAATTTATGCCGATTGGATTGCAAGCGGCAGAATGTACTCTCCTATTGAGTCAACTCTAATTAATAATTTTTATTCGTTTGTCGGAAATACCCACTCAGAGGCTTCAGTGACAGGAACCTCAATGACTATAGCTTATCAAGAAGCCAAAAGAATAATAAAAAAACATGTTAATGCCTCTAAAGATGATGTAGCTATTTTTGCTGGTTATGGAATGACCGCTGCAGTAAATAAATTACAAAGAATATTAGGGCTTAAGATTCCGGAACAGCTGAAAAAACATGTGCATATACCAAAAGAAGAAAGACCAGTTGTTTTTCTTACTCACATGGAGCACCACTCAAATCAAACATCTTGGCTTGAAACAATCTGTGATGTTGTAATTATAGAACCCAATTCGCTAGGATTAATTAACCTTGATCATTTCAGGCATCTTCTAAAACTTTACGAGCACAGGATTCTTAAGATTGGTTCATTCTCTGCTGCCTCCAACGTTACTGGAATAGAATCTCCTTATTACACTATGGCTAAGTTAATGCATGAACATGGCGGTTTTTGTTTCGTAGATTTTGCCGCATCGGCTCCTTATGTGAATATTAATATGCATCCGAAAGACCCTCTTGAAAAAATCGATGCAATATTTTTCTCGCCCCATAAGTTCTTAGGAGGACCAGGAACATCTGGGATAATGATTTTTGATTCTAAGTTATATAAGCTAAAAGTACCAGAACAGCCTGGTGGTGGAACTGTAGATTGGACTAATCCATGGGGTCAACACAAATATATTGAAGATATTGAAGCACGAGAAGACGGAGGTACACCGGGTTTTCTCTTAGCAATAAAATCTGCGCTTGCTATAAAGCTTAAAGAGGAAATGGGTGTCGAGAATATTCTGAACCGAGAACATCATCTATTAAAAATAACCTTTGAACGTCTTTGTAAAATTCCAACCTTACATATTTTAGCCCAAGAGCATCAAGAACGGCTTGGAATTATTTCATTTTATGTTGAGGATATTCATTACAATTTAATGGTTAAACTTCTAAATGATAGATACGGAATTCAGGTTCGTGGCGGTTGTTCATGCGCGGGAACCTATGGTCATTATCTGCTTCATGTTGATCCTACACGTTCTAAACGAATAACAGATAAAATAAATAATGGAGATTTATCTGAAAAACCAGGTTGGGTTCGCTTCTCTCTTCACCCTACTATGACTGATGATGAATTGGATTTTGTTCTTATTGCAATTGAAAATGTAGTTAAGAATGTTAAGGATTGGACTAAGGATTACTCTTATTCACAAAAGACGAATGAATATTATCACAAGGATTACTCTGAAAACGAGCACACTATTATTAAAAAGTGGTTCGATTTTTAGTTTATTTTTAAAACGAAACTCGATGTGTTGACATTTGTAAAGTATTTTTTCTAACTTCGCATCCATAATGAAGACAAAAGAATTAAATATTGAAAGAAGCATTAATAATTGGTGGTGGTGGAGTAATTTATATAATTGCATTGCTCAGTGAATTAATAGACAAATAAATTTTAATAAAACCCTTCTTTAATCATTGAGAAGGGTTTTTTGCTTTAAAGGATAAATAATGACTCTCGAAAATTTTGAAATTCTTGCGAAAGAATATAAACTTGTACCGGTTTATGAAAGAATTGCCGCAGATCTGTTGACACCAGTTACTGCTTATCTCAAAATTAGAGAAAAGAATAAAGTTTCTTTTCTTCTTGAGTCTGTTGAAGGAATTGGAAGGTTAGCTCGTTATTCGTTTATTGGATTAAAACCTTCAGAAATATTTTCCAACAATTTCAATACAATTACAGTTAAAAAAGATGGAAATGAAAACTCTTTTGTTGGTAATATTTTTACTTATTTAAAAAAAAGAGTCTCAGAGTTTCAACAACCAAAAATTGATGAACTTCCCTACTTCACGGGTGGATTAGTTGGATTTATAGGTTTTGATAACATCTCTTTTATTGAAGATGTGATTAAGTATGATGAAACAAAACATGGATTTTCACCAGATTCTGTTTTTGGACTTTATAAAACATTAATTGTCTTCGATCATTTCAAACACCAAATAATTCTTATTACGAACATTGATTGCAATGAGAAAGAAAATCTTAGCGAAAAATATTATTCTGCTAAATCAATATTAAATGAAGTAAGATATATTTTAAAAACTGATCTGAATTATAAATCGAATTTTTCAGCAGAGCCAATTTCGATTACAGAAGCGGAAGAAATAGACTTCATAAATCAAATTGAACAAAGTAAACAAAACATTTACTCCGGCGATGTTTTTCAGATAGTACTATCTAAAAGATTTGAAGCTACATACAGTGGAGATACTTTTAATGTTTATCGCGCACTACGTATGATCAATCCTTCCCCTTATATGTATTATATGGAATTTGAAAATGAATTTAAGGTTATAGGCACTTCACCAGAAGATTTATTAAAAGTAAAAAATCGGAAAGCAGAAATACTTCCAATTGCAGGAACGCGACGAAGAGGAAAAAACGAGGAAGAAGATATATTTCTTGAAAATGATTTAATGAACGACCCAAAAGAAATTGCTGAACACACTATGCTTGTTGATTTAGCTCGTAACGACTTAGGAAGAATTAGCAAACTTGGATCTGTTCAAATCAGTGAGAAGATGAAAATAAATCGGTTTTCTCATGTAATGCATATTGTATCAAGGGTTGAAGGATATTTAAAAGAAGATGCTGATTGTATTGATGCTCTTGTAGCTTCCTTTCCGGCAGGAACGGTAAGCGGAGCACCTAAAATTAGAGCAATTCAATTAATAAATGAATACGAAAAATCTAAACGAGGTGTTTACGCTGGTGCAGTTGGTTACATTGATTTTAGCGGTAATTTGGATATGTGCATTGCAATAAGAACTATGTTTGTAACTGTTGATAAAATTTATTGGCAAGCCGGTGCAGGAATTGTAGCTGATAGTAAGCCTGAACTTGAATTGATGGAAATAAAAAATAAATCAGCAGTTTTAGTAAGTGCACTAAAAATTGCAGAGGTAATTGATGAAAATCTTAGTAATTGATAATTACGATTCATTTACATACAACTTAGTTCAACTAATTGGATTTTTTACTGAAGATATAGTTGTTAAGAGAAACGATAAAATTTCTATCTCTGAAATTGTTGAAATGAATCCGAATAAAATTGTTATTTCTCCCGGACCAGGCACACCAGAAGATTCAGGAATTTCTCAGGATGTTATAAAACAACTCGGTCCAACATTTCCAATACTTGGCGTTTGTCTTGGTCATCAAACAATCGGGTACTGCTTTAAAGCTATTGTAACAAATGCGCCATATTTAATGCATGGTAAATCATCTGGTGTATTGCATGATGGAAAAACAATTTATTATGGAATCGATCAGAATTTTCTTGCTGGAAGATATCATTCATTAGTTATTGAAAATAATTCCATTCCAGATGAACTTGAAATAACAGCTAAGACTAATGATGGTATAATCATGGGAGTTCGTCATAAAAAGTATTCAATCGAAGGGATTCAATTTCATCCGGAATCAATTTTAACACAAGTTGGTAAGCAATTAATGAAGAACTGGCTGGAGTTATGATAAAATCATATTTAGAAAATATTTCCGAAGGTAATAATCTCTCGATGAATGAAGCATACACTGTTATGCATCATATAATGAATGGTGAATGCAATAATTCACTAATATCTGGTTTTTTGATGTCTCTAAAAACAAAAGGCGAAACTCCAGAAGAAGTGGCGGGCTTTGTTAAAGCCATGCGTGAGAAGAGTATTAAAATAAAAGCACTAAATGAGAATACAATTGATGTTTGCGGCACTGGCGGAGATAGCTCAAACACTTTTAATATATCTACAGTTGTTTCTTTTGTTGTTGCCGGCGCTGGAGTTAATGTTGCTAAGCATGGAAACCGTTCAGTATCAAGTAAAAGTGGTAGTGCTGATGTACTTACTCAGCTTGGTCTAAATATTAATCTTTCTCCTTCTCTTGCAGAACAAGCATTAAATAATATAGGTATCGCCTTCTTATTTGCTCCTATATATCATCCGGCTATGAAATATGCAACTGTTGTAAGAAAAGAATTAGGAATAAAAACAATCTTTAATATTCTAGGACCTTTAACTAATCCAGCGGGAACGAAGAAACAGTTAGTTGGAGTTTTTAATAATAAGACAGCGAAATTAATGGCTGATGCCGCTGTTCATCTTGATATGGAGCGGATTGTATTTCTTTCAACGGATAATTGTCTAGATGAAATTTCTCTTTCCGGTGTTACAAATATTTACGAATACAACTTTGCATCTGAATTTAAAGAGTACAAAATTGATAACAGAACTTTCGAATTAAACATTGTTGATCCAAAAAGAATAACGAGCCATTCAATCGAAAATAACGCTGAAATCTTTTTTTCCGTTCTTCGTGATAAAAAGAAAGACGAAGCATTCTCTGTTGTTTTAGCAAATGCGGCTATGGCTTTATACGTAGCAGGGTTATCAAACGATTTTATAGTATGTAAGCAATTAGCAGAAGATTCTATACTTTCTGGTTTAGCTTTTGATAAGTTTACAGCATTAAAGGAATTTGGAGAAAAGTATTCATGAGTTTCCTGGGAGAAATACTAGAAGTAAAACGTGATGAAGTTAAAAAACTTAAACAAAAGTATTCCATTTCTTCATTTAGAAGTGGAGAATTTTTTAACGCTAAAACAATAAGTCTAAAGCATTCTCTTTGCAATGAATCTTATATTTCAGTAATTGCTGAAATTAAAAAAGCCAGCCCAAGCAAAGGTGTTTTACATTATAACTTCAATCATCAAAAAATTGCAGAGACATATATTGAAAGTGAAATAAACGCAATTTCAATTTTAACAGATCAGAATTTCTTTCAAGGAAATATCAGCTACCTTTATGATATAGCTAAATTCAAAACACTGCCCCTTCTCAGAAAAGACTTCATAATAGATGAATATCAGATTTTTGAAGCAAAAGCTATTGGCGCAGATGCAATACTATTAATTTGTGAGGCGCTTTCAATATCACAAATCAACGAATTAACACATTGCGCAAATGAATGCGGACTCGAAGTTTTGCTTGAACTTCATTCCTCTAATGAATTATCCAAAATCGATTTTAAATTGAATGACTTAATTGGCATAAATAATAGAAACTTAGAAACATTTGTTGTTGATATTAACACAACGATAAATTTACTGGATAATATCCCGAATAACGTATCCATTGTTTCTGAAAGTGGCATTTCTTCTGCTCAAGTACTCAATCAATTAAAATCTACCAGAATAAATGCAGTATTAGTTGGAGAGTATTTTATGCAAACTAAGGAGTTAAAAGAAACCCTTTCACAATTTAAAAAGTGGTGCAATAAAAATGATGAGAATTAAAGTTTGTGGAATTACGAATTTGGAAGATGCTCTTCTTTGCTGTGAATTAGGTGCTGACGCTCTTGGCTTTATTTTCTATGAAAACAGTAAAAGAAATTTAGATTTTGAAAAAGCCTTTTCCATTATTGCAGAATTACCAGCATTTGTTTCTAAAGTTGGTGTTTTTGTTAATGAAAAACCATTGGTAATAAATCATATTGCACAATCAATTGGTTTAACTCATGTACAGCTTCACGGTAACGAAAATCAACTGCTAATCAATAAAGTAAACCATCCTGTAATAAAAGCACTTCGTGTAAACGATTCATTCGACTTTTCATCTCTAAATTTTTATTCCGGATGTTCAATTTTACTCGATACATTCTCTGATAAAGAAATAGGCGGCACCGGATTAACCTTCAATTGGAATTCGATACCTATTGGG
>CAZVYT010000032.1:0-26327 GCA_964631495.1 uncultured Melioribacter sp. | reverse complement strand
AGAAGAAATAAAATAATTTTAGCCGGTGGTATATCTTCAGATAATTTCGAGGACATTTTTACCAATATTAAACCACAAGCTGTTGATATTTCATCATCTTTAGAAAATGAATCGGGTGTTAAAGATAAGGACAAATTAATTCAATTCTTTGCACTTGTAAATAAATTGAGGCATCGATGTTAATTCTGATGAGCCTTAAAGCGCCACGCACTGATATTGATTTTGTGAAAGATAAAGTAGTTAGCTTTGGCTGCACACCACATGAAATTCCGGGCGACGAAAAACTAGCTATAGGTATTACTGGTCCAACTCTTAATCTAAAGAAGGAAGATTTTCTTTTACTCCCTTCGGTTGATGATGTTGTAAAGGTTAGTAAAAAATATAAACTTGTTAGCAGAGAAATGAAGAGTGCTGATACTCTTATTAACATAAACAATACAATTATTGGCGGAGAAGAATTATTAATTATTGCAGGTCCTTGCTCCGTTGAAAGCCGTGATCAAATATTTGAAATTGCTGGTCAACTAAAAGAGATGGGAATTATCTTTTTTAGAGCTGGTGCATTCAAACCACGATCTAGTCCCTATGCTTTTCAAGGATTAAAAGAAAAAGGACTTGAATACCTTGCAGAAGTAAAAAAAGAATTCGGATTAAAGATTGTTACTGAAGCTCTTAATCAAAACACAATTGATGCGGTTTGCGAAGTTGCTGACATTATTCAAGTAGGTGCGCGCAATATGCAAAACTATTCCTTGCTTGAAGAAATTGGACAAAAGCAGAAGCCAATACTTCTAAAGCGTGGAATGTCTGCAACAGTTGAAGATTTGCTTTTAAGTGCCGAATATATTCTTGCACAAAACAATTATAACGTCATTTTATGCGAGAGAGGTATAAGAACATTTGAAACATCAACAAGAAACACATTAGATCTAAATGCTGTTCCGGTTATTAAAAAAGATTCACATTTACCAATAATTGTTGATCCTTCTCATGGTGTAGGTGTTTGGGATAAAGTTCCATCTATGGCTTTAGCATCTATTGCATGCGGCTCCGATGGCTTAATTCTTGAAGTTCATTCGCATCCGGAAAAAGCGCTGTCTGACGGTTTACAATCACTAAATCCAGAAACATTTTTGAAATTATTAAATAAAATAAAACAACTGGCTCCGATTGTTGATAAAAAACTAACTCTGAATTGAAATGAATATAAATTATAATTTTCCAGATTCATCAGGTAAATATGGTGTTTATGGAGGCAAGTACGTTCCCGAAACTTTAATCCATGCGCTTGAGCAACTTGAAACAAGCTATAATCAGCTTAAAAATGACAAAGATTTCTTAAATGAATATAATCAGTTGCAAAATGAGTTTAACGGAAGACCAACACCATTAACGTTTGCAAAAAGATTAACAGAACATTATGGTAAAGCCAAAATCTATTTGAAACGAGAAGACCTTTGTCATACTGGTGCACATAAGTTAAATAATGCGATAGGACAAATTCTTATTGCAAAAAGTTTAGGCAAGAAAAGAATAATTGCAGAAACTGGTGCCGGGCAGCATGGTGTTGCAACTGCAACTGTATGTGCAAAGTTTGGACTGCAATGTGTAGTTTACATGGGTGAAACAGATATCGAACGCCAGAAGCCTAATGTATTTAGAATGAAACTTCTTGGTGCAGATGTTCGGGCTGTTTCAAGCGGAAGCAAAACCCTTAAGGATGCTACTAATGAAGCTATTAGAGATTGGGTTACTAATGTAAACGACACACATTACATCATTGGCTCGGTTGTTGGACCTCATCCCTATCCAATGATAGTGCGTGACTTTCAATCAATTATCGGAATCGAATCAAAAGAACAAATACTTAAAGCAGAAAATCGATTACCAGATTATATTGTTGCTTGCGTTGGAGGAGGTTCTAATGCAATGGGTATTTTCTATCCTTTCATAAATGACACTAATGTTAAGCTGGTTGGTATTGAAGCAGCGGGTTTTGGGTTAGAGACTGATAAGCATTGTGCAACTTTAACTTTAGGTGAGCCTGGCATTTTTCAAGGTATGAATACTTATTTACTTCAAGATTCTTACGGTCAAGTAACAGAAGTACATTCTATTTCTGCTGGACTTGATTATCCTGGTGTTGGACCGGAACATTCATTATTAAAAGATATTCAGCGGGTTCAATATTATTCTGCCTCAGATGATGAAGCATTAAAAGGAATTGATTTATTAACGAAACTTGAAGGCATATTACCTGCACTTGAAAGTGCGCATGCTATTGCTCATTTAAATTTATTGATGCCGAAAACAAATAAAAATGAAATTGTTTTAGTAAATGTTAGCGGGCGCGGAGATAAAGACCTCGCTACAATTATCAGTAATTTGGAGAAAATTGGAAAGTGAGTTTTATAAATAAATATATAGACTGTTTGAACAAAAATAATAGAAAAGCTCTTTCTATTTTTTTAACTGCCGGGTTTCCAGATAAAAATAATTTTGTTGATCTTGCAAAAGGAGTTTTAAACAGCGGTGCAGATATTTTAGAAATTGGAATTCCTTTCAGTGATCCTCTTGCTGATGGACCTGTAATTCAAGCCGCATCCAAATTAGCTTTAGATTCTGGTGTTAATACATCAGATGTTTTAAGATTTTCTGAAAAGATTTCCAAATATTCCGATAAGCCGATTGTTCTTATGGGATATGCAAATCCTATAAATAAATATGGAACAAAAAACTTTTTTAATGATTCTTTAAGCGCAGGTGTAAAAGGATTAATTGTACCAGATGTTCCTCTTGAAGAATATGAATCATTTTTTGAAGCAAAAGAAAACGCACTGGATTTAATTCTACTGACAACTCCTACTTCTTCGGAAGATAGAATTAGAAAGATAGATGCCATTAGCAGCGGATTTGTTTATTGTGTAAGCATTACTGGAACAACTGGAATAATAGATTCTTTTGATGATTCTGTTATGGCTAACTTAAAACGAACTTATTCCCTGCTTGAAAAGAATAAAATGTTGATTGGCTTCGGCATTTCAAAGACTGAAGATGTAAAAAGAATAATACCACATTGCGATGGAGTTATTGTTGGCAGCCGTATTATAAAATCTTTGTTGAATAAAGAAGAAAAAATAAAAACCTTAAAGATTGTTGAAAATTTAAGCGCAGCATGCAGTTAATTTTCCATTAAATATTATTTTGTACAATAGATTTTAGAACATGTTATTTTAAGCTACAATTTAATAGTAACTGCTTTCTTAGAAACATTAGAGATATCACAAGCATTGGCATTGAAAAAGAAGTGACGCATACTCAAAATTTTATTACAAGAGAAGATGTGATTTCATTCTTTGCAATTTTATTCCAAAATAGTTTATTCGAGGATTATTCAATTTCAATATTTTTATAAACAAGTTTTGCGGCAGAAAAATGAACTATCTAAACAAAGGCAATTTTATTAGACCGGAAATGAAAATTTCCAACTTGATTTTCGAGAATCCTAGTTTGCTTTTACTATTGGAACATTTAGAAATTGAGTTTATTGTTCATGAAAAAACAGTAAAACAATTATGTGAAACCAATAATATTAGCGAAGAATTATTCCTTTTAATAGCAAACTTATACAATGGATTTCAGCCAACCGAGATACAAAACCTTACAATCAATGATTTATCCACAATAATAAAATATCTTAAAAACAGTCATAATTATTACGAAAATGAAAAGTACCCGGAAATTAGAAATTATTTAGAGCAGCTTCGATTACAAAATAATTCTGGAGAAATTAAACTTATAGAAAAGTTTTTTGATGAATATTTTAATGAAGTTAAAGAGCATTTGCACTATGAGAACCTAATAGCATTTCCTTACTTCAATAAACTGTTAAATAAAGAGAATGCGAATATTGAAGTACTCTCTGAAAGATATTCTGTTAATGAGTATCAGGATCATCATTCGGATATTGAATACAAATTAAATGATTTAAAAGAATTATTACTCAAACATGTTCCTATTGAAAACGATAGAGTGTTAAGGAGAAAAATTATTAAAAGTTTGTGCGATCTTGAAAATGATCTAAATATTCACTCAACTATTGAAGATACAATACTAATTCCTCTTGTTAGTAAAGTTGAAGTCGGTGAATAAGCTTAGTAAAAATATTGCAGTTTTAGAACCTTCTATAATTGTTTTCGAAGGGCTAACAAATCTTCTTTCTAAATCTGGTCATCACTATCATTTTATAAAAACAGATAGTTTAAATGAAATTAATAGTCTTGCAGGTCAAAGTAAATTTGAACTCGTATTAATTAATCCTTCTCAAATTCAAAACAAGAACAAAGAGTTCTCGGCAATCAAGAAAAACTATCCGTCAATTGTTTGGATTGCAATAGTCTATAATTTTTTCGATCAGCAATTACTTTCTCTTTTCGATAAAATTATAAACATTACAGATTCGCCAGAGTTAATTTCTAAACAATTAACAGATATAACAATTACTGAAAATCATTTATCTTTTGAAAGTGAACAAGAACTTTTAACAGATAGAGAAATTGATGTTTTGAAGCAGATCATTAAAGGTTTTTCAAACAAAGAAATTGCAGATAATCTTAACATTAGTATACATACCGTTATAAGCCACAGAAAAAATATTTCTCATAAGACCGGTATTAAAAGCCAAGCCGGTTTAACTATTTATGCTATTTCTAATAAAATCATTCTTATTGACGATTATAAGAACTAGCCTATCCCTTTAAATTGGGATTTTCTTCCAAATTATCCCTCTTTCATGTGATTGAACAATTGCAGAGTAAGTGATAAAATTGATTAGGTTATAAGGTTTTATAAGCTGGTTTGCATTTGTTAATGGTAATAATATTTTATAATGATTTCAATTGAAACTAACCATAAAATATAAATGTTTTATTTGCAGAATTAGTAAATCTAATAAAGACTTTCTTTTATTAGATTTACACCCAATTTAAAATGAATAATTTAGAATCAAATATCGAAACTTTGCACTTATCCGATCTTCATAATGATGGAATTGGGATAATAACAAAAATTAAAGGACACGGTGCATTCCGTAAGCGAATAACAGAAATGGGTTTCGTTAAAGGTAAGGCTGTAAAAGTTATTAAAAACGCTCCATTACAGGATCCAATCGAGTATGAAATTTTAGGGTTCAGAGTTTCACTAAGAAGAAGTGAAGCGGCACTTATTGAAATTGTTCACTCTGATGAACTATCAATAGTAAGTGAAACTTCTTTTGAAGGATCTATTACTTACAGTTCAATGGAGCAAAGTATTAATGAAAATTCACGTTCAATAAATATTGCTCTGGTTGGCAACCCAAACTCAGGAAAAACTACGCTGTTTAATTATGCTACTGGAAAACATGAACGTGTAGGTAATTATGGCGGTGTAACCGTCGATACTAAAGAAGCACATCTTACTCAAGATGGTTATAATATAAATATAACTGATCTTCCCGGTACTTATTCAATTTCGGAATATTCTCTTGAAGAGCTTTTTGTTAGAAAGCATTTGGCGGAAAACATGCCTGATGTAGTTGTAAATGTTATTGATGCTTCCAATCTTGAAAGAAATCTCTTTTTGACTTCTCAATTGATGGATATGAATATCAATGTTGTAATAGCTCTAAATATGTACGATGAACTTGAAAACAAAGGCGATAAACTTGATTTTGAAAATCTTGGTAAGATTATCGGAATACCAATTATCACAACTGTTGCATCTAAAGGAGAAGGGATAAAAGAACTTTTCAGAAAAGTAATTGATGTTTACGAAAATAATGATCCTACTGCAAGAAATGCTCAAATCAATTATGGAACAAACATTGAGGAATCCTTAGAACGTTTAACAGATTTAATTAAGAACAATACTCTGATAAGTGATTTATTTTACCCACGTTACGCAGCAATTAAGTTAATTGAAAACGATAAATCTTTTTTTACACAGCTTTCCGGTTACCCAAACACTAACGAAATCATTTCTTTAGCAAATAAAGAAATTGTAAAACTTGAAAAAGAATTTAAAGAGAAAACTGATACAATAATAGCTGATGCAAAATATGGTTTTATTAGCGGTGTGCTGAAAGAAACATTTGTTCAAAAGAAATTAGATAGAAGACAAACAAGCCATGCAATTGATATAATAATTACACATAAATACTTAGGTTTTCCGGTTTTTATAGCATTCTTATGGCTTATGTTTCAATTAACTTTCACATTAGGCAGTTATCCAATGGATTGGATAGATGCTGGTGTTGGAGTTTTTGGAAGCCTTATTTCAAGTATTTTGCCAGAAGGTTCTTTCCATGATCTAATTATAGATGGAATAATTGGCGGTGTTGGCGGTGTAATAATTTTCTTACCGAATATTTTAATTCTTTTCTTCTGTATTTCGCTAATGGAAGATACCGGTTATATGGCAAGAGCTGCTTTTATTATGGATAAGCTTATGCACAAAATAGGTCTTCATGGAAAATCATTTATTCCACTTATCATGGGCTTCGGCTGCAACGTTCCGGCAGTTATGTCTACACGCACACTTGAAAATAGAAAAGATAGAATTCTTACAATGCTTATTATTCCTTTTATGTCATGCAGTGCTCGTTTGCCGGTTTATGTATTATTTATTTCAGCATTTTTTCCTAATAATCAAGGATTAGTTCTTCTTTCAATTTATTTAATTGGTATTACACTTGCTGTTTTGGTTGCTTTACTTTTTAAAAGAATATTCTTTGCAAAACAAGATGTTCCGTTTGTTATGGAGCTTCCTCCCTATAGAATTCCGACATTGCGTAATACATTAATGCATATGTGGAGTAAAAGTATTCAATACTTAACAAAAATGGGAACTGTAATTCTAACAGCATCTATTTTAATTTGGGCGTTAGGTCATTTCCCACGAGATGTAAAGTATTCTAAGGATTATGATTTACTTAGTAATCAATTGTCTTCAAATCTTACTTTATCTGAGTTTGATAAAGAAAAACTGATCTCTCAGTTAGAAATTGATAAAGAATCCGAGAGAATGGAAAAATCTTTTATCGGACAACTTGGACATAGTATAGTTCCGGTGATAGAACCATTAGGTTGGGATTGGAAGATAGGTGTAAGTATTATCACCGGGTTAGCTGCAAAAGAAATAGTTGTAGGTTCTATGGGTGTCCTTTATCAATCAGATATGGATGCGGATGAAACTTCTAGTAATT
Organism: uncultured Melioribacter sp.; assembly: GCA_964631495.1. Classification (GTDB taxonomy): domain Bacteria; phylum Bacteroidota; class Ignavibacteria; order Ignavibacteriales; family Melioribacteraceae; genus Stygiobacter. Next base: position 19,084 of record CAZVYT010000032.1, on the reverse strand, counting down.
TACGCGATAAACTACAACAACAAACTTTTACAAGCGGAACTAATGCTGGAGAAAAAGTTTTTACTCCATTAGTTGCTTATTCGCTGATGCTATTTATTTTAATTTACTTCCCTTGTGTAGCTGTAATTGCCGCTATTAGAAAAGAAGCTAATTGGAAGTGGGCAATTTTCACAATGATTTATACAACAATACTTGCTTGGTTAGTTGCATTCGCAACTTACCAAATCGGTTTATTATTTTAGAAAGGATTTTATGAATCAAGATATTTTAGTTTATATGATAATTATTGCAACTGTGTTTTATGTAGGATACTCGTTGTTCAAGAACTTGATTATTAAAAAGAATAAAAATGGTTGTAATGGTTGTACTGGGTGTGATCTGACTCAAAAACCTAATTGTGAAATACATATCTAAAAAAAGCCTCAATTTATTATAGTTGAGGCTTTTTATTAAATCAATATAGATTACTTAACTTCGTTCAATATTTTCAGAAATTCTTCGGCATTAACAAATCCAGTAATTCTTTTTTGCTCATTACCATTTGAATCAAATATCAAAACTGTTGGTACACCAACCACATTAAATTTTTCTCTTAACTTTTCTGTTGCTTCACTTCCAGTTTGAGTCATATCGGCTTTGAAGGATTTGAAATCTGCTGATGCTTCAATTACATTTTGATCTGAGAATGTTTGGGCATCTAATTCTTTACAAGGTATACACCAATCTGCCATAAAATCAATTATTATTTTTTCGTTGGATGCTTTTGCGGTTTCAAAAGCGTTTTGTTCAAAAGACTGCCATGCAATTGAAGTATTTTTAGTTGGCCATAGTGCATATATACTTACCGCAATGATTAACACAGAAAATATATTCTTAAATTTTGTAAACCCTTTATTGTTGCTTGCTGATTTATCAAAAAAGACAAGGTAAATTGCAACCAATAATCCATAAACTGGCAATAAATATGTATTAACAGCTTTTGGCAATAGAGGTCCTGCAAAATACAAAGCCATGCCAATCATAATAAAGCCAAAGATATGTTTTACTGCTTCCATCCACATGCCTGCGCGCGGTAATGCTTTTAATTTTCCGGAAAATAAAGCTAGGAATAAATATGGCAGTCCAAGCCCAAGAGCTAAAGTAAAGAACATAAAAAAACCATAAACGGGATCACCTTTTGCAGCCACAACTGTAACTAAACTCAAAACAAAAGGACCTATACAAGGAGCTGCGACTATTCCCATTGTTAACCCCATAAAGAAAGCACCAACTATTCCGGATTTTGCACCGCCGGCTTTTGCAGCCCATGAATCAGGTAACTTAAATTCATATACACCGAACATGCTTAGTGCAAGTGCAACAAATATCATACTAATGAATATGATAACTAATGGCTGCTGAAGTAATGCACCAAACATTGCTCCACTTAAAGCTGTAATAACACCAACAGTTGAATATGTTAGCGCTAAACCAAGAACATAAAAAAGCCCGAGCGTAAATAGTTTGCTAGTTCTACCTTCTGTTTGTCCGCCAAAATATCCAATAGTTATTGGGATTAATGGGTAAACGCATGGTGTAAGATTTAGCGCCAACCCTCCAAGAAAAACAATTAATAGACTAAGTAACAAGCCATTACTCTCAAAAGTAGATACTTCTTCATTTACTTCTTTTTTTTTCTCAACTGCTTTAGGAAAATCTGCTATACTTTGTTCAATAGTTTTATCATTTTCTGTAGATGCTGGATTTGTAGTAATCGATTCATTAAATGTTTTTTTAGCTTCTTTCTCTCCTGTTATATCTAGTATTAAACTAACCTTATCTGCTGTTGGTGGTAAACAAGCTTCGTCATTGCAACCTTGATATCCAAACTCGATTGGAATGGAAAATTTTTCGGGTTGTACATTTTTTTCGATCCTGAACAATAATTCAAACTTGATAACTCCTTCAAATACAGAAACCGGTTTTTCTGAAAATGATAGTTCTAATTCGTGAGGCTTAGGGTAATTTATCTTTGATATTGGAAATAATTTGTTACCTGAAACAATAGTTGTAGGTATTAAAAATTCATCATTCGGTTTATGAGAATTTATGTGCCAAGGTTTTTCAATTGTTGCAATTAAAGTAACTTTTACTTCGCTGCCAGAATTTGCTTTAATAATATTTTTGTCAAGCTTGATACTTACAATTTTTGGTTGTGCAACCATAATTTGTAATGCCATGATAAAAACAGTTAAAACAGAAATAATACTATATTTTTTGAACATTACTACTCCATGTTTTTACAAATAAGACTGCTAATTTTGATTAATCTACTAATCAAAGATAAAGAATTGCTTAAATAATACTTGATTTATTAGATGCTGCATAAACAATTCTGTCGCAAGATTATTCAATTATTTTTGCTTATTGAACAGATAATTGTAAGGAGTTGTTCCGGTTAATTTACGGAATGAATTTATGAATGTAGACTTTGATTTGAAGCCAATTTCGTTTGCAATGCCTTCTATCGAATAGTTATTCCATTTGGATTCTTTATCTTTTCGGATTACGTATTCTATTCGATGCCTATTGATAAAGTCATTAAAATTCACTTTATAATGATCATTAATTAAAAAAGATAAATGATGTAAAGGAATTGATGTTTCTTCTGACATAGTTTTTAGAGTAAAATCAGTTTTTAAAAATGGATTGCTTGAAAGATAATTAACTAACGTATTTAAGTATGCATCTTTTTGTAAACAATTAAATAAGGGTCTCATTTTCCCCGTTTTTATTTCAAATGCCTCTTTCAGACTAATAGGTTTAATAATTCCATAAAGTAAATGTGGATTTGTAAAAAGTGTAATGCTAATAATAAGTATATGAAACCCAAGTACAAGCTGCATAAGTTTATTCGTTACAAAACCGCTTTCAACATTAATTGTAATAATTAGAAAAAGAATGACATTTGTAAAACCAAATATCATGAATAACCTAACCCACTTAAAAAAGTAAGCTAATTCAGTTTTAGACGATTCAGTTTGTTTGTTAAATTTAAAATATAATTGAAAATTCATAATTGAATATATAACAACTGAAAAGGCAATAAAAACAAAGAAGAAATCCTGATGTAAAATGTCTTTATTTATCATCGTTGATTCACCAAGAACCGATTTTATAATTTCATGTTTCTCGTTAGCACTCTTTATGTAAAAAGGTACATGATAGATGAATAATGCAACTGCCGGGAGAAAATGCCATACGTCTAATTTAAATGAATACTTTTGCTTAGTTAAAACTTCTCGCAGATAAAAGTATAAAACTGGTCCGTTAATCATCAATAATGCGTGATCTAAATAATAAATATGTGGGATTTGTAAGATTGTATTATTATAAATAGCCACTATAGAAAGTGCGTGGAAGGATACAACAAATAAATGAATCCCTAGATACCTTGTAACTTCTTTATTAATATTAATAAAAATAAGGATTGAAGCTGCAAGCATTCCAATAATACCTGCACACAAAAGATATACTAGAAAAAATGTATTTAACATCAGTTATAATTTTATTACGACAAATTTAATTAATAATTAATAATATTTGGATAGCAAAGTATTAAATTTCATTAATTGATCAATTAATGGTGAATTATTTCACAATAAACAATTAATTGATTATTTATCTCTAAACCCGATTGTCATTGGCGAGCCTTCAAAACCAAAACATTTACGTATTTGTCTTTCAAGAAATCTTTTATATGACTCTGGAATGTATTTGTGCTCATTAGCGAAAAAGAGAAATATCGGGTAATGATCTCCTACCTGAGTAATATATTTTATTTTAACTTCTCTTCCAGTTGGAGTTGAAGGCGGCGGTGTTTCTTGTATTATAGGCAATAAAACTTCATTCAATTCACTTGTTGGAATCTTCTTCCCTCTTTCAACATGAATTTTCTTTGCAAGATCAATTAATTTGTAAATTCTTTGCTTTGTCAAAGCTGAGATAAACATTACCGGTGCAAAATCCGCAGTAGCCATTTCTGCTTTTATTGCATCTTCATATTTTTTTGCAGTATTAGTGTCTTTTTCAATTAAATCCCATTTATTAACACCAATAATTAATCCTTTTCTTCTGCGTATAACTTCTTGAATAACTTTTTGGTCTTGGTTATTTACTCCTAACTCTGCATCTAAAAGCAGTATAGCTACATCGCAGTTCCAAATTGCTCTATATGTACGAACATTTGAAAAGAACTCAATATTTTCTTTTACTTTAGTTTTCTTTCTTAAACCAGCAGTATCAACAAGAATAATTTCTTCACCGTAATATTTTAACACAGAATCTATGCTGTCTCTAGTTGTTCCAGGAATATTTGTAACAATGCTTCGTGCAAAACCTAAAAGAGAATTAACAAGAGATGATTTGCCAACATTAGGTTTTCCAACAATCGCTAAATGTAAACGTTTGTCACTTTCGGCGTTTTCATCCGGAAAGTTTAAGTTGGTATACATATCATCAAGAAGATTGCCTAAATTTCTTCCATTTAAAGCAGATACATCAAATATATTCTTGAAACCGAGTGAGTAAAATTCTCCCTTATACATTTCATAGCCGGGTGTATCGCTTTTATTTACAAGCAAATATGAAGGTTTAGAAGCTTTTCTTAATATTTCTGCTACTTCTTTATCAATTGGAGTTAAGCCGGCTCTTCCATCAACTACAAATAGAATCATATCACATTCTTGCAATCCAATTTCTATTTGCTCTCGGATTGCTACTTCAAAAAGGTCTTCTGTTTTTGGAACGTAACCGCCGGTATCTATTACACGAAATATTTTACCATTCCATTCAACATCGCCATAATTTCGGTCACGAGTAACACCACTGACATCATCAACAATTGCGATTTCTGTTTTGGTTAATCTGTTAAATAAAGTAGACTTGCCAACGTTTGGTCTTCCAACAATTAAAACTATAGGTGTGCTCATTAAATGTTTGTCCTAAAATCTATATTGCAAATGTAACTGTGGATAGTAATACGAAGTAAGCCCATTTTGATATTTTTCTAGACTAGCTTGAAGCTGAATATTCTTGTTAAAAGAATGCGCAGACCAAGCAGCATCAATAGCACTTATAATATGATTAGCAAAAACCACTATAACAGCCTTTGAAGCGATGTTATAAAAATCGTTGGCTTTTCCTCTTTCTTCGGAATAATAAACAAAGTTTTTAGTTAAGTTGCTTCTATCAGCTTTATACTCAAAAGGTGTATTCTCATCACCAAAATCATCCCAACCTACATTGTATTGAGGATATTTTCCAATTAACTCAAAGTATTGCTGTTCACCGTAAAATGGTAATCTGTGGGAGAAATATGAACCAAGATCACTTTCCAATCTATTTAGTTCGTTCCAATTAACTTTACCGTTAGTACCTAGTACATTATACTTAGACAAATCAACCGCAGGATTTATCTTTTTAGCATTTGCTGGATTTGTAACCCATTTTGCGTAACGCGTTACACTCCAATGTTTATCCGCATAATTCTGAAAGAACTGGGTTTGATCATCGCCTTTTTTGTTGTAAGATAATCCTACAACAATTGCAGCAGTTTCTACAGCTATAAATATTGCTGATTTGATATAGCTTTCGCTATAAAACTCACCAGTTCCTGGAAGAACTAAAGATAAAGCAGCGGCAAGCATTGGTGTTTTCTTTGCGGCAGTTTCTTCCAATTGAGAATTATTTTTTATTTGCTGAGCATTATAGGAAGCTTGTTTTGAATCGAGTGCGAGAACGCCGCTTAGTTCTTGAAATTTATTTTGATCTCTCTGTGCAAAAATAGTACAAAAAGAAAATGCTATTATTATTAAAAAGTAGTTTTTCATAATCATCTAAATTTAGAAACTGAAATCGAATAGAATTCCACCATAAAAGTTCCATTCTTTTCCATATTTAATAACTTCACCGCGAACCTTTTTATCGAATTCATCAAAAGCATATGCGGCGTTAAAAAACAGACTTGTAGGGAAAATATAAAATGAATTCAATTTAATTCTTAACTCTCCGCCAATTCCCTTCTTAAAATCTTTCATGCTTTGTAAAGCTCCATTCCAAGCATTTCCATAATCTGCATAAACAGAAAAGTATACTTTATCAAGATACAAATGACCTAAACGAGTATCTATATTTTTGAACAACGGAAATCTGTAAGTAAGATTCAACCAACCAATTTCATTTCCACTAACGGAATAAAATGGATAGCCTTTCATCCCGAGTAATCCACCAAGGTAGAAATCAAAAAAGTCCGGAACTGCCGGTCCAAACACTGTACCGGCGCGTAATTGTGCGTTTATTGTATGATCTCTTCCAAGTGAAATAAATTCCTTCCAATTCAATTCCAGTTTTGGAAATCTGAAATCATTATAAAGAGGTTTCAAAATGCCGTCATCAACAACATAATTGTTCTCATTATTGAATCTATTGAATTCATAATCAAACTTAATTTCAACTTTTCTTCCAACTGGATTAATATCAGAATCAATTGTTGGAATGATTTGTTCATGTGATAACTTGAGCTGAAATCCTCTACCAATATAATACTTATCTGAAGATGTTGGATAAAGAGTGTTGTTGCTTTCCGGTAAAATAAAACTTCCCAGCTCCGAAGAATATTGACTATAAATAAATCTTGTTTCAAGCATTGTTGCTTCAGAAAACAATTTATGCTTAGCAACAATATCAAACTCAAATAAATTGTAGAATACATCTGCCGGAATTCTATAATCCACTCGGCGAGGTATATAAGTAGAGTCAATCCCAAAATCTATATCGATATTGGTTCCTCGGCTTACACTGTATAGTTCAAATCCAATTTCCGGTTTCAACCCTAAACTATACAGCAAAGGTAATTTGTCATTATAAGAAAATTGCAGAAAAACATCTCGTTCAAGTTTTCTATTTATTGAAGCACTTCCAAATATAGAATAGCGATTTAAAATATCACTAGAGGCTATATAAACTCCAGGTTTAATTCTATCTAATCCAGAATTGAATGTACTGTAATTATCATATCGAATAAACGGCAAGACACTAAGTTTTGAAAAGAAACCGGAATATTTTTCAACAGTATATTCTGGGGTTATTGAATCATCATAATTTCTCAATACCGTAATATTAAATTTTCCGATATCTCCATTTAGTTTTTCCATATCTAACGGAGGAGATTTTAACCGAAAATATTTACTTGCAGAGTTAACTTTCTTTTGTTGATCGGTGCTAATGAAAAAGATTTTGTATCCATCTGCCGTATAACCGCTATAAACTATTTCGCCTTTTTCATTAACCGAAGGCATAAATGCGCCACCGGTAACATTTGTTAGCTGTTTTTTATCATTAGTTTTAATATCAAGAGAATAAATGTTGAAAATTCCATTTTCATCACTAGAATAATATAGTCTGCCATCTTTAGCTAAAGCGGGATTTCTTTCATCTGCAATTGAAGTTGTTACAAGTTCATATCCCGAACCATCAACATTAATTCTAGCAATATCTCTGTTTTCTTTAACAGAATAATCGAAATAAATTTGTGTATCATCATAAGAGAATTTTGGATTGTATAACTGTTCGCCATTATCAAAAAAAGTAAGTCGTTTGAAATTTTTTCCATCGATATCAACAATACCAAGATTTACTGTTCCATCTTTTTGAAAAATAAAAGCAATATTTTTACCATCATTAGAAACAGCAGGATTATTTGCTCTCAAGCCTTTAGTTATTCTTGTTTCTTTTTCGGTGTCAATGTCATATACATATAAATCATGAATGTTTACATAATTTGGATTATCATCACTTAGTTCTGCATAAACTACTTTATTTGTGCCAGGTATAAATGAAATAGTTGAACGCACTTTTGATTTAACTATTTTTTCAGTTTTTGTATTGAAATCATATAAAAACAATGATGAAAGACTCATGTAATCATTTGTCTTGTTTGAGATGTAAAGCATTTTAGTTCCGTCAGAAGAAAATGTTGGATGAAAATTTCCAAATCCAACCGAAGAAATCATTTCTCCACTAACATTATTAGCCAATACATCAGCAGTTCGTTTTTTGTAATCTTCTTTCAGAAAACTACTCCATTCATCGTAAATCTGATTTCCGCTTTTCCCGAGTACTTCTTCAAAAGCCGCATCAATTGTAAACACATTAAGCTTTCCAAGCTTAATGCTGAGCAAGCGAAGTTTATCTTCTCCATACTTTTGAGCAATGTAATGCGTTAATGCAAAACCGGAATTGTAAACAGACTCATTTCCTAAACTTGTTTTTTCAAACACTCCCATTTGATTCCAAGAAAGCATTTTGTTTTCTAATGCGTAGCTTCTCAAAATCATATCACGGTGTGAATCCCAATCATCATAACCAAATTCTTTACGCATGTATTGAGCTGTGCCTTCGGCAAACCAAGCTGGTACGTTAATGCCTGGAATTGGATAGGATGCAATAAAATTTGGAAATCCATAGAGTATATCTGGGCGTCTTTTATCTTCATAATTCAAAAATTGCAAGTAGAAAACCGGCAGTGTACGCGAAAACTTTAATGCAGCTTGTATTTGAACCATGTGTGTAAATTCATGTGAAATTACATTACGTAACCAGTTATGAGTGCCTCGTAAATCAAAATCGAGCGAAGAAGCCCATATTTCAATTTTGTTATCAAAGAAATATGTAGCGCCATTGGAAAAATCATCAATGTCTTTAATTATATAATCTACAGTTTCTGGTTCATATTGATATAAAGAAGTAATAGGTTCCCAAACTTCATCGGCAATTTTTGTTACAACACGAGCTGTACGCTCTGCTTCTTCATGATAATGTACACGAACATATTTCCCTTTTATTGTTAACCATTTATAATCGGGATTGAATTCATTGTATTGAGCTAATAGCTGCGACAATGAAATAAAGAATATTAGTAGTAGTTTTTTCATTGTTTATTTAATCACCGCAATCTTTATAATTTTATTAGCAGTTTTTCCACTTGCACTAACAACTTCAAGCTTAGCGTAATAAACTCCACTTTGAACTTTTCCAACTTCCCATTCTAATTCGTTATCCATCCCGCCAATTGAATTTCCAGAAAGAGTAGTTACCAAATCTCCTGCTAAGTCAAATACTTTTACAGTAGCAGTTGAATTTTCTGAAACATAGTAACGAATTTTTGTTGCGTTTCCATAAACCGGATTAGGCCAGTTATAAGCTTTTGTTGGTGGGAAAAAATCAGCATTAGGAGTAATAATGTTAGAAGCTTCTAAATAAGCATTGCCTGAAGTAGTTCCGTATTTTGAAGTCCAAGATACTTTTCCTTGTATAGGTGAAAGACTCCAAGTTTTAATTTGCCCATAATTATCTAAGATTGTAATTAAAGGTTTGTATGATGGTAGTGGGCCCATTGTTGGAAGTTCTTCATTATGCAATAATAAATTAGAATTAGAAAAAGACCCACCGCCAATTGGATATCCACTTATTACTTTTCCTGTTGATGGATTAATGACATAAATTTCCATTGCATTAGTTACTACAATAATCTCTTGGCTTCCATCTTTATTTATATCCAGAACTAAAGGAGTGCCAACCAGTTTCTTATCTTTTAACGAAAAAGGAAAGTTTTCAAACAATATACCATTTAGACTATAGACATATAAGCTGCTTTCATTTATGGTCAGCAGTTGTATCTGTCCATTGCTTAAAAGATCTGCGACAGAAAAGGATTCCAAAGAACTAGCAAATGGAAGTTCAAAAGTATTCTCAATTCTATTTTTATTAATAAGCGTTATACTTGATTTACCATTGGCTAATGCTGTAATTACAATATTTATGTATTCTTCTTTTGCATTTTTAACTATTAGATTTTGAGATTGACCTTTAGTATTGAGAGTAGTTTTATTCCCTTTATTGTCAATTACACTATTTGCAGTCAATACAGAATAATATCCATCCAAATTTTCAAATGGTCTGTTTACTCTTGAAATATCAGTGTTAGTTATTTGCTTAATATCTTCAAGATTGATTTTTCCATTTTGTATAAGTTTATCAATATCTGCTTCAACTAAGTTGCCACCAATAATTCCAAATGATAAATAAAGAACATTATTTCTTTTTGAAAGCACCAAATTGGAAGTAATGGTAACCGAAATTGAAACTATCTTATCACTATTATTAGCTGAAGTGTAATCTTTTTGATAAATATTTAGAACATCTTTACCAATCGAAGCAATATATTGTTTATTGTTGTTATTTATACCAACAAAATAATCGTTGATAGAAAAGTTGTCTTTTTCAAATAGTAGTTTTCCAACTGAAGAATATTTCTTTAAAGCATTATTAACTAAAACAAAATATTCGTTGCCACTATTACTCTTGAGAACAATCAAGTTCTGGTAAGAAGAATGAGAGTTGTAAGGCAAATCAAATTTGGTTACAGTTTTTTGTTGATCGTTTCCGTAAGAAACATTTAGACTCATTTTATTGCTGATATCTGAAAATGAATCTATTGTAACTAAACTATTTGAACCAGAATTTGAATTAGTATTTGGTTTCGAACTAGGAGAAAAACTATTCTTGTATAATTTTGCTTTATTACCTTTATACCAAAAATCATATTTGTCACCTTCACCAATAAATGAACCAAATACAGAAGTAAATGTTTCACCTATATCTTGTATGCCATCTGCTTCTTCTACATCAACACCTTTCTTAATTAAATTAGTATTGATTTTATTTTCAACTATTGAAGAATTGATTATGTTTTCATCAATATGCCAAATAACAATTCCATTACCGGGGACAGCCGCATCGTACTCATCAACATCTATTACTACACCACCTTTAATATCCGTTGGCTGAAATCTGAATAAACCGCTTGTATCTTTTTGAATTGTCTTTTTATAAATCTGATTACCTTTTTTTATAGTAAGAATTAAACCATTTTTCTTGGCATCTTGCTGGCGGTTTTCAACTAAGAAATACTCTTTTGAACTAATTGATACTTTTAATAAAGTAGTGTCTGTTAAAGTTGCGGTTTCTCGTGCCGCAATATTTACTTTACCGCCGCTAATGGAAATTTCTTTAGGATGTTCCCAACCCAAAAACATTTTTTCCCAAGGAGATAGTTCAGGTGGAAACATTCCATTATTTGCTACAATAGCTTGTCCATCCATTAAGCCAAATCTTCCAATTGCACTCTTCCCAGTTTCAGTATCAAATAAATCTGGCAATCCTAAATGGCTTCCTATATTAGCAACAAGACCGCCATTAATTGTTACTTGAATCAAACCAACTGTATTATCTATATAAGTTTGTTCCCGAGATTCTGTTTCTGGCATAATAAGAGTGTTTTTAATGCTTCCGCTTTTAGTAATAAATCCGGAAAAGTTATTTCCAAAAATTGTTTTTAGAGCTAAACTGCTTAAATATAACGAAGGCATATTTCGATCAACTGAAAACGTGCCTAAATCCAAACCACTGCTTACGCCCGCATGGAATATCACAAACAAGTCATAATCAGAAAATTTAACATTCGAATATTTTTTATCTGCAAGATTCCATACTTCTTCGGAAAATTTGCCGAGCGGAGTTAAATCTTTTGATTTATAACCCGGCACATACTCTCTCATTGTTTTAGAAACTGTAATAACTTCAGGCAATACTTTGTAAGCAATATTCAGTTTTTCATTTGATACTTTCTTAAAATAATTTCTTGCGAACATTAAATGATCTGAGAAATACTCTGCATTATGAGGTAATGGGTCAAGAATTGTATCACCGTATACTTTAGTATAGTGAGAACCAAATTTTCCATTACCAATAGTAGCATCATATTTATCTTCTTGAAAATCAACCAAAACAGCAAGGATTTTCAAAGTGTCAGAAGCGGAATACTTCTGCACTTGGTTTGGCAATGTTGGATAAAGCTTATTATAAGATTGGGCAGTTATGCTGCCCAATCCAACAAATAAAAGTAGAAACCCAATTAAGTTTTTCATTTAAATTAAATGCCTCGTGGAAATCCCATAGAAGTTTCACTCTTGGCTCCCCAATTCATAGAAAGTGTAAAGCGAAGTGTGTTTGAAAGTGGATGATTTTCGCTTCCCTTGAAAACATCTGTAGTAATGTAGCTAAAATCAAATCCGTACAAATCATACCGAATGCCAGCGCCAAGAGTCATAAATTTTCTGTTACCAAATGCTGGATCTTCATAAAACAAACCGGCTCTTAGTGCAAACATAAAACCTTCTTTCATGTTTCCATACCAATATTCTAATCCTGTTGAAGTAACTATATCTCGCATTTCTTCACCAAATGATTGATCTGTCCAAGCAGTAAATATTGCCTGATACCAATCTTTTCTCTTTGTTGAAGTTGGAACTGTAGTTGTGTCGGTTCCTAATATACCATCTTTTACATTTGTTCTTCCTTTATCAACAAGAAGTTTGCTAAAGTCTAATGTCCATGTTAATGAATTGTACTCATCAGCAAACGGTTTAACAGCAAATCCAAAACGGAAATTTGTGGGGATAGGATCTGCTTGTGCTTGATCGATGTAATAAATTTTTGGACCAAGGTTGCTAAGATTTACTCCCATGCTGAACATATTTCCAAAATCGCCTATGAACGGAATATTAAATGTTGATGGTCTCCACATTGCTGCAATATCGAAACTAACAGAAGTAGCTACGCCAGAACCTTGTTCTTGTTCTGTTGGTGCATCTGCCAATCTACTATGAATTAGTCTAAAGTTTATTCCCAATCCCCAATCATTGCTAAGTTTTGTTGCATACCCAAGTGTTAAAGCAGCATCAAAAGATCGGAATTTACCTACCGGATCTGGTGAATTAGATAACGTACGAACAAACTCGCCATAGTTCATATATGTTACGCTTGCTGTTACACTTCCACTAATATCATCTATGTATTGACGGTAAGTTGCATAATCATAAAAAATATCAAGATTAAATTGTGGTAACCAGTTACTATGAGTTATACTAACTTCTGAACCCGTTAAGAATGCAATGCCTGCTGGATTCCAAAATATTGCTGAAGAGTTATCGGCAAGCCCAACTCCGGATTCACCTAATCCGCCAGCACGAGAGTCTGGTGCAAGTATTAAAAAAGGTACAGCAGCTTCACCCTGAGCCTTAATAACATTAGCTGAAAATGTCATAGCGCATACAATCATCAGCATATAGATTCTTTTCATTTATTTTTCTCCTCCGAGGATTATTTTCATTTTAATTTATTTTATTACAGAAAGTTTACCAAGAATATTTTGTTTAATACTTCCGTCCATTGACTCGACAATTAGCTTATAAAGATATGTGCCATTACCAATTAAATTTCCATCTTCATCACGCCCATCCCAATCTATCTTAACAAATTTTTCGAGAAGATCGGCTTGTTCAATAATTTTTATTAACCGTCCGGCAATTGTGTATATTTTTATTTTCACATTGAATGATGAATTATAATTATGCTGAAATGTAAAAGTAGTTGATGATGTCATTGGGTTGGGATAATTTACAACATCTCTTACAACAATTCCTTTTTCATCAGATACAACTGTAAAAGCAGATTCTTGAGTACTAAGATTGTTAAATACATCCCATGCTTTTACTTTAACTTTATAGTCTCCAAAAGGCATTGAATTAAAATTATATTTTGCCAAGCCGGATTTACCACCGGAATTTAGATCACCCACAAAACTGTTAGTCAAATCAAATGTTTTTGTCGGGTCATCATTAAGTATTGCTTCCAATTTATGTCCAATTCCGGTACCGGTTGTATTTAGCCCAGTTTGATCTTTTAATTTTGCTATCAAAGTAAAATTTGGATTAACTAAATAAGAACCGGCAAAATTAGTATCATCAAAAAAGATTTCTATTTCCGGACCTTTGTTATCATTTGCAATACTTTGGTCTGTACCACCAACAATAATATTATTAGTAAACCCAATACCATCAGTTGATAAATTAGAAAAGTAAGCAACAACTTTTCCATTTAAGTTCTCGTAAGAAATATCTTTCGGAACAACAAATTCAGTAGTAAACGCTCCATTTGTAACAGAGGCATTTCCTTTAAATATCAATCCGCCTTGCTGTTTAACAGTGTAATTCATTTCTTGAAAATGAGTACTTTTTTCCGAATCATAAACAGATACAAGGACTTCTCCATTTAGCGGATTTAATTTTCCATCACTCGTACGAACGCTGCCCTTTATCTTAACTTTACTTAACGCACTTATCTGAGTTTGTACAGAAGAGCTTTTTCCGTTAACTGAATCTATTGATACGGGATAAATTGGGAGGTTTAATCTTATTGTTGGATCACCGAACAAATGAAATTTTTCATCATTTTCTCTATTTACAATGTATTGTTTAGTCAGAAAGTATGCCTTACCTAATCTAATTGGTTTATTATCAAAATCTTTAACACTGAATAAATTTTTATACAAAGAATCATTTAACTCAGCATTATCTTGTGAGAAAACTACACGCGCCGCTGTAAAGGCTGCTATTATACCAGCATCTTTCATGTTCATCATAACTTCAGTAGAACTTTGAACCAAAGGATCATCATACAAACCAAAATCGCAAGTAGCCGCAGTCAAGAAAAAATACTTTGAATTAATAAGTTGAGGGATTGATGTAGATTTTTCAAATACATTTTCGTGAGCCCAGAGTTCCGGAGAACCATGACCTACATAGTTTAGAACAAGAGTGCCATTATTAATTGAATTAATTATTGCCTTATTTACATCTGGTTTTCTTCTTCCGGAACCAACATATGCAGTTGGATAGGCAACAAGGTATATTTTGTTTTGAGAAAAATATTTTGGAATAATTTCATTTGCTATGGTTTCTGATTGGCTTGTATGCAAACTTCCATCATCAGACTCACTAGTTGGGCCATCATCTGCAATTAAAGTTATTGTTGTTCTCCAGTCACCTTTACTCTGAACGGTTTCATAACTAATAATTTTATCAATTGCGATATCAGCTTCTTTAGCATTTTGAACGCAAAGTCTGCCTATTGCCAAATCAGCTTTATAATCATTACCCGAAACTCTTACATAATAATCATCAGAAGTGTATGAATATATTTCATCTAAAGATTCTTGTGTTTGATAAGTTGGGATAAAATTGATGTTATTTTTTATTGTGTTAAGGTAATCAAAAGAACCATCGCCAAATAGTAAAACATAAGATGGTTTAATTTGCCAAAAATCATAAGCATATTTTATAAAATCTCTAATTGCCAAAGGATCAAGAACACCGCCGGAGAATTCATTAAGAATTTCATCCATGTAAAATATTTGCGCTGTCATTTTATTGGGTGAATCTTTAGTACGGTATTTTAAATACCTTTCTGCTTGAGTTTTTAATTCCTTTGGAGAAATTATTATAAGCTCACTTCCGGCAATAGTTCCTCTTATATTGGAGTTTTCAACTTTAATTGCATTTGTTGGTGTTTTATATGCACTCGAAGTAACTGCATAATATTTACTAACATTATTAGCTTTTTCAGCGGCTTGAAATCTAGCTTGACCGCCGCTAATTACTGAACTTGAAATCAGTTTAACATTTGAGAAATCAGTAACATCAAATATTTGTATTCCGCCGCTTGAGAAATTTGTAAATGTATAATCAAGAACAGCAGTAGTATCCTTCGAGAATACCAAAAGGTTATCGTTAGCAGCCCGCAATTGCCTATTGTATGATACTTCGATATAATCCAAATACATTTTAGTACTTGTTGTTGGATCTAATAGAGATATTTTTAAAACGCTTCTTTCATCTGTAATTCCGCCTCTATATGTTGCAATAGCAATATCATCACCGCCATAATCATAATGAGGGTCAATTCCCCAGATAAAATTTGTATAAATCTGGCTTCCGCTTTCTTCAATTCTGTATCTTGTAGAAGAGGTTGAAGTGTGCGCTACTCTGACTTTATAATCTATTGGAGTTCCAATAACCCAACCAACAACCGAATTAATAAAAGTTCTACTTCTTAAGTTGACATCAATTTGTTCTCCGAAATATTCTCTTCCGGTAGATCCTAAATTAACACTATCCTTTTCGTAAACGCGAAATGCTTTAGTAAATGTTTGCGGTGTTCCATTGGTGATATTTAGAGATTGCTTATCACTTATTCTTTTACCATTAGCGCCGGCGTATGTTAGCCAATAAAAATTCCTTTTACTATAAAAATTCTTTTTTCTTCTAATTGATCGATAATCAACATCGTACTCCCAAAAATCTGTTGGTCGCGCATAAAACAGAATGTAATCGGAAGCATCAAATTTTCCATCTTCTTCACCAAAAATCTTAATTGCGTTTTCTATTAATCCTTTGTTATTGTAATTAAAAATATTTTCTGGTATTTGAGTCCCGCCATATCCAAATATTTTTAATGTGCGTGGATTAAGATTATTAACATCTGCACCTAAGTTTTGTAAGAAAGTTCTATCGATTCTATATATGCCTTCTTCATTAGTTTCAAAACGAAACCAAGTTCCATCTGCCAAAAAAGAATTTGAAACTTTTTGCAAACTTTGCAGTTGTCTCTCACCCCAGTTTTTTGCAACAGACCAGTTAAGTATTAGAGAACTGATTGTTTCATCATTTACTAAAGTTTTATTTGTTGCTGCTGAAGAAAAATTAACTTTGAAAATGATTTTATTATATACTTTTATATTGTTTGCGGCGGCATCAAATTGAACCGGAAATACTTTAATAGTCTGAACTGGTAAATTTCTTACTAACCCGTAATCTCCGAAAGTAACTAAATCACTCTCTGTAGTTTTGTAATAATCCGTAACTATATTAAATGCAAATGAATTACCAGAACTGTCTTTAATAAAAGCTGGATTGGGTAAATATCTTCCGGATAGATTTGTAAAGCTTGCAGAAATAATTTGAATAGTATTGCCAAATTCTCCTGGAACGCCAATATTTAGTTGTTTAACAACTTTTTGAGGAATACCAGATTTGTAAATATTTTCTAACGAAGTGCCGGGAATTTCTAATTTAATAAATGTAAGGTTGTTAAAAGCTACAAATTGTGTGTCTTTAATAAATGGACGGTATTCTATTAAAATAGAATTTGCGTCAGATGAAAGAATTCTTAAATCTTGTGCCAAATAGGTTAGATTTAAAACAAAAAAAAGAAACAATAATGAGAATTTGATTTTCATAGCGCTTTAGATTTATTAAAAAACATTGACCAAAAATTGAATTTCAAAAGCGGTAAACAAATTCTCTATACTATTTCTCCAAATTTCTAACCAAAATTTATAGAACTAATGCCAATAATGTCAAGGTAATTAATTAGTTTTTAGAAAAGAGCATTTTTATTGTATTACAGCTAATTGATTAAGATTTCACAAGCCCAAAAGCTCTTTATTTTTCTTCATAGCCTCGATGCAAAATTCAATGTGTTCGTTTTGTGGTATTCCTAATTCTTCAGAGCCTTTTGTTATATCATCACGATTAACGGCTCTAGCAAATGCTTTATCCTTCATTTTCTTAATAACAGATTTTACTTCAACTTCTTCAACACTTCTGCTTGGACGAACATAAGCGACCGCAGTTATAAAACCAGCCAATTCATCGCAAGCAAATAATGTTTTCATCAATTTAGTTTCGCGAATAGTGTTTGTGTAATCTGCATGGGACATAATTGCTCTTCTAAAATCTTCATCAAATCCTTTTTCTTTAAGAATTTCACTTCCTTTATAAGGATGTTCTTCTGCATTAGGAAACATTTCGTAATCAAAATCATGCAGCAAAGCAACGTTTCCCCAATATTCTTCATCTTGACCAAACTTTTCTGCATAAGCGCGTACGCACGTTTCAACTGCGTAAGCGTGTTTTAACAAACTTTCACTCTTTGTGTATTCTTTAAGAATTGAAAGACAAAACTCTCGATCTCTCATAATATTATTGCTCATTTATTACCTCTTAAATTTGAGTTTGAGTCAAATGATGGACACAATTTTTCAAGTAAGCATTTATGACATTGCGGATTTCTTGCAAAGCATACTTCCCTTCCGTGTGTAGCCAGCCAGTGAGAAGAGTTTATCCAGAAACTTTCTGGCAACAATTCTTTTAACCTGAATTCAATTTTTGTTTGATCTTTTGTTTTAACAAACCCAAGTAAGTTTGAAAGTCTAATTACATGTGTATCAACCGCAATTGCAGGAATACCAAATGCGTTACCAGCAACTACAGATGCGGTTTTTCTGCCAACTCCGGGCAGCTTAACTAATTCATCAAAATCATTTGGAACTTTGCCATTGTGTTTTTCCAGTAAATCGCGGCAGCATCCTTGAATGTTCTTCGCTTTCATTTTATAAAAGCCGGCAGAAAAAATATCTTTTTCCAATTCTTCTTGTTTTACTGCAAGATAATCTTGCGGCTTTTTGTATTTTTTGAATAAAGTCTTTGTAACAATATTTACTCGCGCATCAGTACATTGAGCTGATAAAATAGTTGAAATCAATAATTGAAATGGAGTTTCATATTCAAGTGCTGGCTTAACTTTTGGATAAACTGTTGCCAACTTATCAAAAACTTTTTTTGCAAAAATCTTTTCTTTAGTTGTGACCATTAAAGGAACTTTTTTTCTTTAAGAATCAATCTTTCAACCGGTTTACCTTTTAGCAAGTGTTCTTGAATTATTTCTTCAACATCATCGGTTTTAATATTCCCATACCAAACTTGCTCTGGATACACTACTGCCGCGCAACCAAACTTACAAGCATCAAGACAGCCAGTTCCATTTGCTCTAATTGTTGTGTTTAAACCAAGTTCCTTAATTCTTTTTTTGAATAAATCTCTTACTTCTTTAGCACCTTTGGTTGAACAGCATCCACGCGGGTCATCTTCTTTTCTTTCATTTTCGCATATGAATATATGTTTTGTATAACGTGCCATAAATTATCCTCATTTATAAAAAAAGGGAAATCTAGTTTCCCTTAACAATTTAATTTGTAGCGCGTACGGGGGTCGAACCCGTGATCTCCGCCTTGAGAGGGCGGCGT
>CAZVYT010000031.1:0-36135 GCA_964631495.1 uncultured Melioribacter sp. | reverse complement strand
TTTCTCTTCTTACACAAATTATCAGCGTAAGAATGAAAGAACTCTTTACTCTGATTGATAATGATCTTCGCAATTCCGGTCTGAAAAGTAAAGTGAAAGCTGGTATTGTTTTAACTGGAGGAGGCTCATTGCTAACGGGCTGCGATGAACTAGCCTCAGAAATATTTGGGCTGCCGGCACGCATTGGCGTTCCGCTTGATCTTGGTTCGGGATTATCAAAAGAAGTTGAGAGTCCGGAATTTGCAACGGTTGCTGGTTTAATAAGAGGTATTCCAGGTAGAACTGCACACGAAAGTTTTGCACGTGCTAACCGTGAAGGAAAGTTTAAAGTAAACAATGTTTTCAAGAAGCTAACAGATTTCTTCGAAAACTTGTAATGAAAAAGTTTATTAATAAAATATTATTTAATAATAACCACAACAAGGAGGAGTAATGTCCGAGAATTACGAAAAACTGGAGAAAAAAGTTCGGTTCTTTCAACTTGAAACTGCAAAACCATTGTCAGCACAGATTAAAGTAGTTGGCGTTGGCGGCGGCGGATGCAATGCGATTGACAGTATGATAAATCGCGGATTGCGCGGAGTTGAATTCATCGCAATTAACACAGACGCACAAGTTTTAGAAGATAGTTATGCTTCTCAAAAAATTCAAATTGGAACAAATGTAACACGCGGTCTAGGAGCAGGAGCTGATCCAAATGTTGGAAGAAAAGCCGCAGAAGAAGATCGCGATAAAATAACTCGCGCACTTGATGGCGCAGACATGGTTTTTGTTACTGCTGGTATGGGCGGCGGAACAGGAACTGGCGCTGCACCAATAGTTGCATCAATTGCAAAGAGCATTGGGGCTTTAGTAATTGGTATTGCAACTAAACCTTTCTCATGGGAAGGAAAAATTAGAATGAAAAATGCCGAAGAAGGAATTAATGAATTAAAACAATATGTAGACAGTTTAATCATCGTTCCAAATAGCAGAATACTTGCAATTATTGAAGCTGCTACAGTTGCTAAAGCTGCTTTCGATAAGCCGAACGAAATTCTTTATGAAGCAACTCGTGGCATATCTGACATCATTACAATTAAAGGTGTTATCAATGTTGATTTTGCAGACGTTCGTACAGTTATGAAAGAGAGCGGACAAGCTTTAATGGGCTGCGGAATTGCCAGCGGCGATAACCGTTCTGTTGAAGCTGCTCAGAAAGCAATTTCATCTCCGTTGCTCGAAGGTGTTTCGATAAAAGGCGCAAAGAATATTCTTTTGAATGTTAGCGGTCCTGCCAATATAACTATGCAAGAAATTGAAGAAGGCAATAATGTAATTTTTGAAGCCGCCGGCGAAGAAGCAAATGTAATATTTGGCGCTGTTATAAAAGATGAAATGCAAGATTATGTTTCGTACACTGTAATTGCTACCGGTTTTGATACTAAAACTTTCAGCAAACCAATCACAGAATTGAAAAAAGAAAAACAAGATGCAGCTAAACCAAAAGAAAGAGTTCAAGAACGTGAAAGAATGGCAGTGAATATTGGTTTTTCTACAAAAAGAGGGTTTGAACTTAGCGATACAGAAAATCTAGATATACCTACTATTAAAAGAATTAAGAAGGGTCCAGATTTATTTGATAATAATCTTTTTGCTTTAGAGAGCGGTTTTAGAACCACAGAGCCTAAAAAGGAAAGGAATGATTATTTCAATGATGGAGAAGAAGATAGTTCTTCGTTCTTAAGAAAAATCATGGATTAATAAAATTAGTGTGTTTCATTTCAAGCGATGGCAAGACATGATATTGTTTGGTTTATTGTGTTTTTTGTTATCAGATAGTAATAAGGGCGATTAAGTTTTACCCCCCAATGTAGTTGCCCTTAAAGGCTGCACGGTTTTCACCTTGTTGTGGTGATGTGGTAAATGAAAGCCGATGCAGCCTTTTTTATTTGCACTCTTTTAACTCCACTTTTTTGAACAGAAGTTTCCGTATTCCTAATCGTTTTGCTATTTTTTGCCCATCAAAATTGAAATTGAACAGTTATGAAAAAGTTTGCTTGTTTATTACTCGTGTTGGTTTTCTCTGCAAAATCTTTTGCACAAGAAGGAGAAGATGTTGGCTGGGTCGCACGCTTTGGTGCTGCTGGAGGAGTTTCAGCTTCCTATGCTTTTCTAAATCTTGATGCAATAAACAGTCAAATTAAAACTATCGGTATTCCGGAATTATCAAATGGTATGTTCCTCTTCGGTGGCGGCGGTTATGCTTATATAATGATTATTGATAATGTTAGAATTGGCGGAATTGGTTTGAGTGGAACACAAAGTACAAGTGGAAGAGTAAAATTTTTGGCTGCCGACCGTGAAGTAAAATATAATTATGGATTTGGAGGATTGACTGTTGAATATACACTTCCTTTCGTGAAGAATGTTGCACTGTCTATTGGAGGAATTATTGGTGGGGGCTCGCAAAGTATAGAAGTATATCAAAATGAATTACCATATACTTGGAGCAATTCTTGGCCTTCATCTTACAAGATAATGGAAGATCCTTTTGATCTTTTACAGTCAAATTCCGCAGCAATTATAAAGAACAGCTTTTTTACTTTCACTCCAACGCTAAATCTTGATGTCCCAATAAACAGATTCATTGCTCTGCGTATTGGTGGTGGTTATGTGATGAATTTTTCCGATAACTGGAAAATAAATAACGACCAGAATATTGCCGGTGTACCAAAGGAGCTTTCTTCAAATAATTTCTTTATTCAAACCGGAATCTATTTCGGGTTCTTTGCTTTCTAAAAATTATAAATAATAAATTATAAATGATAAATTTGGTTGTTGCTAATGGATACTGGTTTAGGAAAACGGTTATTTGATTTTGCAGTAAACATTATCAAGTTTTGTAGAAAGCTACCAAGTGGTAAGGAGTATCAAATAATTTCGAATCAACTTATAAAATCATCTACATCAAGCGGTGCAAATTACGAAGAAGCACAAGGTGCAATTTCAAAGCCGGATTTTTTCAACAAAATAAATATTTCGTTAAAAGAAATGCGGGAATCAAATTATTGGTTGCGAATAATCAAAGAAATAAAAACTGAAGACGATGAAATAGTAAGTTTGTTAAATGAATCCTTAGAGCTTATGAAAATTTTAGGATCAATAAGTTCAAAATTTCCAAAACGCAATAATTAGTTTCAATTTGTTAATTAAGTTTCACTAATCAATAATAATTTATCATTTATAATTTCTAATTTAATAGTTATGAACATACTAGTTACCGGCGGTGCCGGATTTATCGGAAGCAATTTTATCAATTATATATTGTCTGTAAGAGATGATGTGTTCATCGTTAATCTTGATAAATTAACTTACGCTGGAAATCTTGAAAACCTAAAACCAAGCGAAGGTAAGAAGAATTATCAATTTGTACGTGGAGATATAACAAACAACGAACTTGTTGATTATTTATTTAAAAAATATTCGATTAAGTATGTTATAAACTTTGCCGCTGAATCTCATGTAGATAGAAGCATTCTCGGTTCCGAAATATTTTACCGAACAAATGTAATTGGTACAAATGTTTTGTTAGAAGCTTCACGCCGTTACAATGTTGAAAAGTTTTTACAAGTATCAACCGATGAAGTATATGGCAGTCTTGGTGCAACCGGATTGTTCACAGAATCTACACCAATTACAACTAACAGTCCATATTCATCAAGTAAAGCTGCTGCCGATTTGATGGTTCAGGCATTTCATCATACCTATGGATTGCCGGTAGTTATTACAAGATGCTCAAATAATTACGGACCTTTGCAGTTTCCAGAAAAATTAATTCCTCTGATGATAATAAATACACTTAATGGTAAAAAGCTTCCTGTATATGGAGACGGCTTAAATGTTAGAGATTGGATTTATGTGATTGATCATAACAAAGCTGTTGAACTTGTATTTGAAAATGGAAAAGTTGGAGAAGTATACAATATTGGTGCTTCTAGAGAGATGAAGAATATTGAAATTGTTAAGTATATACTAAACAAACTTGGCAAAACCGATGATATGATTGAGTATGTAAAAGACAGACCTGGACATGACCGCCGTTATGCAATAGATTCGACCAAAATCCAAACGGAGCTTGGCTGGAAACCAACTTTTGAGTTTGAGCAAGCTATGGATAATACAATTAATTGGTATTTAGCCAATAAAACGTGGTGGCAAAGGATTATTTCTGGAGAATACCAAAATTATTATGAAGTTCAGTACGGAAATCGTTAATTTTAGTAAGTCAAAGAAATAGGAGTGAAACTCTGCCTCTTTTTTACCATTCTTAGTACACGCTTTTTCGAACAATTATAGAATATCTATGAAAAAACTATTTATTTTATTTTTACTGATGGGCTTCCAATACTATTCAGCACAAGATTTGGAACAATTCGGTAGCAATAAACAAACATCCATTTCAGTTCTGCAACCAATCTCGGTAACAATTGGTGGTGATTTTATTATTACCGGTTCTTTTTCTTCATCTAAAAACCAAAGGGTGGATCATTTTGTCACTTCGGTTTTTGCAAAAGCTCAGGAAAATGTAATGCGTGGTTTAAATAAACCTGAGACAATTAAGATGGTGATAAAGGAATTCGAAAAATATGCTCTGCGAGATATTACTCTTAAACGAGCAAATGGAAATTTATTAAAGCTTGATCTGCTCAAGTTTAGATTGAATGGAGATTTTTCTAATAATCCATATTTAATGCAAGATGATGTAATCATCTTTCCGTCTAGTGATAATGAAAGAAATTTTATTGATATAAGCGGAGCTGTTAATAATCCAATAAAATTTCAGTTTGTTGAAGGAGATAAACTCTCTGATGCGATTATGTTTGCAGGTGGAATAAATCCAGCTTTCGAGAATGTAAACGAAGTTGAAATATCCAGAATTGTAGATAATGGTAACAAAGAAGAAATTATTAAAGCTACTATAAGCAACAATCCAATTTTAAAAAGAGGCGACAGAATTTCTGTCCTTTATAATGAAAATTTTAAAAAACCATATAAAGTATTAGTAATGGGTGAAGTTGGCAGACCCGGTTATGTTTATATAACAAAATCTAATTCAACGTTAAGAGAAGTTATTTTGAAAGCCGGCGGATTTACAAAACAAGCTGATTTAAAGAGATCTGAAATTGTAAGAGGTGCAGACAACTCACAAACTCTTAAATTAAAAGCTATTAGAAATCATTACGAAAAAGATTCGACCGGAACAACTTTACCAGTTCTTCAAGCTAGGATTGAAGAATTGTTAACTGAAGAAAATCGATTAACACGTGCAAGTAATCTAACTGAAGAAGAAATTCGAGCTTCATTAGCTCCTGATTTATATTTAAAAATGAATGACCCGAAAGATTTAATAGATTTTTCAATGATTTTTTCTGATTCTGTAAATGTTGGTAATACAATCGTTTACGAAGGAGATGTAATAGTAATACCAACTTATATGAATTCGATTTATGTTTTTGGACAAGTTAAAAATCCTGGTTATATCAGATTTGTACAAGCTAAAGATTGGAAGTATTATATTGAAAAAACTGGCGGCTACACTGAAAGAGCAAAAGATGAAGATGAAGTTAGAGTAATAAAAGGCGATTCTAGAACATGGCTTAAAGTAGATGATAAATATGAGCTTGAATCTGGAGATATGGTTTATGTACCGAAAGCATTACCTAGGGATTTAGCTTATTACATTCAACAAATTGGTTCTATTTCAAGCATATTATCAACAATTGTTACACTTACATTTATAATAATTCAAACAACTAAATAACGAAGCATTTTTTATGGATAATACTCAAGATAATAACAAGACATATGTAGGAAGCACATTTGTAGAATTTCTAGTAGTCTTAGTAAAATACAAATGGTTCTTGATTTTACTTATTTCTCTTTCAACAATTGGCGCAACAGCATACGCACTTTTAGCTCCTAAATGGTACAAATCTACTGCATCTGTGTTTCCAGCTGAAAAAAACGATCCATTATCTATGCTAACTGGATTAGGCGGACTTGCAAAAGGTTTTAACGCAAGCAAAGGTTTAGCTGCTTTAACTGGCAGTAATTCTGAAGCTGACCGTTATGTTGCAATATTAAAAAGTGCTACAGTTACGAGTGATATTATTAATCGTTTTGAATTAAGAAAGGAATATGATAGAGAAGACGACTATTTTGAAAAAGTTGTTAAAGATTGGGAAGATAATTTAGAATTAGAAATTCAAGACGAAGGAAATCTTACTATAAGCGTTTTGGATAAAGATCCACAAAAAGCTGCTGATATTGCAAATTATTTAGTCGAAAAATTAAATACAATAAACACACAATTAAGTGTAACAAATGCAAAAGCCAATAGAGAGTTTGTAGAAAAAAGATATTTTCAGAACATAGATGATATTAACAAACTTGAAGATGGAATGAAAGAGTTTCAGCAAAAGTATGGCGTTATTGCGGTTCCCGAACAACTCGAAGCAACCGTGAAATCAATGTCAACTATTTATGCTGAGTTATACAAAAAAGAAATTGAAGTTAATGTTTTAAAGCAAACTTATGGCAATGATCATCCACTTATTTCTACAACACAACTTGAATTAAATGAGATACAGAAAAAAATTAATCAATTAAACGCTGGAACCGATGATTCGCAAAAAGATGTAAAACTTCTTATTCCATTTAAGCAAGCTCCTAAATTGGGTAATGAATATTTGAAAATATATCGAAACCTCGAAATTCAGTATAAGATATTGGAATTCGTTCAACCTTTATTTGAGCAAGCAAGAGTTGAAGAGGCAAGAAATACTCCTTCCGTTATTGTTCTTGATAAAGCTGGACCAGCTGATAGAAAATTTAAACCAAAAGGAACCATCTTTGCATCTTTAGGATTTGTAATATCCGTATTAATTGGGCTATTTGTAGTATTTACATTAGAGTTAATTGAGAAAATCAAAATAAACAGACCTGATCAGTATAAGGCTATTTTAGGTGGTTTTGCTGGTAAAAAATAGAAGTATTTAACCTTAACAATTCTAGATGAAAATACTATTAGTCAATAATCATCATAGCAAAGTAGGTGGTGCTGAAACTGTTTATTTCAATACAATAGAATTACTATTAGAAAAAGGTATTGAAGTAGTTACACTTAGCAGAAAAAATGAAAAGACAATAAAGACTGGCGCTAAAGAATATTTTGTTAATTACAATAATTCGTTTCATCAAAGAATATTTTCTTCAGACGCTAAAAAGCAAATTGAAAAGATTATAGAAATTGAAAAACCTCAAGTAGCACATCTTCATAACACGGTTGGTGGAATTACTTTTTCAATTTTACCTTCACTTAAAAAAGTCGGTATTCCTACATTAATGACAATACATGATTTTAGAATTTTATGCCCAGCTGGTCTTTTTCTGAATAGCAAAAATGAAATATGCGAAAAATGTGGTAAAGGTAATTACTTTAATTGTATCAAAGATAATTGTTCAAGAAATGGAATAGTTAGCAGCTTTGGAGTTGCTTCAGAAACTTATCTAAGAAATAAAATAATTCCTTTGAATGAATATTTAGATCACTTAGTGTTTGTAAGCAATTTTACTAAAAATAAATTTTTAGAACATTATGGTGAATTGAGAATAGGGACTTCTGTTATATACAATCCAATTAAAGTAAATGAAGCCAAGGTCAAACGTGGTAACTATTTTATTTATGTCGGTAGGCTCGCTCCTGAAAAAGGAGTACTTACTTTACTCAAAGCTTTTGCAGAAATTCCGGAAGCTGAATTACATGTAGTAGGAGACGGTCCTCTTATGCATAACTGCGAAAAAATTGCTACTAAAAATATAAAGCTATTAGGTTTCCTTACCGGAAATGAATTGATAGAACAAATTAGTAACTCTTATTTTACAATTATACCTTCTGAATGTTACGAAAATCTACCAATGTCTGTTCTCGAGGCATTCTCTCTTTCCAAACCAATGATTGGGTCTGATTTAGGCGGTATTAGTGAAGTTATTGAAAACGGTATTAATGGGTTCAGCTTAATTCCAAAGTCTATTACAAACTTAAAAGAAGTTGTATACAAATGTTTGAAGTTAGATGATGACAAGTATTTTTCAATGTGTAAAAGTGCATTAGAGACTGCAAAGAAAAATGAAAATAAGGTATACTTAGAGAAGTTAATTTCTCTCTACAAAGAGTTATTAGTTACGAGAAATGGCACTTATGCCTAATAATAAAAAAATATCAACTAACAAGAATTTAGTATTCTCTGTTCTAGCTGTTTCATTTCGTTTGATTGCAAATGTTTTTGTTTTCTGGTTGCTTGCAAGAGGTTATGATCCTTTTATTTTCGGTCAATTTACCTTTGCTCATTCACTAGCAACAACATTAATTGTTATTGCTGATTTTGGGTTTGATGTGTTTTTAACGACTGAAATTTCTTCTAAGAAACAAAATATAGGCAGTGTATTTTGGAATTTACTTTCGTATAAAATAGTTTTCACTTTGTTTACCATGGCCGGTATGCTCGTTTTTGTTACTTTAATGAATGCAAGTGTAAATACCAAAATACTTGTGTTTCTTTTTAGTTTCTTTCTAGCTTCAACAACATTAACGAATTTTATGTTTGCGCTTTTTAGAGGTATTGAGAACCTTGGTTATGAAATGAAAGTTTCAATGATAATGAATGCAATTCTTGTCATTTTCCTTCCAGCTTTATTAATATTAAAAACCAGCATTATTATAATAGCAATCGTATTCATAACATCGCGTATCATTGGTTTGGTTCTAGCTATAAAATATTCTGGACAGATTGTTGGTAAAATTAGTTTTGTAGATATGTTTCAAGGATTTGGAAAAATTAAAAATAAAATGTTTGTATTTGGAGTGCATTTTATTTTTAGTTATATATTTTTTCAACTCGATACAATTCTGCTGCTCTTATTAAAAGGTGAATATGATACAGGTATTTATCAAGCGGTATTTAAATTTATTATGCTACCCTTAGCTATTCCGGAAATTATAATGAATGTATTGTTGCCAGTATTAACTAGGTTATTTGGTGAAAATAAAAATGAATGGGTGCGTATTGGTAGCCTATTAAGTAAAGCATTAGTGATAATAATACTACCAATATCATTGCTACTATTTTTATATGCAGAGGAATTAATTATTCTTGTATATGGTATTAAGTATATAGCAGCCATACCGATTTTAAAAATATTTTCTCTTATAATTTTAATTCGTTTCCTTTTGGAACCATTTGCATTGATGTTGACAACTTCGGGTAAACAGCACATAAGATTAATAACTGTTGTAATTGCGACATTACTTAATGTAATCCTTAATTTAATCATGATTCCAAAATTAGGAGTACAAGGAGCCGCAATAGTATCCTTAATCACTAATAGCTTTGTTGGAATATCCTACATTGTTTTCAACATTGATATATTTAAAAAGTGGTTTATTAATAAACAAAATTTATTGCTTCTTGTTACGCTTTTAATAGAGATTCCAATAATATTACTTGGCACATTCGTTATGAAGTTACTAGGGTCATTAATAATAGTTCTATTCTTTATCGTATCAATTTATGTTTATTTGAGCCATGATGAAAAAAAAATGCTTTTCGATGAAGTAAATAACAACATTAGAAGAATCTGGGCTAGATAATATGTCGCTATTAGCCATAATCTTTTTTTCTTTAGCACTATTTGTTGCGTTAAGCTATTTACGAAAGCAAAGTGATTTATTTTCTCCGGCAAGATTATTCATAATTATTTGGGCAATTATAATAGGTCTTACAGAACTAAAACTAAGTTGGTTACAGAAGGAATGGGAAACTTATAGCTGGGCAATGATATTAATAAGTTTAAGCGCAATGTTATTAGGAATGTTTTCTGTTTATGTTCTTAATTTTAATAAGACTTTTAATAGTATAAATAATATTAAAGAAGTATTAACAAATGATAATTACGAAAGTAAACGCATATTCAAAGTAGTATTATATCTCTTCTTCGCTTATATTATCTCTTATTCGGTCATTTATCTAACAGTTGGCTTTATACCTTTATTTACTAATGATCCAAATAGTGCTAGAACAAAGTGGAGTATTTTCGGTTTCGGATTAATTATTCACGCAGCCCCAGCTGTAATATATTTTGCTCTACTATATTATCTTTTTATTAAAAAGAAAATGGCAACAAAGTTAGTCTTGGCATTAATAATTCTTATAACACTTTTTACATTTATTCTTTTGCTTCAGCGGTTTACAATAGTAATTACAATTGTATTATTGTTAGTAATGCTATACTATGGTACTAAAAAATTTAAGGGTTCTTATCTTTTAGCTATATCATCTGCATTTGTCTTACTTGTTTATTCAATATCAACAATTAGGACAAGTAAATTTTTTATACTCTATTTGTATAATGAAGCAAAAATGAAATTTGATGAATCTTTAGCTTTTCTAACAGAGCCGTATATGTATTTAGTAATGAATTTGGAAAATTTTGCGAATGGTGTAAAGCAATATGATGCATATACATATGGCTATTTCACATTTGATTTCATATTAGCCCTGACCGGTTTAAAGCATCCAATAGCTAAAGCAAGTAATTTTGCAGAGTTTCCTTTCATTGTAAATAAAAGCTTTAATACATATTCTATGTTTTTTGTTTATTACCGAGATTTCGGTGTATTTGGATTGTTAATTTTTCCGTTTATAATTGGCTTTTCTATTTCAACAATTTACTATTGGATGAGGAAAAATCCGAGCATTCACTCAATTTCAGTTTATGGAATGTGTGTGTTTGTTATCTTATTTACATTTTTTATACCATTGCTTAGCTGGTTACATTTTGTTATGAACATATCAATTATTTATTTTCTTTCTAAGTATTTGAAAAACAAAAAAAGTAATGCATGACAAGTGACCGCTTTGAATTCTCAAATCAACTAAAAAATAGAACAATAAAAGAGCAAGTCTAAAATATAGCAATGAAAATAGGAATTGATGCCCGGGTACTAGATAGAAAGGTAACTGGAACAAGTAGATATTTATTGAATTTATTAAATGAGATTCCGGAAATGGATTCTCAGAATCAATATTTTCTTTTCAGTACAAAAAAACATGATATAAATAAAAATTTTTATCAATCGATTATCTCAAGTGAATCCAAAATACCATTTAAAATATATTCTCCTATATGGATAAATAAGGATATACCACAACTTGTAAAAAAACACAGTATTGATGTAATGCTGTTTCCAAATGTTTTAGCTCCTATAGTAGGTTTAAATAAATGTAGAATTGTGTCAGTTGTTCATGATGTTATTTTCAAAGTTTACAAAGAATACTATCCATTTTTTTATAGACAATATCTTGCTTCTTACTTACCCATTTCACTAAAAAAGTCAGATAAAGTTATTACTGTATCCGAACTTTCAAAAAATGATATTATGAAGTATTACAATATTCCATCAGAAAAAATTGAAGTAGTGTATAATACAGCTTCAAATAGTTTTTATCCTCGAAATATTAGTGAACCAGAGAAGAGCATATTTTTAAGTAAGTATTCATTGCCAGAAAAATATCTATTATATGTTGGCGTTGTTGAAAAAAGGAAAAATATAGCTGCACTAATCCAAATTATGGATGAATTGGAAAGGATGGGAGTTAAACAAAAACTTGTTATAATTGGAAAGGCGGGTTATAAATCCCAATATTTACTTGAAGAAATTAGTAAAAGAGGAAACACAATAGCTTATTTCCCATACATGGAAGACAATGATTTGGCATATATTTACAACCTTGCTTTTGCATTCTTATTCCCATCTTTTTATGAAGGATTTGGAATACCACCGCTTGAAGCAATGCAATCAGCAACACCGGTTTTAGCGTCAAATGCTCCAGCATTAGTTGAAGTTGTTGGCGAAGGTGGCTTAATTCATAACTCTAATGATTATACTGGATTTGTTGATGATATCTTAAAACTGGAAAGTGATAAAGAGTTTTATTCTAATATGAAAGAAAAAGCGTTTGAGCAATCCAAAAAATTTAATATTAAAGAGACGACAAAAAAATTGGTTAATGTTTTAAATTCGTTCTAATGCGAAATTAAATTTCTATAATTTAAAAATATGAAGATACTTTTTGTAATTACTAAATCAGATGTTGGAGGAGCGCAAGTATTTGTCTTAAATCTTGCTCGTTCATTGAAGAATAGCGGCTGTCAAGTTGAAGTTGCAGCCGGAGATGGTGACTTTCTTTTTACTGAACTTAGGAAAGAGAACATTGATTATCACTATATGAATTCATTGAAAAGAAATTTTAGTATTCTAAATTCATTTTACTTTCTTTATGACCTCTATTTATTACTTAAAAATAATAATTATGACATTGTACATCTAAATAGCTCTAATACTTTGATTGGAACCTTGTCTTCAATGTTTCTAAGAAAACGCCCCAAAACTATTTTTACTTTTCATGGGTTATCATTTATCGATATAAACTATCAAGCCAATATCTTTTTTAAGTTTCTCGCTAAGTTTTATTATAAAATACTTTTGAATACGTTAGATAAAGTTGTCTTCGAATGCGAGCTAAATTATAAAGAAGTAAAACAAGCTGGTATGGTCAAAGATGCAGTTGTTATTTATAATGGGTTAGACCAACGAGACTTGAAGTTCAATAGTAGTACTGAGGTGAGAGATTATTTCTACAATAAATGTGGGATCAACTTTTCAGATTGCTATTTGATAGGCTCGACCGGAAGACTCATTTATCAAAAAAATTATGAATTCTTAATTCGTAACTTTTATAGAATTAAAGAAAGAATTCCGGAAGTAAAAATTGTAATTATTGGCGATGGACCAGACCGAGCTTATTATGAAGAATTGATTAAAGAATTAGGAATACAAAATGATTTTATTCTAATTGGGGAACTAAAGAATTCACATCAATATATGAAAGGTTTTGATCTGTTTACTCTCACTTCAAGATATGAAGGTGTTTCAATAAGTTTAATTGAAGCTTTATATGCAGAAATACCTATTCTGGTTTCAAGAGTTGGTGGTAATCCGGATGTAGTTGGTAATTCGGATTCTCAATTATTTGTTTTAGATAATTATGATGATTACATCGTAAAACTTCTCGAGATTAAAAGAAATAAACAAGAAATTATAAACTTCAATTCTTCAATTCGACAAAAATTCTCTTTAGAAAACATGATGCATCAGTATAAAAAATTGTTTGAAGAAACATTGAAAACCAATTAGTAAAAAATATTAATATATAACGGCTTTCTCATGGAAAATTATTATCTCAACAAGAATATTCTCATTACCGGTGGATTAGGTTTTATTGGAAGCAGTTTAACTAATAAGTTGTTAGAACTAGGCGCTAACATAAGTGTTATAGATAATCTTAATCCGCTTTATGGCGGAAACTTATTTAATATTTTAGGAAAAGAAAATAAAATTGAAGTAGTTGTAAATGATATTCAAAATAGTGAAGTGATACGTCCATTAATTGAAAAAGCAGATGTTATCTTTCATTTGGCTGCACAAGTTAGTTATATAGATAGTCTTAACATTCCATTTGAAGATTTGGATTTAAATGCTCGGTCTACCTTAAATATTTTGGAAATATGTAGAAAGTATAACCCGAGTACTAAAGTTATTTTTTCGAGCTCTAGAATGGTTTACGGTAAAGCAGAGAATCCACTTATTACTGAGAACGATACAACTAATCCATTAAGCTTATATGGGATTCATAAACTTACTTCTGAAAAATACTTGTTGATGTATTATAAAGATTTCAATATACCATGCACAATCTTAAGATTAACTAATCCATATGGACCAAGGCAACAAGTTAAGCATAGTAAATATTCACTTGTTGGTTGGTTTATTAGACAAGCGATGGAAGAAAAAGTTATCAAAATCTATGGTGATGGCCAACAGCTTAGAGATTATATTTTTATCGATGATATTGTAGATGCAATGATCAAATGCGGCGCATCTGAAAAAGCTGTTGGAGAAATAATAAATATTGGTGTTGGTAGCTCATCGAAATTTTGCGATATGGTAAATAAAGTAGTTAACTGTGTTCAAAAAGGTGTAATAGAATATATTCCATGGCCGGATAATTATGAAAAGGTAGAAACCGGTGATATTAATGTAGATATTTCAAAGCTTCAAAAACTTACTGATTGGAAGCCGAAAGTTTCTCTTGATGAAGGAATTAATTTTACATACGAATATTATAAAAAGCACATTTCAAATTATATTTAGAGAAGAACATCTATCGAAAAAGTAACTAAAAACGTATTTTCTCTCTCATTTGGGCAAGCGGCAGCTTTTATCACAAATATGCTTGCAATTGTGATAGTTGTTCGCTTTTTAGGTGTTGATAATTACGGGAAATTTAGCATTCTTCTTGCGGTCGTTGGTATACTTTCTAAAGTAGTTGATTTTGGTATTGAGCCAATAGTTTTTCGTGAATTTTCTAAAGACAAAAATAATTATCACATTTTTAGTGCGGGACTTAATCTTCGTTTATTGCTGTATTTGATTCTTGTAATTGGCTTCAATTTAGTAGCTCCTTTTATAGAATATACAATTCGCGAAGTTATCTTAATAAATATTCTTTTTACTACTATCATTTTTTCAGCTAAGATGGTTATCGTACGCGAGTCGTTGGCCACTCCATTTAAAGTAAACCTTAAAATGCATTACCCAATGCTAATGGCAATTTTAGATAATTTTGTGTTGTTAGTTTTTATACTATTTATTCCTTTCATGAAAGATCCAATACTCTACTTTGTTATTGTTTATGCTATTTCCAATGTGCCGGGTTTTGTTTTTTCTATTTATTATTTAAGAAAAAAGTTTGAATATAAATATGAGTTTACATTAGAAAAAGGTTGGTGGTTGCTTAAAGAATCGTTACCTCTTTTTGGTTTTGTTGTATTAACTAATATTTTCTTGCAGATCGATGTTGTTATTTTAGATCTGTTTAAAGGTCATTATGATGTTGGAATTTATTCTGCCGGCTCACGCTTAACTATGCCGTTAAGCATTATTCCAGGAGCAATTGTAACAACAGTGTTCCCAATATTGGTTAAGCGATTAAAAGAAAACGAAAACACAGATTTCATTAATAATTTGGTAATTAAGCTTCTTTACTTTGTTTCATTTGTAATAGCAGCAGTATTTACATTCGAATCAACTTCTATAGTCTCTATTATTTTTGGAAGCCAATACATAGCAACTGCTTATTCAGCTTCTATTCTTTACTGGTGCCAAATATTTTTGTTCTTCGGTTTTTATTCTCTATCTGTTTTGATAGCAGATAACAGACAGCATTATAATTTTATTTATGCTGGTATTCAGGCGGTAGTAAATGTTTCGTTTTGTTTACTGCTCATTCCAAAATATTCATATGTTGGGGCATCAATTGCAAAGCTGATTGCCAGTTTTATTTCGTTTGTTTTCATAATGTTTGCTCTCAACAAATTTGGTTTCAAGCCTTCTATTGGCAGGTACAGAGTGTTAGTATGGTCGTTGGTTGTTTCTATTTTACTTTGGATCTCTTCGTCTTTACCAATAATTGCCTACTTGGCTGTTTCGTCTGTTGTTGTTTTCGCCACTACACTAGCAACAAAACTTTTTAGTTACCAAGAAATAATTACGTTCTTTAGGCTTGCCAATAAAGAAGAACTTGGAAAGAAATTACTAACCAAATTATCAATGAAGAACTGAGGCTATTGACCTACTTCCAAAAAACCAAACTCTACAGCAGCTTCACAAAATTTTTCAAAATTACTATCGTCGCACTCTTTATCTGAATCAAGTGGTTCAAGTTGATAGAACCAAACTCCATGCATACCTAATTCTTTTACAGCTTTAAATAACGATCGGTAATCACTCGAGTCTTCCAAAGAACTAATCCAAACCATATTTAGTTTATTGCCAAGAACTTGTTTCCATTCGGTCCAACTTTTCTTTCTTCCAAAAGCTTGGTTTTCAACTCCACCATAACCGCTGTATAAAATATCATCTACAAGAAATTCAATCGATTTTGCTCGATACTCGTTAATTTCACTTACAACAAATTTTCCGTGAGGATAAAAACCTTCGTCCGATAGTATCTTAATAAGTTTTAAAAAGTCGATAATGGAATGTTTTCTACTAATTGGCTCATCAAAATAATATGCTCCAATTTTTCCACTTTCTCTTATTGCATTTAATACTTTTTCTCTGTTAGCACTATAATCTGGTAAGAAAATTTGTAGCATAATATTAGTTGATTCAAAACCAGCTTTGTAAGCCAATTCAATTTCTTTTTTCCCGTAAATTGCGGCAACAAGCAAATGTTCAAATCCCCAACGGTATTTTAGCTCGGCTAATTTTTCTACTGAAGTAAAACGGTTGTTATGCGGCCAAATTCCTATCACTTTACCCTGAACAGGAATATATTTTTTAGTTTGTCCATACGAGAATGACGCAATCATTAAGCAGAGAATTAGTATAAAAGTTTTAGTCATAATACTTAGGTTTTATTGATTAAAAATTGTGGACAATTATAGCCAATAGTTATTTCAATAAAAACTATATTTGTACATTAAAAATAAAGGTGAAAATGCCGGAAGTTTCAGTAATAATTGTTAACTATAACGGATTTGAATTGCTGGAAAAATGCCTTGCAACATTGACCCAGTTTACTAAAACAAGCTATGAAGTTATTGTTGTAGATAATGGATCAAATACTGGTGATGTTAATGAGATTACTGCCAAGTTCGATGATGTAAAAACAATTAAATTGGGTAAAAACAAAGGATATGCAGCCGCCAACAATATCGGCTTAAATGAAGCCAAAGGGAAATACATATTGCTTCTTAACAACGATATTGTTTTTATAGAAGATGTAATTTCAAAATCAATTGATTACTCAAAATCCGTGAATGATGAAGCAATTATTGGATGTAAACTATTGAATGCAGATGGCTCGCATCAAGTTTCGGTTATTGATTTTGACACAATTTCAAATTTGTTCGGTGAAAACTTTTTTGTGTACAAGATATTTCCCAAAAGTAAATTCCTAAGCAAGTGGAATAAAAATTTTAAGCTGGGAAAAAATCCTGAAGATGTTGAGGTAGTTAAAGGCGCGTTTTTTTTAATACCAAGAAAAGTGTACGCAGAGTTAGGCAGTCTTGATGAGCGCTTCTTTTTCTATTACGAAGAAACTGAGTATTGCTATCGCCACAAGAAAAACGGCAACAGAGTAATTTATTTTCCACAAGCCAGCATTATTCATCTTGGAGGCTCCAGTTCAGATTCAAACTTATGGTTCAAATTTTATAACCAGCATATAGCTAAGGTGCAGTTTTTTCAAAAACACTTTTCCGGTGTTAAATTTTTGTCGGCTTGTGTAATTCATTATTCAGGGCTGCTATTGAGAGTGCCCGTTTACTGCGCCGCGGGAATTGCAAAAATGAATTCAGGTTTATTTAGCAAAGCATGGTGCTATCTTAAAACGTTTTTTATTTATCCTAAAAATCATTTCAAGGTTACAGATTGAAGAAAATTCTAGTTGTGTTTGGAACTAGACCGGAAGCAATAAAATTAGCTCCCGTTATTAAAGCTCTTAAAGCAGAAAAATCATTCGAGGTAAATGTTTGCTCTACCGGACAGCACCGAGAAATGCTTCGCCAGGTTACAAATCTTTTTACTATTCAGATAGATCAAGATTTGGATTTGATGAAACCAAATCAAACTCTTTACGATATTACGGCAAATTCACTTTTGAAAATTGATTCAATCATAGAAGGTTATAAGCCGGATGTTCTTGTTGTTCAGGGAGATACTACAACTGCTTTTGTTGCTGCTCTGGCGGCATTTTATAAAAAGATTAAAGTTGCTCATGTCGAAGCCGGACTGCGGAGCTACGATATTTTTCATCCATATCCCGAGGAAGCCAACAGAAGATTCATTTCCGTTATTTCTAATTTTAATTTTACGCCAACGGAAGAATCAAGGCAGAATTTGTTAAAGGAAGGTT
The DNA here is from genome assembly GCA_964631495.1 of uncultured Melioribacter sp. GTDB lineage: Bacteria > Bacteroidota > Ignavibacteria > Ignavibacteriales > Melioribacteraceae > Stygiobacter. Next base: position 18,052 of record CAZVYT010000031.1, on the reverse strand, counting down.
TTGGCGATAACACAATTTATGTTACCGGCAACACTGTGGTTGATGCTCTGATTGAAATAAAAAATAAATTATCAGATCCAACTTTAAGTGAAAATTTAAAGAAGGATTTGTCGTTAAAGCTTGGTAAAGATTTTGAGGAAAAAGAATTTGTATTGTTAACTCTTCACCGTAGAGAAAAATTTGGTGAAGAGATGCAAAATTTACTTCATTCAATTAAAGAACTTGCGGAAAAATACAATCATCTTAATTTTATTTATCCAATGCACTTGAACCCCAACGTAGCTAAACCTGTAATAGAAATTCTTGGTAACTCTGAAAATGTATTATTGACTGAACCGTTGGACTACTTGAGCTTCTTATATTTGATGAGCAAATGCCGGTTTATAATGAGTGACAGCGGTGGTGTGCAAGAGGAATGTTTTGTCTTTTCGAAGCCAATTATTGTGCTTCGTTCCGTTACGGAGAGGAATGAAGCAATTGAAGCTGGTTATGCTTTTTTAACCGGAAGCGATAAGAATAAACTCTTTTTCAATTTTTCCGAGATTGATGCGAAGATTTCATCGGGGTTTAATTTCTTTCCTCCGCAAAATCCTTTTGGCGATGGCAAATCTTCCGAAAGAATAGTAAATATTTTAAAACGTGAGCTTAATTAGTGATTACGGAACGAGACATAATTATTTTTAACGATGATTGGGGACGTTATCCGTCAACACTTCAACACGTTGCAAAAGTTTTGTTGGATAATAACAACAGATTGTTTTGGATTGGTTCTTTAGGCTTACGCCGTCCCAAATTGAACATTGCAGATTTTAAGCGGGCGGTTCAAAAGTTAATTAGCATTTTTAAAAAGAAAAATAACTCAGCAAGCGATACGGAAAAAAAACCGATCTTGATAAATCCATTTGTAATTCCTTTGCATGATATTAAGCTTATTAAAAAACTAAATACATTTTTTATTTGCCGTGAAGTAAGAAAAGTTTTAGAAATACATAATGCTAATAAGCCTATTCTGGTTACAGCAAGTCCTGTAACTGACGAAATTATTGGTAAGCTTGAAGAAAGCTGCTCAGTCTATTATTGTGTTGATGACTATTCGAGCATGGAAGGTGCTTTCAAGTGTATAATTCCTTTCGAAAAAAAAATAATTGAAAAAGCAGATGCAGTTTTTGCGGTATCAAGAGTACTGATGGAATCTCGTAAACACAAAACTCAAACTCATTTTGCACCGCAAGGTGTCAATGTAACTCACTTTCGAAAAAGTGATCCCGTTTCAGAAAATATTTCTTCACTTCCAAAGCCTGTTATTGGATTCTTTGGCTTGATTACAGAATGGGTTGACTTAGATTTAATTCTTGATTGTGTAAAAAGATATCCGCAATATTCTTTTGTGCTAATTGGAAAAAGCACCAGAGATTTAAGTGCCTTTTTTCATTTCAAAAATTTTCTTTATTTGGGACCAATTGATTATAACTTATTGCCAAAATATGCTTCGGCGTTTGATGTTGGTTTAATTCCTTTTGAAGTTAACAAGGTTACAGTTGCATCGAATCCGCTTAAACTGCTTGAGTATTTTTCTCTGGGCATTCCGGTAGTAACAACAGATTTACCTGAGATGAGAATATTTGGTGATTTAGTTTACATTGCAGAAAGCAGAATTGAATTTGTTGATAAAATAGAAAAAGCGGTAGCAGAAATATCGGAAGAGAGAAATCGCTCTAGAAGAAGTAAGGCAAAAGAATATTCTTGGGAAGCAATTACCAGAAATGTTTTTGATAAAATTCTTGAAATTGAACAAGAAAAAAATAAATGATGATTTTCTTATTAGAAATACTACTGCTTGCTACTTGTCTAACGATTTTAAATTCGTTTGTGATTTATCCGTTAGTAGTTTATTTATTGGGCAGAAATTCGAAGACTGGTCAATCGAAAACGGATTACCAGCCTACTGTTGCTATCATGATTGCCGCATACAATGAAGAAAAGGTAATAGCACAACGAATTAAAAATATTTCTGAACAAGATTATGATCAGAGCAAAATTCAAGTATATGTTGGTTCAGATAATTCTTCCGACCGGACAAATGTAATTCTTACAGAACTTAAAAAAGAATACTCTTGGCTTAACCTTTTTCTTTTTGAAGAAAGAATGGGCAAAGCCGGAATTCTTAATAAACTAATTCAACAAGTTAATAGCGAGATAATTGTATTTACAGATGCGAATACGGAATTTCAGAGCGATGCGGTTAGAAAACTAGTAGCTGGTTTTGTTTCTGAAAATGTTGGTGGTGTGTGCGGCAAATTAGTTTTGATTGATAGCGATGTTATGAGAGCCGATGGAGTTGAAGAATCTAAGTACTGGAAATATGAAACATTTATCAAAACTGCTGAAGGAAAACTCGGTATTTCTCTTGCAGCTAACGGCGGCATTTTTGCAATTAGAAAAAATCTATATCAGAACATTCCAATTGAAAAAGCCGTAACAGATGATTTGTTTATATCTCTTTCGATTGTATCTCAAGGTTACAAATTTAGCTATAAGAAAAGCGCGGTAGCTTTTGAAAACACTGGAAACGATTTGCAATCTGAGTTCAACCGAAAAGTCAGATTCAGCGCAACAAATTTTCAAGTGCTTTCAAATTTTTGCCATTTGCTGTCGCCTAAAAACGGACTGCTGGCTTATGCATTCTTTTCGCATAAATTTACCCGCTGGATTTTGCCTTTCTTATTGACATTTACATTTGTGCTAAGCTATATCTTATCTATATATAGTTTTGCCGTGGCGCTTTTTTTCTCTCTACAAGTACTGTTTTATTTTTTGGCTCTTGTTGGTTATTTATTCTCAAGATTAAAACTGCAAATTTCAATTTTTTCTTTGCCATATTTTTTTGTTGTTTCAAATGTTGCAATTGCAGTAGGGTTTGTAAGATTCTTAAAGAAAAAGCACACAGTAATATGGAATTCTACGGAGAGATGAGTTTATGTACGATGTAATTATTGTAGGTGCAGGTATTGTTGGGCTGGCTTGTGGAGTTAAGCTTGTTGAAAAAAATCCATCTTTGAAAATTCTTTTTGTTGAAAAAGAAAGTGAAATTGCAAAACATCAAACTGGGAATAACAGTGGTGTAATTCATTCCGGTATTTATTACAAACCTGGTAGTTTAAAAGCAAAAAACTGCATGCACGGATATAATATGCTGTTGGATTTCTGCCGTAAACATGATATCAAATTTGATATTTGCGGCAAAATTATTCTAGCAGCATCCGAGCAAGAAATGCCAATTATGAAAAATATTTATGATAGAGGCGTGCGGAATGGGTTGCAAGGGTTGAGAATATTAAACGCTGATGAGTTGAAAGAAATTGAACCTTACGCTTCCGGAGTGGCAGCTATAAAAGTTCCTCAAACTGGAATAATTGATTACACTGAAGCTTCGAATAAGTATTTGGAAGTTGCTAAAAATTTTAATGCGGAAATTATATACAACCAAAAAATTAATGATATCAAAATCCATAATGATCATTGTGAAGTTATTTCGGATGAACAAACATTTATTGCAAAAACAGTAGTTACTTGTACTGGCTTATTCTCTGATAGAATTGCAAAAATTACACATCCAAAGTTACCTTATAGATTAATTCCTTTTCGTGGTGAGTATTATAAACTGAAAAAAGAAGCTCAGCACTTAGTAAAAAATCTGATTTATCCAGTGCCAGATCCTTCGTTTCCTTTTTTAGGTGTTCACTTTACAAGGATGATTAATAATGAGGTTGAATGCGGACCTAATGCTGTTTTATCATTCAAACGGGAAGGATATTCAAAGACAAGTTTTAATCTGAAAGATACTGTTGAAACTTTTAGCTGGACGGGATTTCACAAGATTATGTTTAAGCATTGGAAAACTGGCTTAGGAGAATTTTACCGTTCATACAATAAAAATGCTTTTGTAAAAGCCTTACAAAAACTTGTTCCGGAAATAAAATCGGGAGACTTGCAAGAAGGCGGTTCCGGCGTTCGGGCTCAAGCTTGTATGAAAGATGGAAAATTACTGGATGACTTTTATATTGTTGAAGGTAAAAGAATTATTCACGTTTGCAATGCGCCTTCTCCAGCTGCAACCGCCTCACTTTCTATTGGCGATTATGTTTCCGGAAAAGTGTTCTCTCAATTGGTTTAATAAAATAAGGTTACTATTTCCAGATGAGCAAAAAAAATGAAAAAATATTAGTTCTTTTTACTGACTTCTTAACAATTAATACTGCTTGGCTTACTTTTTTCTATATACGAGTTGAAACTGGTTGGTTCACTTTAATATCTCAGCCGGATATTTTGCTTCCGATGTTTGCAATTTATTTTTATTGGATTGTTATCTTCACTTTTGTTGGAATGTATAGAACCTGGTTTGCACTCTCACGTTTGGATGAATTATCAACTCTATTCAAAGCTTCATTTGTAGGCGTATTTATTATTTTCTTTATTATCCTTTATGATGATTACGTTCGCGAAATACCTTCTGCAAACAGATTTTATATTTTCTTTTACTGGGGAATTTTTGTAGCAAGTGTTGGAATTGGTCGTCTAGTAATTAGAAGCATTCAAAGAAAATTACTTGCCGGTGGTGTTGGTAGAAGGAACGCTTTGATTGTTGGTTTTAATGAGAAATCTAATGAAGTGCACACTTCGATAAATAGATTTAGAGAACTTGGTCTTGATATTGTAGGCTATGTAGCAGCGCACGATAATGAAATTGGAAAAGAATTTAATGGTATTAGGGTAATCAACTCAATTCCCAATCTTGAAAGTGTGATTGAAGAACTTAACATTAAAAATATTATTATTTCTCTTGGTAGAAATGAAGAGGATATTATTATTGATGTAATTGAAAGATGCGGCGATAAAGATGTTGAAATAAAAATGGTTCCTGATCTGTATGATATAATTAGCGGACAGGCAAAAATTACTCAACTTTATAGTTTTCCACTTATTAATGTTATGCCGGAGCTTATGCCTGAGTGGGAAAAGAAATTGAAACGTGTAATGGATATTATTCTATCATTAATTCTGCTCGTTTTAGCTTTACCTGTGTTAATTGTTACTTCTGTTTTAATAAAATTAAATAGTAAAGGACCAGTTTTTTATAGGCAAGAAAGAAGCGGACTTAATGGTAAAGTATTTCGCATTTTAAAGTTTAGAACAATGTACATTGATGCAGAAAAACATACTGGTCCTATTTGGTCAACAAAAGACGATCCAAGAATTACTAGTATTGGCAAGTATGTACGTAAATTCCGTTTAGATGAAATTCCGCAAGTTTATAATGTATTAAAGGGAGATATGAGTTTTGTTGGACCGCGACCGGAAAGACCTTTTTTTGTTGAGAAACTTTCACACGAAATTCCTTTGTATAAGAGAAGATTAAAAGTTAGACCCGGAATAACCGGCTGGGCTCAAGTAAAACACAAGTACGATGAAACAATTGAAGACGTAAAAGTAAAACTTCGGTATGATTTGTTTTATATTGAGAATATGAGTTTGCGATTAGATTTTAAAATAATATTCAAAACAGTTTTTGTTGTATTCTTTGGCAAAGGGCATTATGAATGAAAACTCTTGTAATTATTCCAACATTTAATGAATTACATAATATTAAAAAACTACTTCCGGATATTCTTAGTTCGTTTCCATCCGTTGATGTTTTAGTAGTTGATGATAATTCTCCTGATGGAACTGCTGATTGGGTAAAAGAAGCAGCTAAATCAATCCCGAGAATTAAAATTATTGAACGTGCCGGAAAAATGGGTCTCGGTACTGCTTATGTTGCCGGTTTCAGGTATATGTTAGCTAATGATTACGATTATGCGATTCAAATGGATGCTGATTATTCTCATGATCCACAAGAAATTGAAAATTTTCTTGAATCGATTAAGAATTATGATTTAGTTATTGGCAGCCGTTACATTTACGGTGTGCGTGTTATTAATTGGCCAATAAGAAGATTATTGTTAAGCTATGGTGCAAACCTTTATTCTAGAATTATTACCGGTATGCCAATTAAAGATGGAACCGGTGGATTTAAATGTTTTCGCAAAGAAGTATTAAGCACAATTAATTTAGATAACATTCATTCCAATGGGTACTCTTTTCAAATTGAAATGAATTACAAAGCGTACAAACTTGGTTTTAAGATGTTAGAAATTCCTATAACATTTGTAGACCGTGTAGAAGGAACATCTAAAATGTCTAAGAGAATTGTTTATGAAGCAATTTTTATGGTTTGGAAACTGAGATTTAAAAGTATTTTTGGTAAACTAAACTAATACAGAATGATTGAATTATCTATCATAATTGTTAATTACAATGTTAAAGAATTCGTTCTGAATCTTCTTGGATCAATTACTAAAGCCTCTTCAAATCTATCAACAGAAATTTTTGTAGTAGATAATGCTTCAGACGATGGCAGTGTTGAGGCAATTAAAGAAAAATATCCTGCGGTTAATCTTATAGCTAATAAAAAGAATTTGGGTTTTGGAGCTGCCAATAATCAAGCTTTAGAGCAAGCAAAAGGAAAATATTTTCTTCTAATAAATCCGGACACTATTGTAAGAGAAGATACTTTTTATAAAATGATCAACTTTTTTGTTGCTAATCCAAAATGCGGAATTGCCGGTTGTAAAGTGCTAAATCCCGACGGTTCTTTACAGCTTGCTTGTCGCAGAGGATTTCCCGGACCATGGACATCTTTTACAAAAGTAATGGGTTTAAGCACTCTCTTCCCAAAAAGTAAATTGTTCGCACGCTACAACCTTACTTACCTTGATGAAAATAATACTTACGAAGTTGATGCTGTGAGCGGTGCGTTTATGATGATGCGTCGTGAGGTCTACCAGAATGTTGGCGGATTTGACCCGCAATTTTTTATGTATGGCGAAGACTTGGATCTATGTTACAGAACTCAAAATGCCGGGTACAAAGTGTTTTATGTTCACGAAACAGAAATAATTCACTACAAAGGAGAGAGCACTAAAAGAAGCAGCATTGATGAAACAAAAGTGTTTTACGATGCTATGCATCTATTCGTTAAAAAACATTTTTCTACTTCATTCATTGTTGAAACAATTTTACAGTTGGCAATAGTATTTAGAAAACTTATTGCATTTGCTAATGTTTACAAGCTTTCAATATTATCAATAATTGCTGATTTTCTAGTTTATTCTTCGGTTATAATTATTTCCGAAAAATTATATCTGGAATCGCGAATACATGGATTTCCTCATTACGCAAAGCCTTGGGTTTACTTTGTACCATCATTAATTCAAATTACTATTTCACTCTTAAGCGGTGCTTATAAAAAAAATACTATTTCCGTATTGAGGATGTTTGTTTCACTCATTTATGGGTTAATGTTTCTATCTGCCATAACATATTTCTTTAAGCAATTTGGTTTTAGCCGTGCCGTAGTTTTGATTACATACGCAACTTGTTTTGTTGTATTTCTTCTTTGGCGCGTATTAGTAAAAGTGTTTTTCAAAGTTGGTTTAGAAGCAGATACAAAGAAAGCCAGAACATTAATTGTTGGAAGTGAAATTAGTGTTGAAGAAGTAGCCTCAAAACTAAAATCAAGTGTAGTTAAGCTTTATCAAATAATCGGATTCATTGGGCTTTCAAGAAAATCTATTGGAGAAAAATTAGGCAACTACAAATTTCTTGGCTCAACAGAAAATATTAAAAAGATAATTGAAGAAGAAAAGATAGACAAAGTAATTTTCTCTTCAGATGATATTCCATTTAATCAAATGTTTTCTGTAGTCTCTGTCTGCCAAGGATTGAATGTTGAATTTTTAGTTGTTGGTAAAGAAATGGATTATTTAGTCGGCAAATCATCTATGACAATGCTTGATGATATGTCTTTGTTAAAAGTAAATTATAATGTCTCAACTTTAAGCAATAGGATTTCAAAAAGACTCTTTGATCTTATTGCAGGTATCTTAACTTTGTTTTTGCTTTATCCATTTATATATTTGTTACAGAAGTTCACCTCTTACAAAAGCACTTTTACTCAATTTGTTCTTGGCATTCCTCAAGTGTGTATTGGAAGCAAATCTTTTGTTGGGTCAAGAACTTCTTCTTTTCAAGATGGTTTATTTGTTGGTAAAGTTGGGTTAACTGGATTTTGGTTTATTGAAGGTGTAAACCAAGCTGATGCTGATGATATGAAAAAACTTGATATTTTTTACGCACGTAATCAAAACTTTTGGCTTGATCTAGAAATTCTTGGTAAGACATTTTCAAAAATGTTTTTTAGGACGGAGTAAAAATGGCAAAAAATATTCTCGATTTCGAAAAACCAATAATCGATCTCGAAAATAAAATAGAAGAAATGAGAAAGCATGAAACTGCTTTAGACATTTCCAAAGAAATAAAAACTTTAGAAGAAAAAGTTTTTCAGCTAAAACAAACAATTTATAGTAACCTCACACGCTGGCAGCGGGTTCAACTGGCTCGCCATCCTGAGCGTCCATATACTCTTGATTACATTTATATGATTACTGAGGGTTTTATCGAACTTCACGGAGATAGAACTTTTAAAGATGATCATGCAATAGTTGGCGGGCTTGCAAAAATTGATGACCAGAAAGTAATGATTATCGGTCATCAAAAAGGTCGTGATACTAAATCAAATGTATTTAGAAATTTTGGTATGCCAAATCCTGAGGGTTATCGTAAAGCGTTAAGATTAATGAAACTTGCAGAAAAATTTAAGATTCCTGTTATAACTATGTTAGATACACCTGGAGCTTATCCCGGTTTAGAAGCCGAAGAACGTGGACAAGCAGAAGCTATTGCTCGTAATTTATTAGAAATGAGCCGGCTTAAAGTTCCAATTATTGTTGTAATTATTGGTGAAGGCGCAAGCGGCGGTGCTCTTGGAATTGGTGTGGGTGATAGAATTTTGATGCTTCAAAATACATGGTATTCGGTTATTAGTCCGGAGTCTTGTTCTAGTATTTTATGGCGCAGCTGGGAATATAAAGAACAAGCCGCCGAAGCACTAAAACTTACTGCTGAAGATTTACTTGAACAAGGAATTATTGATCGAATTATTCCGGAGCCTCTTGGTGGTGCACATAAAGATCATCATCAAATGGCATTAACACTAAAAGCAGTTATAAAAGAAGAACTAGCTCCGTTACAAAAAATTAAAGCTGAAAAACTTGTTGCTAATAGATTAGAAAAATTTGGCAAGATGGGAGTTTTTGAAGAATAATTTCATTAACTCATAATATTCATTATCTGTTGTTTATCCACTAAACTTCTATATATAAATGATTACTAATATTGCAGAGATTCGTGTGCGTTATGCCGATACAGACAAAATGCAATTTGTTTACAATGGAAAATATTTAGAATACTTTGAAGTTGGCAGATCCGAATTATTTAGATCAATAGGGTTTCCTTATAGAAAAATTGAAGAGCAAGGATATCAACTTCCGCTTGTAGAAGCCGGTATTAAATACTTATCTCCCGCTACTTATGATGACATGCTTGAAATACATGCTTCTGTTAAAGAATTATACACACCAAGACCCAAAGTTGAGTATGTTGTGCGAAAAAAAGATACCGGTGAAATTATTGCAGAAGGTTTTACTACTCATGTTTTTATCCGTGAAGAAACAAAGAAAGCTGTTCGTCCACCCAAAGTTTATTTAGAGGCATTAGCTAAGTATTTTGAAACGAAGTAATTATAGTTGGATTTTTGTTAAATGTTAGAAAAGATTAAGCAGCTTACCAAAGACACCGCAATTTATGGAATCAGCACAATTCTTGGTCGTTTTTTCGGTTTTATATTAACTCCATTCTATACTCACGTTTTACCGGATCAAGGTGAAATGGGTATTTATAATAATTATTACGCGGCAATTGCATTCTTAAATGTTGTATTTATTTATGGAATGGACGCTGCTTTTATGAAATATGCATCTCAAAACACTGGTGAGACAAAGAAAAAGATTTTTTCTACAGCAATGATAGCAATAACTATTTCATCAGTAATATTTTCTGCTGTGCTGCTTATTTCTCAAAACTTATTTATGAATTATTTAGATATTCCTACTAAATATTTGTTAAATGATCCGGATAGGTTTTTTAGATTTTTCTATTACTTAATACTTATCCTTTTACTGGATACAATTACAATAATTCCTTTTGCTTATTTACGTCTTGAAAGAAAATCAAAAAAATTTGCTTTAATTCGTTTGCTAAATATTGTTGTAAACTTATTGCTAAACTTATTCTTTTTTATAAAACTTAAATGGGGAATGGAGTCAATCTTTGTTGCAAACTTTATTGCTTCGCTGTTAAATCTTGTGTTACTATATCCGGATATTCAAAAAAACTTTGCTTGGATTCTTGATAAGGAATACTTAAAAAAAATGTTCGTTTTTGGTATACCATATTTACCAGCAAGTTTATCCGCAACAATAGTACAGGTAATCAACCGACCGTTGGTTGAAAAGCTTACCAACTATGAAACTCTTGGTGTTTTTTCTGCTTCATATAAACTTGGAACATTAATGATGTTAGTGGTTATGATGTTTCAGTTTGCTTGGCAGCCATTTTTTCTTACTAATGCAAAAGAAAAAAATGCAAAGGAAATGTTCTCAAAAGTCTTAACTCTTTTTATTGTATTCACAAGTATTTTATGGATAGTAATCTCATTGTTTATAGATGATGTAATGAAAATGAAACTGTTTGGTGTTTCCATTTATCAAGAACGTTATCAAGAAGGTTTGGTAATAGTGCCGTTGATATTACTAGGATATTTATTCAATGGAATCTATTATAACTTTCAAGCCGGTATATATATAGAAGAAAAGACTAAATACTTTCCAATTGTAACCGGCGCTGGGGCAATAGTTAATATTGTTGTTAATTTATTATTAATACCAATACTTGGAATTATAGGCGCGGCATTAGGTACCTTAGCCGCTTACATGGTTATGGCTTACGGACTTTACTATTACTCTCAGAAATTCTACAAAATCGAATATGAGCTTTCAAAAATCTTAAGAATGATATTTCTACTTTTTGCAACTAGTGGAGTTTACTATTATTTGTATTTCAATAATGCATTAACTTTTTCACTCAAATTTGTAATTCTTTTTGGATTTGTGGGTATGATGTTTATACTTCGTGTGATAAATAAAAATGAAGTAATAAATCTCAGCAAAATGCTTCGAAGGCAATAATAAAAGAAAGCTCTAATCAAAGTAGTTTCATTAAAATCAACAACTAAAAATTATTTTTTGTTCATATCTTTGTTTTAAACACTATCAAATGGCTATGGAAAAAATTGAAATAAAAATTCAGCACATTTCTGAAACATTTTTAGATATTCCTTTGCCGGAGTATGCAACAGAAGGAAGCAGCGGTTTTGATGTTCGCGCCGCGCTTGAAACAGAAATTGTTATTCCAAAAGGAAAAGTAGCGCTTGTGCCTACAAATCTTAGAGTGGAGATACCAATTGGTTACGAAATTCAAGTTCGTCCCAGAAGCGGTTTAGCCGCCAAACATGGAATTGGTGTGTTAAACTCTCCAGGAACAATTGACAGCGATTACCGCGGAGAAATAAAAATTATCCTTTTTAATTTTAGCGAAGAAGATTTTTTTATTAAACGCGGAGAAAGAATTGCACAGTTAGTGCTTTCTAAAGTTTATTTAGCTGATTTTAAAATCAGTGAGGACTTAAACTCAAGCTCTCGCGGCGAAGGCGGCTTTGGGCATACAGGAAAGAATTAATTAATAATTTCAAATTGTTGTTGAATATTTCAAAACCCTAATTCATAAATGGCTTCAGATTTTATTCACTTACATAATCATTCGCATTACAGCCTTCAAGATGCGGCTTGTAGTGTGGAATCACTTGTCTTAGCGGCAAAGAAACATGAAATGCATGCTGTTGCATTAACAGATCATGGTGTAATGTTTGGCGTATCCGAGTTTTATAAGAAAGCCGTGCAAGAAGGCATTAAACCAATCATTGGAATGGAAGCCTACATTGTAATTGATGGAACTCGTTTCGACCGCAAAGGCGATGGCCCAGATTATGGCACTAAGAAAAAACATTACAATCATCTTTTATTGTTAGCTAAGAATAATATCGGCTACAAAAACTTGATGAAGCTATCAACTATTGGGCATATTGAAGGCTTTTATTATAGACCAAGAATAGATTTTGAAACACTACAGAAATACAGTGAAGGATTGATTTGCACAACAGCCTGTCCCGCCGGACCTATTTCCGCAGCGTTAATTAATAATGATTATGCAAAGGCACGACGCATAGCAATTCAATTAAAAGAATTATTTAATGATGATTTTTATTTGGAAGTTCAAAATCATGGTTTACAAATTGAACAGCCAATTTTAGATGGAATGCCAAAGCTTGCCCGCGATATTAATGCAAAGCTTATCGGCACTAACGATATTCATTACATAGAAAAAGAACACGCTGTTCCTCACAATGTATTACTTTGTCTTGGAGATAAAACCGGCACGGTTGATTATCAAGATCTTCGTTATGGTACTGAAGAAATTTATTTTAAAAGTGCTGATGATATGAAAAAGATTTTCAAGAACTTCAAAGGCGCTGTTGAAAATACACTTGAAATTGAACAGAAAATAAATGTTAATCTAAAAGCGGAAGGACATCTCTTTCCTCATTTTCCAATTCCAAAAGAATCTAACGCAAAAACACTTGATGAATATTTTGTACAACTTGCCGAAGATGGGCTACAGAAAAGATTCAAGACAATTACACCAGAAATTGAAGATAGGTTTAGATACGAAGTTAAAGTTATTAACGAAATGCAGTATCCCGGTTATTTTCTAGTAGTGCAGGATTTTATTAATGCTGCGAAAAAACAAGGAATTCCGGTTGGACCAGGAAGAGGAAGTGCGGCTGGAAGTTTAGTTGCTTATGCTTTGGGCATAACAAATGTGGATCCGCTTAAATACAATTTACTCTTTGAAAGATTTTTAAATCCTTCAAGAAAATCCATGCCAGATATTGACGTTGACTTTGCCGATGATCAGCGTGAAGATGTAATTAAATATGTAAAAGAAAAGTATGGCGAAAGCTCTGTAGCACAAATTATAACTTTTAATAGATTGTCTTCAAAAGCAGTTATTCGTGATGTGGCTCGAGTTTTAAAAATTCCAATTCCTAAAGTGAATGAAATTACAAAGTGGATTCCATCAAAGTTTGGACGCGTCTATACAATAGATCAAGCTTTGGATGAAGTTCCGGAATTACGAGAATTGAAAAACACAACCGATCCATTGATGCTCGAACTTCTTAAGTATTCAAGAATACTAGAAGGAATGAACCGCAATGCCTCTAAACACGCGGCTGGTGTTGTAATTACTCCAGGCGCTGTTAGCGATCACGTTCCACTTGCAATTTATGGCGATGATAACGCTATTGTAACACAGTTTAATATGAAAGACTTAGAAGATGCCGGTCTACTAAAAATGGATTTTCTCGGTCTTCGAACTCTATCAATAATTCGTGATACAATTGAGCTTGTTAAAGAAAATCGCGGCGAAGATATTAATATTGATGATATCCCAATTGATGATCCTAAAACTTATGAGTTGTTTAGCCGTGGACAGACTACTGCCGTGTTTCAGTTTGAAAGTAGCCCGATGCGCGAGTATCTAAAACAATTACGCCCATCTACTATCTCTGATCTTTCTGCTATGAATGCTTTATACCGTCCGGGACCAATGGAGTTTATAGATGACTTTATTGCCTGCAAACATGGAAAGAAAAAAATTGCTTATTTGCATCCAGTTCTTGAAACGATTTTAAATGAAACATATGGTGTTATTGTATATCAAGAACAAGTAATTCAGATAGCAAATGTTGTTGCCGGAATGTCTCTAGCCGATGCTGATAATCTTCGCCGGGCAATGGGTAAAAAAGATTTGAAGGCGATGGCTGAGCAAAAAGAAAAATTTGTTAGTGGCGCCGCAACTAAAAGTATAGATAAAAAGATTGCTTCCGAAATTTTTGATGTAATAGATAAGTTTGCTAATTACGGTTTTAATAAAAGTCATTCAGTTGCATATTCTATTGTTGCATATCAAACCGCATATCTTAAGGCTCACTATTTAGAAGAATTTCTTGCGGCAAACTTATCTAATGAATATGGAGATACTGATAAAGTTACAACACTACTCGAAGACTGTAGAAAGCTTGGAGTAAAAGTTCAACCGCCAGATATTAATCATCCAACCGCAAAATTTGGAGTTAAGCAAAAGACAATAATTTTTGGTATGAGCGCTATTAAAAATGTTGGTGTTAGTGCTGTTGAATCAATTGAGAAATCTCATGAGAAACTTGGACGAAGTTTTTTAGATATTTATGATTTCTGCTCACATGTTGATACAAGATTAGTAAACAAACGTGCATTAGAAGGTCTTGTACTAGCCGGCGCATTTGATTCATTAGGAGGAAGCCGTGCTCAAAATTTTTCAGCTATTCAAGAAGCGCTAGAATTTGGTGGCAAGGTTCAAGGATCTAAAAACTCTACAGTCGATAGTCTATTTGGTGAATCTCACGATACTTATGCAGATGTTAAACGAACACTTCCTAATGTTCCTATATGGGAAGCAAAAGAGATGCTTGCAAGAGAAAGAGAAGTTTTAGGTTTCTACCTTACCGATCATCCGCTTAGAAAATATGATACTGAGTATAATTCGTTTGCTACCGTACATCTTGGAGAAGAAGAAACATATAATTTTAAAGAACCGGTTCTTGCTATTGGTGTTGTAACTGAATTTAGAACAAAGATGGATAAACGTGGAAATAATATGGCATTCTTTACACTGGATGATTTTTCCGGCTCGTGTGAATGTTTAATGTTTTCAAAAGTTTATGCAAAGTGTGAAGATTTAATATTGCCAGAATCAACAATACTAGTAAAAGGAATGCTGGAAAGCAGCGGAGATGCAATTAAACTGCATGTTGAAGAAGCAATGGCACTTAGTGAAGTTAAATTTAAGCTCACAAAGAGTTTAGGAATTATTGTAGATTCTTCTGTACACACTAAAGAAAAAATGCTTCTGCTAAAAAATATTTTGGATGAGCATCCCGGAAAAAATCAAGTTATTGTTGCATTAAAAGACAACGGAAATAACCGTGAGTTTTTAATCTCTAGTAAAATTACAGTTACCGATGAACTTGTTAATAAAATCATTCAGCTTCTTGGAGAAGATACAGTTCGGTTTTTCCCGACATAGCTGTCTTTACATACGTTTGAAATCAAAGTGTGTTTTATTAAGTTTGCGCCACAATTGTTTAAAGAGGTAAAATAAATGGAAAAGAAATGGGCACTAATTTTAGGTGCTTCAAGTGGTTTTGGCGGTGCTTCAGCTATTGAACTGGCAAAACATGGTTATAGTATTTTTGGCATTCACTTAGATAGACAAGCAACAATGCCTTCTGTTCAACAAGTGATAAGAAAAATTGAGCGAACAGGACAGAAAGCTGTATTCTTTAATATAAACGCTGCTGATCAAATAAAAATAAATGACACTCTTGACGAAGTTAAAGAACGTTTTACAACTAAAGAGCATCCGCACATTAATGTTTTAATTCATTCATTGGCTTTTGGCACTTTAAAACCATTTATTTCTAAAAACCCGAATGACTGTTTATCTCCATCTCAAATGAATATGACTTTAGATGTAATGGCACATTCATTAGTCTATTGGACTCAAGGATTAATACAAAGAGATTTATTTGCACATGGCGGAAGAATTTTTGCTTTAACCAGTGCTGGTTCTCATACGGTAATACCAAACTATGGCGCTGTTAGTGCAGCTAAAGCCTCTCTGGAAGCTCATATACGTCAGTTATCTGTAGAATTGGGACATATGAAAATCACTTGTAATTCTATAATGGCTGGTGTTACCGATACTCCAGCTGGAAATAAAATTCCAATGTTCGATAAGATGATGAGCGCGGCTAAACAGAAGAATCCACATAACAGATTAACTACACCAGAAGATGTTGCTAAAGCTATTGTGTTGCTCTGCGATGAAAAAGCTGATTGGATTTCCGGAAATATCATTGGTGTTGATGGCGGAGAATATATTGTAAACTACATCGGCGAAAAAACAAGTTCAATAATTAAATAACCCGGATAAATAAAAATGCAAGAATTTCAACTGACAGAAGAACAACAGATGCTGCGTGATATGACACGCGATTTTGTTAATAACGAAATCAAACCCATTGCGGCTCAAATAGATGCTGAAGAAAAAATTCCAAATGATTTAATACAAAAATTAGGAGAACTTGGTTTTCTTGGTGTATCCTTTCCGGAAGAATATGGAGGCGGAGGATTTGGAGAAGTTGGTTATTGTGTAATGCAAGAAGAAATTGCTCGCGGTTGTATGTCTACTGCTACATTTATTGGTGCGCATCAATCTATAGGTTGTAATGTAATTTATCTTGGCGGTACCGAAGAACAAAAACAAAAATATTTGGTTCCTCTTGCCAAAGGAGAGAAAATTGGAGCCTTCTGTTTAACAGAAGCACAAGCTGGTTCAGATTCATTCAACGTAAAAACACGCGCTCACCTTGAAGGTGATGAATGGGTAATAAATGGTGAAAAACTTTGGATAACTAATGGTGCTACTGCTGATACTGTTTCTGTTTTTGCACGCACAAATAAAGGTATAAGTGCTTTTATTGTTGAAACAAGTTCGCCTGGTTACTCTGCAGGTCCAGCAGAAAAAAAGATGGGAATTAAAGGAAGTACAACTAACGCCATTACTTTTGATAATGTAAGAATTCCAAAAGAAAATTTAGTTGGTACAGAAGGACGAGCTTTTATATTAGCAATGAAAACACTTAATGCAGGAAGATTAGGTTTAGGTGCGGCTTGTCTCGGAGCCTCTAAAGAGCTCTTGGAATTATCTGTTCAATACTCTAAACAGAGAAAACAATTTGATCAATCAATTTCAAATTTCCAAGCTATTCAGTTTATGATAGCAGAAATGGCTTCTATGATTTATGCAATGGAATCTATGGTTTATAGAACTGCCGCTGATTACGATTTAAAGAAAGATGTTTCAAAAGCATCTGCAATTGTTAAATTATTTTGTTCTGAATCTTTAGATAAAATTGCAGATTATGCTGTTCAGATTCACGGCGGTATGGGTTATTCAAGAGAATTGCCAATTGAAAGATTTTACCGCGATTCAAGAATTAATAGAATATTTGAAGGAACAAGTGAAATTCAAAAAGGAATAATTGCTCGCGAAGTACTTAAGAAAAACGGCGCGATGTAATTAGAATTTAATTAAGGAGATAGAAATGAAACCATTTATTTTTACTGATGCTAATTTTGATGCCGAAGCATTAAAATCCGATATTCCTGTTGTTATTGATTTTTGGGCAACATGGTGCGGTCCTTGCAGAATGATAGCTCCAATTATTGAAGAATTAGCCGGGCATTATGAAGGCAAGGTTAAGATTGGAAAGCTTGATGTTGACGAAAATCAGCAAGTAGCTATTAAGTATGGAGTAAGAAGCATCCCCACTGTCTTAATAATGAAAGGAGGAGAAATTAAGGATACAATTCTTGGAGCTGTACCAAAAGGTACATTTATCGAGAAAATAGATAAAGTTCTTAATTAATAACAAATTTTTTTAAATAAAAATGCGCTTTTCTTTTCTTGACAAAGAAAAGTCCTCATAGTAAATTCAAGTCAAGAAAATAGGCTTTTGCAAAAACTCAAAAAAGAAACAAATTTGCTTGCTTTCAATATAGATGGGTACTATTTTGAAACCGCTTTTTAGTTAAGTAATATTTTTTCTTTTAGACGTAATGAAAAAGCTAAATGTTCCGCAGTAGAAGGGTAAAATTTCAGTATCAAAACTTATGTATGAAAGTTTAATAACTTTAGGAGGTCTTATTGATAGTTATGTTACAAGTTTTATCACTTCAAAAACCCTTTCTTAATTTAATCAACAAATAAGGAG
>CAZVYT010000030.1:0-39267 GCA_964631495.1 uncultured Melioribacter sp. | reverse complement strand
ATTTAAATCTTTTTCCTTTTACAATAAAAGGCTGCCCTTTTGAGACAGCCTCTTTTTTCAACTTTCATATAACCGTAATTAATTTTTAGCATTTTCTTTTTCTTCAACTTTTTTTGCAACAAAATGAGATACAATTGCTCCAATACCTAAACCTAAGAATGTAAACCAAATTGTATAAACTGGTTCATTATTCCAATACTTTGTACCATCTGGCAAAGTTGAATAACCAAAAAAATAAATTCTGTCTATAATATTGCCTATTATTCCTAGAGTAATAAGAAAAACCAAAATGACTCCACCTTTTAATAAGTAGTAACCATTCTTTCTTTCTTTTTCTCTAGAGTGAAGTAGCTCGAACATTTGTTCGGTTGAAAGACCTTTTTCAATCATCATTTGCTTTTCTTTTGATTTGAAATAAATTGCTAGAGTTACAACAAGACCAACTACAATTGTAAATATAATTGGGATAAAGACTGCAATAACTTCTTCCATAACATTTCTCCTTAATTTAATTGTTTAATACTTTTGACTTAATTAATAATTCTAAGGTTACAAAACATTTCATATTTATTTTTTCATTCACTACTTTGGACATGGATTCGTGATTAAAAGGTTACAATTACTAAACACATTTCTTGTAACCTTTGAAATAGGGCATTAGTCTAATTGTATAATGAAACATTTAAGCGACATAGAAATAATTGATTCAGTTAAACGAGGCAACGTATCGGATTACTCATTACTAGTAAACCGTTATAAAGACCGAGCTTTTTCGTTATTACGCAGGCTGCTCAAAAACGAAATGGATGCCGAGGAGGCGCTTCAAGATAGCTTTTTAAAAGCATACAATGGATTGAAAGAGTTTAGGCACGACGCTCAGTTTTCAACTTGGTTTTATAGAATTGTTTACAATACTGGATTAACTATAATTGCTTCGAAGAAAAGACAAGTTGAATTGGAAATGGCTTCGATTGATGAGGAGTTTGAACTTGGTAATTATGATAACGAAATTTACAGCACAACGGAAAATGTGAACCAATATGTTTTAAAAATGGTTGATAAATTACCGGTAAGAAATGCGTTGGTAATAATACTGTTTTACTTAGATGGTCTTTCTATGAGTGAAGTTAGTCAAGTAATGGGAATATCGTTAGTTAACGTAAAGGTTTTACTTCATAGATCAAGAAATGCATTAAAAGATTTATTGCTTAAGCACAATTTTCATGAGGAAGTATTATGAAAAAAAATATTGACGAATTGTTAAATAATTATATAGATAATCAGTTGACAAATGAAGAACTTGAAGAAGTAAAAAATCTTCTTGCTACTGATCATCAAGCTATGAATAAATTAAATGCTTTGCGTTTGGTTCACAATTCGTTGCAAAAACTAGAAACTATACAAGCTCCGGTTGGTTTTACAGAACATTTTATGAAAGTTCTAAAGACTGCCCCAATAGAATCAAGGCATAATAATTACTTTTTCTACAGTGTTGTTGGATTTTTCTGCATTCTAATTGTCGGAATTACGGTGTTTGTTTTTTCTTCAATCAATTACAACTTCCAAAGTATGGATCTTTCAGGCTATATTGAACCAGTAAAATCAGAAATAGAAAAAAATAGCGCTAAAGTTTTATCTGTGTTCAAGAATAAAACCGTCTTAATGATAAGCTCTTCAATGGTTCTTCTTCTTTTGATCCTTGCATATTTTGGATTTGAATCGCACAAGAACTTAAAGAAAAAGATAAACAGTTTTTCTCATTGATAAATAAAATTCTCAGTTAAATCTTCATAATTGGCTTATCGTTTCCGGTTGTGATATTTTAGTGATCAATAAAACAACTTATAATGAACCACAAAGCCGGATACGTTACAATAATTGGAAAGCCCAATGCGGGTAAATCCACTCTAATGAATGCAATCTTAGGTGAAAAACTTTCGATTGCAACATCTAAACCTCAAACTACAAGAAAAAGAGTACTTGGAATACATTCTAAAGAAAATTATCAAATTATTTTTCTTGATACACCCGGAATTATGCACCCCGAATATTTGCTTCAAAACAGAATGCTTAAGTTCGTATTTACAAGTGCAAAAGATGCCGATGTTATTTTATTTATCCTTGATATTGAAGCAGATTCAAGCGGTGCTAAAGCGTTCGAGGATCCAAATGTTCAAAAAGTTTTAACAGAAAACACGACTCCAAAAATTCTACTAATAAATAAAATCGACGTTTCAAATCAAACAATAGTTGAAAAATTGGTTGAAAATATTAGCGCAAAAAATATATTTCATAGAATAATTCCTATATCAGCCAAGAATTCTGTTAACATTATTTCCGTAGTAGAATCAATTCTTGAAATATTGCCTGAGCATCCAAAGTATTATCCAGATGATCAATTAAGTGATGAAAATGAAAGGTTTTTTGTTTCAGAAATTATTAGAGAAAAAGTTTTTGAATTATACCGAGAAGAAATTCCTTATAGTACTGAAGTTGAGTTAGATGAATTTACAGAGCGTGAAGGAAGAAAAGATTTCATACGTGCTTCAATAATTATTGAGAGAGAATCTCAGAAGCCAATAATTATTGGTGATAAAGGTTCCTCGATAAAAAAACTTGGTAGAGTTTCTCGTGAAGCTATTGAGGCTTTTTTGCAGCGAGAAGTATTTTTGGAACTTTTTGTTAAGGTTAAAGAGAAATGGAGATCTAGCCCAAATATGTTAGACAGATTCGGATATAAAACGGAAAGCGATGACTGAACATTCAAAATATTATTATAAATACACTGGTGAAGCTGCATTATTATTTATGACAATCATTTGGGGCGGGACATTTGTTATAGTCAAAGAATCGCTTAATGATATATCATCTATGCTTTTTATTACAATACGTTTTTCAATTGCAGCTTCTTTATTAATTGCTTTTTTATTTGTTAAAAAGATACAAATAGATAAAAAGACACTCGTTTCCGGAATAATTCTTGGCTTTTTTTTATTCAGCGGATTTTTCTTCCAAACAATTGGATTAAAACTAACAACGGCAACAAAAAGCGGTTTTATAACCGGAGCATTAATTGTATTTATTCCATTTGTTCAAATCATTGTAGAAAAAAAAATCCCCTCAAAAGGAGCAATAATAGGCATAGTTTTGGTTTTACTTGGATTGTTATTTTTGTCGAGCGGAGGCACATCAATTACCAATTTTCTTACTGAGCTTGGTAAAAGTTTTAATCTAGGAGATATATTAACTTTAATCTGCGCCCTTTTTTTCGCTTTTCACATTGTATTTATTGATGTTTATAGCCCAAAACATAATTTCTGGGTTTTGCTAACTACACAGTTAACTACAGTTGCGGTACTAGGATTAATTGCTTCTCTTATATTTTCTTCTATGTCTCTCGAAGCAATTCATATTGACTTAACAAAGTATCTGATATTCGGATTATTATACACTTCAATTCTTGCAACGCTATTGAATGTTGGCTTACAAACAAGATTTCAAAAAGTTGTAAGTCCAACAAAAGCCGGGATCATTTATTCTTTTGAACCAATCTTTGCAGCAATATTTGCTTTCTTTTTACTTGGTGAGAAAATAACTAACTTTGCTTGGGTCGGTTGCACACTGATTTTTCTTGGTTTAATTGTTGCAGAATTGTATGACGCATACATAGAGAAAGAAAATGAGCAGTAGCCGGGCAGAAATACTTGCTACAGGGTTTGTACAAGGAGTTGGATTCCGTTATTTTATTGTAAAGCAAGCAGAGATGCTTGGGTTAAAAGGATTTACAGAAAATTTATATAGTGGAGAAGTTCTTACAGTTGTTGAAGGCGAAAAGTATTTGATTGATGAGTTACAAAAGAAAATTAAAATCGGTACTTCAAGAGCTCAAGTAAGAAACGTGTTTATTAAATGGTGCGTTTACAAAAATGAATTCACAAAATTTGAGATTAAATATTGAACCCGCAATTTAGAATTGGATTTGGTTATGATGTTCATGAGTTTGCGGAAAACCGTAAGCTAATAATTGGCGGTGTTGAAATTCCGCATCAAAAAGGTTTGCTTGGACATTCAGATGCGGATGTGCTCTTGCATGCAATTTGTGACGCTATGCTTGGAGCTCTTGCCTTAGGCGATATAGGTATGCATTTCCCAAATACAGATGAAAAATATAAAAACGCAGACAGTAAAAAATTGCTTAAACATGTATACGAATTGATTCTAGCAAACGGATACGGAGTTTCCAATATTGATTCAACTGTACTTCTTGAAAAACCAAAACTTTCTTCATTTGTAAACGAAATGAGACGTACAATTGCTGAAATTGTAAACCTTTCAGTCTCTCAAATATCTATTAAAGCTACAACAACAGAAGGTTTAGGTTATGTGGGTAGAGAAGAAGGCTGTGCTTCGCAAGCTGTTGTTTTACTAATCAAGAATGAAAACTGATGCTTCAAGATATTCTCGTATATATTAGCACTCTTGACCCCGCAGTAATTTATCTTGTTTTATTTTTCTTTGCTTTTATAGAGAATATTTTTCCACCTTCTCCTAGCGATGTAGTGCTCGTCATTGGCGCCACACTTATTTCCAACTCTCCCATTGGCTTTTTACCAATTTTAATAACAACAAGTGTAGGAAGTGCTGTCGGGTTCATTGTTATGTATTATGTTGGTGAATACCTAGGAGAAAACTTAATAAGAAAAGGAAAATTCAAATTTCTTAAAAAAGACTCTCTAGAAAAGACAGATGAGTGGTTCTCAAAATACGGATACAATTTAATT
The DNA here is from genome assembly GCA_964631495.1 of uncultured Melioribacter sp. Classification (GTDB taxonomy): domain Bacteria; phylum Bacteroidota; class Ignavibacteria; order Ignavibacteriales; family Melioribacteraceae; genus Stygiobacter. The sequence goes on along the minus strand of CAZVYT010000030.1, from coordinate 34,486 downwards.
TTAATAAATAGATTTATACCAGGAACTCGCGCAGTTATTAGTTTCTTCTGCGGCGTACATCGTTTAAAACCAGCAAAAACATTTTTATTTGCCGCACTAAGTTCTTTTGTGTGGAATGTTTTGCTTATTTCACTTGGTATTGCTCTTGGTAATAACATCGAAATGATTGACAGATATTTAGGCACATATTCAAATATTGGATTGGGAATTACAGCAATAATTCTTGGCTTTGTTTTGTATAAGTACTGGAAAAAGAAAAAAACTAAGTAATGAAGTATTTTAAAAAATATAAACTCCCTTTAACTCTTGAAGAGAAAAAAGAAAGAAAAAAAGATTTACTGCTTGTTTCTCTTAGCGGAGTATTATTAGGGTTAGCTTATCCTCCGGTTCCTTTACCATTTTTATCATTTTTAGCTTTCATTCCTTTTTTTTTAGTAATTGAAAAAAAAGAAACCCTTTCTTCAATAAATAGAATTTCTTATGTGTTTCTTTTCTTCTTCTGTTTAATAACACTTTATTGGGTTGGTAGTTGGACTAAAGAGGCTGATCCTTTTTTAATGATCTCGGGTGCGTTACTTTTATTTGCAAATCCTGGTTTTTATCTAATTGCAACTTCACTTTATTATATAAGTACTAAAGAAGTTAGTAGAAATAAAGCATTATTTCTTTTTCCGCTTTACTGGGTATTCTTCGAATACATTTATTCACTTACAGATTTGAAATTTCCTTGGCTTACACTTGGAAACAGTCTTGCTTATTTTAATAACTTTATTCAAATAGCCGATGTAATTGGAGTTTACGGACTTTCACTTATTATACTTTACATAAATATATTTATATATAAATCCGTGAAAGACATTAGAATTACAAAATCAATTAATCAGAGATTTTTGGTTTTGGCATTGCTTCTTTTTTTGGTACCGATGATTTACGGTTGGATAAAGTTGCATGCTTACCAAAATCCATCCAGGCAAGTAAAAGTAGGACTAATTCAACCAAACTTAAATCCTTGGGAAAAATGGAGTGGTGGAAGTATAGATGAGCAACTCGATCTGTATTTCGATTTATCTGAGAAAGCAATAAACAAAGGCGCAAGAATTATTTTTTGGCCGGAAACTGCTTTACCATGTTATCTGCTTGGCGGAAACTATACCTACGAGCTTGAACGAATTCATCAATTTGTAAATGAGAAAAGAATATGGCTTATTACCGGAATGCCAGATATAAATTTCTTTTATGATGTTACAAAAGCTCCAAAGGGCGCTAAGTTTTTGAAAAACGGTGATGTTGCTTATACTTCTTATAATTCGATATTAACTTTTACTCCTAACACTCACCAAGTTCAAAAATATCAAAAAAACAAACTTGTTCCGTTTGGAGAGAAAGTTCCGTTTGTTGAAGATTTGCCTTTCCTTGGAGATTTTATAAAATGGCAGGTTGGCATTTCAAGTTGGAATGTTGGCACAACCCAAAATTTATCTGATTTAGGATATGTAAAAGTCGGTGCTGTAGTATGTATTGAATCTATTTACCCTGAATACATTGCTAAATTTGTTAATAATGGCGCAGACTTTTTAACCGTTGTAACCAATGATAGTTGGTATGGTTATTCGAGTGGACCTTTTCAGCATAAAGAAATTTCTGTTTTGAGAGCTGTTGAAAATAGAAGAGCAGTTGTTCGAAATGCTAATGGAGGAATAAGCTGCATTATTGATCCAATGGGAAGAACTATTGAATCTACAAAACTTTTTACTAAAGAAATTCTTGTTGGTAATGTTCCGGTTAATGAAGAAGAAACATTTTATTCGAAATATCCTTTCATTATTCCTTATACAGTTGTACTAAGTTCGATTATAACAATTTTATTAAGTGTACTAAACACAATAATTAAGCGGTTCAAGAGAAAATCATGAAAAAACTTATTGATCTAAGAAGTGATACTGTTACAAAACCATCAGCCGGAATGAGAAAAGCAATGTTTGAAGCCGAAGTTGGAGATGATGTTTACAGTGAAGATCCAACAGTTACAAAGCTTCAAAGTTATGTTGCAGAGTTGTTGGGCAAAGAAGCTGCTCTTTACGTTCCAAGCGGTACAATGGCAAATCAAATTTGCTTAAATGTATTAACAAATCCGGGAGATGAAGTTATTTGCGATAGAAACGCGCACATTTTTCAATATGAATCTGGCTCTCCTGCCGCGCTTAGCGGTTTACAATTGAACCTAGTAGAAAGCGAACGAGGCATTTTTACTCAAGAACAAATTGAGCCTTTAATCCGACCAACAAGCGCTTACTATATGGCACGTACTCGTGTTATTGAAATAGAAAACACACACAATCGAGCTGGCGGAACAATTATTCCTTTAGAAAATATTAAATCTATCTCTGACTTAGCAAAAAGATATAATCTGTACATGCATCTTGATGGCGCAAGAATTTGGAATGCTTCTGTTGTTACAAATATATCTCCTGCTGAATACTCTAATCATTTTGATTCAGTAAGTGTTTGTTTATCTAAAGGCTTAGGCGCGCCAATTGGGTCAGTACTTGCCGGCACAAAAGATTTTGTAAAAGAAGCTTTTCGCATTCGTAAAGCTTGGGGCGGCGGCATGAGACAAGTTGGTGTGATAGCCGCAGCAGGTTTGTATGCTATTCAAAATAATATTTCACGTCTCAACGAAGATCATGAAAAAGCAAAAATACTAGCAAAGCGGCTGTCAAAGATTTCTAAAATTGGTATAACTCCGGATAATGTTGAGACTAATATTCTTATGTTTACACTAAACGGCATTTCAATTGAAGATTTTCTAGTAAAATGTAAGAATGAAGGGCTTCTGCTTGGTGCAGGAAAGGTAGGAGAAATAAGAGCTGTAACTCACATGGATGTTTCATTTGATGAAATAAATATAGCAGTAAACATAATTGAGAAGGTTTTAAGTAAAGTAACAATTGATTAGTAATGTAAAGCAATAAAAAAAAGTGAGATTGTAATTGGAAATATCGAATTATAAGCATTCTATTATTGAAGTAGTTCGCTTTCATGAAGTTGATATGATGAGCGTTTGTAATAATGCAGTTTATTTCAATTACTTTGAAGATGCTCGCATTAAGTATGTTCAAGATTTGATAAAAAATTTCTCTCTTAAAGAAATTCTTGCAGGTCATTCATATTTTATAATGGCGCATAACGAAGCGGATTATATTGAGCCGGCGTTACTTGAAGATGAATTAATAGTTTACACTCGCGTTAATTTTATTAAGAAGACTTCTTTTGGCTTCAGACATTTAATAGAAAAGAAGAGCAGCAAAAAAATAATTACACTCGGCGGCGGTGTATTTGTTCATATTGATAAAGAAACAAAAACACCAGTTCCACTTCCGCAAGAGTTTTATGATGCAGTAAAATCTTTCGAATTTGATGTTGAAATTTTGAAGTGATTATCTCAACATAAAAACTAAAAATGCTCCGCTTATAATTACTATGGTAATCCATCTTGCCAATTCGGGTTTTTTCTGTTTTAAAATACCCCATCCTTTAGCTATAATCATCATTGCCGCAACCATTAGCAAGGTTACAAGTAATGCCTGAAACACATTCAGTTTATTATCATAGATAAAAGCAAGACTTTTTCCATCAAAAACATCTCGGTAAAGAAGTTGTAAATGAAGCCAGTATACTAAAAGAGATTCTCGGCTAACATCAAGCAAAATTGAATTATAATTTGGTTTATTAGCAAGGAAATACCAGCAGATTCCTAACAATCCCATTATAACACCTAGCCGCTGAATAAAGAAAAACGGGTTTGGTCTAATTGAAGCAAGTTTTTCTGGAAGGATATAATTCATCATAAGAACGCCCATAAAGAAAAATGCGACACCGATTATGAGAAGTTTGTTAGCAAATTCTTTTTCTTTATTGCTCTCGCGTGCTTGCAAATAAAACTTAGCTATAAATGCGCCGCTAAAGATAAAGCCCCACCAAGGGAAAATCGGGAATTGTGAATTATGCATTCTATTAAAATAATTAGCAAAGAAAAGTGGAATATGTTTTGTAAAATCAATTTGCCAGGCAATTGGACCTAACAGCAAAATTATCAAGGTCATAATTCCACTGAAGTTAAAAAACTTTTTATTGTCTGTAAAAATCATCCGCGCGAAAAGAAGAACCAATAAACCTGATGCAATGGCTTGTAAAACATCAACAGTAAAAAAGCTGTTTAAGTTTTGGAAAGTTGCATTGTTCCATAATTTGCTAAATGAAAAGAATGGAATGTGAAGAGAGTATGCCGCAAGAAAAACCATCCCTATTCTGGATAGTCTTTTCCAAAAATCTTTTCCAAATTTTCTTAAATCGCCAACACCTTTAGCAAGCACAAGCACAAAAACCATTCCGCTTGTAAATGTAAATGTAGGAGCAACTAAACCATTTATATAATTCAAAAACGGAAACCACCAAGACTGTTTTAACTCGGGAAGCAATAGTGAATTGAAAACATGAACTTCTATCATAACAACCAAAGCAAGACCTTTAAGCAGGTCAATAAACAGGGCTCTATTTTTCCCAGCCACAAGTTCTCCCAAAAATTTATATGAATATAAGCAGAATTTTGTAACATATCATTTTGAAAATTATTAGTTTGTAGAAAAAAAAGGGGGTCGCATGAACCTTGTGTTTGATATTGAGACCGTTGGAACTGATTTCGAAAACCTTTCCGAAACTCAGCAGGAATTTCTATTGCGTTACGCAGAACAAGAAATTGAATCCGCAAAAAAAGAATCTATGATTGAAAATGCCAAACGATGTTTAAGTCTATATCCATTTACGGCAAAAATAGTATGTCTTGCAATGATGAATACTGAAACCCAAAGAACTCTTGTTCTGTTTGATAACCAAGAACAAGAATCGTGGAAAACAGAAGAAGAAAATGTAAAGTATCAATCATCAACAGAAGAAGAAATAATCTCTATGTTTTGGAAGTATTCTTCCAAGGCGGAAAAACTAATTTCGTTTAATGGAAGAGGGTTTGATTTACCTTTCATATTAATGCGCTCAGCAATGTTAAAATTAAAACCTACCCGCAATTTCTTGAAAAACAGATATGATTCTGCAAATCATGTTGACTTGTTAGAACAGTTCACATTTCACGGGTTAACAAAAAAATTTAATCTTGATTTCTACTGCCATGCTTTTGGTGTGCAATCACCCAAAGAAAATGGAATAACCGGAATGGATGTAAAGGAACTTTATAAGGCAGGAAGAACAAAAGATATAGCTATATATTGTGGCCGCGATGTGAAAGCGACCTATCAGCTATATAAAATTTGGGATGAATTCCTTAATCTTAAATAAAGAAATATTCTATTCTTAGTTGACCATTTTGTTTCTTAGACTTATTTTGGAGCAAAAATGAGGAGAAGAAATGATGTTTGACAAATTAATTCAACTTTTAAACTCCCACAAAAAAGAAATTGCTGTATCTTACTATGAGCAAGTAAGAAATTCTGATTATATGAAAACATATCACAAGCTTGATTCGGAAAAAGTTATAGCTCGTGAAGAAGCAACATATATTCATTTAGCAGAATGGCTGCAAAATGGTTCTAGTAACGACGATGCAGAAAAGTTTTTTGAAAATGTAGGTTCAGAAAGATATAAAGAAGGGTTTCCACTGTCGGAACTAAATTATGCCTTATTCATTAGCAAGAAAGCATTTTACGAGTTTGCGAGAAATTATCCCGATTTATTAAAAGGTTTAACTCCTCAAGAAATTATTGATGGCTTTGCAATAATTGGTAATTATTTTGCTCTCGGCGGCTTTTATATGATCCGTGGTTATTTAAATACTCTTTTTGAAAGACTTGATATTAATGACAGTTTAACACGTGAAGAAATTCATCAAATATTGGTTCGTGGTGCAATTGATGAAGAAGATATTGATATGAGTGACTTTATCTGGCGGCATGTATAAATTTTATTCGGGACGCTTATGCGTCCCTTTTATGTTTTAAACCAACTTTCGATAATAATGAGCGAACTAAGAAACAACATTACCGGAGTAATTCTTGCTGGGGGCAAAAGTTCAAGAATAGGAACGGAGAAAGCTCTTCTAAAAATTAATGGGGTTTCGCTTATCGAACGGGCAATTTCATTTTGCAAAATATTCTTTCCAAAGTTGTTAATAAGCACTAATGATATTGAAAAATTTGAATTTACCGATATAGAATGTATAAATGATGTTTATCCAAATCTTGGGCCAATTTCCGGAATTCATTCGGGATTAATTGCTGCAATAACAGATAAGATTTTTATCATGTCTGTAGATATAGTATTTGATGAACCGCGCTTAATAGAAACCTTAATTGAATACAAAACTCAAAAATTGATTACAATTCCAGTTATTGACGAAATTCCTCAATATGTATTTGGTATTTATTCTAAAAATGTTTTAAGTATTGTAGAAGAACAAATTTCAAAAAGTAAAATGTACTCTCCCCAAAAATTAATTAAAGATGTTGATACGGAATTAATTGATTTCTCAAATGTAGATTTCTTTATAAGTAACAGATTTATAAACATAAATACATTAGAAGAATTCGAAAGAGCAAAAAAGGTTTTTGAAAAAACATGAAATGAAAAAAGGTTTCAAAAAACATACTTTACTTTTTAGTTTAATTACGATTACCGTGATTTCATTCTTATATGGAATTTACTTTTTGCTTCACTTTTCTATTGTAGAAAAAGAGAAACAAAAAAATCATGCTAGTTTTTCACCGTTCAAAACAAAAGAAAAATGTTTAGAGTGCCACTCCGGAATGAAGGGCATTGAAGCTTCGCATGATCCGGAGTTAATTGGCTGCACGCCATGTCATTTAGGAAATCCGAATATTGATAATAAGTATGCGGCTCATAGTGGTATGGTTTTGATGCCTGGAAACACTTCAAACGCAGAAAGAACTTGCGGAAGAATCGGATGCCATCCTCAAATGATTTCCAGAATGCAGAACAATATTATGAATACTATGAATGGCGTTGTTAGTGTTAATAAATGGGTGTTTGATGAACAATCGACACCAACAACAAGAACTCCAATACAGTTAATTGGTTATTCTGCCGCTGAAAAACACTTAAGAAACCTTTGTGCTTCATGCCATCTTTCAAATGAGAAAACAGAGTTTGGCGCAATTACTGAACTATCGCGTGGTGGTGGCTGCTTAGCTTGTCATCTTAATTATTCTGCTGAAGCAAACGAGGATCTAATTAATTATATCAGCAAGAAACCAAACTCAAATTATCAAATCACGTTTCATCCTCAAATTAATTTGAATGTTACAAATAAGCATTGTTTTGGATGCCACTCTCGTTCTGGCAGAATATCTTTAAGCTATGATGGATGGCATGAAACAATGCTTAAACCAAATGATGTGAAGGGAAAAGTTGGTTTTCGAATTCTTGAAGATGACCGTGTAGTTCAGCAGATAAAAAAAGATGTTCATGCAGAAAAGGGAATGATCTGTGTTGATTGCCATACATCGTATGAAGTAATGGGCGATGGAAGTTATACTTTACACAAAGAAGATCAAATGAAAGTACATTGTATAGATTGTCATTTGATCAACGCACCAAAAACTCAAAAGTTTAGTGAGTTCGATTTTGAATCGAAGAAGATAAGTGAATTGCTTAAACTAAAAGTTGAACAGAGAAAATATTTGGTTGTTGCAAAAAATGGATTTCCGCTAGTAAATGCCTTTTATGAAAATGGCATTACAAAAGTTATCAAGAAAGCAACTAAGGGAATTTCAATTGCTAAACCACCAATTTCAATTTGTATTGAAGGAAAAGCTCATAAAGATTTATCATGTAATTCTTGCCACAGTTCTTGGACTCCGCAGTGTATTGGCTGCCATACTGAATATGATGAGAACAGCACAATGTTCGATCTTCTTGCTAACAAAGAAGCTAAAGGCGAGTGGCTTGAATATGGTAAAGACTTTCTGGCTGAGCCTACAACTTTGGGAGTTAAAGAAAAAAAAGATGAATCTGGTAAGAGTAAAAGAACCATTGATGAATTTACTCCCGGCATGATTTTAACTATCGATAAAAAAGATGACAGCAAACAAAAGTTTAAAAGGTTGTTCGCTCCATCTTTTTCTCATACAATTAGAAAAGAAGCCCGCACTTGCGAAAGCTGTCATAACAATCCGCTGGCTCTTGGTTACGGAAGAGGAAAGTTGGATTACATGATTGCTGAGGGAAAAGGTGTTTGGAAATTTACACCACAATTTCCATTGCAGAAAGAAGATAGTCTTCCGGAAGATGCATGGATTGGCTTTCTTAAAGAAGGCAAAAAGAATTCTGCAACACGAGAATATGCGCGTCCATTTAGTTTAGCTGAGCAAAAAAGAATCTTAACTGTTGGTGCTTGTCTTAAATGCCACAAATCCGATTCTCAAATTATGAAAGCAGCAATTCTGGATTTTTCGAAAATTATCAAACTTAAAAGTGTAAGATGCATTTTGCCCCAATAGTAAAGAGGTCGTGTTAATATTAAGATATTAATAGTAGCCGCAAGTTTTAGCTTGCGTTTTTTCCGAAACTTGAAAGTTGCGCCCACCAATTTCCCTCATTTTCACACATGCTCTAAAAGGATTGATATTTGTTGCTCAGTAAAACATAATCGAATGAATTTAGTTCGGATTTATCTTAATTTAAATAAGGGATAAATCAAGACTGACTAAATGAACAACGAAAAAGCAAAGCTTATTTTCAATTACTTTCACCGAGTAAAATCCGCAAATAAAGAACTGCCAAAGAAAGAAGCATTCAAAGATTTATTAAACCGTCTATACTACGGCGATAAAGAAATTGAACGTGTTATAGATAAAATTTCTCTCGGTTCGGAAACAACCATTCTTGATATCCCGCGCAAAGATAAAATACACAAGGGAAGTGCAGATACTCTTTACAATAAAATTATCATAGAATTTGAAAATGATCTAAAGGTAACTCTTAATCATGCTAAAGAACAGCTAGCCGGATATCTGCTCGGGCAGTTTAACGCCGGTGAAGGTTACAACTTTACTCTTATAGCTTCCGATTGCATTACATGGAAAGTTTACGCGCCCGATATTTCTTGCCTCGAAAAAATAAATGAGCTGAATGAAGATGAACTGATTCTTAATGAAATAAAAAGCGCTTCTTTTACCTTAACGGAAAAAAACGCGGAAGACTTTTACTACTGGATTGACCGGTTCCTTTTCAAAGAAGAAAAACAGAGAGCTACCTTAAAAAGAATTGAAGAAGCTTTCGGCTACCAGAGCATTGTGTTTATTGAATGCTTCCGCGAAATGAATAATCATTTTAAGGCTGCTAAAAAGTATGGCGAAGTTCAAGTTTCGTTCGAGCAGTGGAGTAAATTCTTAAGCATTGCTTACGGCTCCTACGAAGCCAGCGAAAGCAATTTTATTATACACACTTACCTTAGCGTTTTTGCAAAGATGCTTGCGTATGCTGTTGTTAGCAACGACGCCTACATTGATGACGCTGAAATGAAAGCCATCATAGATGGAACAATCTTCCATAAGTTTTCAATCCGCAATTTTGTTGATGATGATTTTTATCATTGGGTAAAGAGCGAAAGAAACTTCAAAGCTCTTAAAAAAGTATTCCGATTAATCGCCCAAGAAATAACCACATTTAACTTTCACGAAGTTGACGAGGATATTCTTAAAGGTGTTTATCAAGAACTTATTGATCTGGATACACGCCACGCGCTTGGCGAGTATTACACACCCGATTGGCTCTGCCAGCGAGTTTTACAAGAATTTGATTTGAAAGAGGGTATACGGGTTTTAGATCCCGCGTGCGGCAGCGGCTCCTTCTTAATTGCCGCCGTTCACCGTTTTAGAGAACTGAATCCTAAGATTTCTGTTGAAGAAATTAACGCCAGCATTTACGGCATTGATATTCACCCGCTTAGTGTACAGATAGCTAAAACAAATATGCTTCTTGCTCTTGGCAAAGATGTTGTAAACGTCAGAACTCCCGTGCATATAAATGTAATACTTGCAAATACATTGCTTGCGCCCGATGGCGTTGATGATCTTTTCGGCAATCAATTTAAGATGCAGATTGATAAAGATACGCTTGAACTTAGCTCTAAAATATTGAATGATGTAAAAGTATTTGATGAAGCTTTGGAACTTGCCGAAGAACTTGCAGAGCAAACCTACAACAAGAAGAAAGCAACTGAAGAAACTTTTGAAACCATTTTGCGCAGGCAAGTACGCGGCGGTTTTGATAAACAAGTGATTGAGAGCTTTTATAAGATTTACGGAAGCCTCCGCACGGTTAAAGAAAAGGGACGCGATTCCATCTGGAAGTTTATTGTGCAGAACCTTTACAAACCTTACTTCCTTTCCAAGAGTTTCGATTACGTTATCGGCAACCCGCCTTGGTTTACCTACAGCTCGGTTAGAAATGAAGAATACCAAAACATATTAAATGCTCTTGCAGATGTTTACGATGTTAAACCGGAAAGAGTTGCAAACTTTCCTCATCTGGAAATTGCCGCAATCTTTCTTGCTTATTGCAGCAGTTATTTCTTGAAAGATAACGGCACATTGGCTTTCGTACTTCCGAGAAGTTTTTTTAGCGCTGATCACCACGATAATACACGAAGCGGAAAAGCAAAGGGTTTCCGCATAAGTCAAGTGTGGGATTTAGATGGAGTATCACCGTTATTCCGCATCCCAAGCTCAGTTTTATTTGCTCAAAAAGAAAAAGATAATTCGAAAAGAAATTTACCAGCGAGCGGTCTTGATGGAATTTCTTTCAGTGGAAATATACCGGCACACAACTGTAATCTTGAAACAGCAAAGAGTGCTCTCACAGAAACAAACACAAAATGGTATTATGCTAAACAAGGCAGTTCAACAGCTTTTTCAAATAGAAAGTACAAAGCCCAGAATAAAGTAAATCCTTACAAAGATGGTTTTAGACAAGGCGCTACTATTGTCCCCCGTTCATTTTATTTTGTAGAGCTAACGCAAGAAACACCGAATGATTTTACTGATAGAATCATAAACATAAAAACGTCCGATGCAATTAAAGCTGATGCAAAAGCGCCTTGGAAAAACATTGAGCTAAGCGGCAGAATAGAAAGTAAGTTTTTGTTTAGAACAGCGCTTTCTAAAAGCATTTTGCCATTTGCATTGTATAATCCGGATTTAGTTGTTCTCCCAATTACTGTTGAAGTAAATGAATCCAACCAAAAAGAAATAAAGTTGCATTCTGCTGATGAACTTATGAGCGAGGGATACTTGAATGCTTCTCGTTGGTTCAAAAGCGCAGAAAGATTTTGGGATCAGCTGAAAACTGAAAACAATAAAGAAATGTCACCAGAGAATTATCTTAATTGGCAAGGTAAACTCATTAATCAAAACCTTGATACACCCTATTTGGTTTTGTATAATTCATCGGGCCTAAACGCCAACGCTGTTGTTCTTGATAGAGAAGAATACGATATAGATTTTATTGTTGATCACAAAACTTACTTGAGCAATTATTCAAATAAAAAAGAAGCCTTATATATTTCTGGAATATTGAATTCTACAATACCCAATCTAATGATGAAAGATTTCCAATCTCGAGGCTTGTTTGGAGCCAGAGATGTTCACAAGAAGATTCTCGATATATACTTTCCAAAATTCAACGAAGAAGAAGAGACACATATTCGTTTAGCGGAGTTAAGTAAAGCCGCGCATAAAAAAGCAGCGCAATACATAAAAGACAATCCGCCCCAAAAAGAATTAACCGCAATACACCTTGGGCGGTTACGTGTAGAAATAAAAAAACACCTCTCCGCAGAAATGAAAGGAATAGACAAAATTGTTAAGAAATTAATAGGGTAATGTAGAGACGGCTTAGTTTACCCAGCGTTTTATGCGGGGCTGTGCAGTCTAAAACTTGTTGTAAAAGCTGTAAAACATTTTGCTTGGATTGATTAATGTAGAGACGGCTTAGTTTACCCCGCGTTTTATGCGGGGCTGTGCCGTCTAAAACTTGTTGTAAAAGCAGACACGCCATCGGCGTGTCTCTACTGTAAAACATTTTGCTTGGATTGATTAATGTAGAGACGGCTCGGTGAGCCGTCTCAAGAAAACAGCAGACATCCCATGAGACGTCTCTACAAAACCAAAGTTAAAGATACCATTTACATGCACTGAATTTATGAAGTGTGGCGTTTCTACAGTAGATCGAATTCACCGCCGGTGCGTCTCTAAAATATATAGCGATGCATCGAAAATAATATGAAACCAAATATTTGTAATTCAAGTGAGTGCTTATGAAAAAAGAACTTATTGATGAGTTGTTTATGAAATTTGAACATGCTTGCAATACTTTTGAAGAGGTGGAATTTTGGAGTGCAAGAGAATTACAAGCTATTTTCAATTATCCTGAGTAGAGAAATTTTCTAAAAGTTATAGGAAAAGCAAAAGCGGCTTGCATAAATAGTAGCGAATCAGTCTTAGACCATTTTGTTGAAGACAACAAAATGGTCTAAGGTAGTGGTTCACAAAGACAAATTGATGATATTGCTCTAACAAGATATGCTTGTTATTTAGTAGCTCAAAATGGCGATCCAAGTTAATCCGAAGTTGCTTTTGCGCAAACATATTTCGCCGTTCAAACCCGGAAACAAGAAATTATTGAAAAAAGATTGCTTGATGTTGCACGGGTAACGGCTAGAGAAAAACTTTCACATTCATAAAAAAAACTTTCCGGAATTATTTACGAGTGTGGCGTTGATGAAAAGGGCTTTGCTATAATCCGTTCGAGAGGTGATAGTGCGGTTGAGCACTCCTATGATGAAACAAAGATTAAATATACAGGATAGTCGCCCTTTGGCAGATTTTCTTCCGACATTAACTATAAAGGCAAAAGATTTTACTACAGAGCTTACAAGTCATAACGTAGTAGAAAAAGATTTGCAAGGTGATGAACAAATATCTAAAGAACACGTTGATAATAACATTGCTGTAAGGAAGATGCTGCAAGAACGGAGCGTTAAGCCGGAAAGTCTACCACCAGCTGAAAATGTAAAAAAGTTCAAAGACGACTGGAAAGGGATCAAAAGAATATTCTAAAAGACATTCGTAAGAAAAAGTAAAAAATTTTGGCTAATTATTTAGAAATCTAAATTTAGTTGTACACGTCGCGTTTCACTCCTCAGTTACATTTAAAATCAATTACGACAAAAACTCTTATTTTGACCTAAAAAATGAATATTTTATAAAAATTTATTTGGATATTTGAATCTTTAGTTCGAATTTTACATCAAATCTTATAAATAGTTGACATTTATAAATATCAAGTATTCTTTTAATGAAATCCTTTTCTGAAAATATAAACGAACCGATTTATTCTATTAGTGTAGCGGCTACTTTGCTTCGCATTTCTGTTCATACTTTAAGAATGTACGAAAGAGAAGGATTAATTATTCCATTCCAAAAAGAATCCAAACAAAGACTTTATTCCAGAGCTGATATAGAAAGACTCAAATGTATTCGCAAAGGAATAAATGAAATGAAGATGGGCATAAATGGAATAAAAATAATGTACTCACTTATTCCATGCTGGAAGATTGTTGGCTGTTCTGAAGTTGATAGAAAAAATTGTTATGCTTATAAAGAGCACAGCAAACCATGCTGGAGTTATACCCATAGTAATAATATTTGTAAAGGAAGAAACTGCCGTGATTGCGATGTTTACTCTAAACATTCACAGTGTGACGAAATTAAAGAATTAATTAAATCTGTTTCGAGGTAAATGATGAATAGTATTTCTCGCAGAAAGTTCCTAAAGATTACCGGCTTTTCTGTTGGTGCAGCAGCGGCTGCCACTACTTTAAGCCCAATGATTAAAGGAGCCGAAAAAATCAACAAAGAAAAAGTTAAAGGTATTCAAAAGATTCCTACGTACTGCGATATTTGCTTTTGGAAATGCGGTACAGTTGCATACTTAAAAGATGGAAAGCTTTGGAAAGTTGAAGGTCATCCTAACGATCCGTTGAGCAAAGGCAGATTATGTCCGCGTGGAACCGGCGGTATTGGTGCTGTAAGCGATCCGGATAGACTTCGCTCTCCATTAATTAGAACTCGTGAGCGTGGAGAAGAAGTTTGGAAAGAAGTTACCTGGGATGAAGCTCTTGGATATATTGCTGATAAGATGCAGCAAATAAAAACACAGTACGGACCAGAATCTGTAGCAATGTTTTCTCATGGTATTGGCGGAAATTTTCTAAAGCATACAATGAAAGCTTATGGTGCAATTAACTTTGCGGCTCCTTCATTTGCACAATGCCGCGGCCCAAGAGATGTTGGTTTTGAATTAACATTCGGCGAATCGGTTGGCTCGCCTGAAAGAACTGATATTGAAAATGCAAAATGTATTGTACTTATTGGTTCGCATCTTGGCGAAAATATGCACAACACGCAAGTTCAAGAATTTGCAAATGCCATTCAAAAAGATGCAAGCATAATTGTAGCCGATCCAAGATTTTCAGTAGCTGCATCAAAAGCAAAGTATTATTTACCGGTTAAACCTGGAACAGATATTGCCTTATTGCTTGCATGGATGAATGTGATTGTAACCGAAAAACTATATGATGTTGATTATGTTTCAAAGTATGGTTTTGGTTTCGAACAATTTGCAGCAGAAGTTTCTCAATACACTCCTGAATGGGCATATCCCGAAACAGGACTTGAACCCGAATTAATTCGTGCAAGCGCAAGAGAAATGGCTATGCATAAACCGGCAACTCTTGTTCATCCCGGCAGACATGCAACTTGGTACGGCGATGATGCACAGCGCAGCCGCGCAATAGCTTTGTTAAATGCCTTGTTGGGAAGTTGGGGACGCAAAGGTGGATTCTTTTATCCCGCAAGTTACTCTCTGCCCGGTTATCCTTATCCAGCTTATCCAACTTCAGTAAAAGAAAAGTTAGATAATCCAGGAAAGAAATATCCATTTGCTTCAGAAGAAATTACAACTGGAATAAGAGAAGCAACAACTTCTGGAAAGCCTTATCCAATTAAAGGTTGGTTAATTTATGCTACAAATTTAATTCACGCTCTCCCTAATGAAAGAGAAACAATTGAAGCAATCCAGAATTTAGAATTAATGGTTGTGGTTGATGTTATACCGAGTGAAATAGCCGGATGGGCAGATGTTGTTCTACCAGAATCCGTTTACTTAGAACGTCACGATGATCTTCATATGTCCTCTTTCAAAGAAACTTTTGTTGGAATTCGTCAGCCTGTTGTAGAATCACCGGCAGATCAAAAACCAAATTGGTGGATTGCTAAAAAACTTGCCGAAAAATTAGGACTGGGAAAATACTACCCATGGAATCATATAGAAGAATATCTTGATTACAGATTAAAAGCCGGAGGTTTGAGTTTAGATCAATTAAAGAAAGAGGGAATTATACGTGGTGCTAACCCTCCACTTTATTTTGAAGATGGAATTGTACCGGAATTTCCTACACCATCAGGCAAAATTGAGTTTTACTCTTTGCAACTTCAGCAAGCCGGTTTTGATCCGATACCTAAATACAAAAGACCAGATCAAGCTCCTAGTGGTTATTATAGACTGTTATTTGGACGCTCACCGGTACACTCATTTAGCCGCACACAGTCCAACAAAATTCTAATGGATATGATGGAAGAAAATGAAGTGTGGGTAAATCAAAATGTAGCTGAAAAATGGGGATTGAAGAACTCTCAAACCGTTAGATTGAAAAATCAAGATGGTGTTATTAGTAATAAAATAAAAGTAAAAGTAACAGAAAGAATTAGAACCGACTGCGTTTACATGGTGCATGGTTTTGGGCATAACGCCAAGATGTTAAAAGGTGCTTTTGGCAAAGGCGCAAGTGATGCTCAGTTGGTAACAAAGTATGTTATCGATCCATTAATGGGAGGAACTGGTATGAATGTAAACTTTGTAACTTTTGAGATGGAGGCTTAATATGGCAAGATATGGAATGGTGATTGATACCAAAAAATGTGTTGGTTGTATGGATTGTGTTGTTGCATGTAAAACAGAAAACAATGTACCGGAAGGACATAATAGAGATTGGATTGTTACTGTAACTAATGGAAAATTTCCGGACTTGAATATTGAAATACAAACACAGCGTTGTAACCATTGTGATTCGACTCCTTGCGTTTCTTGCTGCCCAACCGGTGCAAGTCATATTCATGATGTTGGAGGTGTTGTTTTGGTTGATTACAATATGTGTATTGGTTGTAAAGCTTGCTTAGCCGCATGTCCATACGACGCAAGATTTGTTCATCCCGATGGCTATGCGGATAAATGTACATTCTGCATACACAGGGTTGAGAAAGGTGAGCTGCCGGCGTGTGTAAGTGTTTGTCCTACACATTGTATGTACTTTGGAGATTTCGATGATCCGAACAGTGAAGTAAGCAAGTTGATTGCGTCAAGAAAAAATCATCCGCTAATTCCAGAAGCGGGCACATCTCCACGAATCTTTTATTTAGTGTAAGGAGGATTAAATGCAAGATATTACAACTACTCGAAATAATCCTCAGATTGATCCGATAATGACTGTGTGGGGCTGGGAAATTCCGATTTATCTTTTCCTTGGCGGCTTAGTTGCCGGTATGATGATCATTAGCGGTTACTTTATTTTTAGTAAACGATTCAAAAACAAAGATTGCGTAACGTATACTTTGCCAATCATAAGTTTGATTTTATTAAGCTTAGGTATGTTCGCATTGTTTTTAGATTTAGAGCATAAGCTTTTTGTATGGCGTTTATACACTACGTTCGAAATAACTTCACCAATGTCTTGGGGTGCATGGATTTTGATTTTGGTTTATCCCGTTATCATCGCAAACTTATTGATGGATCCGCCAAAATTTATCTCGACTAAAATTTCTTTTTTAGGAAAAATAAAAGATTATATAAATGAAAGACCAGCGTTGATTCAAAAAATTGGAGTTAGTAACATGCTGCTTGGCGGGATGCTCGGAGTTTACACCGGAGTTTTGTTAAGCACTATGGGCGCTCGTCCTTTGTGGAACAGCTCGATGCTGTGGGTATTGTTTTTGGTTTCCGGTTTGTCTACAGCAGCCGCATTAGTTCACATGATTGCAAAAGATGTTGAAGAACGAGAATTGCTCGCCAAAGCTGATAATAGATTTCTAACAATTGAAATATTTGTACTTGGTCTTCTTATAATTGGACTGCTTACTTCATCTGCTGTTCACATTAATGCAGCTAAATTATTAATTGATGGACCATACGCACCGGCATTTTGGGTTTTTGTTGTTGGAATGGGAGTGATAATTCCGTTGGTTTTACAATTACTAGCTGTTAATCATAAAATAAAACATACGCCAATAGCACCGATTATGGTAATTGTCGGTGGATTGATTTTAAGATTTATTATTGTTCAGGCTGGTCAGTACAGCCATTATATGAATGCACATTTTAAGTGAGTTAATTCTTCGTCCCCAAAAGCGGGACTCAGAATTTAAAAAGGAGAAAACATGACAAAAGAAAAAACTTACGAACCAAAGCCTTACTCAAATCCATATTTGGTTGGATTGAGTTTAGGTTTAGTTCTTCTTGCATCATTTTTAATAATGGGACGCGGTTTAGGGGCAAGTGGTGCAATCTCAACGGCAGTTGCAGTTGGAGTTGCTAAAGTTGCACCCGAGCATGCATCAAAAAATAATTTTTATAATGAATATCTCGGTGATGGCACCGAAAACCCATTTAAAGATTATTTAGTTTTTATGATGATTGGCGTTGTGGTGGGCGGTTTTATTTCCGGTACTCTGGCACATCGAATAAAAACAACAGTTGAGAAAGGACCTAACATTTCTGTACGCAACAGATTAATCTTTGCATTTATTGGCGGAGGTTTTATTGGCTTTGGAGCCAAGTTAGCTAGTGGCTGCATGAGCGGACAAGCTCTAACCGGCGGTGCATTTCTTAATCTTGGAAGTTGGGCTGCAATGATGGCAATCTTTGCCGCAGCTTATGGTTTAGCATATTTTGTAAGGAGACAATGGTTATGATGCCTTATTTCAAATTTGATTATTTCAGCGTAGACTTCAGTTTAGTCATCGCTTTTGTTCTTGGTATTGCATTTGGATTTATACTAGAAAGAGGCGGATTTGGCAATGCAAGAATTTTAGCCGCGCAATTTTATTTCTCAAATATGCGAGTGCTTAAAGTAATGTTCACTGCAATAATTACAGCGGCAATAGGTTTATTCTATTTCTCTTGGATTGGCTGGCTGGATTTATCTCTTGTCTATACTACCGATACTTTTATCCTACCGCAAGTAATTGGCGGATTGTTTTTAGGTATTGGTTTTATTGTAGGCGGATATTGCCCCGGAACTTCTTTCGTATCGGCATCCACCGGAAGAATTGATGGAATGGTTTACATACTCGGGATATTCTTAGGCATTTTTGTATTTGGTGAAATGTTTCCGCTTCTTGAAAACTTCTTCTATTCAACTCCGATGGGTAGAGTTACATTGTACGAATATTTTGGTTTGTCACATGGTTTAACTTTGTTTTTAGTTGTACTAATGGCTTTAGGTGCGTTTGCTGCTGCCGAATGGGGAGAAAAAGTTATGGCAAAGAAAAACGGAAGGAGCGCAGAATGAAAGAACTAATTATGAAACTTAGCACTCCGTTGAAACTTGCACTAATTGCCGGAGTACTTGGCTTTATAGCTTTATTAATTGGTGATCCATCTAACAAAAATGTGGTTGATGTAAACGTAAAAGAAATTGCATTGAGTACATTAAAGAGCCAAGATGAAGTTGATGTAATGACTTTAGCCGATTGGCTAATAAAAGAAAAAGCTGATTATACTCTTATCGATTTAAGAAGCGAAAAAGAATTTGGTGATTACAATATCCCTTCTTCATTAAATATTCCGGTAGAGATTATTTTGAATTCTGATTTGATGCGGAACCAAAAAATATATTTATACGGAAATGATGATGTTGCATCTGCACAAGCTTGGTTCATCTTAAAAAGTTCAAACTATAAAGCGGTTTATATTTTAAAAGGTGGAATGAATGCTTGGAAGAATAAAATTCTCTTTCCAAAACTAGATGCTTCTGCAACTGCAGAACAAACATTAGCTTTCGAAAAAGTAAAACAAATTTCACTTCACTTTGGAGGAACACCACAAATTGTTTCTGCCGGATCTTCAAAAGCAGTTTCTGCATCAATAACCGCAGTTCCTGCAATGCCTAAATTAAAAGCTCCGGCTATAAAAATAGGCGGCAGTGCTAAAAAAAAGAAAGAAGGCTGCTAAGAATTTAAAACAACTCTTATGTGCAAACGGAAATGCTCCTTTTGCACGAGAGCTTTATTAAAACAACGTAATCCGGAGAACAAAAATGAAGTTATCCGTTAAAATACTTTTTAGTTTTATTATCATTTCATTAACTACACTCACCGCATCTGAACACGGAATTTATCTTTTAGCTGTAAGCAATATTAAAGGTGATATTAACAAGATTGGTGAAGAGCTTAAAGCTAAATTAAAATCAGCAGATTACAACATTTTAAGTTATTCTGATGTTGCAACACCCGATATTGTTCGTCAAAAGAAAGATGAACAATGCGGATTAAAAGCTAAACTATTAGTATTAAGTCATAATGATTTTACAAGATTGGTTACTTCTAAAGGAAATAAATATTTAGTTTCTTCATTTTTACGTGTTTCTCTTTACGAAACTCCGGAAGGGATACAGATAAATATTGCAGATCCGGAAACTATTAATCGAATTGTATTTAATGATCTTTATGAAACCGGTAAAAAAAACGAATACAACCAAATTGTTAGTAAAACAAAAGAATTCAAAACAAGTTTTCTAAAAGTTGTTCATTCAATCTCCGGCGGAACAAAAGTTGAAAAAGCTCAAGAACCAATTCGTGATGATAAAGATTTAGCCGAATCAGCGAAAGATATGTTTATGATGGTTGGACCAATGACATTTTTTAATGATGAAGATCAGTTTCCTCTAATCTATTCCATAAAAAATAGTAGCGGCAAAAAAGGAATTGACAAATTAATCGAAGAAATGAAAATCAATTTAAAATCTTTTAAACCTACAAAAGATGATGTTGAGTATAGATATGTTGCTAATCCGGAAGTGCTTAAATGGAAAATTATTAGCCAAGTATATTCACCAGATTCAAATGCATGTTTAATAGGTTTAACGCGTACACAAACAGAAGGCTTGTCGTTTCATATAGCCGGTAAATCCCGAGAAAGCTCAGAGAATAAATGTCCGGGCATAGATCATGCAACTGCGTATCCTATAGAAGTTTTAATAATACAAAAAGAAAATCAGTTGCTTGTATACACAGCTCGCCAAATGTTCAGAATGGATATGTATTTCTGGGATGCCGGTAAAATGGCATTTATGAATCATATGAGTATGCCTTCGGTCTTAGATGAATCGTTGCGAATGGCATTACTTGGAAAAAACTATACAAAGGATTAATCCCTTTTCAATAAATCTCACAAATAGGAGAAACAAATGAAAGTTGCTTTAAGAATATTTACAGTTTTGTTATTTGCCACATCACTTTATGCACAATCCGGAACAAGATTGGTCGGATTCGACGCAAAATCTTTAGGAAGAGGCGGTACATCAATCGGTGTTTTTGATAGCGGCGAATTGATGATGACAAATCCCGCTGGTTTATCTTTCGTAAACAAATCAATGATAAATGTTGATATGTCGTTGATGTTTCCGGCTTTGAAATTTCAAAATAAATTAAATAATGCAGAGGGAGATAATAATGTTTTTCCACTACCATCTGCATCTTATTTGCATAGCTGTGATTGCAGTAATTTCTCTTGGGGTGTTGGTTTCTTTACCGCGGGCGGAATGGGTGCTCACTATAATTTGAATCATTCGCTTTACGGAACAACAAAACAAGAATACCATTCACAGTTAGCATCAATGCAAGGTGGAATAAGCGCAGCTTACAAGTTCAACGAAAATATTTCTGTTGGCGCTAGCTTGCATATGGTTTACAGCATGTTGGAATTCACGATGCCGTTTTCGTTAAATCCAATGGCTATGCAAGGAATTGCTATGCCGGGAATGACATTTGGACAAATGTTTGCAGCGCCAAATTCAATGGGTGGATTTGGTTATGATGAAGTTACAGCATCAGCGAAGATGACTGACCTTACTGGTCTTGGTTTTAATGGAAAAATTGGTGTTGCATATAAAGTTGATAACAAACTTTCGTTTGGGCTTAGCTATACTTTGCCAACAGCTTTAACTTACACCGGCGGTAAAGCTACAATGGATATGACAGCACAGCTAAACGACGCTTTCGGTAAAGCAGTAATGGGCTGGATGATGCAAAATCCCGGAAAGACACAAGCTCAAGCTCAAGCAGCAATAATGGCACAGTTTACTATGTTAGGAATTGATATGAGTAAAGGTGTTGTTGCAAATTATGATTTAGATGTTGATTTAACTTTCCCAGCGTCATTTGGATTTGGTGTTTCTTATAAAGCCACAGATTGTATGATGTTTGCGGCAGATGTAGAATACCTCATGTGGGAAAATGCTTTCGATAAGATGACAATGAAATTGAAAAATGGAAACAATGCCAACATAAATAAGATGATGGGCAACTCTGGAACTTTTAACATTGATTTCCCAATGAATTGGAAAAATTCTCTTATGCTAAAAATTGGCGGTGAATATGCAGCAACAAAAGAATTAACACTTCGTCTTGGTTATACATACAACTCAAATCCTGTTCCGGAATCAACTGTGTTTCCAATATTTCCTGCAATTATAGAAAACCATATTATGGCTGGATTGAGCTATAAAGTATCTGCACCATTAACAATTAATGCAGCATTCGAAATGGGACTTAACAATTCTTTAAAGGCAAGTAACCCAAGCTTAATTGCTAACGAGTTTGATGGAAGTACAAGTGAGCTTTCAACAACTCTAGTACACATTTCATTCAGTTACGCATTCTAAGATTGATATTGATTAAGAGAATGAGAAGGAAGAATAAACTAACTTTCTCATTCTCTTAACTTTATTTCTCATCTAATTTCTCTAAAATCTCATAATCGTTTTGCAACTTGTAGTGTTGTAAAAACAACTCAAGCATAGTTTCTCTAACAACACATAGAATCTGAGAGCTAATATTATTCCTTTGCAGAATCACATTTGTAATAGCTGGTTCTAAACCGTTCCCGTTTAATTCAAGTGGACCAATTTCGTCTATAATTATCCAATCAAGATTTTTTGAAATGCATCCGATAAGAATATTTTGCGCCCATGCAAGTGTTTCATTACTGAAATTGTATTTGCCAATGGTAGTAATGTTTTCGGTTTCCGAAGTTTCTAATTTTCGAAGGGTTCGAGATCCAATATGATAAATAAATCTTTTCTCATCAATTACTGGTTGGAATATTCCATCAATATTGTTTTGAGATAAAGCCCACCTAATCAAGCGTGTCGTTTTTCCGGTTTTAATATTACCAGTTACAATATTAATCTTGCTCATTTTTTATATCAAGAATTAGAAGTAATGCCAAAGAGTTGGAAAGGAAAACATACACTCTTCTCATTCCAATCAACTCGCTAGTTTCATTCCAGCTGTAACTTATTACTGATTTAAAGTGAGGGAAAAGTGAAGTTAGTTTATTTATTTCCGAAGCATGATCAAACTTTTTCTTATCAATAAAAATTCGAAATTGTTTTAATAAAATTGGTGAAATAATATTAAACCAAATAATAGAAATTAAAATGGAACGGATTATCATAATTAATATGTTTAGGGAAGTTGACTTGCCGAAATGCGGCATCCAATAGGAAAGAGCTAATAATCCAACCGAAAACACTAAAAGAAATATTCCAGATTTTTTTCTCCACCAACTTCTTCTTTTTGGCGGTTTTGTATTATGAAAAATTGAGTTTCCGCTAATGTTTTTGAGATCATCAAAATTAAATGATTTTCTTTTCCTTTCCAGCCAACTATCAACTCTGGAAACTTTGAATCCAATATACATTCCTGCAAGAAAATGAATAGAGGTATAAATAGAAATAATAATAAGTGATAGTTTAAGAGATTCTAAATCAGCTAAAAACGAGTGTTGTGTAATAATAAAAGTGGCAAATGAATCAATTGCATCCCAAAAAGAATTTCCAAAAACAATAGTGATTATTATTAGCTTTTGTAATGCGCTTAAAGTAAGAGTAATCATGCCAAGAAGAACAGAAGCAAATTTAAATGATGGAATAAATCTAAAAAAAAGATAGCCTAACGAGCCTTGCAGTGTAACAGCAAAATATGAATTCAACGGAATAAAAGGTGTGATGACAGCTTTTATCAAAACAACAATTAAAGTTGATTTGAGAATTTGAGAAGGTGATTCAGAATTTCGATATATCAATGCAATAAAGAATACTGCTGCTCCACCAATAAACAAGCCTGTTAGAGGAATTTTTAGTAAGTGTAAAATTGCTCCAAGAGTTGCCTCACTAAATCCCCAAAGAGCAGTTAGCCTTTGAACGTCAAGCTTAAATGGCAACTCTTTTTGAGAAGTAAACAAGGTTACTTGCCTTTTTTCTGATCGAGAATATCATCAATCCAGCTCAAAACAGCCATTGCATTTGGAAATCCAAGTGTTGGTATAGCAAGTAATGCGATTTGCCTAATCTCGTTTTTCTTTAAGCCAAGCTTTAAACTCTTTCTCACTTGCGAATGTGTTGCACCTTCCGATCTTGCGCCAGCTGAAAGAGCAATTTTAACTAAGGCTCTTTCTCTTTCATTTAGTGAGCCTTCTTTGTGTATTGCATCTCCAAGTTGTTCGTATGCAGTTGCAATTTCTGGATACTCATTTAAAAATCTTTCAAATCTCTTTGGTAGTTTTGACATTGTTACCTCATATTTTCATTCCAAATTAACTCATTCTAACTGTAGCCGCAATCAAAAGTCACTTGCAATTATTATTTATGAAATTTCATTCTAACTTCAAATCAAATATATTTAGAATGAAAAAAGAATACTCTAAAGGAAATTGTTTTGAAAGTAATGGTTACTGGCGGGGCTGGATATATTGGTTCACATTTTGTAAAATGTTTGATATCAAATAACCATAAAGTTTGTGTGGTTGATAATCTTAGCAGAGGTCATAGAGAGTCAGTTCCATCTTATGCAGAATTTGTAGAAACAGATTTATTAAATGCAGATGCGTTGAACCAAGTAATTAATGCATTCCAACCAGATGCGGTTGTTCACTTTGCTGCTTTTGCTTATGTAGGAGAATCTGTAGAAAAACCTGAACTGTATTATTTGAACAATGTAGTTGGTAGCTATAACCTTGTTAGGGCTTGTGTAGAAAACAGTGTTAAAAAGTTTGTCTTTTCTTCTACATGCTCTATTTATGGGAACCCAGTAAAGGTGCCGATTTCTGAAGAACAAGATTCAAAGCCAATCAATCCGTATGCAAATACAAAATTGATTATTGAAACATTACTAAATGATTTTGAAAAAGCACGTGGAATTAAAAGTGTTTGTTTGAGATATTTTAACGCAGCCGGAGCGGATCCTAGTGGTGAAATTGGAGAGAGTCATAATCCAGAGCCGCATTTAATTCCGTTAGTGATTTTTACAGCACAAAAAAAGCGTGATAAAATTTTAGTTTTTGGTAATGATTATGAAACTACTGATGGAACTTGCTTAAGGGATTACACCCATGTTAATGATTTGGCTGATGCACATTTGAGCGCATTGAATTATTTGGCTGATGGTGGCGACTCAACAATTATAAACCTAGGAACAGGTAATGGTAATTCTGTTTTGGATATTATAGAAAAGACAAAAGTAATTAGTGGAAATGATATTACCATTGATATTGTTGGAAGACGTGCCGGAGATCCGGCAATTCTTGTCGCTGATAATAAAAAAGCAAACTCAATACTTGGATGGAAGCCAAAGTATGGTATTGAGGAAATAATAAAAACTGCTTGGGCTTGGCATCAAAATCCAAAGTATTAGGAGTCTAAATGAGATTTGAAAAAGTAACCATTGATGGACTTTTGGTTATAACCCCAGATGTTTTTATGGATGAACGTGGATATTTTTATGAGTCATACAATAAAGAAAAATTTAATAAAGACGGATTTGATTTTTTATTTGTTCAAGATAATATAAGTAAGTCGAAAAGAGGGACAATACGAGGATTACACTATCAGATAGGCGAAACTGCACAAGGAAAATTATGCACCGTAATTTTAGGTAAAGTTTTAGATGTAGCTGTAGATATTCGTTTTGGCTCACCAACCTTTGGCAAATATTATGCTCTTGAGTTGAGTGAAGAAAATAAAAAACAATTATGGATTCCTCCCGGATTTGCTCATGGATTTTCTGTACTTAGCGAGGAAGCTATATTTAGCTATAAGTGTACAAACTTATACAATAAACAAAATGAACGTTCAATAATATTTAACGATGAACAGCTAAATATAGATTGGCAAGTTGATTCTCCGGTTATCTCACCAAAAGATTTATTGGCAAAAAAATTTTCGGAAATAGAAAAAGACTTTATTTATAAACCAGAATGAGGGATAAATGAAATTATCAGTAATAGGCACAGGATATGTTGGATTGGTTAGCGGAACATGTTTCGCTGAAATGGGTAACCATGTTATATGTGTTGATAATGATTTAAGTAAACTAAAAAAACTTAAAGCCGGTGAAGTACCAATATATGAGCCAGGCTTGGATGTTTTATTTCACAGAAACATTGAAAAGAAAAGATTAGAATTTACAGACAATCTTAAAAATGCAGTTAATGAAACAGATACAATATTTCTTTGTTTGCCTACACCACAAGGTGAGGATGGCTCTGCTGATTTGAAATACGTTTTCGCAGTAGCGGAATCAATTGGCGAAATTCTAAAAGAAAATGGCGATAAGGATTTCAAAGTAATTGTTAATAAAAGCACTGTTCCGGTTGGTACGAGTAGAGCTGTTACTGAAATATTAAAAAAATACGGACTTGAAAAGTTTGATGTAGTTTCAAATCCAGAATTTTTAAGAGAAGGATATGCAGTTGATGATTTTATGAAACCTGATAGAGTTGTTGTTGGCGCAAGAAATGAAAAATCGTTTGAAGTGATGAGAGCATTGTACGAACCTTTTGTTAGGCAAGGCAATCCAATTTATGAGATGGAACCTGAAAGTTCAGAAATTACCAAATATGCCGCAAATTCTTACTTAGCAATGAGAATAACATACATGAATGAACTTGCAAACTTTTGCGAGAAAGTTGGTGCTAATGTTGATATGGTTAGAAAAGGAATGGGATCTGACACTAGAATTGGAAAGCGTTTTTTATTTCCCGGTATTGGGTATGGCGGATCTTGCTTCCCAAAAGATGTAAACGCTCTTATTAAAACTGCAGATGATTACGAATCACCAATGAGAATCCTTAAAGTTGTTGATGAAGTAAACAAAGCTCAAAAATTAATATTAGTTAAAAAGGTTTTGCAGCAATTTGATATGGATGTAAAAGAGAAAAAAATTGCAATTTGGGGCTTAGCATTCAAACCTAACACAGATGATATGCGTGAAGCGCCATCAATTTACATTATTAGAGAATTAGTAAGATTAGGCGCAAAAGTTGTTGCTTACGATCCGGCGGCAATTGAAAATGCAAAGTTTTATCTAAAAGATTGTTTAGAATACAGCGATGACCAATATGCAATATTAAAAGATGCGGATGCTCTGCTTGTATTAACGGAATGGAATGAATTTAGAAATCCGGATTTTGAAAAAATTTCTGCTTCGCTTAAGAATAAGATAATTTTTGATGGAAGAAATGTTTTTGAAGTGAAAAAGATGGAGGAATTGGGATTCGTTTACCACAGTATTGGCAGAAAAAAACTTATCATTTAAGCAACCAAGTCTAATCCTTGTTCTTTTTAAAAAGATTGAGATCAAGGATTAGCTCATTGTTAAAAATAATTATTGAGATAAAACTTTTTCGTAGTACTCAATATATTTTGGCAGTACTAAATTTTTATCAAAATACTTTACAGCTCTTTCACGAGAATTCTTAGAAAAAATATTATACTTCTTTTCATTTGTTAATAAGTCTACAGAATACTTTGCCATTCTTTCCACATCGCCAATTTCAGCAATGTATCCGGTTTCATTATGTATAACTAATTCGGGCAATCCGCCAACTGAACTGCTAACAACCGGTTTCGCACATGCCATTGCTTCAAGTGCCGAAAGTCCAAAGCTTTCCGATTGAGATGGCATTAGAAATAAATCGGCGGCGTTTAATATCTCTGCAAGCGCGTCTTGCTTTCCGAGAAATATTACATCTGTGTGCAAACTTAATTCACGGGCTAAACGTTCACATTCACTTCTATCGGGACCGTCTCCAACTAAAACTAATTTAGCCGGAATTTCTTTTTTTACTTTTTCAAAAATTCTAATTGTATCTGGCACTCTTTTAACTGGACGGAAATTTGATGTATGTACTAAAACTTTTTCTCCGTTAGGAGCAATATGCTGTCTAAACACATCACTTGGAACTGGTTTGTAAATATCCAAGTCTACGAAATTGTATATCACTTCAATTTCTTTTTGGATATTATAATTAGTTAGCGTTTTCTCTTTTAAAAATCTGGAAACAGCAGTAACGCCATCGCTTTCTTCTATGCTGAATTTTACAAGAGGCATAAAAGATGGTTCTAAGCCCACTAATGTTATATCTGTTCCGTGTAGGGTTGTTACAAACTTTATCCCTTTGTTAGCTTTCTCTAAAACTTTTCTAGCCATATATGCGCTGACAGCATGAGGAATTGCATAATGAACATGCATTAAATCAAGTTTTTCATACTCAATTACTTCAAGCATTTTACTTGTTAAGGATAACCCATAAAGAGAATGTTCAAAAAGCGGGTAGGTGCTCATTTCAACTTCGTGAAAAAAAATATTTTCAACAAAACGGTTTAAGCGCCTTGGAATTGCATAACTAATAAAATGAACCTGATGACCTAGTTTTGCAAGCGCCAATCCTAATTCTGTTGCTACTACTCCGCTACCGCCATAAGTAGGATAACAAGTAATTCCAATTTTCATTTCTATCTCAAAATATTTTAAGTTAAGTGAGCTTTTATTTTTTAAACAAGTTTTACAATGGTATAAGTTCAAAATACGTCTTTTTTTAGCTAATGAAAATTCTATTAATAGGACATTCTATAATTGATCATATTGAAGAAAAGGGTGAAATTAAACCCGGCGGAGTTTACTACTCTGTTTTAGGTTTTTATTCATCTTTTCAACTAGATGATCATTTAACTCTAATTACAGGAAAGAATCCTAAATATTACCAGCTTTTTGAACCTCTTTATTCAAATGTTGATCTAACACTATTTGATGAAACAAAAGATATGCCTGAAGTCTTTCTATACACATCAGGTAAAACAGAACGAAGAGAAGTTTACAAAAATATTTCCGCTAGATTAAATGTTGAAAAGATAGACGACTTTTCTTTCTTTGATGGAATAATGATTAATATGACAACCGGTTTTGATATTACGATAGATCAACTTAAATGGATTCGTAGTAAATATAGAAGTTTAATTTATATGGATATACATTCTCTTTCGCGTGGAATAGATGAATTCAAAAAAAGAGAGTTCAGAAAGATACCGCAAGTTGAAGAATGGTTGAGTTGCATTGATATCATGCAATGTAATGAATCCGAATTAAAAACAATTTGTGACTTGGAATCTGAAGAAGCAAATGCAAAATGGATAATAAATAAAGGTGTAAAAACAGTTATCATTACAAAAGCTCAAAATGGTGTTTCTCTTTATAATAATGAAATTGGAAAACTTTGTCTCAATGCTGAAAAAATTAATGTAAAAAACAAAATTGGCTGTGGAGATATTTTTGGGGCAACTTTCTTTTATTCATATATTGGCAATAATGATATTAGGAATTCACTTTACAAGGCTAATCACGCTGGCTCTGTTGCAGCTTCAATTGAAAATTTAAGTAAATACATGAGAATAGTATTTTAATGATTACTACTGATTTAATAAAGAAACGTATTTTAATAATTGGCTCAAACGGCATGCTTGGGCAGCGTTTGGCAGAGTTTTATTTAGGCCAAGAAAATGTTGAACTGTTGTGCTCTTCGAACGAAGAGAGTTCGTTTATACCAGAAGTGCATTATTCTCAAATAGATATTACAAAGAAGAATAATGTAAGAGATCTAATTGTTGGTTTTGCACCGGATGTTGTTATAAATACAGCTGCATATACAAACGTAGACAAATCGGAATCTGAACGAGAACTTGCTTGGAAAGTGAATGTATCTGGAGTTGATAATATCGCATTATATTGTTGGACAATTGACGCCAGATTAATTCATATATCAACAGATTACATTTTTGATGGAAAGAGTGGACCTTATACAGAAAATGATAAACCGAATCCCATTGGTTATTATGGAAGAACAAAATTAGCTTCCGAAAACTCGATTATTGCTAGTGGAGTTAGACATTCAATTATTCGAACTAATGTTTTATTTGGTCCGGCAAAATATGGCCGTGCGGATTTTGTAAAATGGGTTGTTGCCTCTCTCAAAGATGGAAAAGAAATTAAAATAGTTACTGATCAAGTTAACAATCCAACATATGTTGATGATTTGGTTTGGGGCATTGATAAAATTAGTAAAACAAAAAAAGAAGGTATATATAACTTAGGAGGAAAGGAATTGCTTTCTAGGTATGAATTCACTTTACGTATTGCTGATTTTTTTAAACTCAATAAGAATTTAGTAAAACCTATTTTAACCAAAGAACTAAATCAGCCAGCCGCACGTCCGCTAAATTCCGGATTGATTATTCTTAAGGCTGAGGTCGAATTATTTTTCAAACCAAGAACTATAGAAGAATGTTTATTGCTAATGAAGGCAGAGCTTGCTTTTTAGTAGCTCAGATTAAATCTAAAAATTTTGTTGACAAAATCCCCTATTATTCTCAAGTTTAAACAAGATTATTCTTGTACACATCAATCAATTAAAGGAGGAACAAATGAAGAAAGCTTTTTTATCCATTATTGTATTGTTATTTGCATATTCATTGAGTTATGGTCAGACTCAGGCACAGAGCGGCACTTTCTTTTATAGTAAAGACAGTCAAAATTATACTCTACACGCAAACCAAGGCAAAAGAATGGTTGAGTACGAAATTAATTTTCCAAAACCATTTGAAAAAAAACCAAAAGTTGTGTTGATGCCATCTTTGATTGATGCAGAAAAAGCTACACAAGTTCGTTATAGCATTAAAGCTTCAGGCGTTTCCAGAGATGGATTTGTATTGCTTGCAGAAGTTTGGGGAGATACTCAATTAAATGCACTTGGCGGTTTTTGGTTAGCTCATACCGAAGAATAATTTTCATTTTTTTCTAATTAAGCCGCGCTCATTTTTGATTGCGGCTTTTTTTATAGTCATTATAAATGAAATTTTATATGTGTTTGTTTCTTTAAACCACATACGCATTAATTTGCTGTAAACGTTTTTTAAAAAAATATGTTTACTGATTTTTTTAATTAAAAAAACTGCCTTACATTTGCGAGCAAATTAATATTCCTTCCACCCCCAAATCCAAGGAGGTGATAATGATTTCACAGCTAGTCAAACCAGAAATCATAGATTTAATTAAAAACAGAGATTTCACGGATTTGAAAGATGTCTTATTGGATTGGACACCCGCTGATATTTCCGATTTAATTCTTTCACTCGATGAAGGCGAACAAGCTATCGTCTTTCGAGTGTTACCAAAAGACCTTGCAGCTGATGTTTTTGAGTATTTTGACTACGATACACAATTACATCTAATTGCTTCGCTTAGTAAGGAAGATGTTGCATCCATCCTTAACGAAATGGCTGATGACGACCGTACTGCTTTATTCGAAGAAATGCCTTCTAATGTAGTTAAGCAAATGATTGCTTCTCTTTCTCCAGAACAAAAGAAAATTGCACAACAATTACTTGGCTATCCCGAGTATAGCGTTGGTCGTTTAATGACTCCCGATTATATAGCTGTTCGTGAGTTTTGGACTGTTCAACAGACTTTGGACTTTATAAGAGCAAATGGACAAGACAAAGAAACTTTGAATGTTGTTTTTGTAATAGATCATCGCGGGCAGCTTATTGATGACATTCGAATTAGAGAATTCCTGCTTTCTCCACTTGAAACCAAGGTTGAAGATTTAATGGATTACAACTTTGTTGCTTTAAAAGCGCATGATGATCAAGAAACTGCCGTTACACTTTTTAAGAAATATGATAGAATTGCTCTGCCTGTTACCGATAATAGTGGAATTCTGGTTGGCATTGTTACTGTTGATGACGTATTAGATATTGCTGAAGAAGAAGCTACAGAAGATATTCATAAAATTGCGGGTGTTGAGGCTTTGGATGAACCATATCCTGATATAACTTTTTGGAATATGATAAAAAAACGTGCGGGTTGGTTGAGTATATTATTTCTAGGTGAAATGCTGACAGCAACAGCAATGGGATTTTTTGAACACGAAATTGCCAAAGCAGTTGTGTTGGCTCTTTTTGTCCCATTAATTATTTCAAGTGGTGGTAATTCTGGTTCGCAAGCAACTACACTGGTTATTCGCGCATTATCTCTTAGAGAAATTTCGTTGAAAAATTGGTTCTTTGTTTTCAAAAGAGAAATTCTAACTGGTTTTGTATTAGGGTTAATTTTAGCGGTAATTGGGTTTATTAGAATATTTGTCTGGGAAATGTTCTCAAATGTATACGGTGAACATTGGATTTTATTAGGATTCACAGTTAGTTTTGCTTTGATATGTGTAGTTAGTTGGGGAACGATTATGGGCTCCATGTTACCACTTATTATTAAAAAAATTGGTTTTGACCCAGCAGCTTCGTCAGCTCCTTTTGTAGCTACACTTGTAGATGTAACTGGGTTAATCATTTATTTTACCTCCGCGATGCTTTTTCTAAAAGGAACACTATTATAAATTGGAGAAAAAATGTATAAGAAATTATTAACTCTAAGTTTGTTTGTTCTATTTATTAGCGCCTGTTCAGTTTTCCAAAAAGATTCTTTCAATGGAAAATGGCAATTGAAATTAACCGGAAGTATTGAAGAAACATTTGAACTTGTTGTAGGAGAAGGAAACACATTCTCGGTGAATAAGTTGATTAGTTATGGGTCAAGGGATTATGATGTGGAGTTAAAAGGAAAAATTGAAAACGATGGTAAAATTAATGCTGAGATATTAGCTTCCGGACAATCAATGGGAAATTTGGATGGAATATTTAATTACGAAACTGGAAAAGGGAAATGGAACGTAAGCATTCTTTATGGAGAATGGACGGCTGCTAAAAAATAATTTTACTTAAAATAATTTGATAAAAAAAACCCAATAAACTTAGTTTATTGGGTTTTTTTATAACTCATTTCAGAAAAATTTACTTCTGAACTTTCTCCATAACTTTTGCTTTAATTTCTGTTCTTCTGTTAAGATTGCGACCTTTCTTAGTTTTGTTATCAGCCGCTGGTTTGCTTTCGCCAAAGAATTCAACAGTAATCTTTTCGCCGTTCAAACCTTTCTTAACAAGATAGTCTTTAACAATGTTAGCTCTCTTTTCAGAAAGTTTCATGTTATATTTATCACTACCGATAGCATCGGCATGACCGCTTAATGTAATTTTAGAATCAGTCAATTGGCTTAATGTAGTATAAGTACTGTCTAAACTCTTACCTTCTTTTTTGCTGATCTTATGAACATTGAATCCGAAATAAACATTCTTGTATGTGTATTCTTTTTCAACTTCAACAACAGGAACGTCATCTTTTGGATCTAATGGATTTGAGCCTCTGTTTACTTCAACTCCATCACCAACAGTTCCACCATCAGTATCAACAACCAATGGGTTTGTTTTGTGTTTCATTACTTCTTCGCCATCATTTAAGCCATCGCCATCAGTATCAGCTTTTAATGGATCTGTTTTGTGTTTCATTACTTCTTCGCCATCATTTAAGCCATCGCCATCAGTATCCACTTTTAAAGGATCTGTTTTAAACTTCATAACTTCATCATAATCATTCAATTGATCGCCATCTGTATCTGTCTTCAATGGGTTGGTTTTAAATTTCAAAACTTCTTCACCATCTTTCAAACCATCGCCATCTGTATCAGCTTTGCGCGGGTCTGTACCATATTTTTTAACTTCATCACCATCAACTAAACCATCACCATCAGTATCAGCATTTCTTGGATCTGTGCCAAGCTCTAATTCTTCACATCTTGTTAAGCCATCTTTGTCTTTATCGGTATCACAACTTTCTGCTGAGTAAGCAATGCCTGCGCCAATGCTTACATATGCATCGTTTGCAACATCAATTTTGTAATAATTCAAATTATCTGTAAGTGAATATCTTGCACCAAGATTAATATCTAGAATTAGTTCTTCAGAAAGTTTAATTTCAGTTCCTATACCAAATGGAATTACACCTGTCATTCCACTTTCTTCAACAGCTAGTTTAGAAACAACTTTAGGTTTTGTTCCAACTGAATAATTTAATAATCCAAAACCAGCATATAAATAAGGATTCCAACTTTCCATATCAAATGGTGCATATAATAATTTTGCTTCAATTGGAATTATTGAAGTTGAATACTCTCCAACTCCTTTTTTATTAAGAACATAGTTGAAATCATCGCCGGATAAATTTCCATAACCAAGGCTTAATTCCACGTTCCAATCTCTAGATAGCTCTAGTCGTGCAAAAGCGTCTAACAAATAAGAGCTTAAAGACATACCGTTATCACGCGGATCTTCAAATTCTGTCTGTGGTAAAACACCATTAACTCTTACACCAGCTTTGAGACCGAAATCTTTGAATTGTGCAAAAGTCTGTCCAGTAAGAATTAATGCAAGAATTAATAAAAGAGTGATTTTTTTCATTTAGTTTCTCCTTTGAGTATGATTTTTAATTAAATGTTATTATTCAAAATTTTTACGCCAGTTTCTTACTAAAAAGCCTGTAACAATAAGAGCAATACCAATTACAGCTACTTGTATATACTGATCTGTATAATAATAGTAGCCACCAATGGTTACAGGTATATTTTGTAATTCAATTGTGGTTAAACCATCACCTTGAGCTACCTCAACTTTGTAGCTGATATGAAGCAAAGAATACACAAGTAATACGCTTCCTTGCAAAAAGCAAACAATATCAACAATTACAAAAAGTATGTTAAGAAATATATTATTTTTCATAAATACCAAAACAAATTGTACCCCGGAGAGGAGTTGAACCTCCGACCAACGGTTTAGGAAACCGCTGCT
>CAZVYT010000029.1:9764-41746 GCA_964631495.1 uncultured Melioribacter sp. | reverse complement strand
GAAAAAATAAAACGAGAACGTAAAGCCGTAGCCCCATAAACGGCACTGGATAAACGCTCTACGGCTCTACAAAGGCATTAACAAAGACATAAAAAGTATAATTCAAACAAAACACATTGGGTTGTCTTAAAAGTAATAAAATAGAGGTAGTCGCAAGCTTTAGCTTGAACCGCAACTTAAAAGTTGCGCCTACAAAAAATTAAGGAAGTTAAGGAAGTAAAGTATTGCCCACTTAAATATAACCCGGCAAGTCTCTGCAATTGCAATAATGATCCCCCCGCAAAAAAGCCTTGGGGGTTAAGCTACAAATCCGACTAAAGATTTAAGATAAAAAAATACAATAATTTCTTTTTTACATTTACTAAAAGCAATATTGCATCAAATTAACATTTGGTCATTGTGCGGATAAAGGAAAAAGAAATAGCAATAATAAAAGATGCAGCTCATCAATATTTTGGTGATGAAGCGGTGGTTTATCTATTTGGTTCTCGCGTTGATGATAATAAAAAAGGTGGAGATATTGATTTATATATTGAAACCCGAATGAAGAAAAATCTTTTCGAACAAAAAATTAGAATGCTACGAGCACTTTACAAATATCTAGGTGAACAGAAGATTGACATTGTTATTAATAATTTCAATTGTGATAAATATATTTATCATGTAGCGAAAAGTGAAGGAACACGGTTATGAAAAAAAGCGATTTCATGTTGAAATCCATTTTTAAAGAATGCGACAAACATCTGAAAAGAATGAATTTTGCATTCGGTAAAATACAACAACTATTGCCTTTTACGCATTTAACAGTTTCAAAAAATAACCGAAGATGAAATCTCTTACATAGATCAGGTAATTTACCGCTTCACAAAGCTACAAGATGCTGTAGGGCAGAAACTATTTAAGTCCGTTTTAATATTTCTTGATGAGGATGTTTTTAATAAATCTGCTATTGACATTTTTAATAGGCTTGAACAACTAAATATTGTTGAAAACTATGAGGTTTGGCAGGAACTACGTCATCTAAGGAATGAACTCTCACATGAATATGAGGAAGATGAGAGTGAAACTGCTGAAAAATTGAATGCACTTTTTGAAAAAAAGGATAATTTGGAAAAGTATATTAAAGATATTACCGCTTATCTTACTAAAAATGGTTTTTGGAATCAGGAGATTAAATAAACTTAAAACACTTGTAAGTATGAATAGTTTTTAAGTAACTGAGTGCCAGAGTTCCTAAGTACCTGAGAGAAGAAGTAACTGAGTACCTAAGTGCATGAGTGGAGATGTGTGGCACAAAAAGTTGGAAATGAATTACTAAGTTGGATTTAGGATTTAGAAAAACGTGAGATCCTGCAAAAAAACTGCGGGACAGGCGAAAAAAGTGAAAGGTCAAAAGTGAAACGTAAAGACTTGCCCCCGCAAACATAGCGGGACAAGTGCGGCAAGTCTCTACAAATAATAAATAAAACGAGAACGTAAAACCGTAGTCCCGTAAACGGCACGGGACAAACGTGAAAAGTAAAACCCCGCAAAAAATGCGGGACAATCTGTCATTTCCTTCACGGATTGACATTAACTGGTTAATTTTTAGATCTCACTAAAAAGTCAAACAGAAAGTCAAATTAATAGGGTTTTGAGTTGTTAGATAAAGTATTAAACATTATTGAATCATTTAACAAACATGAAGTTGATTATGTGATAATCGGTGGGTATGCTGTAATTATGCATGGATTTTTACGAGCCACAGAAGACATAGATATAATGTTATTAATGTCTAACGAGAATATTACAAGATTTCAAAAAGCGTTATATGATGTGTATGCTGAAAAAGAAATTGACGAATTATCGTTTGATGAATTGGAAAAATATCCGGTTATAAGATATGGTACGCCAGATAATTTTTATATTGATATAATTTCCGGATTAGGTACTAAATTTAGTTATGAGGATATTGAAATTGAAAAAAAAGTTGTGGATAAAGTAGAAGTAAAGTTTGCATCTGTAAAGTCGCTTATAGAAATGAAAAAAAATACTTACCGGGAAAAAGATAAAATTGATTTATTATTCCTAAATGAGAAGCAAAAGAATGATTAAAAAGTTTACTTCATTTGAAAATGATTCGGAAAAACTTTGGCTTATGAAAACAGATGTGGATTATTATAAAAAAATGAATCAATTTTTTATTATGATTGAAAAATTGAGCGGATTTAAAGTTGAAAGTGGAATTAGAAAGATTAGTATACAAGAGTTTAATAGGAAAGTGGCTTTGAATAATTCTAAATAGTTAGTTCTTAGGTATCTATGTGTCTTAATAACTGAGATACTGAATGCATGAACGGATAGAGGGAAAAAGGTAAAATGGGAAAAGTAAAACGAAAAATGTGAGATGTAAAAGGTCAAAGGTGAGATCCCGCCGCAAAGAACGTCCCGAAAAATACTGCCCGTAAAAAGCGCGGGACAAACGTGAAAAGTAAAACGTAAAGACGTAGCGAGCTACGTCTCTACAAAGAATAAATAAAACGAGAACGTAAAGCCGTAGCCCGGTAAACAGCACTGGATAAACGCGCTACGGCTCTACAAAGGCATTAAACTAATGTGTATGAAAAAGTACTTGAGTTGTTTATAATCTCATCTTCATTAGTAAATGTGAATAAGGATGAATGAACACTTTTGTTTTGATATAACGCAATCTTCGATTCATCAGAAGTGGAAATAAACATATCAAATGAAATTGCAGTATCAAGATCAAAAGTTTTTTGTGTTGAAATAAGAGGAATAACTTCGAAACCGGAATTATCACTATCAGGCGGATTATTTAAGTAAAGCAAAGAAAAAAGTTTAACTTTCTTAGCGAGTAAGGGATCTACCATTGATTTCTCAGTTAAAGGATGAATATTAACAGTCAATTTATCAGCAGTAAGTTCAACAGAATTAAGCCGGATACCAACAACTGAATCCGGGGCTATTTTAATAAGACCTACAGTTTGATCGGTATTGACCGCATTATAGTTCAAAGAAATTAAATAATTATAAGGAGAAAGATTCTCGGGAGTGACAGGCTTCCATCTAGCTTTTAGCAAAGGATCTGAGTTAATTACAGATGCAATTTTAGATGATATTCTAAATTTTGCTATCCGGTTTTGATGAGCCTCTGTTGAAGGTGCAGTATACGATGATGGACGCTGCGCGATATAATTTATCCCGTTTCTTTGACGGAAAACCGCTTTACCGAATTTTCCTTTTATGTTCCCAAACATGGGTTTTTCTAGTTCAGCCATTTTTTTTACTCCAAGTGATTTGTTATTAGTTGTTAGGCACTAGCCATTAGTAATTAGTTTGTTAAATATTCAGCTATATGCCGCTTGCTGTTGGTCTAAAGCTTCTTTTGGCGGAGCGCGGAGGATTTCAATATAATCAATAAATTTTGCGAGGTATGAAATTGCATACCCGAAAAAAGCACCAAACACTTTTATCATTCTAAAAACGACTTTAAAACGGCTTTGTGACGGCTCAGTATCGAGTTTAAGATTATATAAAACTTTTTTCCGCGACAGCATTTTAATTATCTCATCTGAAACTGTAAGCATATTGTTACTCTTTTTTTATTCTTTAAACGATGTAAACCAAAAAATTTGCCAAAATGTGTTATTTTAAAGAAAATGGCAGTTTTCTTTAAAGAGCAAAAAAAAATATATAAACGCGGCAATTTTTTAATCTTTGTTCCGTTTAAAGGGTAAAAAGATTACCCAACTACATTTGCAGTGGAGGGAAATTGGACTTAGAAGAAAAAGCGAAAATACTGGAGTACATTAAAGAATTTGACAAGCATGATAAGTATAGAGCAATTAGTTTTTGTTATATTTTTAATGGAACTAACGGCAGATATTTTAACGGCAAAGACCCGGAAGATTATTTAATGGAAGTTTTGGCAAAAATGCTGGATGGAAAGAAATGCTACACTGCTTCTTATAAGGCATTTAAAGGTTCTGTTTACTTCCATCTGAAATATGAAATGCTCAGTTATTTCCACTTAAAAGAAGATGAAATAAACAAAGGGAAAAATTCCGAACTTTCTTTCTCTAATGCTGAGAGCTTATTGAATGAAGATCTATATTTTGAAAGTGCTGAAATAATTTACGCCGGTGTTGAGCAAAGTGAACTGAAAGAGCAGATTTTTTCTTGCTTTGACTTTGATACAGAAGTTGAAGAAATTTTGGTGCTTGAAGAAATGCTGAAAGGGGGAAAGAGGGAAGAAATTTCAAAAGATTTAGGTATTACGCCGAGTGATTATACCAATATTGTAAAAAGAATCAAATCAAAACTGATAAAGAGAAACGCAATAATAAATATTCAAGGGAATTAAAATGAACTTTGAGAGGGCAGGAGTTTCTAATTTGATTAACCTTAATTTTAATCCCGATATATTAACCGAAGAAGAAACTAAAAGCAGTTTAGAAGAAGCCGGTTTAGATATCAGTGCAATTGAGCAGAAATTTATTCATTTCGAAAAAAAACTTAGTGCTATGCATATGCTGGAAACTGCCGAAAAAAAAAGAGAAGATTTTGAGAAAAATTTGGAATCACTTAAAAACCAATGCAGTGAATTAAGTACCAATGAAAACGAAAGCGCTTACAGAATGGCAGCTAGAAACAAAACCGGATTAAGTGAAAATGATTTGAAAAGTGATCTTCTCGATATCAAGATGATGGGATTATTGAAGAAGAATGGAGAGAAGTAGATAAGAGCGTAAGTTACTGAGTAGAAGGATTAGTGAAAGAAACGAGAATTTGGATGTACGCTCTTATAAGTAGAAATTGGAAATTATAAATGATAAAAATAAAAGAAACTTAAATTCAAAAAATCGGTTTCTATTTTAACGAAAATTTGTAACCAAAGTGATAAACTTTTTATGAGTATAAATTGATCAAAAACAAAGAAGATATTAGATGGATACAAAGATTTTCAAATTATCAAGCCGCAATTGCTCAGTTAAAGGATGGGGTGGATTTATTAAATGCCAGAGAATTAAATCTCCTTGAGAAGCAGGGTTTAATTCAATCATTTGAGTTTACGCATGAACTTGCGTGGAATGTGTTAAAAGATTATTTCGCATTTCAAGGTAATTTTGAAATAAAAGGTTCCAGAGATGCAGTTAAGGAAGGATTCAAGTTTGATCTATTGAAGGATGGTTTTATTTGGATGCAGATGATTGAAACAAGGAATTTGGCATCGCATATTTATGACAAAAAAATAATAGAAGAAATTATTGATTTAGTTTCAACGAAATACATATTGGAATTTTTAGAATTTGAGCGGACTATGATTTTGTTAAGGGAACGTACTTTGAATGAAAAATTTTAATGAATGCTGGGGTATACCTAAACCGCTTCTTAGTTCTATTATAGAAGTAATTAAAAGAAGAATAAAAGTAAAACAGTTGATTCTTTTCGGATCTAGGGCAAAAGGAAATTTTAGAAATGGCTCTGATGTAGATATTGCTATTGTTGGAGATTTTTTAAGATATGAAGAACTTAATAAAGTTAGAGTAGATTTAAGCGAATTGAATTTGCCTTTTGATATTGATCTGCTTGATTATGATTCGATTACTGATAAAGACTTAATAGAACATATTACCAGAATTGGTATAGTGTTGGAGTGAATTGCATTAGTAAATTTAATACTACAAAAATAAAAGAATTATAAATATGCTGAGTTACTGAGTGCCTATGTGGTTGAGGTGGCAAGTGACAAAGAAACAAAGTAAAATAGTAACTGTGCGAAAAAATAAAATTTTGGATATCAATGTAGCCGCAAGCTTCAGCTTGAACCGCAGCTTAAAAGTTGCGCCTATAAAAAATGAAGGATGTAAAGATTTGCCCCACAATCGTTGCGCGGAAAGGCTATATCTGTCTTCCTCACCCAAGTGGGAAACCAAAAAGAAATCAATCGATCCCCGTTTACACGGGAATGACAATATCGATAATTCAAATGTCCCTAATAAGCAAAGCTAACGCCCGTAAATTGATTGAAAAATACTGCTTGGAAAAGCCGGAAGAAATCAATCTGCCTAATATAATTTATGCCGAAAATTTAGTTCTAAAAGAAGAAGAGCTTGATAGTTGCGAAGGGAAAATAATTTTTGATATGGAAAAGGGTATTGTAACTATTAACAATAAAATTAAAGAACAGACCCAAAAAAACTTTGTAATGGCTCATGAACTGGGACACTTTATCAATGAAGCCCTCACCAAACCTCTCCCAAAGGGAGAGGCTGTATTTAAATGCGGGTTTGAAGATTTTTACGGAAAGGGCAAAACTCTTGAAACAGACGCTAATGATTTTGCTGCAGAACTATTGATGCCCGAAAATTGGATGATAAAGGCTGTAAGAGGTAAAATGTTAAACGGAAGACTAATAGAAGACACTGCAAAATATTTTAACGTGTCTTTAACTGCGGCGGCTATACGTTACAGCGAAGTTGGCACTAGAGAATGCGCCGTTATTTTATCTAAAGATGGTTTTGTTAAGTGGAGCTCAATAAACAAGTCTTTTAAGTATCTGTTTATTAGACCCAAAAGCAAAATTAATTCTTTAAGTTATACTTATGATTTTTTTAATGGCAGTGCAATACCAAATACAGAAGAAGAAATACCTGCCGAAGCATGGTTTAACGAATGCTATAATATTGATAAAAAAGATAAAGTTTATGAATATAATGTGCCTATGCCGCGGTATAATTCTGTGTTAAGCTTGATCTGGATGAGGTGAGGGGTTGAGAGCTGAGTTCCTAAGAGAAAAAGTTACTGAGGGAAGTGTGAGTGAAAGAAGCTGGAAGTAGAAATTTGAAATGATAAATTATAAATGATAAATGATCAGCGAGAAAAAAGAAACTTAAATGCCGCATAACGTTTAATTGCTAAACAAAAAATTAATATTAAATTGAACCCGTTGTGTTTATTAAGCTTTGTGAGGATAAAAGCAATTATTTATTCAAAAAATGGAACGCAGATTAAACGGATTTATTATGATACTGCGATAAACACAGTGTATGTTTTACCAGATATATTTTTGAATAATTGCTTTTAACTTCTTTATGTCAGTTTTTAGAATCTAATTCACACAACTGGTTTATTTTATAAGAAAAATACTAATAGCACAATGCAAAAACTGCCCTTTTCATTTAAGAAATACTTTTGGGATTGTTCGTTTGATGAATTAGACTACTCATTACATAAAGAGTTTATTCTAAAACGCTTGATGAATTACGGAGATATGAATGCAATTCAATATATATTAAATGAAATTTCTTTGAGTGAAATTAATAGTTTAATCGAGAAGAGGGGCTCAAATATTTTTATAGGAAAAAATTATTTTTTTTGGAAGAGAATAACTAAACATGCTGAACTCTGGACTAGATAATACATTTCATTTTGAAGTTTTAGATGGCGCACGACAAAATAGACTTGCTAAACTAGCTCATTTTAAAGATACTTTTTACCTTGCAGGCGGAACGGCACTTGCTTTGCAGATTGGGCATAGAATATCAGTTGATTTTGATTTTTTTGCATTTGATTCATTCGTTAACGAAAAATTGATTTTACGAATAACAGAGTTGTTTCATGAAAATAAAATCGAAATTATACAGAATGAAATAAACACAGTAACAGCTATGCTGGACGATGAAATAAAATTATCTTTTTTCTACATAAAAGAAAAAAACATTTTCTCTATTATTGATACCGAGTATTTCAAACTAGCGCAGATTAAAGAAATTGGAATTATGAAATTACTTGCTCTTTTTAGGGCAACATATAAAGATTACATAGATATCTATTTTATTTTACAGCATTGCAGTTTGACCGAATTGATTGAAGCAGCTCAAAAAAAACATCCTGACTTTAATAAAACTATTTATATCAAAGCATTATTGAGCTATGATGATATTGACAACAGTCCTATTATGTTTATAAAGGGCTACCGGGTAGAAAAAGAAACAGTTTTTAATTATTTGGAAAAAGTTGCTTTCGGTTTTATGAAGGAAAGAGGTTAACCCTCATAACCATGCTTAAAAAAGATATGCAACTCTAGCTAAACACCCGGTAAGTGTTGTTATGAGCAAGTACAACAAGATAGAATGGAATTTTGTGAATGAACATTTTATTTTTAGACCATTACCAAAAGGCAGATGCAAACCGCAGTTTGAAGAGGATGATCTTTTTACCGGAAGGCAGCTAAGAAGCACTTTATATTCAGATTACAATAACACAAATAACCGTAATTACAAGACTGTAAACGCTAGAGAGTGGTACTGGCATGAGAGCAGATGCGGGTACTTTGATAAATTAAAACAGATAGATTTTGAAATGCCGAGGTATGACTCTGTACTGACTGTTTTGTGGGAAGATTGAGAAAGGTGGTTAACAGCGTTGAAATGTTGATTAGTTTAAGGGTTGAAAGGGAAGGTGGGGCGATTGCGTGCAGAGAAATGCATTAGAAATTTGGGATTGGGAATTATAAAGTGGAAATTATTAATTATAAAATGGAAGATCCCCACGCAAAAACGTCCCGCAAACTACGTCCCGAAAAATGCTCGGGATA
Source organism: uncultured Melioribacter sp. (assembly GCA_964631495.1). GTDB lineage: Bacteria > Bacteroidota > Ignavibacteria > Ignavibacteriales > Melioribacteraceae > Stygiobacter. Next base: position 33,147 of record CAZVYT010000029.1, on the reverse strand, counting down.
AACCCCGAAAACTAAACGGGGTAGACTTTGGATAAACCCCGAAAACTAAACGGGGTAAACTTTGGGCAGGCGGAAAAATGGAAAGAATGAACAAAGTAAAGACGTAAAAGATGCGGGGTAAATTTGGGGCAAACGAAATATTGGTTTAAATTTGCCATATAGGAATTATTATGAAAACAGCATTAATTACTGGTATAACTGGGCAAGATGGCAGCTATCTTGCAGAAATATTACTTGAGAAAAATTATAATGTTCATGGTATTATCCGTCGCAGCAGTTCATTTAATACTCATAGGATAGATCATTTATATAACGATCAAGAAGTAATTAATAAAAAATTATTTCTTCATTACGGTGATTTAGTTGATACAAGTAGCCTTAATAGACTTTTAGAGAAAATTAAACCGGATGAGATTTATAATTTAGCCGCTCAAAGTCATGTTAAAGTTTCATTTGATATTCCAGATTATACAGCTCAAGTTGATGCATTAGGCACATTAAGGTTCTTGGATGCAATGAGAGAAACTGGTATTGCAAAGCATGCTAAATTTTATCAGGCTTCAACTTCGGAATTATTCGGAAAAGTACAAGAAGTTCCTCAAAAAGAAACAACCCCATTTTATCCGAGGTCTCCTTATGGAGTAGCAAAACTTTATGGTTTTTGGATAGTAAAAAATTACCGTGAAGCATACAATATTTTTGCTACAAATGGGATATTATTTAATCATGAATCCCCTAGAAGAGGAGAGACCTTTGTTACAAGGAAAATTACAGTTGGACTATCAAAAATAATATTTGGAACACAATCCACATTATACTTAGGGAATTTGGATGCTAAAAGAGACTGGGGGTATGCACCGGAATATTGTGAAGGAATGTGGAAAATGCTGCAAAACAAAGAACCTGATGATTTTGTGTTAGCGACAAATGAAACTCATACTATAAGAGAATTTTGTGAGATTACTTGCAAGCATTTAGGGATTGAATTAGAATGGGTTGGAGAAGGAATCAAAGAAGCAGGAATTGTAAAGACGTTGAACAATGGAAAGGTTGATGAGTTGCTTGGGGAGAAGTTAAAAAGTGGAAATGTTGAACGGTTGATGGAAGGGGATATTATCATTGAAATTGATACGAATTATTACAGACCAACTGAGGTTGACTTACTTATTGGTGATGCAACAAAAGCCAAAAATGAATTAGGATGGGAGCCAAAAGTAAAGTTCGAAGAATTAGTAAAAATTATGATTAATGCTGATTTGGAGAAAGTGGTTAGTAGGGGGTATTAAAAGGTTGAAGGGTTGATTTGTTGAAAGGTTGAACTTTAGAATTGTTAAGGTGATGGAATGGATTATCAATTCGGATTTGAGAAATTAAAAGTATGGCAGAATGCCAGAGAATTAATTGTACTTATTTATAAAATAACGAATACATTTCCCAAAGAAGAACGTTATTGTTTATCCGATCAATTACGAAGAGCAATAATTTCTGTTTCTTCAAATTTAGCTGAAGGCTCTGCAAGAAATTCATCTAAAGATCAAGCACATTTCACAAATTTGGCTTATAGCAGTTTAATGGAAGTTCTAAATCAACTATATATCGCAATTGATTTAAATTATATCTCACATGAGATATTCATTGATTTGAGGACAAAAATATCGGGCATAGCCAACCAATTGAATGCTTTAAGAAATACGCAACTAAACAACTAGTCTTTATTTGATTCAACAAATAAACGGTTCAACATTTCAACTATACTAGGTAACATTACAATGCTAAATAAGAATAAAAAACTTTACATTGCCGGCCATAATGGAATGGTGGGTACCGCGCTTTTTAGAAAATTTACTGTCGAAGGATTTAACAATATAGTAGTACGAAGTTCAAGTGAACTTGATCTACGCCGACAGTCTTTAGTCGAAGAATTTTTTGAACAAGAAAAACCCCACTATGTTATAATTGCCGCGGCCAAAGTTGGCGGAATTTTAGCAAATAACACTTACAGGGCAGAATTTATTTATGATAACTTAATGATTGAAACGAATTTAATACATTCTGCATACAAATATGGTTGCGAAAAATTAATTTTTCTCGGCAGTTCATGCATATATCCCAAAAACGCGCCTCAACCACTAAAAGAAGAATGCTTATTAACTAATGAATTAGAGTATACAAATGAACCTTATGCAATCGCAAAAATTGCAGGATTAAAACTTTGCGAAAACTATTTTAAACAATATGGTTGTAATTTTTATTCCGTAATGCCATCAAATTTATATGGACCAAATGATAATTTTGATCTAAGGAGTTCACATGTCTTACCTGCTTTAATACGAAAGTTCTACGAAGCAAAAATCCATGAGAAAGATTATGTTGAAGTTTGGGGAAGTGGAAAACCACGAAGAGAGTTTTTATATGTAGAAGATTTGGCAGATGCTATATTTATTCTTTGTAACAATGTGGAAGCTGAAGAGATTTATAAAATGGGTATTAATCAAATTAATATTGGGACAGGGAACGATATTTCGATATATGAGTTGGCCGAAATTATAAAAAAATGTATTGGATTTGAAGGAATAGTAAACTATAACATTTCAATTCCTGACGGCACTCTTCAAAAATTATTGGATGTCAGTAGAGTAAATAAACTTGGATGGAAATCGAAAACTGATCTAGTAGAAGGTATTAATAAAACGATAAATTGGTTTTTAACATATACAAATTCTATTATAATTTAATTAAAAAATATTAAGATAAATCATATTGTTACAAATAACTTTTTACAAAGAATTGCGCCATTCTTTTCGTCTCAAAATAAATAAAATTAAATATTTGTTATTTAATTATAATTCTATTGATTTCTCAGCTAATGATACTAGAGATAGAAATATTCTGATTTCAGGAATAGCTAGTTTATTTTCAAGATTCATTCAAATTATTGTAGCAATAATCACAGTACCATTAACCCTAAACTATTTAGGAGTAGAACGATATGGTATGTTGGTCACATTCACATCTTTAGTAGGTTTGATAAGTTTTGCAGATTTAGGATTAAGCATCGGATTACAAAACTCCATTCCCAAAAGTACAAAAACAGAAGAACTAAGAGTTATAATATCTTCGACCTTTTTCACATTACTCGTAATTGCTTCGATCTTAGTTGTAATTTTTTCTTATTTATACTTTTTAACAGACTGGGAAAAGATAGTTAATGTTCAATCTACTATTGCAAAAAGTGAATCTAAGTATTCAATACTAGTTATTATGTCTTTTTTTGTAATTGGATTACCTTTCAGCATGATTCAAAAAATAAATGCTGGAATGCAAAAGAGTTATATTAATTCATTTTGGCAAGTTTATGCATCCATCGCAAGTATAGTTTCATTACTCACAATTATTCATCTAAAATTTGGGACACCTTCTATAATCTTTGCTGTGTATGGTATTAATGTGCTTTTTACTATAATTAATTGGGGCTATTTTTTTTTATTTAAGGAAAAGTCATTGTTACCTAAATTTCATTACTTTTCATTAAAGTCATTTAAAGAATTGTTTTATTTTGGTGGTATATTCTTTGCTTTACAAGTTTTCACTTTATTGGGCAACTCAAGTGATAGTATAATTTTAGCTCAATATCTCGGACCTAGTAGTGTGGCCATATATGCAATTGGTTTTAAATTATATCAAACGCTAATAATACCAGTACAGGTTTTTTTAGAACCAACTTGGCCTGCATTAAATGAAGCTTTGCATAAAAATGATTATAAATGGGTTAAAGCAACAATTAAAAGTAATTTTATATTTTCACTTTTAACCTCTGTTGTGTTATCAATTATATTAATTTTTTTTGGTGAGTATATCGTAAAGTTATGGATTGGTAATTCAATTATTTTACCTACTGAAGTGATTTATTCTTTTGTATTACTAATTTTTAATTCAAATATTGGTGGAGCCTTTTGTTCTATTCTTAACACGGAAAAATTTTTAAGACCTCAATTATTTCTAATAATAGGGGCAAATTCCTCATCTATTTTGCTTAAACTTATTCTTGTTAATAATTTTGGAATAGTTGGAGTGATTATTTCAACAGTACTATCATTTTCTTTATTTTATTATATACCTGCATATTATTTGATTCAGAAAAAAATGGAAAAATAGTATATGATTTATTTTATAAAAAATATTTTGCGGTATCCAATTAATTTGGCCATTAAGATTATAAAATATACTCGTTCGGTAAAATGGGACGTAATTTGTGAAAGGGGGCAATACGTGAATATTTTGCTTGATAAAAAAATAAAAGCAATTTTATTAGCCAAAGGAGATATTGCTAGACTTTTATATATAAATAAACCTTTTGTAAAAATTGGTGCTGGTTTTGAAAATGATGAAGTGAAATATTTTACTTCTAACTTACATTATGGCGATTTTGTAGTTGATGCAGGTGCGAATATTGGGTTTTATTCAATTTTAGCATCTAAGTTAGTAGGTGAATCTGGAAGGATTTTTTCTTTTGAGCCATCAACTACTACTATTGAAATATTTGAAAAAAATATTTCAATTAACAAATTAAACAATATCAGAATAATTCCTAAAGGATTAGGTAATATTAATGGTACTTTTAATTTAGTGACTCCATCGGATATTCCAACTGGTTATTCGGATTCATATAGATTTATTCAAACAACTAATTGTGAAAAAGATAAAATCAAAGATTATGAAGTTGTGAATTTAGTTACTTTAGATGATTTTTTATTAGAAAACAAAATTAAGAAAATCGATTTTTTCAAAATTGATGTTGAGGGTTTTCAATTGCAAGTTCTTGAAGGGGCAAAAAGAACATTATTGGAGAATAATGTTAAAATTCTATTTGAAGCACCTCCTGATAACGTTGTTAAAAACATTAATAATTACAGTCAAGAAAAAACATTTAGATTCTTACAATCTATTGGTTATGGAGTATTTACTCTTAAAGATGGACAGTTGCACAATATAGAAGAAAAAAAAGAGCTACTTGATGGTAGTTACGTTTCCATAAAGAATAAATTTTGCAACTAATTGTGTTTAATTTGATAAAAAAATAAGCATAAATTTTAAAATAAGGCACAAAATATGATACCGTTAATGAAACATGCTTTTTTAAATGAATTTGAAACGAAAAAAGCATTAGCTGATTTTATCCTTAAGACAGATAAGTTAAGCATGGATAGAAAATGTATTGAATTTGAAATTGAATTTTCGAAAATGCAAGGCAGAAAATTTGGAGTTTTATTTAATAGCGGAGGTAGTGCAAATTTAGCAATACTTCAAGCATTAAGAAATATGGGAAAAATAAAAAATGGTAGTAAAATTGGATTCTCTGCTCTTACATGGAGCACTAATGTAATGCCAATCATCCAGTTGGGATTTGAACCGGTTCCAATAGATTGTGAAATTAACACTTTAAATGTTTCATCAAGAAAACTTATCGAAAGAATTAACAAAACACATCTTCATGCGTTTTTTTTAACAAATGCACTTGGTTTTGTTGATGACATTGAAAATATCAGAGATATTTGTTTTGAAAAAAAAATAATTCTATTGGAAGATAATTGTGAATCATTAGGGACAGAGGTTACTTTTGGCAAAACGGGAAATTTCGGTTTGTGTTCAAGTTTCTCTTTCTTCGTTGCGCATCACATGTCTACAATAGAGGGAGGCATGGTTTGTTGTGATGATTCTGAATTTGTCGAAATGTTAAAAATAGTAAGGGCAAATGGTTGGGATAGAAATTTAAGCTCAGAACAACAAAAAAAATGGAGAAAGAGATTTAATATTAAATCAGAATTTTTGGCTAAATATAGTTTTTATGAATTAGGATATAATTTAAGACCAACCGAGATAACCGGATTTTTAGGATTGTACCAATTACAATTTTTAGATGAAAATATTAAAAAGAGAGAAGAAAACTATAAAAAAATTGAGCAAGTGATTATAACAAATAATGATTTTATTTATTTAAAACATGATCATATTAAAAGACTTTCGACTTTTGCAATCCCCATAGTTTGCAAATCACCCAAGTTACGAAACTATTATTTATCACAATTTTCAGGTGCTGGAATTGAGGTTAGACCAATGATTGCTGGAAATATGCAAAATCAACCGTTTTATAAAAAATATGTAAACACAATTTATAACTTAGATGGTGCAGATTTTATTCATGGATGTGGTTTTTATTGCGGTAATTACCCAGATCTCAGCGAAAATGATTTAGAAACAATATCAAGCTGCTTATACCAATTATGATCTTAATAGACAACTATCGATTTAATTATATTATTACAATACATAATAAAGAAAATTTAATAAGAGATGTTTTAACATCTGTTATTAATTGTATGGGAAAAAATAGTTATATCTATGCCGTACTTGATGGTTGTACTGACAACACAGAAAAAATTATGGATTCGGTAGCAAATCAAATGAATATCTTTATTCATAAACTGTATGCTCCAGATGTTCACGAAATTCGTTCAATAAATATTGGATTGAAAGTTGCTAGTCAAGAGGATCCAGGTTTTAATATTATTTTACAAGATGATGTTATTCTCAGAGATAATAATTTTGAAGATAAAATAAAATTATTTTATGAAATTATTGGATATGAAAACGTTGGAATGCTCTCTTTCAGGCATGGTACAAATTTAATTATTAATGAAATTCAGAAAGAAATTTTGGAATGTGATCTAATTGCTAGTGAATTTAGTTCGGGTAAATACCTAGACATTCTAAAAGAAGGCCAATTTGCTAAAAGAGTTGTAGCAGTTAGAAGTCCAGAATGTATTTCTACATATACGGTAAAAAAAGTAGGACTTATGGATGAAGATTTAGCTCCATATACTTATGACAATCATGATTATTCATTGCGATGTATAAAAAATAATTTATCAAATTTCATATTATCTATTAAATTTGAATCTGAAGAAAAATGGGGTGGTATGAGAGAGAATCCACACCCTGAAGCTTTTAAGATTATGCAAAGGAATAGAAGAATATTATACAAAAAACATAATAAGTTTATAAAAAAAATTGATATTATAAACTATATGAATTGTCAATATGAAAATAATGAAATTTTGAAATATACGAGCGTCCCATTTCGATATAATAAATTTAATTATTTGTTTGATTATTTAAGGTGGTGTAAAGCATATTTTAAATCTCTTTTATTAAAAAAAAGTTAATAGCAATGAATGTAATAATAAATTTAAAGAAGAAAATTTTGCTTGCGCAATATGAATTATCCAAAAAAAAGAAAAAAAGGTTCTTTTTTGAGTCAACTATTGACATGATTAATAATTTATCTAATCGAAAGGAAATATATTTATATTTTCATCATTATTATTGGAATATTGCTCCTAAATGGTTAAAAGAACATAGGGAGTATTTTAAAATGGATTTTAGAGGGTTTGGTGAAGATGCATTCCATGCACTATGGTACAAATTGTTCTCCGAATATAAACCAAAGAATATTTTAGAGATAGGTGTTTTCAGAGGTCAGACCTTATCACTCTTCTCTTTATTGTCTTTAAAATTAAACTTAAGTTCAAATATATATGGAATTAGTCCATTTACTAATGTAGGAGACTCTGTTTCATATTATCCCAGCAGCATACAATATTATGATGATGTTATAAAAAATTTTAATAATTTCAATTTACCATTGCCTAAACTATTAAAAGGTTATTCAAATGATAAAAATATTATTGAAAGTTTAGAAAATAAGAATTTTGATCTAATTTATATTGATGGGAATCATGAATATGAAGCTGTTAAAGATGATTTTTTTACTTATTCAAGATTTTTATCTACGAATGGATTAATTGTTTTAGATGATTCTTCGTTATTTACGAACTACGTCGCCCCGTTTTATGCTTCGGCAGGTCATTTTGGTCCATCGAAAGTAGCACTTGAAATCCCAAAAGAAATTTTTAAAGAAATAATTTCTGCTGGTCATCTACGTGTATTTAAAAAAATAATTTGTTAAATAGTAAATTATTCAAAACAAAAAATATATTAATAAAATCATAGGTTATTGTGAAATATAAAACAATTTTAGTCACAGGTGCTGCTGGTTTTATTGGTTCTAATTTAATTAAAAGACTTTTAGAATTTGATGAAGGTAGTACAATTTTAGCAATTGATAATCTAAATGATTATTACGATCCTAAATTAAAAATAAAACGTTTAGATAATTTGGGAATAAAAGTTGAGAAAAATAAGATAATATCAGGCAGTACTAAATTTGAAAAACTTTTTTTTATAAAATATGATTTAATAAATAATAATCTAAGTGAATTATTAAATAAATATAATAATATTGAAATCGTGGTGCATCTAGCTGCACAAGCAGGAGTTAGATATTCTATTGTAAATCCCCGTGCATATATTGATTCCAACCTTCTTGCTTTTTTTAATGTTTTAAATACAAGTAGAGATTTAGGAATAAAGAATTTTATTTATGCTAGTTCCTCAAGTGTTTACGGTGATACTGATAAATATCCATTCTTGGAAGAAGATGATATTACCAAACCTAGCAGTCTTTATGCAGCTACAAAAGTTGCTAATGAACTAATCGCTAGAACTTATTCGCATGCTTATGGAATGCGGACACTTGGATTGCGTTTGTTCTCTGTTTATGGTCCTTGGGGAAGACCAGATATGGCATATTATAAATTTACAGATGCGATTTTTAGAGGCGATGAAATTGAAGTGTATAATAGAGGTGATCTTTATCGCGACTTTACCTATATAGATGACATTACTAACTGTATTATAAGTTTAATGAAGATGTTGATTCAAAAGGTAGATAGTGGGCAGAGGGAATTATTTGAAGTAGTAAATATTGGAAATTCAAAACCTATAAAAATAAGTGACTTTATTGAAATTTTATCAAATAGTATAGGCAAAACTGTAAATATCGATTATAAGGAAAAACAATTGGGAGATGTTTATAAAACTTATGCGAATAATGATAAACTGAAGGAAATGATTGGCTTTATACCAAACATTTCTATAGAAGAGGGGCTATCTCGATTTGTGAACTGGTATAGGGAATACCATAAGGTGTAATTATGTGTGGAATATTTGGATATATAAATAAATTTTCAACTGATGAACTTGATAGTAACTCTGTTACTAGAATAATTAATAGTATTAAGCATAGAGGTCCAGATAGCGAAGGAATATATAGAGCTGTTGATAATAACATAATATTAATTCATACTAGACTTTCTATTCTGGATTTAACTCAACTAGGTAATCAACCTTTATATTCAAAAGATAAAAGATATGTAATAGTTTATAACGGAGAAGTATATAACTATAAAGAAATAAGGGAAAAATTACAAACAATAGGTTATGTTTTTAATTCTAATACCGATACTGAAGTAGTATTAATTTCATATATTGAGTGGGGAGCAAAATGTGTAGATAAGTTCGATGGAATGTTTTCGTTTGGAATTTTAGATACATATAAAAATAAAATAGTTTTAATTAGAGATAAAGCAGGAGTAAAACCATTATATTATTCATATGATAAGGGGAGACTTATATTTAGCTCTGAAATAAAATCATTCAAAGAAATAAAGAACTTTAATCTTGAATTAGATAAAGACTCATTAAAAGAATATCTTATTAATGGATTTGTTAAAAGCCCAAACACAATTTTTAAGAACATAAAAAGAATTCTACCTGGTCATTTTCTTGAATACCAAATCGATGAAGTTAATTATAAAATTACGAAATATTGGGAATTAGTAAATTTAGCCGAGAATCAGGAAATCGACTATTCATTTGAGAAACAAAATTTATATAAATTAAAAGAATTATTAATAAGTGCAATTGAATCACGAATGTTATCTGATGTTCCTGTTGGATTATTCTTTTCTGGTGGTATTGATAGTTCGTTAATAGCTTCAATACTTAAATATGAATTAAATAAGAGCATAACTGCATTTAATATTGGGAGCCAATCTGAATACTTTGACGAATCAAAAATTGCAAAAAAAATTGCTGATCATCTAGAAATGGAAACTAATATTAAAATTATTAATGAGGAAGATTTTGAAAGAACAATCGAAATTTATGCTGAAGTTTATGATGAACCAATTGCAGATAACTCAGTTGTGCCAATGATATTATTGAGTGAATTTACTTCTAAGTATGTAAAAGTGGCTCTTTCAGGTGATTGTGCTGATGAACTTTTTGGGGGCTACAGTTATTACAGTATGTTTTTACAAAATAATGGTAAGCCAAAATATTTTGATATGTTTAAAAATTTATATCTAAAAAACCCCAAAATTTTCGAAAGTATAATATTTAATCTAGGTTTAGCCAAGACTTCTGATCCTACTCATACAGTTTTTAACATGTTTTTTAATAAAAACCTATCAGAAGCATATTATAATTATAAGTCTATTTGGTATAATTTTGAGGTTGAAAGGCTTTTATGTACTCAATCTGGATTTGAAAGAAGAAATGAAAACTTATTATCTTCAATTGATGATTTATTGACATTAGATTTCAAAACATTTATGACTGACGATATTTTGTATAAAGTCGATAGAGCCTCTATGCACTATGGATTGGAGGCAAGAGAACCATTTTTAAATAATAAACTTCTTGATTTTGCTATAAATACTCCCAAAAAATATTCTATAAATAAAAATGAAACAAAAAGGTTACTAAAATTGATATTAGAAGATTATCTACCAAAAGAATTTATTTATAGAGAAAAAAAAGGATTTGTAATTCCAATACACGAGTATCTAATAAAAAATATGAACTTAATTGAGTGTAACTATTTAAATAAACGATTTATAGATGAACAAAAACTTTTTAATTATTCAGAAATCAGTTACTCGCTCGAAAATTTCAAAAGAGGAAAAATTGGATATGCTCAAAAAATTTGGTCCTTGTTTATGTTTCAAAAATGGTACTCTCATTGGTATAAATAGAAAATAAAATGAAAATAAAAGTATTACCAGAATATCCTTTCCCAATTGTATATGGTGGTATTGAAATACGTAGTAGAAGAACAATAAATGCAATTAAAGACAAGGGAATTGATATTTCATTTTTAGACTATTATGATGAAGAACAAAAATTTGATCTGCTCCATATTTTTGGTAATCCACCATCGATATTTGAATTAGTATCTAACAAGAAAAATAAAAAAGTAGTTATAAGTAGTGTAAATGGCTTTAATAGAAAAAGCTATCCCTACATTAAAATAAAGTTAGTTAATTACATTATAGAATTTCTAAAACAAAATACTGATTATCATAGACTGAAGTACTCATTTCAAAAGGCTGATGCTATTCTATGTCTTAATGAATTGGAAAAAGAGTTTCTCATTAAACTTTATAATTTGAGTGAAGAAAAAATATTTTTAGTTCATAATGGGGTTGATGATGAATTTTTTAATGCTTCACCACATTTATTTGAGGGTACTTACAATTTTAATGATTTTATACTATACACAGGAAATATTGTTGAACGTAAAAATCCACTTCTATTAGCTAAAACATTAAACGACGTGGGACTTAAAGGTGTTTTTATTGGATCTTTAGATTATACCGAAAAAAAATATAGAGATGAATTTTTAGATGAAATTGCTAAAAGTAACAAACAGTTGCTTTGGATCAGTAAATTAGATTTGAACAATCCATTATTGCCATCTGCATATGCAGCTTGCAAACTATTTTGTTTGCCAAGCATTTCAGAGACACAACCACAATCTGCTTTAGAGGCTTTAGTTTATAGAAAAAAAATAATTCTTGGAAATATGCCCTATGCTTATCAATGGCCTTTTGAAAAATGCTCTAAAACAAATTTTAATAAAATTGAATTAAAAAATAAAATTACAGAAGTATTAAGTTCCAGTTTATCATTTCAAAAAGATATTGACACATTCAGATGGTCAAATATTGCAAATAGGATAATTGGCATATATAAAAAAATATTGAGTTAGATATAAAACAATTATTAATGAAAATTAAAATCAATATCACAATTATTATTTTTTCTGTTGTATTATTTCTTTTAGAAATGATTTATTCAATGGGCTCACATCCTTTACTTATACAACGTTATTATATACTTGGGATTCCATCAAGTGACATAAGTTTAATAATACTTTTAATTACATATTTAATAAATTTTAATAAAATATCACTAATTGTTAGTCCGAATATTCAATTTTTAATTGCGTTTATTATTATTATCTTTTTTTCGATTGGAGTATTAAAACTTGGCTTAACAAAATTCAACTATCTTAATTCAGACATTAGAATTTTTCTTTGGATATTTGCCGGAATTGTTTTGGGTTATCTTATTATTTCTAGTAATATTGTTATTAAATATTTTGCTCTGCTTATTACAATTCTTTCGTTAATAATATTAATTACTTCAATATCAGTAGAAAAATACTACTTTTTAGATCCTTCACTTGGAATAAATAGAATTGCACATCCAAACCTATATTTAGCAAGCGGCTTATTATTCTCACCTTTATTATTATTAATTAATCTTATTCCAAATAATTCCAAATATAAAATTTTAGGTTTATTTGTAATAATTAATTATTTTTATTTTGTCGTCATCTTATCAGTTACTAGGTCCTCAATGATTATTGGGACTTTTTTAGTTATACTATTTTTTATTTCATACATTATTACTCCAAAAGTAATTACAAACTTAAAAATTAGCACAAAATATAAAATGCTAATCTCAATAATGCTTATAATTTTAACATTTATATTTGTGAATACTTTAAATGATTACCAAATTGAACGATTCCTTTCAATTATTGATGTTGATTCTAACTTTAAAGATAGTCGGTTTATTGAATTGGCAAATTTTTTTAATGATGCTTCTCTATTAGATTTGATTATTGGTCAAGGATTTGGTTCATCCGTAAGATCATTTATTACAAATTACACAGAAGCAGGAGCATTGCATATTGGAATATTTAATTTTTGGCTCAAATTAGGTTTTTTACCATTTGTTTTGATTTCTTATTACATATTTTTAAAATTACCATATAAATATATAAAGAGTTTTCGTGCAATATTGAACGGTGAAATGTTAAATGAAAATATTGCACTTTATTTGACAATAGGTTCACTAATTCCATGGATTTTAAGCTTATTAATAAGTGGGGGTTATGGTGAAGTTAGTAGTTTAAGTGTTGGGATGGTTAGTTACTTTTATTATTATATCAAAATTAATGGCACAAAATCGATCATCTTTATAAATGCAGAATAAACAAAAAGACATTTCAATAATTACTGTTGTTCTAAACCAAAAATTTCAAATAGAAGAAACCATTAAAAGTGTTTTAACACAAAGTGATGTCGAAATTGAATACATTATAATTGACGGGGGATCGACTGATGGCACGTTGGATATATTAAATAAATATTCTAATCAATTATCAATTCTTATTTCAGAAAAAGACAACGGTATTTTTTATGCAATAAATAAAGGATTAAATTATGCTTCAGCCCCATTAGTCGGTATCTTACATAGTGGAGACACATATGAACCAGGTATTCTAAAAATAATTACTACTGAATTTAAATATAGTAATGCGGATGTTATTTATGGAGATGTATATTTTAAAGAAAATATTGGAAATGAGTTTATAGTTCGTTCAGCTAAAGCTGATCATAAAAAGTTACGTGATAGGATGACCATATTTCATCCATCTACTTTTGTGAAATCGGATATTTATCATAAGTATGGAACCTACAATACTATTTATTTAAGTGCAGCCGATTATGAATTTTTCTTGAGACTATTTTTCAAATTGGTAACTTATAAATATATTCCTTTAGTATTAGCAACATATAGAACTGGGGGATACTCGAGCAAAAACTATATGCTTAGTATAAGAGAAAATTATGAAATCAAAAAATATCACATTGGTAAATCGAGCGCATTTCGAAATTATATTATAACCTTAATAAGGAATTACTACTTTCAAACAAGAAAAAAGATATTATTAATTATTTTCGGGGAAAAAATACTAAATTCACTAAAACTTAAATATTATTATTTATCCCAAAAATAAAATGATAGACTTTTTTGATAAACTATATACTTCCATAAAAAATAAAAATAGTTTTTTAGATAAAATTAAATTCTATAGTTTTTTAAGGTTTATAACTCGACTTAGCATAAATATTATTATTCCATTTTACTTGATTATAACTCGATATTTTAATGCTACAAAAGAAGAAAATCATAATAAAATTAATAAGCGAGTTGTTGTTTCATTGACCACAATTCCTGAAAGGATAGGTAGAACATGGATAATAATTGAATTGATGTTAAGACAAACATATACACCTGATTTAATTATTCTATGGCTTTCTAAAAAACAATTCCCTTCTTTTGAAAAGTTACCTAAACGATTGCTAGGTTTAAGAAATAGTGGTTTGAAAATAGAATTAATTGATGAAGATATTAAATCACATAAAAAATATTATTATTCATTAGACAGGTACAAGACTGATGTAATTATTACAATTGATGATGATATACTGTATCCCTCATTTTTAATTGAAGAATTAATAAAGCTATATAAAAACTATCCAGAAGATGTTTGTTGTCACAGAGCTGTAAAAATTGAGTATATAAATGGTAAGACAACATTAATGAATAATTGGACAGCTATTAAAGACTTCAATGCTCATTCTGATAAAATATTTTTTACTAGTGGTGGAGGCACACTATTCCCTCCAAATACTCTCCATCCTGAAGTTATGAATAAAAAAGAATTCATTAGTATATGCCCATTTGCAGATGATGTGTGGTTAAACATGATGGTAAAATTAAATAATAAAAAAGTCACAAAATCGTCATATTATTCTGAATTACTGCCCTTGGTTTTCTTTAACGATAAGAAACTTTCATCTGTGAATGATAGATTAGGATTAAATGATAAGCAATTATATGAAGTTAGTAAGTATATATTTGGTAAGTATAAATGCAAATTATTGGATGAGTAAATAATGTGTGGAATCTTTGGTGTTATGAGTTATTTACACACTACAGATGTAGATAAAGAGAAATTTCGCTCTTCTGCTTTACTAATGAAACATAGAGGTCCTGATTTTTATGGACAGTGGGGAATTCCAAGTAAAATTGAATTAGGTCATTTACGATTATCAATTATTGATCTAAGCCCCGAAAATAACCAACCACTTATTTCAAATTGTAAAAATTATGTAATTGTTTTCAATGGAGAAATATATAATTATTTAGAACTACGAGATGAGTTATTAAGAGATGGTTATACATTTAAAACTAATGGAGATACTGAAGTATTACTTAATTCATACATAAAATGGGGAAAAAATTGTGTAAATTATTTCAATGGTGATTGGGCTTTTGCAATCTACGATATCAAAAATAACGAATTGTTTTGTTCTAGAGATCGATTTGGAGTTAAACCATTTAATTATGCTGTAGTAAATGGACAGTTTATTTTCTCATCAGAAATAAAATCTATAATTAACTATTTCCCAGAATTGCGTATCCCAAATTATAACGTAATTGCAAACTATTGTCGTAATAGCATTGGAGCACAAATCAAAGAAACCTGGTTTAAAGATGTATTTCGATTAATGCCATCCAATAATTTATTAATAAGTAATGGACAAATATATATTAATCAATATTGGAGTTACCCGACAAATGTAAATAAAAAAATTAGTTTTCAAGAAGCAATTGATAAATATTATGAAAAGTTTTCGAACGCAGTAGAATTGCGATTGAGAAGTGATGTCCCAATTGCAACTGCTCTTTCTTCTGGATTAGATTCTTCATCAATAGTAGCAACAATAAATCGAATTGGTTTAAATCAAACTACTTATACGGCTTTTTTTGAGCCAACAAAATATAAAGATGATGAAAAACAAATATATAAAAAGCTAATTGACATTGACGAGGCATCAATTGTTAAAAAATACTCTAAAGAAATAAATCTAAATTCTAATTTTATTCAAACTGACCAAAATGATTTTGTTAAAATACTCAAAGAGAAATGTTGGTTTTTAGAATCAGGAAATTCCTCTCCATCAATTGTTCCATTATCTAATATTTATAAAGAAGCTTCTTCCAAAATTAAGGTTATGTTAGAAGGACAAGGGGCCGATGAATTACTAGCAGGATATGTTCCCAATCTAATTATAACTCTTATGTTAGATGAATTTAGGAAGGGCCAAATTATAAAAGTTTATAAAGTATTTACTAATTTTTGTCATATTTATTCATTGAAATATGCTATAATGCTTTATTTTCGATTAAAAAGTTTTAAAATATTTGAAACTTTCTTTAATAAGTTATCGGGCAGAGAGAGTGTATTTGAACAAAAACTTCTTAAGTATAAACACATTAAAGATTACCCCGCCAATAAATATCGTTTTGATGATTCAATAAACAAAGCTTTAGTAAAATCTCATAGTGGAGGATTGGTTAATTTATTGCATTATGGAGATGCAATATCATTATCCAGTTCTGTAGAAGCTCGGTTACCATTTTTAGATATTAATTTAGTAGAGTTTGTGTTTTCTCTACCAGGTGAATACAAAATTTCAGGTGGATTGGGAAAAGTGATTCATCGCAAGGCTTTCAATTCAATCTTACCTTCTTATATATCAAATCAAAAGTTGAAATATGGATTCAATACACCAATTGCTAATCAATTCTCAGGGATGGATCATGAGGCTGTTAAAATTTTACTTTCCGATAAATGCAAAAATAGGGGATTATTTAACGGTTCAAAACTAGAAAGATTCATTTTTAATCAGCAAAAGCGTTCTAATAATAACTATAATTTTCTATTAAGGATACTAACCGTAGAATTGTGGTTCAGAATGTTTATTGATAATGAGAATAAAATCTTTTCAGATGATATCAAACAAACCTAGAATAGCAATTATCACTAATGTCCTTCCTTCATATAGAGAGGGTTTTTACAATATTATTTGCAATTCGCAGTTATATAATATTACAGTGTATTGTCAGTCTTCAATTCCATTTGCAAACTTAGAATTAATTCATGACAAGTATTCTAAAAATGTAAGATTAATTAAGTATAGATTTATATTTAATAATAAAATCCTAATACAAAGAATACCTTTACTTGAATTAATAACTGATTATGAAATAATTGTTACTGATGGAAATCTCAGACATGTTAATCAGGCTTTATATGCTACATTACTGCGTCTTCTAGGGAAAAAAATTATTATTTGGAGCGTAGCACATTCTAGAAATAACAATAGAATTTCAAGCATGATAAGATTGTTTTGGTGGAAAATGTTTAGATATTTTTTCACATATACTGAAGAAGATGTTTTGATTCTTAAACGACTAGGTTTTAAGAATAAAGTAATGATCAGTAGTAATAACGGCTTAGACCAAGATAAGATTGAATTACAAACAATAATATGGACTGAGGAAAAAAAGCAAAATTGGAAAAACGCTAATAAATTACAAAACAGAAAAATTATACTTACTGTAGGCAGAATAAATAATCCATACTTTGAAAAAGTACTGGAAATTATAAATGAGTTAATTGATTATGATAATAAATTGCTTTGGGTATTAATTGGAGATGGTATTTATAAAGAAAAATTAAAAAACAAAGTAGAGAAACTTAATATTTCTAATAATGTTTTATTGTTAGGAGCAATTTATAATGAAGAAGATTTAGCTCCTTGGTTTATCACTGCAAGATTTTTATTACATCCTCATTCTATTGGTTTAAGTTTGCTTCACGCTTTTGGTTATGGTTTACCAGTAATAACTCATGATAATAAGAAAATTCAAGGACCAGAATATTATTTGTTTAAGAATGGAGTAACCGGATTATCTTATAATTATAATAATTTTAGATCATTAAAAATAACAATATGCAAATTATTGTCAGATGAATGTAACAGAGAACAAATGTCAACTCAAATAAAAAATATTGCACAAAGAAAACACAATACAAATATAATGGCACAA
Organism: uncultured Melioribacter sp.; assembly: GCA_964631495.1. Taxonomy (GTDB): domain Bacteria; phylum Bacteroidota; class Ignavibacteria; order Ignavibacteriales; family Melioribacteraceae; genus Stygiobacter. The sequence continues at coordinate 15,084 of CAZVYT010000029.1, read as the reverse complement.
AATTTTTACAAGTTAATTAATATAATAATTACTTCAAATTAAATGGCAAATATATTTATCAATGGAATAAATTCAAAGGTTGGTGGAGGTAAAAGTATATTAAATAGTTTTCTAGAAAACATTTCCGGCAACAATAATATTTATTATTTACTTGCTCCTGATGAATCTTATAAGTGTTACAATAGCATAAACATTAATGTGATAACTATATCTCCTTTTTTTACTAATGGTTATGTGTACCCAATTATTAATAAATATATTCTTCCTTATTTCTTCAAGAAATATATTATTGAAGTAATTATCAATTTTTCTGATATACCAACATTAAACAAAAAAAGTATAAAGCAATTACTTTACTTTGATTGGGCATATGCAGTATATCCTGAAAGTATAGTATGGGAAAGGATGACAAAAAGAGAATATATATATAGGAAAATTAAACTATTTTATTTTAAAAAATATTTTCATAACATCGATCATGTTATTGTTCAAACAGAAGTTATAAAAGAAAGATTAAAATCTATCTATAATTTTTTAAATATTACAACAATACCAAATGCGGTATCATTAAATAATTATAAAAATGAAAAAACTAAGAAATACAAATTGCCATTTGATAAATGGAAGTTGTTATACCTTTCTTATTACTATACGCATAAAAATTTAGAAATTCTTATCCCTTTAGCAATAGAAATCAAAAAGAGAAAATTAGATTTTGTAATTATTACAACAATTGAATCAAAACAACACAAATATGCAAAAGCATTTATAAATAATATAAAAAGATATGATTTGGACAGCGTGATAATTAATGTAGGACCTGTTGAACAAATTGATATTGCTACGATTTATAATTCATGCAATGCTTTGTTAATGCCTAGTTTACTTGAATCATTTTCTGGGACTTATATAGAAGCAATGTTTCATAAACTTCCAATTTTAACAAGTAACTTAGATTTTGCTAAGATAGTATGTGGTAATTGTGCAGCATATTTCGATCCTTTAAGCATCGAAAGTATTTTAAAAACAATAATGCAAGTTTATAATAATGAAAAAATTAAAGCTGAAATGATTATGGAGGGAGAAAGAATAGTTAATAATATACCTAAATGGAGTCAAGTTAATTTAATATTAGATAATATTATTCAAAATATGAAATCTTAATTACAATGCCAATGAGAATATGGAACTAAAATATGTTTAATAATTTAATATGTAAAAATTGTGTTATGGACACAACCGACAGCAAAATAATTTTTGATAATAATGGAGTCTGTGATCACTGCAAAAATTTCTATAATAACGTAAAACCATACTGGAATCCGGGAGAGCAAAGCCGAAATCAACTTAAACAGATTATCGAAACGATAAAAAAAACCGGTAAAAAACATGATTTTGATTGCCTCCTTGGATTAAGCGGCGGAGTTGACAGTTCATACATGCTTCATTTGGTAGTAACTGAATTTGGCTTACGTCCTTTAGTGTTTCATGTGGATGGGGGATGGAATTCGGAATTAGCAGTTAACAACATAAATGTGATGATAGATAAACTTGGACTTGATTTATACACAGAGGTAATTAACTGGGAAGAAATGAGGGACTTTCAATTATCTTTTTTCAAGGCCGGTGTTCCGCATATTGATATTCCTCAGGACCATGCTTTTATAGCAACTTTATATAATTATGCATATAAGTATAATATTAAATATATCCTTAACGGATTTAATTACTCAACAGAATGTGTTCGAAATCCAATGGAATGGCTCTATTATGGAACAGATATGGCACAAATTAAGGACATACAAAAACAGTTTGGCAGCATAGAATTAAAAACTTATCCGTTCAGTTCTATTTTAAAACATAAGATATATTTAAGATATATTAGAAATATTAGAGTTATTAAACCTCTAAATTATTTGGACTACAACAAAAAGGAAGCAGTAAAAATTTTAACAGGTACATACGGCTGGAAAGAATATCCTCAAAAACACTTTGAATCAAGATTTACAAAGTTTTATGAAGGATACTGGCTTCCAACAAAATTTGGATATGATACAAGGAAAGTACAATACTCAAGCTTAATTCTTACAGGACAAATGACAAGAGATGAGGCGGTGGAGAAATTAAAAGAACCATCTTATGATCAAAATACAATTGAAGAGGAATTTAAATATATAGCAAATAAATTAAGAATAACGGTTGAAGAATTAAATGGTTATCTAAAGGCTCCAAATAAATCGTATAAAGATTATAAAAACAGAGAATGGTTATTTATACTAGGAGCTAACATTTTGAAATTTCTTGGTGTGGAAAAAGCGATTAAGCGATGATATATATAATAAATTACGGTTTGGGAAATATTCGAGCATTTATGAATGTGTTTGAACAGTTGAGAATTTCTGCCGCAATTGCTGAAAAACGGGGAGATTTGAAAAAAGCTACTAAATTAATACTGCCCGGAGTAGGCGCATTTGATCAGGCTATGAAATTATTAAACAAGTCAGGTTTAAGAGAAGATATAGAAGAAAAAGTGCAAAATGAAAAAATTCCAATACTTGGTATTTGTGTAGGAATGCAGATTTTAGCTTTGAGAAGTGAAGAGGGGAATCTGCCCGGGTTAGGTTGGATAAATGGTGAAGTAAAAAAATTTGATGAGTATAAAATTATTAGTAAACCTCATTTACCTCATATGGGATGGAATACAGTTAATTTTTCTGATAATTTGGATATATTTTCCGGACTTGATCAAAACTGCAGATTCTATTTCCTACATTCCTATTATTTCCAATGTAACAATAATGAAAACAGTATTGCCACGACCGAGTATGGAATTAATTATTCATCGGTAATTAAGGAGGATAATATATATGGTGTGCAATTTCATCCTGAAAAAAGTCATTTAAACGGAATAAGAATTTTAAAAAATTTTGCAGAGTTATAAATGCTTACCCCAAGGGTGATTCCATGTCTTTTAATTAGAAACAAGGGATTGGTAAAGACAGTAGAGTTTTCCGATGGTAAATACGTTGGCGACCCTTTAAATGCGGTTAAGATATTTAATGAAAAAGAGGTTGATGAGCTAATGGTTTTGGATATTGATGCAACAAAAAATAATAATGAACCTGATTACCGTCTAATCGAAAATATTGCACGTGAGTGTAGAATGCCTCTCTGTTATGGAGGAGGTATTAAAACCATCACCCAGGCTGAAAAAATTTTCAGTTTAGGTGTTGAGAAAATTTCAATAAGTTCAAAAATAATAGAGCAGCCGGAATTTGTTTCACTGCTGGCTGAAAGAGTTGGACGGCAGAGTGTGGTAGCTGTATTGGATGTTAAAAAAAGGAAATTTTTTGAACGATATGAAGTATATACTAATAACGGAACACAAAATACGGGTATTAATCCTGTCGAATTTTCAAAAAAGTTGGAAGAACTGGGGGCTGGCGAAATTGTAATTAATTCGATTGATAATGATGGTTTAATGTGCGGATATGATTTCAATCTTATTGACAAAATACGGGATAAAATTAATATACCTCTTACGGTTATCGGGGGAGCAGGAAGTTTTGATGATTTGAAAAAACTAATTGCGAGATATGGTATTATTGGTGCTGCAGCGGGAAGTATATTTGTTTTTAAGGGCAAGTATAAAGCTGTTCTAATAAATTACCCTAATCCAACTGAAAAAATGAGTCTTTTCACAAATTGATTATTTGTTCAAAAAAAATCTAAAATTCTTACTATTAAAATGAAACAAATATTGCAGTCGTTTAAAGACGGAACAACTTTTATAGAAGAGGTTCCTGTTCCAAAAGTTGGCAGAGGTTCTCTGCTGATAAAAACTACTCGAAGTCTTGTGTCACTCGGTACCGAGAGAATGCTGGTTGAATTCGGTAAATCCAACCTGATTTCCAAAGCGAGGAAGCAGCCCGATAAGGTTAAGCAGGTAATAGATAAAATAAAAAATGAGGGACTTCTGCCGACTCTCGACGCGGTTTTTACAAAACTGGAAGAACCGATTCCTTTAGGCTACTGCAGCGCCGGAAAAATTATTGAGGTTGGGGAGGATGTATCAGACTATAAAATTGGTGATAGAGTAATTTCAAACGGACCCCATGCTGAGTATGTTTGCGTTCCAAAAAACCTTACAGCAAGAATCCCGGATAATGTAAGTGATGAGGAAGCATCCTTTACGGTTATCGGGGCAATCGGTATGCAGGGTATTAGACTGCTCAATCCGACTTTTGGAGAAACTGTTGTGGTAATTGGTTTAGGGCTGATAGGATTAATTACCGCTGAACTACTTAAAGCAAACGGCTGCAATGTTATAGGATTTGATTTTGACCAGACTAAAACAGATATAGCTTTATCAAAAGGAATTAAAGCGTATAATATTTCAAACGGATCCGATCCGGTTAAAATAGTACTTGAGCTTACAAACTCAATCGGGGCAGACGGAGTTATTATAACGGCTTCGGCAAGCGGTGATGAAATAATATCACAATCCGCCAGGATGAGCAGAAAAAGGGGTAGGATAATTCTGGTTGGAGTAATAGGGCTAAATATAAGCAGAGCAGAGTTTTATGAAAAAGAACTCACTTTTCAAGTCTCCTCCTCTTATGGACCCGGAAGATATGATGAGAGTTATGAGCAGAAAGGAAATGATTACCCGTTACCCTTTGTAAGATGGACGGAGAAAAGAAACTTTGAAGCGGTTTTAAACGCAATATCTACAGGTGCGTTAAATGTTAAGCCCTTAATTTCCGAAATAATTCCTTTCGATGAATATCAAAAAATTTACGGTAATATCTCCTCATCTTCCAAAATCGCATCGATACTTAAATACAGCGACGATGAGAAGATATTGAAAAATATTGTTTATCCAAATGTTAAAATAAATTCATCTAAGGGTATTCTGGGCATTATTGGAGCAGGAAATTTTACAAAGATGACCCTGCTTCCCAGCTTAAAAAAGAATCTGTTTCAAATTAAGTATATAGCCAGCTCAAAGGGGGTTTCCGGTGCGGCATTGTGCAAAAAATTTGGTATCGCAAATAACACGACCGATTATAAACTAATTCTTGATGATAAAGAAGTTGATACTGTTATGATAACAACAAGGCATAACAGTCACGCCAGAATAGTTTGTGAAGCATTGAAAGCAGGTAAACATGTTTTTGTTGAAAAACCTTTAGCGATTACTGAAGAAGAATTAAAAGAAATCAACTGGGCTGTAACGGTTGTACCAATGTTTGCACCGTAAATAATACCAATCATCGCACCGATGGTAAAGATACGCCAGCGCGGGGTGTCTTTTTTG
>CAZVYT010000029.1:6896-9754 GCA_964631495.1 uncultured Melioribacter sp. | reverse complement strand
AGAAATAATTTATTTTACCACAGATAACACAGATTTCAACAAAACAATAAGTGTTGGATTTAATAGAAGGTTTTCACCTCATTCACAGAAAATTAAAGCATTGGTTGGTAATGGAAATATGAATGTGATTGCCACAATGAACGCCGGTTATATTCCTCCGAATGTGTGGGTGCATGATATGGCAATAGGAGGAGGTAGAATTATTGGCGAGGCGTGCCATCTGATTGATTTAATTACATTTTTTACCGGAAGTAAAATTGTATCTGTCGTAACGAACGCGATGGGAAGTAATTCTTCTGAAAACAGCGACAACGCATCAATTCTATTGAAATATGAGAATGGATCCACCGGGGTGGTGAATTATTTTGCGAACGGAAGCAAAAGTTATCCTAAAGAAAGAATTGAAATTTATTCACAGGAAAAAACTTTTGTAATAGACAATTTTAAAACAACCTATGGATACGGAGTTAAGGGATTTTCAAAACTGAAAACTAAGCTTGATAAGGGGCACAAAAATCAATTTGACTTGTTCGCTGATAGAATAATAAATGGTGGATCACCGCTGATTCCTTTTGATGAAATAATAAACACTACTAAAGCCACTTTCGCAGCGATTGAATCTCTTAAAACAGGGCAAGTTGTTAAGCTGTAAACCAAATTAGAGTTTAAAATTAACTGTGAGTATCTGTGATTAAAGCTTTTCCACCACAGATAGCACAGATTGACACAAAATAATCTGTGAGAATCTGTGGTTAAATCTTTTCACCACGGATAGCACAGATTAACACAAGATTAAAAATGATTGAAGAGAGATTAAATAAAATTTCTTATGACATTATTGGCGCCGCATATAAAGTTCATAGCAATCTTGGTCCCGGATTGTTGGAATCTTCTTATGAAGCATGTCTGGCATATGAACTTAGAAAAATGAATTATGATGTTAAAACACAATTAGCATTACCAATTGTTTATGAGGATGTGAAACTTGACGCGGGATATAGAATCGATCTTATGGTTAATGATTCTGTAATTGTTGAATTGAAATCTGTTGAAGCGCTGCACGATATTCATACTGCGCAGGTTTTAACATATCTGAAATTGGCAAATATTAAACTGGGACTCTTGATAAATTTTAATGTGAAAGATCTTAAAGCAGGAATTAAGAGACTTGTCTTATAAGCAAAATATTCTACCACAGATAACACTGATTAACACAAAATAATCTGTGAGAATCTGTGGTTAAGGCTTTTTCACCACAGATAGCACAGATAAGCACAAAATAATCTGTGAGAATCTGTGGTTAAATCTTTTCACCACGGATAACACAGATTAACACAAAATATTCTTCGAAATTTTCTGCAAATGTTAAAGTCTTAAGTTAACCTCAAATGTTTATACAACTAATAAATCTATTAAAGAACATGGGATTAAAGTGGGTTCTATTCAGAATTTACTATCAATCCGCTCTTAAATTAGGACTCTTCAAACTTACTTTTCCTTCAAAGCACACAGACAAATTTTTTATATCATTGGATGAATGGAAAAAACTTAAAGGTAAATTCTTTTTTAATTCGCGTGAAGAATTGTGTTTTGTAAAAACTCCTCTTGAATCTGTTAAGTCAGAAGCGGAAAATATTTTTAATGGTAAAATCAGATTCTTTTCATCAATTCAATATGATTTAGGAATTAACTATAACTGGCTTACGAATCCTGACAGCGGCTATCATTATGATATTTCCAAGCACTGGTCGGAAATAGATGATTTTTCGGAAGAAACCGGTGATATTAAATATGTGTGGGAGAAGTCAAGGTTCTCATATTTGTATTCGGTGATACGTTACGACTATCATTTCGAAAAAGATTCTTCCGAATTTGTGTTAAATGAGATTCTCTCTTGGATAAACTCAAATCCGATAAACAGAGGTCCAAACTTCAAATGCAGTCAGGAGATTTCCTTACGTGTTCTAAACTGGGTTTTCGCTTTACACTTTTACAAAAATTCCCGCAAATTAAATGAAGAAATTTTTCAGAAAATTATTAATTCAATTTATCTTCAAATGGTGCATGTTTACAAAAACATTCACTTTTCCAGAATTGCGGTACGAAACAACCACGCGGTAACAGAGACACTTTCACTTTATTTAATTGGTCTTATAATGCCTTTCTTTCCGGAATCTGATGTGTGGTTAAAAAAGGGGAAAAGTTGGTTCGAAGAAGAAGTAAAATACCAAGTTTATAAAGACGGTACATACATTCAGTTTTCTCACAATTACCAGAGAGTATTGGCGCAGTTGCTTACTTGGGCAGTACTACTAAGCAAAAGAAATAAAATTCTATTAAATAAAACTGTTATTGATAGAGGAAAAGCGGTTCTTAATTATTTCAGTAAAATTGTAAATGAAAAAACCGGTTGGCTGCCAAATTACGGAGCTAATGATGGGGCTCTCTTCTTTAAATTAAATGAAAACAATTACCGTGATTATAGAGCTCAGATAAACGCTCTAAGTTATTCTTTAAATGATGAAGTAATTTTTGAAGGCAGTCTTGAGGACACCCGGTGGTACTCTAATAATTGTGAGATTAAATCTTCAAATAGAAAATCTGATAAGGGGGGAATTAGTAAATTTGAAGATGGAGGTATCTATACATTTAGAGATAATGAGACATTTACTTTTATAAAATGCGCGCGTTACAAAGACAGGCCCTCTCACGCGGACAATTTACACCTTGATATATGGTATAATGGAGAAAATATTCTAAGAGATTCAGGCTCTTATAAATATAATACAGAAGCTTATTTACAAAAATATTTTTTTGGTACCGCAGGACATAACACAGTAATGCTGGATAACCATGAC
>CAZVYT010000029.1:0-6886 GCA_964631495.1 uncultured Melioribacter sp. | reverse complement strand
GACCAGATGAAAAAAGGAAACAGATTTATTTGGTATAACTGGTCAAAAGTGAATTTTATAAAAATTATGGAAGAAGATAACGCTTTTATCTTTGAGGGAGAGATAAACGCCTTTATGCATGTTTCAAAGAATATAAAGCATAAAAGAAAAGTAACTAAAGTAAAAAGCAAATTGGAATGGGAGATTATTGATGAAATTTCCGGAAAGAATAATGAAACGGTCCATCAGATCTGGAACCCATCACCCTCATTTTCAAATTATTTCACAATTATCTCTTATAATGAAAAAGGCAATCTAATTCTTCCACAAGAAAAAACCGGTTATTATTCTTCATTTTACGGAGTTAAAGAAAATATAAATCAAATAATATTTTCGGACCCCGGCAGTATTATTAAAACAATAATTACACGTATATGAATATTCTCTTGATTCACCAGTATTATCTCGGAAAAGATGAGGGGGGAGGCTCAAGATTCAACGAGCTGACAAGATTGTGGGCTGAAGAGGGACATAAAATAACAGTAATCGCAGGAATGGTTCATTATGCTACAGGAATTAAGAAACAGGAATATAAAGGAAAGTTTACTTTGGAAGAGAGCATTCTTCCGGGAGTAAGAGTAATCCGCTGTCATGTATCCGAGGCATACAATAAAAGTTTTGTTGGAAGATTATGGGCTTATTTTTCATTTGTGTTTTCAAGCGTCTATGCCGGAATATTTAAAGCATCCGGAAAACATGATGTAATATTAGTAACTTCACCTCCACTTTTTGTCGGAATTACCGGATATATTTTATCTACACTAAAAAAGGTACCGTTTGTTTTTGAAGTTCGCGACTTATGGCCCGAATCCGCGATAGATACTGGAGTATTAACGAACAGTTTTTTAATAAAAATATCCTACCTTTTTGAAAATTTAATTTATAAAAAAGCCTCTCTTATAAATGTGCTTACTCCGGCTTTTAAGAATAAGCTAATTAAAAGCAAAAATGTTAACTCAAATAAAATAATATTTATTCCAAACGCGGCGGATTTTACGATAGCTGAAAAAGTAGCCGCAAATTTTGATAGAGATGAATTCCGAAAACTTAATGGATTTGATGATAATCTGGTAATCATTTATGTAGGCGCTCACGGGGTGGCCAACCATTTAATTCAGTTTATAAATACCGCGGAAATCTTAAAGGAAGAAAAAGTTTTATTTATATCTTTAGGTGCCGGTATGCAGCATTCCTACTTAAAAAATGAGGTTATAAAAAGGGGACTTACAAATATTAGATTTTTAGATCCGGTTCCGAAAGAGGAGGTGTTTAAGTATATCATTGCGTCGGATATTGGTGCTTCTATACTAAAAAAAGTTGATACATTTAAGACAGTTTATTCCAACAAGACTTTTGATTACATGGCGTGCAGAAAACCTGTTCTTATGGTTATCGACGGAGTTTCAAGAGAACTAATAGAAAAAGCTGAGTGCGGTTTATATGTTGAACCTGAAAATCCTGTGGAATTTGCTGATAAGATTTTTTATTACTTGAAGAATATTAATTTACTTGAACAGCACGGTAACAACGGGTATCTGTACGCTAAAAAATATTTTGACAGACAAAATCTGGCTGATGAATATTCGGCGCAGTTAAAAAGACTTTGTGAATAAATGTATTACTCTAAATTTGTAAAACCGGTTTTGGATTTTTTCTTTTCTCTTTTTGGTCTAATTATTTCACTGCCATTAGTTCTTTTTATATCGTTAACACTCTATTTTACAAATAAGGGAAAAGTGTTTTTTATTCAGGAAAGACCGGGCAAGTATGAAAAAATTTTTAAGATACTAAAGTTTAAGACAATGACCGATGATTTGGATCCAAATGGGGTGCTGCTGCCGGATGAATTAAGATTAACCAAAGCGGGTAGAATTATTAGGAAATTTTCATTGGATGAGGTTTTACAGCTGGTAAATGTTTTAAAGGGGGATATGTCTTTAATTGGACCAAGACCATTGCTGGTAGAATATCTTCCATTATATAATGATTTTCAGAAAAAAAGACATTTGGTAAAACCTGGCATAACCGGCTGGGCACAGATAAATGGTAGAAATTTACTCTCGTGGAATGAAAAATTTAGTTATGATGTATATTATGTGGAAAATATTAGTTTTACTTTTGATTTCAGAATCTTGGTTAAGACTGTATTAAAAATATTCAAGAGTGAAGGGATTAATTCTCAGAATTCATCTACAATGGAAAAATTTGAGGGTAATCTATGATTTTATATGGAGCAAGCGGCCATTGTAAAGTAATTATTGACTGCTTAAAGTCTCGAAATGAAATTATTACTGCTATCTTTGATGACGACTTAAGTAAAAATAATTTTTTCGGATATGATGTTCTTCATGATGTTAAAAAGATAGGTGATAAAGAAAGTGTAATTATTTCAATCGGCAATAATGAAACAAGAAAGAGTATTTCCGAAAGATTAAGTTGTGTATTTGGAACAGCGATAAATATAAATAGTATTGTTGACGGCACTGTTAAAATTGGAGAAGGAACTGTAATAATACATAATGCAGTAGTGCAAGCGGATACTGTCTTAGGCAAACATGTAATTATTAATACTTCATCCTCAATTGACCATGACTGTATCATAGAAAATTATGTCCATATATCTCCAAATTCTGTTCTCTGCGGTGGAGTTAAAGTTGGTGAAGGAACACTTATTGGTGCCGGTTCGGTAGTAATACCGGGTAAAAAAATCGGTAAATGGTGTAAAATCGGCGCTGGAACAGTTGTAATTAAAGATATTCCAGACTACGCCGTAGTTGTAGGTAATCCGGGCAAAATAATTAAATATGCTAATCCACTTGAATTAAAAAAATGAAAAATAAAATTTGGCTTTCTTCTCCTCATATGGGTGGTGAAGAGAAAAGATTTGTGAATGAAGCGTTTGATACCAACTGGGTTGCGCCACTTGGACCCAACGTAGATAATTTTGAAAAAGAGCTGGCACTATATACAAAGACATCTAATTGCGCGGCATTAAGTTCCGGCACCGCGGCAATACATCTTGCACTGATTATTTTGGGTATAAAAGGGGGAGATGAGGTAATTTGCCAGAGTTTTACATTTTCAGCATCCGCAAATCCTATTGTTTATCAGGGGGCTACTCCTCTATTCGTCGATTCCGAGAATGATACCTGGAATATGGATCCCCAACTTTTAGAAGATGCGATTAAGGATAGAATAAAGAAAAAAGGAAAAAAACCGGCTGCGGTTATTGCAGTGCATTTGTATGGCATGCCGGCTAAGATGGATGAGATACTTGAAGTATGCAATAGATATGAAATCCCAATCATAGAAGATGCTGCAGAAGCATTAGGGGCGACATACAAAAATAAAGCACTAGGTTCCTTTGGAACTTTTGGTATTTTATCTTTCAATGGCAATAAGATAATAACTACTTCAGGCGGCGGAGCATTACTTTCAGTTAATGAAGAGTATATTAAGAAAGCACGTTTTCTAGCAACACAGGCAAGGGATAACGCTCCTCACTATCAACACTCGCAAATAGGTTATAATTACAGAATGAGTAATGTTTGCGCGGGAATTGGAAGAGGGCAGATGAAGGTATTAAGTGAGAGAGTAGAGGCTAGAAGAAAAAACTATCAGTACTATAAAAATGCTCTTGCTAGTTTTGATGGAATTTCATTCTTAGAAGAACCAGATGGGCATTTCTCGAATAGGTGGCTTACGACAATTCTTATTAATCCGGAACAAAGCAACAATGTAACAAGAGAAATACTAAGGCTGGAAATGGAGAAAGAAAATATTGAAGCCCGTCCATTGTGGAAACCAATGCACTTGCAGCCTGTATTTGAAAACTATCCCAAATATGATAACGGAACATCTGAAAGTCTATTTAACGATGGGCTTTGTCTACCTTCCAGCAGTAATTTAACAGATGAAGACCGGAGCAGAATAATTGAAGTATTTTATAAGGTCTTAAAATAAATTATGCCTTTTACAACAGTATACAATATTACAAGCAAGCTTAGGAACCGTCATTTTTTATTGAGTGACATAATACTGCTAACTTTTTCTCCTTATATATCATTGGTACTTAGGTTTGACTGGCAAACCGGCAATGTGCGTATTGACAATCAATTGCTGATAGCAACTTTAGTGCTATTAATAATGAAACTTAGTGTGTTTAAGATTCTCGGTTTGTATAAACGGTTTTGGAAAAGCGCCAGCATTGATGATATGGCTTTACTTGTATTAATAGGCGTGTATTCCGGTTTAGGCGAAATATTTTTAATAGGCGTTTTAAAGGCGGCAGACATTTTGGATTTTAATAGCTATCCATTCTCATTTCCTTTTATCAACGCAGTCATTTCATTCATTTTTATATCAGTTCCAAGATTCAGCGTAAGGCTGTTCGAAAGGGCGGAGCAGAGATTATCACATAAAAATAAAACTGAAATTAAGGTTTTAATTGTAGGTGCTGGAAACGCCGGTGTAAGTACTTTGATAGAATTGCAGCGATCAAGAGATTTGAATTTGAATCCGGTAGGATTGATAGATGATGATCCAGAAAAGAAAGGATTAAGGATTAGAGGAGTAGATGTATTAGGCGGAAGAGACAAGATACCGGATGCGGTTTCAAAATATGATATACATCGAATATTAATTGCAATGCCATCTGCCGGAGGAAAAGAATTAAGAGAAATTTTGGAAATAGCTAAATCAACAAGAGCTGAAGTTTTTACATTGCCCGGGCTAGCGGAAATAATTGATGGTAAAGTATCAATACAGAAATTTAGAAAGATAGAAATTGAAGATTTACTAAGAAGAGAGCCAATAAAAACCGATTTGGACAATATCTATGAACTTTTAAAAGGGAAAACAGTTCTTGTAACAGGTGCCGGCGGTTCAATAGGGAGAGAAATATGCAGGCAAGTGGCATCAGCATTACCGGCAAAGTTAATATTATTAGGGCATGGTGAAAATTCAATTTTTGAAATTGAGCAGGAATTAATTGCCCGCTTTTCATGTATGAGGGACAGATTTGTTGCATTAATTGCGGATTTGAGAGATCAAAAGAGAGTTGACCAATTAATCGCCCAGTATAAACCGGAAATAATATTTCATGCGGCAGCACATAAACATGTTCCTTTAATGGAGAATAATGTTGTAGAAGCCGTTACAAATAATATACTTGGAATAAAAAACTTACTAGAAAGCGCTTGCAAAAATAATGTTGAGAGCCTTATATATATATCCACCGACAAAGCGGTAGATCCGCCAAATGTTATGGGGGCAAGTAAAAGAGCAGCAGAACTGCTAATACAAAAATATAATGGGAAATGCGGATCAAAACTTATCACAGTAAGGTTTGGCAATGTACTTGGAAGCAGAGGAAGTGTTGTGCATACATTTAGAAGGCAGATACAAGATGGGGGTCCTGTTACAATCACTCATCCGGAAATTGAAAGATTTTTTATGACAATTCCGGAAGCAGTGCAGCTTGTATTGCAGGCTTTCAGTTTAGGCAAAGGCGGTGAAGTGTTTGTACTGGATATGGGAAAAAGGATAAAGATTGCAGATCTTGCTAAAGACATGATAAAACTTTCCGGTTTGGATGAAAACGAAATTGAAATTAAATATACCGGGTTAAGGAAGGGTGAAAAAATGATTGAAGAACTCTTTATTGGCAGCGAAACTGTCTGTAATACTGGGCATGAAAAAATATATTCCGCAAATTCAAACTTTTCAAGTATAGAAACTTTCACCGGCAAAATAGATAATTTAATTGAACTTGCTTTAGATGGAAAAAGTGAGGAGTGCAGAGAAATGCTGTTTGAAGTTGCAAAGTTTGAAAATGGCAGCAATGTATAGATGAGAAATAAAATTTTGCTCATACTTTTTATTTTGTTTTCAATCAATGTTGTAAACGCGCAAAGCATTACCGGCTTAACCGGCTTAGTTTCAATTCCAACTGCCGAGATAAATGGAGATGGAGTACTGACTCTTGGGGTTTCATATTTTGACAAAGATTATCTAAATATGTACAGGCAGAATTATAATGGATTGGCTGTTTACGCCGGTTTTAGTTTTTTACCATTTGTAGAAATTGGAATGCGTTTTACTAGGTTACTTAACTATCCGGAGGATCAAGCTCTTGGGGATAGAATGCCCTCCGTTAGAATAAGGTTAATCAATGAGGGCAAGGTTCTTCCTTCTATTTTATTTGGTGCGCATGATTTTATAAGAACATCCGAGAGTAAATCCAGCTACAATACATCAACCTATTTAGTTTTAACTAAGAATTTCTTGATCAGTAACAACATAAACGTGAAAATATCTTCCGGCTACGGATTTAGGTTACTAAACTCATCAGCGTATCAGTTTGAAAAGTTTTTTTACGGCACATCAGTTTCCTTATTTCATACCATCGAGCTAATGGGCGAATATGACAGCAAACAATTTAATACGGGTGCCAGACTCAGCTTATTTGATTTTTTTAGTGTTACTGTTGGGTTCATGAATAATAAGGCAATAAGTGCTACAAGCTGTGTAATGATTAGGCTATAAAATGAAAATATTCTCAGTTGTCGGAGCTCGTCAAATCCCTCGACTAGCTCGGGACAAGTTTTATGAAGGTAGCGATAATACTCAAACAGTTGAAAGTTTTGAGTGATGAGTTTTTAGTTAAAAGAAATACTTAAGAACAGTTTAACATTTTGAGAGATAAGTTAACAAAAGAACAAGTAGAAGTGTTGCACAAGTGAAATGTTGTATCTACCTTTTAATTACAATGAGGTAAATTAACTAAAGATATTTATGCTGGAAATTTGGCAGGTGAGCAATCTAATTGAAAGAATAAGAATTTGTA
>CAZVYT010000028.1:27588-42118 GCA_964631495.1 uncultured Melioribacter sp. | reverse complement strand
TTTTTACCTTACTTTATTAACCCGAAATTCCATTTCACGCTGAACCAATACAATACCCATTTGTAATCTGTTTTGGAATCAGTAGGATTGTAATCAATTATACTTGTGTTGGTTAAGCGACAATAATTACTTTCCACTCCGCTTGAAGATCTAAACTCTACTACTGCTTGTCCCGAACTTGAATAACCATTCTCAAAAACTAATCCATCCACAACTAAAAAATTGCCGGCAATTCTCAAATTTGATTTACCACTTAGAATTACCTGGCCGGGTTTTTCTGCTTTTAAAATAATTGGATTTCCGCTTACACCATTATTCTGAAAGTTAATTGAAGTATTACTCCAAATACCATTTTTCATGATAACAATATCACCCGGTTTTGCTTTTGCTATTGCATTAATAAGCTCTAAATTATTTGTTACAAAATATTCAGCACTATAAGTATTTGAGGACAAAATTAAAGCTAGTAACAATATTTTTCTTAAAAGTTTTATCATAACTTAACTTTGTACCAATTTGGTCCAACATCTCCTTTTGTCAATGGCTTATTTGTTTTTTGCGAAGTATATATTTCATCACATCCAGGATCTGTTTTTACACTTCTGACTTGTTCATGTATATCTTTATTTACAACAGGAAACTTGCCAACAGATTTCTTTCTTAGAGGACTGTTTTTACTGAGAGTCCATGCTTCACCAACTTTTTCCAATTTGGGATTTACAACTTTTACTTCATCATCTAAAAAATTAGATCCAATAACAGCATTATTTTGCGGGAATAGATAATTCCCCATAAACAAAGAATTTATTGGTGCAGTAAGGATATCAATCAACTTACCTTCTTTGCCTAAAACAATATTATTTGCAATTGTAATTTCGCTTGGAGGAAATTTCCACCAATTATTCTGAAAGCCTCCGCCATCATAACCAATCTCAATATTACTTTTGTTATTTACAAAAGTATTGAATGCAACAAGGATATATCTTGAGCGGAAATGTTTGGTCAATGGGAACCCCATTCCATAATCGGCATCACCGTTTGTTAGAGCCAGAGAAGCATCCCAGTTAACACCGGTAAGACCTTCAAAATAATTATTTGTAATCTTCATGTTGTCGCCGCATAAACGAACTCCGCCCGTTCCAATATTCCATTTCTTATTTAGATTATCAACAAATTCTCCTGTTCTGCCATTACCAAAAAAGAAATTACCATCAACTGTACTTCTGTTGCCATGCCTTAACGATAATACACCCAAGCATTCTCGAAAAGTGTTATAGCGTACTGTGTCATCGGATGATTTAATAGAAACCACTTCAGGATCTCCATCACATCTTTCGAAAAGGTTTTTTTCAATTACTGTAAAACCACTTGATAGCGAAACATGGCTAGAACCAACTCTAATTGCTTCCAAAACATTTTCTGCTCTCGGACCAATATTTCTGAAATAATTGTTATCAATTAAATCATATTGAGATACTTGGAACTCTGGAGCCATAGTTCCTTCGATTGTTATGAAATTGCCAAGCTCTTTTTTATTCTCAAATAAGTTATGATCAATTCTGTTGTGATGACTAGTGTTAGACTTTGCTCCCTCTTCATTTCCTATAAATATCCACGATGATTTTTTTGTTTCTTTGAGATGAAAAACATTGTTTGTAACTCTGATGTTATTACAACCAAGCAATTCAACCGCCGGCCCATCAATTGAAAGAAATTCTATTCCTTCAATAGAAATAAAAGATGAATTCTTAAAGCTAAACCAAGTGTTTCCAATAAATTTTACAGTTCCAGGACTTTTTGCTCTGATGATGGCGGGTTTGTCTTTAGTAGTTATTAAGGTAATATCTATTTTTGCATTGAGATTAAATTCTCCAGGCAATATCTCAATAATGTCATTACCTTTTATTTTTTTCAGCGCAAAAATTAATTCATCTTCATTAGCAACTTGTATAGCGTTTTGTTGTGAAAACAATAAATTAGTAGCATAAAATAAAATAACTGTAAAGTAACTTTTGCAAAATCTAAGCTTAAAGTTCATTAGAATCTCCTAATTCCTTTTCCAGTTTGGACCAGTATTGTTTTTACCCATCGGTTTTCTATCAATTTTATCTTGAGATAACTCATCACATCCTGGTGTTTTGATATTGCTTCTTGCTTGACCGTCGATATCATCAATTACATAATTAAAATCACCAATTGCTTTACCAAGAATATCATTTTTGAACGAAGGTCTATAAAGTACACCATCATATTTCATTTCGGGATTCAGTTCATTCATTCCTTCTTTCACATCAATTCCAATCTCTGAGCCGTAATAAATATTTCCTTCCCACTTAAAATTTTTCGGTTTATCGGAATACTTAATCAATTTTCCATTTTTTGAATATAGAATGTTATTTGCTATGATTGAGTTTATTGGAGGCAGGCTTAATTCTTCATCTTTACCAACACCTATATCAATGCTCTGCTTGTTGTTTACAAATGTATTGAATGTAACATGCACATCTTTTACTTGAAAATACCTGTTAGCAGGTGAATTTGGAACACCATTCATAAAAGACAAAGCAGCAAATGCATCTTCTCCCGCCAAATCTTGAAAATAATTATTATAAATTTTATGCCCTTCCCCAATAATTCTTACACCGCCCGTATTTTTTTCATTGTTGCCAAAGAAATAATTTCCATAAACTTCACAATAATTGCCATGTCTTAGAGTTAGAGTACCTTGACACTCGTAAAACGTATTATAACGATAAGTATTGTATAATGATTTATTAGAAATTATTTCTCTTTCACCATTACAATTTTCAAAGTAATTGTTTTCAACTGTTGTATAACTTGGAAACATGGACCAGTCACTTGTTCCAACTCTAATTATTTCTGCGCCGTTTCTTCCAAGTTCAGGGCGATAAGCAAAATAATTTGAATCAATTAAATGATAATTTGGTGTCTTCGAAAGCCACACTACCAATAAACACCCTTCGTTACTTTTATTTTTAAAATAACAATGATCCACTCGATTGTGCGAACCATAAAGCGAAACCCATTTATTTTGCAATTTATCATCTGCAGGTGCATAATCAATAATTGCTGTATTGGTTAATCTGCAAAAATTGCTGCCAGTTTTCGAATCTTTTCTAAATTCAATAACATCATTATTTTCAACAAAACCATTAGTGAAATAGAGTCCATCAACTACTAAGTAATTTCCGGCTATTTTTAAAGTTGATGAGCCAGTAAGTATAACCTTTCCGGCAGTTTCAGCTTTTAATGTAATTAGCTGATCTTTAGTACCTTCAGCTTCAAATATTAGTCTACTGTCTTTCCATTCCCCATTAGCTAAAATTATTTGGTCACCCGGTTTTACTTTTTTTAATACAGACTTAAATGCCATAACATCATGGACTTTATAACTTTCGGCGCAAATAGTTCCAACCAAAAGAAGTAAGATAATTGTTATTCTTTTCATTTCTTATTATTACCGTTTATCAAATGTTACTTCTTGCCAATCATCAGTTCTAAACGGTGATGCAGGCAACTTAGCAGTGTTATACAAATTGCAATAAGGGTTATCAGCCCAAGCATATCTAACAGAAACTGGTTTCGGAATTTTATCACTCCAAACAACGATATCATTGCCCACAATTTTTACGTTGGCATCTACAAATATTTTTTCTTCACCACATATTTTGAAACCTCGTAATTCACTTCCATTTTTTACAATCAACCCATTTGCTGTATGATCGAATGAGATTATGACTTTTTCTTCTACAATTTTGTACGATTTATATAAAGGTCCCGAATAATAGAATTCATCTTTATCGTAGAGGTTATAAAGTGCAATGAATGCAAGTCTAAGTCCAACATCTTTTTTATCTGCTGGATGAAGATCAGTCGAATCTCCGATATCTATAGTTACAGCCATCCCAGTATTATTAAGCGAAAGAGTTTTTAACTGAGCTTCTCTTAATTCTGCCCATCCACTTTTGGAAGGTTCCGGTTGTCTCAACAAATTTGGAAGCTGAACAAAATAGAAAGGTAAATCATCTCTTTTCCAAAGAGCTCTCCAATTATTTATCAATGCCGAAAATAATTTTCTGTACTGAAAAGCTCTTGAAGTGTTAGATTCACCTTGGTACCAAATTATACCTTTAATTTGCATTTGCGCTAATGGATAAATCATTCCATTGTATAATCCGCTTGGCTGGTTTCTAGTACCAGGTCCTTCCGGCTTTGCCGGTTTTCTTGGAGCCGCCATACCTTTGTTAGCCGCATTAGCACTGTCAATTCTCCAAGCATCAATTAATGATTTTGATTTTTTATTAAACTCATCAAGTGCGGATGGATAATTCTGCATTTGTGTATTCCATCTAGTAAGAATCGGAGTAAAATCTTTATCAGCCTGCAATACTTCGCTAGCAGTCCAAGCTTCTGCAGCTGTTCCTCCCCATGTTGATTGGATTAATCCAACGGGTACATTTTTTTCTTCAAATAATTTTTTCCCAAAGTAATAACCAACCCCCGAAAACTCACCTATAGAATTTGGATTACATAAAAGCCATTCACCTTCAACATCATCTTGCGGAGTTTCAGCGACCTTATGTTTAACAATAAATATTCTAATCAACGGATAATTTGCACTTGCAATTTCTTGCGCGCTGCCGGTACACTTTCTTAATTGGAACTCCATATTTGATTGACCGGAGCAGAGCCATACTTCTCCAACCATAACATTTGAAAGAACAATTTTATTTTTTCCCTCAACAACAATCTCATAAGGTCCTCCGGCTTTCATCTCGGGTAATTCAACATACCATTTACCATCATCATTAGTATTACTTTCAGATTTATTATCAGCTAGTTTTACGTTTATCTTTTCGCCCGGGTCTGCAAAGCCCCAGATTTTAATAACAGAATTCTGCTGAAGCACCATATTGCTTCCGAACACTTTAGGAAGCTTAACCTCTGCCGTTATAACCGAAGCAACTAATAAAACAAAAAATAATTTTTTCATCATTAACTCAGATGATATTAATCTTCTTTTAATTGAATTCTTTCAATATTACCGGCAAAGAAATAAACTGAAAATAAACCAAGAGGTACAAGCATAGCACCCATTATAAAAAATGGAGCCCAGCTAACTTTTGTAAGTTCCGGAACAAGAAGCATAGATAATACAACTCCAATTGCGGCTGCCATTCCACCAAGTCCGGCAAGCGAGCCTACTGATTTTCCTGTAAGAAAATCACTTGGTAAAGTTTGTATGTTGTTAATAGAAACTTGAAACCCAAATAGAATTACAGCTATAAGAAGCACAGCTGTTAACGGTGTGCTTGCATAAGCAGTTAGAACTAAGGCTGGCAGACATATTACATTTCCGATAAGTATAACTGTCTTTCTTGCTTTGTTAACTGTCCAACCTTTTTTAATTAAGAAGCCTGAAGCCCATCCACCACTTAGACTTCCAATTGCTGCACCAACAAATGGTACCCAAGCAAAGTAACCAATTTGTTTGATGTCAAAATTAAATTTTTCGAAAAGATAAATCGGGAGCCAGCTAACAAACATCCACCAAATTGGATCAAGAAAAAATCTTGAGACAATTACTGAGTAAGATTTTTTATAACTAAGTAATTCTTTCCATTTGATTACTCTTTCTGTTTTGGCATTATTTTGATTTGCCTGACCGCTAAGAATATAGTTTTTCTCTTCTTCACTTATCCATGGATGAGTCTTTGGTAATCCTTTATTAATTATCAACCAAGGAATGAGCCATATTAAACTAAAAGTAGCAATTATTGGGAATGTAGTACGCCATCCAAAGTTCGAGTAAAGAAATGCAATTAAAAGTGGAGATATTATTCCGCCAACAGCAGCACCGGCATTAAAAATGCCTTGCGCCAAAGCACGCTCTTTTACCGGATGCCATTCCGCATTTGATTTTGTTGCACCTGGCCAGTTGCCAGCTTCTCCAAAACCTAATGCGGCACGTAGTGCCCCAAATGAGGTTAATGAGTTAGATAACCCATGCAATCCGGATGAAAATGACCAAATAACAATAGAAAATACAAAACCTAATCTTGTACCAATTTTATCATAGATTTTACCAGAAACACTTTGGCTAATTGCATATGCAAGCATAAATACAATAACAATCCATTTGTAATCATCTTTTGATAACCCAAGATCTTTTGAAATAGAAGGCCACATTATTGCAAGTGCGTTTCTATCAATGTAATTGATAATGGTAACCAGCGCAATCATTCCTATTATCCACCAACGCAATCCTTTAACTTGTTTCATTTTTATCCTTAAACTTTTTTGAATTTATTGTTTTAAAAAATCTTCTCGATGAGGAGAGAACACATCTATCAAAACACTATCTTCAAGAGCTACAACGCCATGTTCAATATTTGGCTCTAAGAAATAAACATCGCCGGCTTTCTGAATTTTCTTTTCTTCTCCAATTGTAACTTCGAAAGAGCCTTGCACTAAGTAAGATACTTGTGAATGATAATGTTTATGTACATAACCAATTGCTCCTTTTGTAAATTCTACAAGAACGAGCATTAAATCTTTATTATAACCCATAATTTTTCTTCTTATACCATCAGCAACATTATCCCAAGGAATATCTGAGTTGTATACATATCCTGCCATTGATTTTAAACTATCCATAATTGCTCCTTGCTTATTTTGTTTTTATCAGATTGTAATTGCCAATCCATTCATATTTTTTATTTGAAAACTCGACAGAGTGTTTTGTGTTATGTAAAGATTCTTTGTTAGTAATCATTAATGTCCAGCTTAAATTATTTTTTGCATTAATTTCTATTACTGTTGCTTCGTCATTTGAACCAATCACCCTAACTGATTTTATGATTCCTTCTGAGTTATTTGAATTTTCTGTTACTGGATCAAAACTTCCATGCGGTTCAATAACAGAAGCAAAGACATTAGATTTTCCATTATAACGCAGCATTACTGCTGGTTCATTTCTTAAATTAAAATTTGGGTCGTTTCCGCCAATTCTTGTAAAAAGAACTTTTGTATTTGAACCGGCATTGCTGGTTATAGTGTAATATCTTTTTGGCATCATCCAAGAGAATTTGAAAACCCCTTCTTCATTACCACTTCCTTCTCCATCCAGCCATAAATGCTGGTAGCCGTTAGCCTTTCCTAAAATTCTCTTTTCTGAAGTATGCGAAGTATATTTTATGTTAGTACTTAGAAAATGTCCCATGTAGTAATAGGGCAAATCGTACTGATGTTCTATATCTGAAGTAACCTTAAAAATGTCGATGACTAACGGCTTGATAAAATGCTTATCCCCAAGCAATGCAATTGTACGCTGCATCTTAACACCTTTGAAAGCATTACTATCTTTTGCACTCATAATCTGAAAATCAGCATTCCCACAATCGAAGAAATGCTTATTTGAATGATACTTTTCACTTATAGATTCTTTTCCGTCAAAATTTGATTTCTCATCAACTGTAATTGTGTTATGAGCAATGGTCTGCATAGCAAATGATTTATTTTCCGGTAAATATCTACCGCCATTTTTTGGTTCAGTATTAACAAAACGTGCAAAGCCATAATCTTGTAATACTTCAATACCATTATCATAATATAGCATAGAGAGCTTATCGAAATGTCCGTGAGATAACCCGTGTCCGGTGTACTTCATTAAAACAAGAGATTGATCATCAACATTACCATGACGAAGAATTCCAACTCCACCTTCATCGCCTTTTGCTCCATCAGAATATTCTGCGCTAATGTAATTGAAATCCGGAAATTCGTTTTTCTTAGAAAGAGCTTTAGCAACCAACAACCCGGCTTCACTTAGCATTACAGATTTTTGTTTTTTTGCAATATTCAACAAAGATTCATCTTGTCCATATTGTGTGTAAGCTATGTTTATTGTAGAGACAATTTCCGGCGATAAATAATCTTTACCTTTTGCGGCATCGTTAATAGGAATGAATTCTCCATTTACATATGTCATTTGCAGCGCAGTATACAAGCCTTTTTTAAGAATTGAATTGTGATAATCAAATATTTTTAATTCTGGCATGTAATTGTTTAGCGCGCTAGCATAAGTATAGAATGGCATTAATGCGTAACGAGCGTAGTAGTTTCCTTCTGTATAAAAACCATCTGGAGAGAAAAGTGATTCAAGCTGTTTTAGGTAACCGCCAAGCCTATTCTTTTTAGTGCCGTATAGTGATTTTTCTATCAAGTCTTTATCATTAAGTACCATTCCAATCATTCCAACAGCGGCACAGCTCCAGGTTCCATGGTTATGAATTAAATCAAGAATCTTAGCATGTTCTACAGAAAAGAATTCTGCCAATTTTCTAAATATATTCTCTTCAATATTTTTTCTTTCGGAGACGGTTAAGTAATCGTAGATACAATCATAAGCTTGAGTAGTATTTACAGTCCACACATATTCATTAAGTGACTGCCAGAATAACCTTCCATAAGAATTTGAGGTTGCAGCGGGGTGTTTTTGTAATGATGGATACAATTTGGAATACAAAAGGAATAATTCTTTTATAAACTTAGCATACTTTTCATCTTTGGTTATTTGAAACAAAACTCCGGCTTGCTGCATATTTGTGCCGTTCTGTTTATGCTTTTCGTGTGTATAGCCTGCCGCATCTAATGGAATTGGAACTTCAATTGGTAGAGCTATAGCCTTATCAATTTGTAATTTAATTTTATTAAATGCTTTTACGAAAGCAGGATATTTATTTAAGTCGCGTCTAATTATAGAAACTTCATTCTTAGAAAGCATAATGTTAGGATGAACTTGTGCGAGACAAATTGTAGTAATTGAAATAAAAAGAAGAATTCGTTTAATCATAAGAAATTATTTATTCGTATAGTTTTAAAGTTAAAATCAAAAAATTAATTACACGAAATATGTTCCGCCGTTTATTTCAACAGCAGCACCATTTACAAAGGATGAAGATTCTGAAGCAAGGAATAAAACTAAGTTTGCAACTTCATGCGCTTCACCTTCTCTTCCTAATGGAGTAGAAGCAGCTACCTTTTGGCGAATTTCCGGTTTTGTAAATGTGTTGTGAAATGTTGTATTAATCATACCAGGCGAAACCGCGTTTACTCTAATTTTTCTAGTTCCTAATTCTTTTGCAAGACCACGAGTGAAAGTTAAAACGCCTCCTTTTGCAGAAGCGTAAGCAATTGCACCAAATCCTCCACCATCTCTTGCAGCTTGAGAAGTAAAGTTTACAATCGCACCGCCGTCATTCATATTTGGAATCGTTGCTTTGCATACAAGAAAAACACTCTTCAAGTTTACATCCATAACAACATCCCAAAAACTTTCGTCCATCTCGCTGATGAGATGTCTTCCCATTAATCCACCGGCAACATTTACTAAAATATCAATCTTACCAAATGCATCTACGCCTTTATTTACCAAATTCTGAACTGATTCCCATTTAGTCATATCGCCTTGAACTAAGATTGCTTTTCCACCAAAATCATTTATCATTTGCAATGTTTCGTTAGCTTGTTCTTCATTATCATAATAATTTATAATAACAGAAACACCCGCTTTAGCTAAAGTTACCGAAACAGCTCTTCCAATATCTCTTGCGCCACCAGTTACCAAAGCTGTTTTGTTTTTTAATTCCATAGATTCTTTCCTTATTTGTATTAAAATTTAGAGTGAATAAGTATAACCGATTAGGATATTAGAAGTTTTCTCAAACACATAGTTTGCATTACTGTAGTAAGAGTCATAATACTTCATACTTCTATATTCAAATGCCAGATCAAAACAGCCAAGAATTGTTCTTACACTTAGCCCAATGTTGTATGAGTTCGAAATTGGTCCTTTATCCTTAATCGCTGCACCATCCGGAATGAAAACTTCGGGGACTGATCTGTAACCAGCCATTAAGTTTAAGAAACTGAACAACTTATATTCCAATCCAAAAGAGAGTGTGTTTTGATCTATCCATTTTCTAAATGTCGTATCAGAAGAGCCAAAAGTAAATTCTGCTTTACTGTATGGAGAGCTATCGTAGCCAAATGCCATAATAAAGCTATCAACAGGCTGGAAACTAATACCAAAATTATATGTTGCTGGCATTTTTAGTTCATCTTTTGAAGAAAGTGATTTTGTAGTGTTTTTAATTCCTTTTTCTGTTGTTGTATAATTCCATTCTCTTGTTAAAGTGTATGGCATATCTACCTTAAGTCCCAGTTTAATTCTATTAATATTCACCATTGCGCCAATGTTAAAAGATGTTGAACTAAACTTTGATATTCCGCTAACTTCTTTTAAGTAATCAGCAAAATAAAATTTAAATTTCTGATCGTTAATGAGATGGAAATTACCTGCTCTTTTTAGTGAAAGAAAATCATCGGATTCACCTGACTGAATTTTAATTCCAGCCCCAATCATAATGTTTTCGGATAATTGATTGGATATTCCAGCAACTATATTATTCATTGAACCATATCTGCTTCTTAAAAAACGTGACCATTCCAATTTAAGTGTGTCTACTCCGTTTACAACTCTCTTAAATCCAGTTTCGTAATCATAAGAAGTTATCATTGGGCTGAGGAATGATTCATTGCGATCGAAGTCATTTATTTGAGTCTTAAAATAACTTGCCGCCACAACAAACTTTCTTTCACCTAAAATAAATGGAATAGCAACCGAAATATTTTTTAATCCAAACTCACTCTTATCGTTTTTCCATTGCGCTACTTCCTCATCAAACTCGTTATATCCGAGCTTTGGCGCGTTAATTAAGAAGCTTACTGTATCTTTGTAAAGTTCTCCATCCCATTTGCCGTTGTTTTCTATTTTTGGAATGTAAAGCCCTTCAAGATAAAATGGCAGCGATGTAAAATTCCTATTCGCATAGTAATTCTGGTTTTCTCTCCAATGCCTATTATAATGATTAGCGCTTACCGATATCTGAATTTTATCAATTTTTGCTAAGCCTGCCGGATTAAAAAACAAAGAAGAAAGATTTCCGGCTACGGCTGTTACTGCACCGCCCATAGCTGATGCTTTTACATCAACATTATCTTTGAAAGTTAATCCTTGAAATGAAAGATTATCTCCTCTATGCTGAGCTGTTGAAATTGAAGAGCAAAAAGTGATTATCACTAACATTAGAATTGGAAGTAATGTTTTAATATTTTTATAAAAATTCATTTTAATTTCGCTCCTGTGTAATGTTTCTCTAGTTTAATTCGAATCCAAAAGTAATTCTATGAATAGAGTTCAGGTATTTTCCATATTCACTGAAAGAATAATCAATCTTGTAATTATTAAAATTTATTCCTACTCCGGCTGATAAGCCTTCTTGATCGCTGTTGAAAGTGTATCCGCCACGTAAATAAATTAATTGTTTGAACGAGTATTCCATTCCTAAGCTGTGCATTTGATCATAATCTCTTGGCTGAATCATGTCATACGAGCAAAGGATCGTGTGGTCATCACCTAAAGAAGATATCAATGGCTCTGTTGGTGCAAAAAGATTTGCAGAAATGCCAATATTAAAAGTTTGTGGAAGCGGATAATATTTATCTATAAATTTTACTTCTTGACCAAATTGCCGAATTGAAGCACCAAGAACAATTGATCTGAACTTTGTTTCAAATAAGAATCCCGCATCAAAAACTAAAGCATTGGCTTTTGCATAAATTAAATCTTCGCTTACATATTTTATATTGACACCAAAAGAAAATCTGTCCGTAAGACGGGTTGCGTAAGACATTCCCACAACAATAGCAGATGGAGAAAACACTCTGCCAGTTATACCAGGATTAAACATACCATCAACAAAACCGCCAACTCCAATCATATCAACACGAGTCTCTTCAATATCACCTACATCTGTTGCCATGCCAAATAAACCAACCGTTCCCCAATCACCCAAACTATAAGCAGCGGAAAATGAATAATGCTTTATATCCAAGAACCAATTAACAAAGTCCGCAGTAGCATTAAATCCTTTTACACTTGTTATTCCGGCTGGATTCCAAAACATAGCATCGGAATTATTTGCAATGGAAGAATATGCACCAGACATTGCACTTGCTCTCGCACCAGGGTAAACTTTCAAAAATTGAAATGAAGTAGTTCCAACTTTTTCAAATGCCGAAAGTTGAATAGATACGCAGAGTGAAAGCATAATTATTAAAAACTTTTTGTTATTCATATTCATTATCATTCCTCTGTATAGATAATTTATTTAATAACCACAAACTTGCCTTTTGCCACTTCGCCAGTTGGTGCGTTGACGATATATAAATACACTCCAGAAGCAATTTCTTGACCGTTCTTACTTGTTTGAAACCATTCTATTGAATAAGAATCAGCAGCTTCATGTTCAATAGTTTCAACTAACTGACCGGCATAAGTAAAAATGCGAATTGTACATTTAGGAGGTAAGCCATAAAAGCCAATTTTACCATCATCACCAGCAAAACCAGACTTTGAAATAAATGGATTTGGTACAACATAAACTTTACCCATTTTTTCTACAGCTCCCACTTTCTTTGAGAACTGAATCAAGTTTGTTTTTCCACTTTCATTCCCTTTGTCATCAATGGATGTAACACAATAAAATCTGCTCTCTCCAATCTTAAAGTCGTTATCAATATCAAGATGCTCATATTGATTGGAGCTGTTTACGTTACCTACATTAATTGTCTTTACTAGTTTCCATGGACCCATACCAGAGAGACTTTTGTAGATTTTATACTGTGTTAGTTTTCCCATTAAACGAGGATGCGTAAAACTTTCTGCTGTCCTTTTCCACTCAATTTTGATATCTGCAGTAGCAGTATTAGAAAGTTTAATAATAGGAGCCGGACAAGGAACCGGAATTTTATAACTACCAAAGTTTGGATTATCTTCTGGCCACACAGGTACTAATGGTTCTTTACCCAAATATGCTTGATGAGCTTTATGCGCAACTTGCTGAACTGTTCTTACATTAGAATTCACGTAATCCGGATATCCAAAATCCTTTAAGTAATTCTCTGTCATTACCTGCCCGCCTAAAACAACTTTTCTGTCCATGCCGGGTATTTGACTGAATTGTGTATTAAGTGACCAATTATAAGTAGCTAAACCACCTTCTACAAATTTCATATGGTCTTGTCCATATCCAACAACTTCAGCCAGTGCAAATCTGAGTTTTGTTCCATGTTTCAATGTATATGGACCAAACGTATTTAATTTAGAACATGATTGAGAACTCTGGTTTTTATTGTATTTACTACGTCCTGCCCATTTTTCGATCCATTTAGTTCTATCGCCGCCGTAGAAATAAGGAGGAATTTGTTCTGCAGTTGTAGATGTCCATGCGCTTGCCCATCTGCCGTAATATGGATTAAGCCATTCATTAATAAGTTTAGATGAACTAGTTACACCCGTAGTAATTTTATTGTTGAATGGCTGCTTTACTCTGCCTTTTGAATCAAGTTCATAGTAATTACCGCCAGAATCCTTTCTCAATAATTTTACAAAATCAGATTCATTTTTTGTTAAGTCAACTGGATCCAGCACAGCAAGATTATCTAAAGGATAGTATAGCATTGCATATCCCGGAGCTTGTGGACTAGCAAAACCTCCACCATTCTCACCAGTCTGAGCAAAGCGTTTAAATAAAATAGGATCTGGTTCCGGCTTTCCTCCAGGTAAACTTTGATCTGTAGTTGTTTTGCTATCAAGATTGTAAGAAAGCCAGTAGTCAGAATCCCAAACATTGTAATTATCAGCTTGGTATAAGCCGCCATTGTACTTCCAAGTTTGGTAATGCCTTTGGTAACCATACATTGATGGAGCAAATCCATAATTAAACGCAACCATAAAATCCTTGAGAGTTGTTGTTTGTTCTATAGAATTTGGACTTCCATTTATATCACCAGTGTAATCAAATTCATATTCATAAATAATCATATCATCATAATCTGGGTAACTCCATGCTCTAGATGTTCTTGTTACAGTAACACCAATAGTAGTTCCCCATTTGGAAACAATAATTTCTTCAGCTTCATCCGGATTGTAATTTGGGTTTAGATCACCATTAGCAAGCAAAGGATAATTTTCTGTACGAGTAATGGAAAGTGGAAATACCCATTTGTTAACAACAATTTCCGGAGTGCCGCTTCCTACCGCTCCGCAGAAAGACCAAATTCTCTTATCTTGACCCGGTTGACCTTCGAGGTTACCACCAAGGTAAACGCCGCCGCCAAGAATATTATGCTGTCCATCATATGTAATGCCGTTTACAATTGTTCTTGAGTTTGAAGGCCATTCCATAAGTGGAACATTTGTTTTATCTCCGGATCCACCGCTATTATTTACCCACGGTCTGCCTATATCACCAGTGTTAAATATTGTTTCATGAAGCATACCGCGTTTGTGTATTTTAAATTCCTGTGCTAATAAATTACTAGCCAAACTTAAAATCGAGATAAAAAGAAGGAATAGAAAAACCATTGAATTAGTCAATAGTAA
>CAZVYT010000028.1:6431-27578 GCA_964631495.1 uncultured Melioribacter sp. | reverse complement strand
AATCGAGATAAAAAGAAGAAGCAAAACTTTTTTGCTTGTTAATTGATTCATCAACATTTCTCCTTTGTATAAACTGTTTATTTTTTTCATACATTAAAATTTGAAAGTAACACCAAGACGAAAATATCTTGGCTGGTTGCTAATAACACTAGCAGACTGATCCGATAAATATGGAGCGTATTCATCATAAAGCCTTATATCTTCTTCTCTATTATTGATGATAACTCCGCCAGAATTGTATGGATAAAAACCCGGTGAATCTCCGCGGTGCCATTTTGTTAAATTATTTGCAGATGTAGGACTATCGTTTGTAAAAACTCTCGAATAATTATATGTAATTGAGTTTAATAAATTGAAGCCTTCTAGATAGAACAATAAATCAGTATCACCCATAGAGAAAGTTTTTTCCAAACGAACTCTTAGATCGGTTTCTGTTGGAGTTCTCATATTGTACTTTAATCCTTGTCCGGAGGCATCAAAAGTATAAGGTCTTCCTGAGTAAATTCTATATGTTAAACTTAAACTCATACGTCCAAGTGGATAAATACTACCAATTTTAAAACCATCTTTCTTAGAAGTTCTGTAGCTTAAATTAAAAATTGCTTTATGGCTTCTATCATAATCAAGAAAAACATCTTCTGGATCTGGCATTTTATTATTTATCGCTATTTCCGAAAAAGTAACCGGCGATGTAAGATCGTTGCTGTTCTTGCCTTTTGCCGACTCATAGTTATATCGGATATAACCTTTTAATGAACCTTCAGATTTTTCTAGGTTAACAATAAATCCTTTTATATCAGCATATTCACGGTTAGTGTAAGTTTTGTACTTCTGTGTTTTTTCATCTTCATAGTTTGAAACTTCTATTAGATTAGTTACATCTTTATAGTAGGCACTTACATCAAGTTTAATTCCATACGGAAACGCATTAACTAGCCCAATATCATAAGCTCTGGTATTTTCCGGTTTCAGAAGTGGATTGCCGATGAATTGAATATCATTATAGAAAGAAATCTGATTATAATAAATCTGCGTGAATGATGGTCTTTGAGTAAATGTACCGTAATTTAAATGGAAAACTGATGTTTCTGAAAGTGGAAATGAAATTCCAATTCTTGGCTGTAATCTTGTGTAAAGTTTAGTTTGTCCCTTTGCAGCCAAATCTTTGTTATAATAATCTGTTCCAGTTTCACTTTTTCTATTTGGGTTTCTGAGCGGTGAAAAAGTATCTAAATAATAATCTGTATTCATATCATAGAAATCGAAACGAAGACCTATATTTGCAATAAATCCTATAAACTCCATCTTGTCTTGAAGATATAGCGCTCCTTCCATAGGATAATTATTAAATACGATCTTTTGTACAGTAGCCTCGCTGCCAATTGATTGCTGTTGATCAACTTTCAAATCGTAATAAGTAAATTGGAGCCCGGCTTTTAGCAAATTGAATTTGTTTAATTGGCTCGAAACGCTTGCTTGCAGATCGTAAGTAATTAACTTTTGAGAACCGCGGCTGCTTTGTAAACCTAATACTCTGTGTAGTGAAGGATCTGTGTAATTTGGCCAAATTAATCTTCTTGTATAATCATCAGTGTATTCATCATCGCCAACAATTTCAATTTGATCTTTAGTTGTTACATTTAATACGTTTAACTTAGCATCCATAAATGTTGAATTGTTAAAAAAATGATTCCAGTTTAATCCGTAGTGTTTAGTTTCTGTACTTCTTTGCGTAACACCAGTTGTAGGATTGAACATCCAATCCAGCCAACCGCTATCTAAATAATTATCAGCTTGGTTTGCTAATATGAAATTAAATTTTAGTTTATCATCTTTTCCGGCTTGATAAGTTATATTACTCATTATCTGCCGCTCAACATTTGGATCAGAAGTAGGTATTGTTGGGTTTTCTATGTTTTGTCTTGCTGCGATAAACATTTTCATACCTTCTGCAAGAGGACCGCCTGCTGAAAAATCAAGTCTTGTATCGAACTGAGTTCCGTAATCTAATCCAACTCTTCTAACGCCCTGAAGCCAAGTAATTTGTGTTAACCGAGCAAGTGCAAGAGAATCTCTCATGTTTCCGGGTGTAAATCCGGAAATTATACTAGAAGGGACTGTAAATGCTGGTTTGCCAATACTTGGGTCTACTGCAAACCATGCGCTTGGATGTCCAGAAAGGATTCCATAAAAAGGAAGATTTTCAGTATCGTAAACACTTCCGCCAAAAGATCTGTACCGGGGCATAGTTGAAGAAGCTTCTAACCTTGTTTCCCATGCTTCACCACCTTCTTTTGCAACCATGTTAACAACGCCAGATTGAGCATTGCCATACTCGGCGCTAAATCCGCTGGTATAAACTTCAACTTGCTGAAGTCCAGTTACCATTGGAGAAAACGACCGCTGATTACTGAGCGGATTGTTTATAGATGCGCCGCCAATTAAGTAGCTTGATTGACCAATTCTTCCACCTCTAAAATGATCATCAATAACATCTGCTTGAAGCTCTAAAATATCCGTAACTGAAGCTATGCCTGCTGTGCTAGAAACATCTGCAATTGTATAGACTTGTTTGGTTGCTGTAATATCGGGTTCTACTTTTTTTGCACTAAATGCAGAAACAACTACTTCTTTACCTTGGACTGCATCAGTTTCTAAAAAAAAGTTTACTTCAGAAGTTTTGTCAACATCAACCTTTACAAGAGTTACAACTTCTGAGCGGTAACCGACGTATGAAGCCTTTACACTATACAAACCTGGAGGAACATTCAATATGAAAAAATCGCCATCCATGTTTGTTGATGCTCCTCTCATTTCCGGAATTTTCTTTTCTACACCTTCTTCCCATCTGGCGATAATTACAATTGAAGCACCTAAAAGTGGCTCTTTATTTGCTTTATCAATTGCTTTTCCAGAGATTTTTCCAGTTTCACCGGAGTAGATTAGATTAAAACTACCGAATATGAGAATTAATACATAAACCAATAAAAATTTTTTTCTCATTTGGATAAGCTCCTAAGATTACATTAGAATACTTTTTTACACTATAATTAGTTCATTTTGCTACAATAAAAGAAAGTTGAACCAGTTGCATTTTTTAACACCTTTTATAAATTGCACAAAATGAACATTGATTTTTTCCAATCACATACTATTTGTTGAAATACATTTGTTTCATTTATTGGAATCTATTATTCCTTCCACTTTC
Organism: uncultured Melioribacter sp.; assembly: GCA_964631495.1. Lineage (GTDB taxonomy): Bacteria > Bacteroidota > Ignavibacteria > Ignavibacteriales > Melioribacteraceae > Stygiobacter. Next base: position 24,370 of record CAZVYT010000028.1, on the reverse strand, counting down.
ATCATTTTTTGGGCATGTTCTTTGGCTATAGCTAAATGTTTTTTCATTTCAGAGTAACACAATTCCGAATCGCCTATTTCGATAGCATTCAAAATCCTGGAATGCCATTCTATTGCTGATTCCCGTGCTTCAGGTACATCCGCCACAATTTTGGATTTAATTTCCGGCATCAATCTAAAGACTGGTTTTAGCATTAATGGAAGCAGATTATTTTGTGTAGAGTATGCAATATTTAGATGAAAATTCATATCTAATCGTGCCCAATCAAACGGAACACCAACAAACGCTTTCATCGAAGCAACATCGGCTCTCAGTTTTTCTAAATTTTGGTCATTTCGGTTAAAGGCTGCTATTCTTGCAATTTCCGGCTCAATAAATTCTCTCGCCTCAATTATATCAATTATATAAGAAGCACCAACTTTTGTTTTTAAGTAACTGTGCATTGGATCGGTTACATTTTGAGAAGTTAATCCACGAACAAAAATTCCGCGACCTTTCTCTATAGATATCATTCCTTTTGCGCTAAGCATTCTTAATGCCTCGCGTACAGCGGTTCTACTTACACCAAATTGTGTGCATAATTCCAATTCTGAAGGAAGTTTTTCTCCAATCTGGATTTTACCATCGTGAATTGCATCTTCGATATCATCAGCTACTCTGATGCTTAGTAGTTCTCTATTCCCGACTGATGTGAACATTAGTTTTCTCTTTATTTATGTATTTTTAAAATATTGATAACATAAATTACATTATATGTCATACATAATATATGTTTAAAAAGATGTACTAGTCAACAAATTTTTTCTGTTTTTGAAATAATTATAGGTTAGTCTTCAATAACTATGAAAGTGCCTTTAAAGTCTTGGTTCCTTACTTCAATTACTCCTTTTTGAAATGGAATGTGCTTGAATTTGATTTGAGCTTTTCCATTAGCAAGTTCAATTATTGAACTGCCTGTTGGAGTTCCAAGATTATCAATCAACTTTCCACCTGATAAAGCTGTGAAATATACTCTTTGGTTAAAATCAGTGCAAAGATTTCCCATATTATCTACTGCTTGTGCTGTTATTAAATGGCTTCCATCAGAACATCTTTCTTTTGATAATATAAGTTCTTCCGGTTTGCCTATTTTCTTGGTTGTGTATTCGAGGGAAAGACTGTCTTGTGCAACTAATTTACTATCGTCATAACCAATCGCTTGAATATTATTCTTCCCTTCTATAAACAGAACTTGCCAGCTCAATCCAGCGGCTGGAAAGCTTTTTGTATTTCTTTTCAATTTGCCTTGGCTAACATTGTTTATAAATAATTCAACTTCGTTACAGTTACTGAAAACATTGACTTCTCTTTTTTGATTTGGTTCTCCATTTCTCTTAAGCCAAGTATGAGATTCGATGTAAGCAAATTTTGGGCTTTCACTCCAATAACTTTTAAAAACATAATAAGCGTCTTTTGGCTTGTTATTCATATCAACCAAGCCTTTTTGATTTACATAAGGAATTGGATTCTCCGGACGAAGTGGCGTAGTAAAATCTCTGAATATCCACTGAGCTGATCCGGTAAGCCAATCAAGATTTTCTGTTACATGTAAATACCAATCAAACAAATCAACAATGTAGCTTTCGCTCCAATCACCAATATTTGCAATGCTGCTTGATCTAATTTTATTTATAGGTTCATCACCACCTATAGTTTGTATTTTGCCTTCACCAGATATTGGTGTTTCCGTATGTCGCCCTACATGACTATCACCGCCAAACTCAGCATGAAAGAAACTCTTATTTGCATCTCGTGCTTTTATCAAAGCTTTTTCATAATTCTTATAAACATCAGAGTACCAACCGCTCCAAATTGAAGGTGAAAATACATCAACAACATTTTGAGCTGCGGGAAATTTCCTTGTTGTTGTAACCCGATATGGATCTAATTTTTTTGCCAAGTTGTGCAGCTTTTGTGCATACACTTTTAGAGAATCTTGATTATCTCCACCCGCAAAATCCGGCAGCCAATCACTTTCATTTCCAATAGACCACATTATTATACTTGGATGATTATAGTTTTGCAGAATCATTTTTTCAAAAATATTCTGAGTATTTGTTTGCCACTCTTTTGGACCCATACCGCCTCTGCACCAAGGATTTTCATCCCATACTAATAAACCAAGTTCATCGCATGCTTTATAAACTTCAAGAGCTTGAGGATAGTGTGCAAGCCTAACAAAATTGGCTCCTAAATCCTTAATAAGCTTTACATCTTTTCTATGGATGGTGTCTGGCAAAGCATTACCATAACCGGATAATTCTTCATGTCGGTGAGTTCCTCTAAGCAGCAATCTTTTACCATTAAGATAAAAAGCTCCCTTCTCTTTAAACTCATACCAACGATATCCAACTTTTTCTGTAACTCTATCTGTTTCTTTGCCATCTTCTATTATTAAAATCTCAAGTGTGTACAAATATGGTGTATCCGGTGACCAGAGATTGGGTTTCTTCAATTCCGGTAGTTGCATTTCATAAGTGGATTGACCTTTTGTTACTGTAAACTTTTCATCATCCTTAAGAACAACTTTACCTTCTTTGTTGAGCAGCTTTGCAATTAAGGTGTACTTTTTAGTTTCATTAGAGTGAATGTTTGCATTAATCTTTGTAACCGCTGATTTTGCCGAAACTGTTGGTGTTTGAACAAATACTTTTTGGATATGAGTTTTAGGTAAAATATTGATCCAAACATTTCTTGTAATCCCACCATAAACAACAAAATCAGATTTTTGTGATGGTATAACATAAGGATCAAATGAGTTATCAGCTTTTACAACAATAAAATTCATTTCGCCAAGTTTAATATACTTTGTTATATCCACTTCGAAGCCAACATAGCCGCCAATAAATCCACCGGCATATTTTCCATTTACATAAACTTCGCTTTTGTTATTCACACCTTCAAAATGAAGTTTGTAAACCATATCATTTTGTACCATTGGAATAAACAAATCTTTTTGATACCAGCCAATATCTCTCCTATAACCCGGTTCAGAATCAAGAGCATCTGTTTTATTCCAAGTATGTGGAAGCGAAACTTTTTCCCAATTCTTTGTTGAAAGATGTAAATCAGAAATTGATTTTAGTCCATCCTCAAGATAAAACCAATCTGCATTAATCAAAATACTCTGACGTTTTTCAGAATTCTCAATTAACATTTCTTTTTTATTCTGTTCTATTTCTTTTTTAATGCACTCAATAAAATAAAAATCACCGCAAGGGAATGATTCGGAAATGCCCCATTTTTTTGCAAAGTTGTAAACTGTTTGAAGCAGAATGCCTTCTTCATTTTCTCTTTTACTATTTGTAAAAAGATAATTCGCTTTGAGCGATTTTGTGATTTCTTTTGCTTTATTCAAATAATGAATAAAGTTTTCTTTTTCAGTTGTCAATTCTGCAATTAAGTACATACCGGATGCAGCAATTGCCGCTGCCGACGCATCCCGAATTTCAGTTTTGTTTAGTAAATCCAAATCCCAAGTAGGAATTAAATCTGTAGGCAGTCTTTCTAAAAAATATTCTGCCATTTTCTTTGAGATATTGAAAAATCTTTCATCTTGTGTGTACTTATAAGCAAGAGCAAAGCCATAAATTCCCCAAGCTTGTCCACGAGCCCACGTAGATTCATCTGCAAAACCTTGGTGAGTATGTTTTGCTTTCACTTTTCCGGTAGTTGGGTCGAACTGCACAACATGATATGAAGAATAATTTTTTCTTACATGTTCATTCATACAAATAATTGCGTGCTTATAAGCAACATCGTAAAGAGAAAAATCACCGGTTTCTTTAGCAGCCCAGAATAATAGTTCCAGATTCATCATTGTATCAATTATTGTCCAGCCATCCCTATCATCACTTCCTAATTTTCCCCAAGCTCTAAGATAATTTCCATTTTTATTAAATCTTTTTGCCAAAGAATAAGCTGCTTGAATAGCGGCGTCTTTATATTTTTTAACCCCTGTGTGTTGATATGCCTTTACGCAAGAATTAAAAAATATGAATCCCATATCATGCGTGTTATCTAAAGTCGAATATTTGATCAGTGAATCCGCATGAATTATTGCACGTTTCTTGTATTGTTCATCTCCGGTAAGTTCAAACATATACCAAAGTTCTCCTGCCGTAAATCCCGAGAACCAATTTGGTTGTTTTGAAAATATCCATTTTCCATTTTCGGTATAAATTGGAAATCTACCGGCAAATATTTTGTCTTTCTTAATTAATTGTTCACCAACAGTTTTAAGAATTTCTTGAGAGAACATGTTAAAACTGCAAAACAATACTAATAATACAATTAACATTTTTTTCATTTTCATTTTTCTTATATAGTTATAAAATTAATTTATCCACAAAATTGGTTGTCTAATTGGAAAATTTCTGATTACCTCTTCATTGGTTGGGTCTGCATCAAGAACTTTCCACAATGCAATAAATTTATGCTCTTCGTAAGCCGCTCCAGCAAATATTAAAGATGGATGTCTCACCGGATAGAATTCGAAATACATTACATCTGGTTTATAATTCCATTCTGATTTATTCATAATATAAGGATACATAAACTCTATTCCCCTTTTTAGGTTTCTTCCATCAGCTAACGAAAAACTCCAAAGATTTTCTTTTTGCGTAGAAAGAATTTGGCAAATTGCTGCCATAGCATCCAAATTGAAGAGTGAATAATTATATGGCTTTGTTCTGCTTAATTCCAACGGGAAACTGCCATCACTAGCCATTTGATTTGGAAGGAGAATTTCCTTGTATCTATTTCTGCAGAACTCCAATTTTTCCTCATCGTTTACTAGTTTAGCAAATGCAGCAACTTGCATAACCCAGCAAGTACCATGGTTATTCTTGGCATTCATTTCATCAATGCCATATTTGTGAGTAGTTAACCAATTAAGGTATTCTTTAAACCATTTTTTTATTGCATTTAATTCTTCACGAGAAATCACGCCAAATTTTTCGAGTACTAAAATTGATTGAGCCACTTCTATTAAATGTATCGTATCAATTATTCCAATCCCTCTGCCTGTAAATCTGCCTTTAATTGCTTGTGCATATAGTAAATGTGGATTCATTTTAGTTTCTTCATTAACAAACCAAGCATTAAAATGCTTAATTGCATGTTGCGCATATTTTTCATCTGATGATATTTTATAAGCCGCAACTAATGTTGAAGATTTAATACTGAAATTAACCATCGCTTTTCTGTGAGAAACAAAATTATCCGGATTAGTTAAACCATCTTTTTGAATATAAGCTCCTTGCGGATTTTGCGGATCAGGCCACCAGTAATCACCTTCTGAAAAGAAATCATGCTTTCCACCTGCACTTCTCGTTGATGAAGTTGAAGTTATTGTAACTGGTTCATCCAATAAATATTTTTTTGCAGCATTGAGAATACGTTCATACTCATGCTTCACTAAATCTTGATAAACTTCATTTACATTTTTTTGCCCAAAGGCTTTTGTAAGAAACAAGAATAACAAAGCGAAAGAGAGTGTAAAATATTTAATATTTGCTACCGCTAAATTCTTTGGCACCAGTTTCATTCAATCCTCATTTTAATCTAAATGCAAAACATGTGGCAATTATTTTTCATACCAAATCAATTTATATTTTAGAAGAGAATTTCTTTCATAGTAACTCTGTATTCATTGCCAAATATTTTTTCTTGCCAGGCAGCGTACAATTCCTTATCGTATTTTCTCTTAGCAACTGAAAGCAAAATGATCAGATTTTCCTTTTCGAATTTACTAATCTGTTTATATTCCCATTTATCAAAGTTAAGAGCAAATGGCAATAAATAATCAAGTGCTTTCCGGATTGATCCTCCATTAGATGCTTGATAATTCCACAAATCGACATTCACCTTTTCTGCAAGAAGGGCTAAATGCATAAACGCGGAAAGATTCATGCAGCTGTAATTCCAAGATTTAGTTCTAGCAAGTTCGAGTGGTTGCTTCCCATCATCTTCAATTTGCACTTTAATTCTTTTTTCCTTTGCTTCTTCCATAATTTTCTTAGCTGCATCATATTTACCAAGGAATATTGCAATAGCAGTTGCTTGCACATCGTACCAAGTCCCATGATTATTTTTTTCATTCGACTCATCAATTCCATACAGATGAGTTTTAATCCAATTAAAATACTCTTCCAGCCAAGTTATAAATTTCCGGTCATTCTCCTCGCTCCACTTAGAAGAACTGCGAAGTATAGTAACAGCATCTAGTGCGCGGTAAATTTCTCTTGTCTCTATTAATCCAATACCTCTTCCTTCGTTGATACCTGGAATGAACTGCGCGTACTTCATGTTCGGATTCATTTTTGTTTTTTCATCAACAAACCATACTCGAATTAACTCTGCAGCTTTATGCGCGTATTTTGAATCACCTGTAATATAAAATGCTATTGCAAGAACTTGAGATCCGTTCATTGTCCTTGTAAAATATTCCTGGTCGGTTATAGTATTATATTCTGGATTTCTTTCACCATCTCGGCGGATATATGGAAGCCCATCCTTCTTTTCCGGGTTAGGCCACCAGTAAGGACCCATACTTGTAAAATCATGTTTATTTCCACTTGGTGGTGTTACGGATTTTTCAATAACGGAAAGAGGTTTCTCGCTCAACAGTTTCTTTGCTGCTCCTAAAAGGTTATTAATAACTTTCTCAAATCCTTTCTCTTTAGTTAAATAGCCATTTTTGATTTCCAAAAGTTTTTCTTTGTTCAGTATCAAAGTATTTAATTTGTCTGTTTGAGCGAGCTGTGTACAAGGAAAAACCAGAATTGCAAATAGTATAATTGTTAAGTAACTTTTTCTTATTTCAATATTCATTTCAATATTTCCATTTCTAATAAAACATTCAGTCCATTAATTGCATCTGCGGAAAGCACACTTGCGGAATTAAAGTAATCACTACGTTTCATTTAACTTTTTCAATTGCAAGAGACTGCTATTTAATCATTGCCATTTTTATTGTATAAATGTTTTTTTCAGCTTCCATTTTACAGTAATATATTCCACTTGATAATTTTGATGCGTCAAAATTAATTTTATAGTTACCCGCAGTTCTAAAACCATCAACAAGATTTGCTACTTCTTTACCGGTTGAATCAAATACTTTTACCGAAACGTAAATTGATTTAGGTATTGAAAATGAAATAGAAGTTGTCGGGTTGAATGGATTCGGAAAATTTTGTTCTAAAGAAAATGTTTGAGGAATTACATTATAACTTTCTGCAACTCCAGTAGAACTTTCTTGAATTGAGAAGCTGGAAAATCTAACTGCTTCATCTCTCAAATCTGTTATAGCCTCCAGGCTACGGTAAATTCCCCATTTGGGTCTAATAAAACTATTATCCACCCGTATCGTCATTATGCTATTGTTATTGTAAGAAAGTAATGTCGTTCCGTCACTTACTTTATTAATAATCATAGAATAAGTTCCAACCGATCCAATTTTAATAACCTCTGTGCATTCAACCCATACGCCTAAAAACAATGATAAATCTGCAGTTGCAACTTTAGTTGAGTTATTATGAATTAGTTCAAGTTTGTTTGGAGATCCCTTTCTTGGAGTAATTGTGAATATAGGATCACCATCATTCCCACCTACAGCCTTAATCTGATGAATATGTGTAAACTTACTCGAAGGTTGAAAACCAATAGGGAGTCTAAACTTCCATTTGTATGTTACAACTTCTCCGACTACACCTTTCAAATGAGAAGGAGATGATTCATAAGTTTTTATTTCAATTCGCTGTCTATCGAAATAAATACAGCGATCGTTATCCGGTTTAACATGAGAGTAGAATTCAAACACAAATTGTTTCAGTTCATCATCCCAAACTTCAGCAATATGTCTTCCAAATTCCGGATGAACACATTCAGGATGTTCAACAGCATCAAAACCTGGCGCAAATCTGCTATTTATTAATTCGTAAGTATTACCCGGTCCATCAGCATCAAGTTTAACCTGAGCAAAATTTTGAATTGTTAATCCTAAGAATATTATGAAGAATATTTTTTTCATTTATTATTTCCAAAGTCTCTGACTTCCCAAAAATTGCACCAAAGTTAAATTCTCTATACGTAATCAAGTACTTACAAATTGAATAAGGATTTTGAATTGCATTACCGGAGATCTAAAATTTAATTAGTTATTCGTTTTTTGTTGTAATAATTACGCCACTACGATTATTACTATTGTTACTAAAATAGTATCAAATATTTCCCCTTTCAACAACCACATCTCAATTTTCCATTAAATGATTTTGTAATTGTATGGCAATTTATATAATGACAGTTTATCTCTCAGTTTTGTTGCGGAAAAGCAAGCCAAATTTTAATTCATAAAATTTATTTTGAGTTAGCTTCACTCTCACAGCTTAGACATTAGCTGCAATATTTAATAGGCATCTAAATCATTCACTGTACAAGTACGTTTCGTCTTGGTTCAATTTGCTGCTCCATATTTTACAATATAACAACAATATTCATTTTAAGCCGTCAACAATGAAAATTCTTATAATATCTTATAATTATACAACTTAAATCTTATATTGCTTGCAACATTTGGATAGCAGTGAAATTTATTAAGAAATGAATAGTAAAAAAGTAAATACTGAATTAACCGCAATAATAGTTGATGATGAACTTCATGGAAGAGAAAATCTCAAAATTATTATTGAAACTTATTGTTCAGAGGTTGAAATTCTTGGGTTAGCAGATTCTGTTGTAAGTGCAAAGGAATTTGTAAGAATTCATAAGCCCGATATAGTTTTCCTCGATATTAGTATGCCTGTACTTGATGGGTTTGATTTTATTGATGAATATAATGAACCGGATTTTTTAATTGTGATTGTAAGTGCTCACGATGAATATGGTATCAAAGCAGTAAAAGCCGGCGCTGTAGATTACATTTTGAAACCCGTTAATATCAAAGAGCTAAAACAATGTGTAAAAAAACTATTGCTTATTAAGGAAAAGAAAACTAAAAGTGAACCAATACTTGATACAGATAAGTTAGTACTACCCGCATCTCACGGGTTTAATGTAATGGCTACAGATGATATTATAAGAATGGAAGCTGAGGGCTGTTATACAAAAGTAATTTTCAAAGATGGAAAGAAGTCAATTGTTTCTCGCACTTTAAAAGATTTTGAAGATACTCTTCCGAATGAAAAATTTTTTAGAATTCACAAATCGCATCTTATCAATCTTAAGTACATTAAAGTCTATTCAAACCTTAGCGGAAACTTTGTTACTATGACAGATGGAAGCAAAGTTGAAATATCGCGTAGAAAAGCCCCAGAGTTTATTCAAAAAATTAAATCATTGCTAAAATCAATCTGAAAATGATAAAAAAAATATTATATCTAACCTTTATCAGTATTTTATATTCAACAAACCTTTTTTCGCAATCGCCGCCTTATTATCATTATACTGCATCTAATGGACTTGCATCTTCAACAGTTTATGATATTGTTCAAGACAAAGATGGTTTTATATGGATGGCGACTTTAAATGGGCTTAATAGATTTGATGGGCAACGATTTATTACTTACACAATAAATGATGGTCTCAACTCAAATTCTATTACTTCATTATTGGTTGGAGACAAAGGTGAACTGTACATAGGAAATCACGAAAAAGGAATAAATGTTTTAAGAAATGGCAAAATAGAAAACTTCCGTAGTAGTTATAAAGGCACTCCATATTCACTCAATTATCTTGATGAGCTGAAAGAAAGTATTTATGGTTCAGCACCGTTTGGTGGAATAATTGAGTTTAAAAAAAATAATAATTCAGGTGATGATGACAGCTTAATTTTCCCAAATAAGATAACTCCTAAGACATTTCTAAATAGAGTTGTTAAAACAGCAGATAATAAACTTATTGCATTAACAACTCGAGGATTATTCACTTTTGAAAAAGGTGTGTTATCTAAATTGAATATTTTTGGGTTGAAAAAGGATATATTTTATTCTGCTTCAGTAGATAAAGACAGTACAATTCTTCTTGGTGGTGATGGCGTTATCTGTCGTATAAAAAATAATAAAGTGATTACATCTTTACCGGTAAACATTGTTGATAATAGTTTAGTTTATATTTTATTCATTGATTCTAATCGAAACATCTGGTTTTCTATTTCTAACAAAGGTTTTTATGTTATTCCAGCTGGGTCTGTAGAAATTATTGATGTAGGGAAAAATATTGGTCTGGAAAACACTCAGATTGATAAATTTTTTGAAGATGACGAAGGTAACATGTGGATTGCCACTTTTGGAAAAGGCGTCTATTGTTTATCTAATCTTTATATTCAAAACTACTCAGAAAATGATGGGCTTGTAAATAATAATGTTAATTGCATTTTAAAAGATAATTCTGGGAAATTATTGCTCGGCACTATTAATGGAATTAGCATTTTGGAAAGCGGTGTGATCCAACAATTAAGATATAATTCCGGGGAAGCAATAACGGGTTATATAAACAATTTTATTTTTTCAAAAAATTATGTTAATGTCTCTCTAACATCCGTTGAACCAAAGTCTGAAAAAGTATTTTACAAAGGTTTGAACTTGCGAATATTTAATAGACAATCTTTCTTAGAGACAAGCGGCGGGCTTTTTTTATTTGGAAGCGTAGGTAATAATATTAGCATTCAAAAAGAATTTAATTACAAAAAAGTTTTAAGAAGGTTTTTTGTCTTTGGGGATAGTGGCTACTTGAATAGAATAAATCAAATTGTCGAAGATTCTGAAAAAAATATCTGGATTGGCTCAAACTTGGGTTTGTGCAAACTATCTTTTCAGAAAAATAATGATGACATACAAAGTTGGGAAAAAACTTTTTTCTTTAACGATGCGGTATTGAGTTCCAGAATAAATTCGATTTACCATCAAAATAAAAATATGATTTGGTTCGCCGCTTCAAAAGGAATTGCAAGCTATAATCTCGATAGTAAAACAGTAACTAACTACACAAATATTTTTGGACACGATTTATCTTCTTCTACTTCAATTGCTATTGATAAAAAGGATAGAATTTGGATTGGGAATTTGAAGGGTGTTTATGTCTATGATGGGAAATCAATTAAACATATTAACAGTCAAACTGGACTTCCTTCTAACGAAATTCTTTCACTTTTTTATGATAACCAACTCAACAAATTATATATTGGAAGCAGAAACGGATTCTCCGAGCTTGATATAAATTTATTTGATAACCTTAGTTATTCAAGTCCTAAGATTAGAATTAATAAATTAACCGCAGGGAACAATATCTATACTAATTATAAAAACTTGGTTTTTGAAAGAAGTCAAAATAACATTGGTATAGATATTTCAGCAATTAATTTTTCCTCTCCTTCAACAATTAAGTATAGATATAAACTGAAGGATAGTTGGATAGACTCCGAAAATCATTATTTGAACTTTAGTTCTCTTGAATATGGTAAATATAATTTACAGATATCTGCTAGAACTCAAAACTCCGATTGGAGCAAACCCTATTATCTTTCCTTTGAAATTTTACCCAGATTTACCGAAACTCTTTGGTTTTACCTTTTATTGTTTTTAATTCTATTCCTTCTACATCTTTTATTAATATTTTGGCGTATTAAAGCTCATAAAAATAAGATCAGACAAGAATTAGAATTATCTGAGAGGATCAACGAGCTTAAACATCAAGCATTATCCGCAATGATGAATCCCCATTTTATTTTTAATTCACTCAACTCAGTACAGTACCTCATTAACAACCAGAGAAATGAAGAGGCAAATGATTACATTGCAACGATGGCTAAGTTGATTAGAAAAAATCTTGAAACGGCGGGCAACGGATTTATTCTACTGGCAGAAGAAATTAACCGACTTAAACTTTATCTCGATCTTGAAAAATTAAGATTCCAAGAAAGTTTTTCTTATGAGATAATAAAAGGAATAGATGTAAATCCCAACTATATAATGATACCGAATATGATCATCCAACCTTTCGTGGAAAATACTCTTTGGCACGGTATTATCAATTCCGGTGTTAAGGGTTTAATATCAATTTCATTTTCATTTGAAGATGTAGATGTTGATTCGGTTATAAGCAAATCATTAATTATCAAAGTTACAGACAATGGGATTGGAATAAATAATGCAAGAAAGAATAAAAAAGAAGATCATATTTCAAAAGGTATAGAGATTATTGAAGAACGACTTAGATTGCTAAGCACAAAAATGCAGCTTCCTAAGCCAATCATGTTTGAAGATCTCAGCAGCAGAAACGACAATTCGCATGGTACAGAGGTTATTATTTCACTTCCTCCGCCGCTTTATAAAATGACTATTCAGAATTCAGATTAACTGTTTTCTTTACCGTTTAATTCTTAATTCATACCGTTCACTTACTAATACACACCGTACACTTGTTTGCTATTGTTGCAAATGACAACACAATTTAGTTTCGTACAAAATTCGTTAGAAAAAAATTGAAGACAATTAAAAAGCTGATCGGGTTCTTCACAAAAAAGCATTCTAGCTCTGTACCTCTTTTAATTATTAAGAACGAAACTGATCTGACCCTCTTGCGGAATGAAGATAACATTAAAGAATATAATTCAATAGATGAGGCTATTACGGATCTGGAAAATGATCCTAATGTTCCCAAAAACAAAATTGAAAAACTAAAATCATCGCTGAAAAAATTGAAGAATAAAAATTCAATTAAGATCAGGAATGGTGAAATAGTAAAATTAGAAACCAAATAAACGAGGCAACAAAATGAAAAAACAAAATAGATTGTTAGCTATGCTTATTATTTTGCTAGCAGCAACAAACATTTTTGCTCAAGTAGCTTCTGTAACTTGGCCGCTTACAAGCAATCAAAATCCAAATACTCCAATTGGAAATATTCAAGCTTTATCTCAATCCATTGGAACTCCAAGCTCTCCTTATAAATTGGAAATGTATCCTCAACAGCCTTATGTAAGTAATGGACAGCGACTTTGGACGGGCAATCAAGGAACTGGCTGGATAGCAGGTTTGCCAGATTATACAAGATATATTCAGTTTGATGCAAGCCCAACTTCAGGTAATAATTTTACCGTTCAATATATTTCTTTTAATTATAGCGATAATCCTTTAGGAACTAATTTCAATATCATAAAAGCTGAAGTATGGTATTCAACTAATGACTGGAATTCAAAAACTCAGCTCACCACAGCACCGCTAAACTATTTGAATACTTCTGTTCAAACATTTTCAACCAATATGAATGTTCTAGTTCAAAACGGGCAGACTTTTTCTTTTAGGATTTATCCTTATACTCTAAATGGTGGTTTGGCTATGACTCCTTCATTTGCTACTCATAGAAATGTAATGATTGAAGGAACAACCACGCCAGCTGTTGTAAACAATGGTTCAATCTGTGGAACGAAATTTAATGACTTAAACGGCAACGGAGTAAAAGAGTTAATTGAACCAGGATTATCCGGCTGGACAATTAATTTAGCAAATGGTGTTACTCAAATTACAGCCGTTACAGACGCAACTGGAAATTATTGTTTTAACAACTTGGCAGCAGGCACTTATACACTTTCTGAAACACAGCAAGGCGGATGGCAGCAAACAGCACCGGCTTCTCCCGGAACTCAATCTGTTACACTTTTAGCAGGTCAACGTGTACAGAATGTAAATTTTGGTAACAAGCAAATTTTTGGTTCAATCTGCGGAACGAAATTCAATGACTTAAACGGCAACGGAGTAAAAGAATTAATTGAACCAGGATTATCCGGCTGGACAATTAATTTAACCAGAGGCGCTGTTCAGTTAACAGCAACAACAGATGCAAAAGGTGAATATTGTTTCAATAATTTACCATTTGGAACATATACTTTAACAGAAGTAAATAAACCCGGCTGGCAGCAAACTTCTCCGGCTTCTCCTGGCAATTACACTATAACAATCAATGAGGAAATGAATCTCATAGGTAAGGATTTTGGAAACAAAGAAGTTCTAAATCCAAATTGTGCCGATTTTGAAAACAGCTCTATGAATGGCTGGCAGGCAAATAATATTTTAACTTCATTCCAGCAAAACGGAAACAACAATTATATCCAAACTACTGATCAAGCAGGTGTATCAACATTTTTTACCACAAGCAAACCTTTTGCCGGCAATTGGACAAGTTTGTTTTCAAACGGCTGCGGTTCTTTGTGTTTTGATATAAATTTTATTTATGGCGGCGATGTTTATAATGGCGTTACTCCACCGCAGACATTAACTCCATACATCGCGCTCGAAGGAGCTGGCTTTAAAGCATCTTTCATAATCAATCAAACAATTTCAGTTGGAAGCGGATGGCATTCCTACTGTGCCCCTTTGAGTTTTCTTAATTCCGATGGAACTCTCCCCTCAAATTCTGCCGGCTATTGGATTATGACAGTCGGTACCACAAATGATTGGAATACACTTTTAACCAATGTTACAAAAGTTAGACTGCTTGCAGATCCAACAAGTTATCAAAACGAAAAAATTGGGTATGATAATATTTGTCTCAAAAATACTGGTGATTGTAATCCTCCAGTTAGACTTGGTTCAATTTGCGGAATAAAAATACACGATAAAAATGGTGATGGGATAAAAGATCCTAATGAAAATGGGCTGCCAAACTGGACTATCAACCTAACAAATGGAACTACAACTTTTAGCACTATTACTGATGCTAACGGTAACTATTGTTTAAACAACTTGCCTGCTGGTACATATACTGTTTCAGAGGTAAACCAACCTAATTGGCGCCAAATATTTCCAGCGGTAACAGGTAATCATACTGTAATTCTTTTGCCGGGTCAAAATGTAACTAATATAAATTTCTCCAATGTTGAAGATATAACAGTACAGCTCGGTTCAATATGCGGGGTAAAATTTAATGACATAAATGGCAATGGAATAATGGACTTAAATGAACCCGGATTGCCATACTGGCAATTTAATTTGACCGGAGCAGCAACTCTAACTACTACAACTGATTTAAGAGGTAACTTCTGCTTCACTAATTTGAAAGCCGGTTCATATACTATTCGCGAGGTATTTCAAAGCGGCTGGAAACCAACATCACCCGATACAACTGGCACTTTTAATGTAACTCTCTCAGCGGGGCAAAATCTTACAAATGTATTTTTTGGTAATAAAGAAATTTTGGGATCCATTTGCGGAATAAAATTTAATGACAAAAACGGCAACGGCGTGCAAGACTTTGGTGATGAAGGATTATCAAATTGGACAATAAATTTAACTGGAACAACTAATTTAACAACAACCACAGATTCAAAAGGCAATTATTGTTTTACCAATTTGAAAAAAGGCAAGTACACTGTAGCCGAAGTTTTTCAAAACGGTTGGATTCAAACTGCGCCTTCAACGAGTACATACTCATTTGAATTATTATCCGGACAAATTTTAACTAACATCAATTTTGGGAACAAGGCTGATGTTTCAATTCGTCTTGGTTCTATTTGCGGAATAAAATTTAATGACAAGAATGGTAATGGAGTTCAAGATGCCGGTGAACTTGGCTTGCCTGAATGGCAAATTCAATTAGGCGGACCAATTGATATGACTGTTGTAACAGATAAAAATGGAAATTACTGTTTTACTAATCTAGTTCCCGGAGAGTATAAAGTTGGCGAAGTTATGCAAACAGGCTGGAGACAAACACTACCATCAACCAACTTTTATATTGTGCAACTTTCAGCGGGGCAAAACCTAACTAACATTAATTTTGGAAACAAGGAAGATGCAACTATACAGCTTGGCTCAATTTGCGGAATTAAATTTAACGATAGGAATGGTAATGGAGTGCAGGATAATGGAGAACCTGGATTACCATACTGGACGATTAATTTAACAGGTACTATGAATTTAACTGTGGTAACCGATGACAGAGGAAATTTTTGTTTTATTGGTTTAGTACCAGGCAAGTACCAAGTTGCTGAAGTAAATAAACCCGGATGGAGGCAAACATCTCCTTCTTCTCTTTTCTATTCATTTGATCTAAAATATGGAGACAATTTTAAAGAAATAAAATTTGGAAATATGGAAGATAAAACAGTTCAGCTTGGTTCTATCTGCGGAGTGAAATTCAACGACTTAAACGGCAACGGAATTAGAGAACCAAATGAACCTGGAATTGATAAATGGGTTATTAATTTATCCGGTGCTTTGAATTTAACAACAACAACTGATAGCAGAGGTAATTTCTGCTTTACAAATTTGATTTTTGGAAATTACACAGTTTCGGAAAAAAATAAAGATGGATGGATTCAAACTGCTCCAAAAGGAGGAACATACTCTATAGAACTCAGTGCTGACCGTAATCCGGATGATATTAATTTTGGAAATAAAGAAGATATATCTATAAGACTTGGCTCTATCTGCGGTATGAAATTTAATGACAAGAATGGGAACGGAAGGCAAGATGTTGGCGAACTTGGAATTCCGGATTGGCAGATCAATATAGGCGGACCAATAGAACTGAGCGTTAAAACCGATAAAGAAGGAAAATATTGTTTCGAAAATTTGATACCAGGAACCTATGTCATTAAAGAGGAAATGGTATCAGAATGGAAACAAACTTATCCGGCTTCTCCAGGTTCTTATACAGTAATTCTAACATCTGCACAAAACCTTAAGGATTATAATTTTGGAAATAAATATGAACCTAAAGTTGGCTGCGTACAAGCTCCGAGTGGTATGGTTGCATGGTGGTCTTTGGATTTATCATCAAGAGATGCAAGGCAAGATCTTGCGGGATTTAATAATTTCGGTACAATGGTAAATGGTCCATTGCAAGTAGCTGGGAAAGTTTTGGGTGCATTACAATTTGATGGAATTGATGATTATGTTGAAATTGCAGATCATTCAGAACTCAACTTTGGAACAGGTAATTTTTCTTTTGATGCTTGGATTAAAACCGATGCTAAAACTGGTGTGGAAGTTTTAGTTGATAAAAGAAAAGGATATAACAGAGGTTATTCATTTTTCCTTAATGATGGATACCTTAGCTTGCAGTTAGCAGACGGCTCCGGATTTTTCGGTTATACAAACTATGCTTCACCGGTGTTTGTTGCCGATGGTAACTGGCATCATATTGCGGTAACTGTTTCGCGAGCGAGTAATCAAGGAATACTTTTTTATCTTGATGGCGTAGCAACACAATTTGGAAATCCTACAACTCATCCAAACTCACTTACTAATACAGATAATTTAAGAATTGGAAAAAATTCTGCCGCAACTGTTTCTGATCCAATTGGTACCTTTATAGGAATTCTTGATGAAATAGAATTATTCAACCGAGTATTAACTCAAGCAGAAATCGTTTCAATATATAATGCCGGAAGCTCTGGTAAATGTAAACCTGCTGGCGGACTTAGCTCTGTTTACGGTCATCTATTCCACGATCTAAACGGAAATGGTATAAAAGATATAACTGAAAAACCATTGTCTGGCTGGAATGTAATCATCAACGGAACTTCGGTTATAACAAGCACAACAGATAATTCTGGCAATTTTAATTTCGCCGATTTGAAGCCGGGTAATTACAATTTATCAGTCGTTTCTCAAAATGGCTGGTCACATACATTTCCATCAAATGGAAGTTATACATTCGAAATAGCCAACGACCTAAGTATTGACAAACTGAATTTTGGATTTATCAATGATCCTTGTTTAAGTGGATCCAAAAACTGGTATCCACTTGGATCAGGTGTAAATGGATTTGTTCAAGCTTTAGCTGCAGTTGGCAATGACCTTTATGTAGGTGGAACTTTTACCTCAGCTGGAGGCGTAGCCGGTACAAGCTATATTGCTAAATGGAATGGTACTAGCTGGTCTGCTGTTGGTGGCGGTGTA
>CAZVYT010000028.1:0-6421 GCA_964631495.1 uncultured Melioribacter sp. | reverse complement strand
TAGTTGTTGGAAACGATCTTTATGTCGGTGGAGGCTTTTCGTCAGCTGGAACTACAAGTGCAAATAATATTGCAAAATGGAATGGTACAAGTTGGTCTTCTCTTGGTAGTGGCACAAATGGATATGTAGCTGCACTATTAGCAATGGGTAACGATCTATATGTTGGTGGTCTATATACATCCGCAGGAGGTGTTAATACAAAATGTATTGCTAAATGGAATACAACAAACTTTACTTGGTCGGCTGTTGGCAGTGGTGTCAATCCAAATGCTTCTGGTGTGCAGGCTCTTGCTTCCATAGGAACTGATCTTTACGTAGGAGGCAGATTCTACTTAGGAACGGGAGGCACTACTAACCCAATGAATATTGTCAAATGGAATACCGTCACCTCAAGCTGGTCATCACTGGGTGCTAGTTTGAATTCAGAAGTTAACTCTTTAGCAGTACTTAACGGTGAGTTATATGCAGGTGGGGAATTCTACAACAATTCATTAAATCATATTTCTAAATGGGATGGTACTAATTGGACGGCATTAGGAAACGGTACAACTGGCAATATTGCTGGTTTTTCTAATACACTTCTCGTTATGGGATCTGAACTTTATGTCGGCGGGCAATTCGCATTTGCAGGCACAACGCCTGCCAAAGCTATTGCAAAATGGGATGGCACAAATTGGTATGCGCTAGGTAATGGAGTAAGTGGTAGTCCTTATAGTCTTTTTGCTCTAGCAAAAATAGGAACAGACATATATGCTGGTGGGGCATTCACAATGGCCGGAAATTCAAGCGCCCTTAACATTGCCAAATACTCATGCAGCGGTAGTACAACTACTTCTGTTGGTGATGGTGTATCAAATAATGAATTGCCTAAACAGTTTCAACTTGCGCAGAATTATCCTAATCCGTTTAATCCTACAACAACAATAAAGTATGATATTCCAAAAGCTGGATTTGTGAAAATTAGTGTATATGATATTCTTGGTAGAGAAGTAAGAGTATTGGTCAATGAAGAGAAAAACCAGGGGGTTTATCAAGTTAATTTTGACGCCAAGAATTTAGCAAGCGGAATATATTTCTATACAATCAAAACTCCCGAGTATGTACAAAGTAAGAAGATGATTTTAATGAAGTAATATTTGCAGAAATATCTATTAAAAAAAAGCCAGGGTAAACTACTCTGGCTTTTTTCAAAATGTTAAGCGCTTCTTTTATTTGTTTTGTATTGGTTCAGCGGCAATTTTTAATTCATAAATTTTATTTTGAGTTAGCTTAATTCCCTTCTCAAAATAAATAGTTAGAATATTTCTGATGTTTCTATTAATTGATATTAAATTTCACTCCAGCTAGAAAGCTTCTACCCGGCATAGGATAACCATTGATTATTTCATATTGTCGATCAAGAATATTATCAAGATGAAAAGTAAAGCTTAAGTTTTGAAACAATCTATATGCTGTGAATAAATTGAGTAATGTATAACTTTCTTTTTTGATAATTGATTTAGCCGGATCATTCAGTTTTATCAGATCTTGAACACCTTTTATTACTAATCCTATTTCATAGTTGTGATATTTATATACAGTTTCAATTGAATATTGTTGTTCTGGTGCGCCTACAATTACATTTTCTGTGTTCAAATAACTATAAACCGCATTCATTAAAATATTCTCGAATGGTTTTACATTTGTTTCAACTTCAATACCTTTATTGTTTACAGAACCAGTATTCACATTTAGGATATTTGGGAATCTGCCAGTCATTAAAATTAAATTTTTTCCATTCAACAAATAAAAATTAATACCCGCTTTCAATTTGTTAGCTATAAGTTCTTGTTTCACACCTATCTCATAACTTACCAAATCTTCTGGTTGAAGATTTTTATTCGCGCCAAAGAGAAATAGTTCTGCAATAGTTGGACTGCGATAACCTTTAGAAACACCTAACGAAATATTTGTAGCTCTAATAGGCATATAATTAATTTTAATTTGCGGTATTGTTTTAAACCCATAACTAGAATGGTTTGAAACTCTTAAACCTCCGCTGACATTCAATTCATCATTAAAGCTATAACTCATGGTAGCGAAGCTTGCAACTTCAGTTACTGATGTATCAGCTAAAACTTTTATTGTTCTCGCCATTCCGCCATAATTTTGTAAAGATGCACCAACTGTTAATATCGAAGATTTAGATAAAGAAATACCTTCTAAAATTGAAACTCCGAGTAAGTAATCATTTGAATGAAATCCATCATAGACATCATGAACTCCATTGCTAAATGAAATATTAGTTACACCTTCTAAAGTTTCGCTTTTATTTTTAATAGATAAATTAGTGCTTGTTCTTGTAATATCTGTCCATACCGAATTATTAAGATTTGGATTTGTTATGGTTCCCGGGTTATGCGATTTTATTCTATTTACGCTTGAGCTTAGTTGTACGTCCCAAATAGCATTTAATTTATAAGTATACTTAAATCTTCCTTCATCATTTCTATAAGCCGAGTTTGGTCTATCGCTATCTGTTTGAGAAGTTGATGCTCCAAAGCTAATGCTATGATTTTCAAAAACGTAACCAGCCATACCGGATACAATTTTTGTGTTAAACGAACCATAATCAGCATTAAGGCTTATGTTCATTCCACTATTTAATGATTGCTTAGTGTTTATTTTAATTATACCGCCAAGCGCATTTGAACCATACATAAGTGAAGATGGACCGCTTATTACATTAACATCCGAAATTGTTGATGATGTATGCAGATCATTTATAGGATGCCCGAATAAGCCGGCATACTGAGGAACTTCGTTTACTATAATTAGAACTTGCTGTATTCCATTAATTCCTCTAATCGAAATTCTTCCGGCCGGATTGCTAACTCCAAAACCGGCAAATCCACGTTCTGTTATAAACAAACTTGGTACTTTTGAACTAAGTGAACTTAGGAGTGAATTGTTAGAAGAAGTGATGGTATTTTTTAACAAATATTTTCTCGAGGTCAAACTAACATTTTCGAGAGCAGCTTCATATCTTGTTTGCTTAACTTCTATAGATTCAAACATATATGTTTTTGTCGTATCAACTTGTGCTTTAATGTTTACAACTAATAAAAGAAGTAATAAAAGTAATTTATATGTATGTGTTTGTTTCATTGAGTTCCCTTACTGAGATTGATTTGTAATAAAAGTAAAATAAATATAATTCAATAGACCTTACTCTTTTTTTCAGAGGTGCAATAATAATATTAAATGGTTAATAAATTACTCTACTTAGTTGCCAGCTACACCAAGCGGAGAAAAATAAATAAATATGCCAATAATGATAACGACCACAAATAGCGATAGAATTAAATCCGTTTTAGTCCAGCTTGCGTATGATTTTTCTCTGTCCTCAGCAACTGTGGTTGCATATGTTAATCCATGTAGTTGTTCCTCGGATGGTTTTTCCGTTAACAAACTTACTATGATCATTAGCCCAATCGATATCAAAAATAGAATAATACAGAAATAGAGGAAGTTCATATTTGCAATATTAAAAAATATCCCGCTTAATGAACTTTTATTTAACTCTAGGATAATTCTGAACATTCCAATAAAAAATCCTGCCAATAATGCTGACAGAGCACCTTTCGAATTAATTCTTTTAGAAAATACTCCTAGTAAAAATACAGCGGCAATTGGTGGAGCTAAATATGATTGAACACTTTGTAAATATTGATATAGAGTACCAGAGATGCCTTTCATTAATGGGATCCAAAGAACTCCAAGTACAACAACAACGCCTGTTGCAATTCTACCAACAGAAACTAACTTTTTTTCTTCAGTGTTAGGCTTAAGTTTTTTGTAAATATCCATAGTAAAAAGTGTAGAACATGAATTGAAAACAGCCGCAAGTGAACTCATTAATGCGGCTAATAGTCCTCCTGCAACTAAACCTCTTAAACCAACTGGTAACAAAGCTTTAACTAAGGTAGGAAAAGCTTGGTCTGTTGAACTCAATTGAATTTTTCCTGAGTTTGCGAGCGCAAAAGCGATTAACCCTGGTATCATAAAAATAAAAAATGGAAGTAATTTTAAATATGCCGCAAATATAGTTCCGCGACGAGCTTCTGTTTCATTTTTCGCAGCAAGTGTCCTCTGAACAATATATTGATCGGTACACCAATACCATATTCCAACTATTGGTGAAGCAAATAAAATTCCAGCCCACGGATAATCCGGGTCACTTAATGGTCGGAAAAGATTTAAATTTTCTTTTGGAATTGACTGAATCATGGAATTCCATCCACCAAGTTCAGATAAGCCTAAAAAGGTTAGAATAATAGAACCAACAATTAAAACAATTGCCTGCATTGCTTCTGTATATACTACAGCTCGCATTCCACCAAGTATAGTATAAACACCTGTCATTAATACAAGAAGTATAGCGCCTGTCCAAAAATCAATTCCTAAAAAAGAAGTTACAACAACAGCACCAGCATAAACAGTAACAGACACTTTTGTTAGCACGTAACTTACAAGTGATATTACAGATAAAAACCACCTTGCTTTATCATTAAATCTCCTTTCTAAAAATTCAGGCATTGTAAAAACCCTGCTTCTCAAATAAAACGGAACAAACACCCAGCCTAACAGAAGGCAAATCCATGAGTGCAACTCATAGTGACCTAATACTAAGCCAGAACTTGCAGCTGTACCAGCTAGACCCACAACGTGCTCTGAGCCAATGTTAGATGCTAAAATTGAAGTGCCTATAACGAACCATCCAATATTTCTATCCGCTAAAAAATATTCTTGTGTAGATTTTTTTTCTTTTTTCATTGACCAAAAGGTTATCAATGCTATGATAACAAAGTATGAGAAAATAACCAGCCAATCTATTGCTCCAAGAAAATCCATTCTTACTCCTAAAATATTTGGTGAATGATTCCTACTGTTAACAGCTTTAAGTTATCTACTAATATATTTTTCTGATAGCTTTTACACAGTGAAAATTAATTCAATATTATTGAGAAACTTCTGAAATTTAACTTTATCATTGATAGCCAAGCGATGCAATCTCAAGCATTTATTTTCAAATTAAAACAAAAATCGTTTCGGAATAAAGCACCGCGCGATGACAGAATTAAGCTACTTTCAAGAGAAACTTTTGAATCAAATAAAACACAGAGTAAATAAGGTGTCATTTTATTTTGTTGAAAATTTGTAAACAGTTTGCTGTTTGTAATTTTCATTTGGATTTAGAATTACTGATGGAAAGTTAGGCTTGTTAGGACTATCCGGGTAATGCTGCAACTCTAAACAGAGTCCTGTTCTGTAATTATACATTACACCATTCTTTCCTTTAATAGTGTTATCAAGAAAGTTACCGGAGTAAAACTGAATTCCAGGCTGATCTGAAAATACTTCCATTAATCTACCAGAATCTGGTTCATAAAGCTCTCCAACCTTCTTTACTGTTTTATTCCAAGTATTTATCACCCAATTATGATCATATCCAAATCCATTTTTGATTTGAGGATCATCAGCGGTAATATAGTTGCCTATCGTTGATAAAGTTCTAAAATCAAAAGGTGTATTCTCCACTATAGTTAATTCACCAGTTGTTATTTGTTTATCATCAATTGGGGTCATGTAATCAGCATGTAGCATTAATTGATGATCAAGAATTGTTTTGGATAAATCTCCGCTCAAATTGAAGTATAAATGATGAGTTAGATTTATAATTGTCGTTTTATCACTTGCGCCTGTGTATTCGATTATTAATTCGTTTCTATCATTCAATGTATAAGTAACAAATATCTTTATGGTTCCGGGATAACCCATATTGCCATCTAAATCGACTAAAGAAAGTTTTAGTTCTTGTGTTGTTTCAGTTTGAATCGGATCTGCCTCCCAAATCCTTTTGTTGAAACCATGTTTTCCGCCATGTAAATGATTTTCTCCATTGTTAATATCTAATTCATAATTTATCCCATCAAGAGTGAATTTACCTTTACAAATTCTGTTACCATATCTTCCAACAATCACTCCAAAATAAAAACTGCAATTTTCGTAGCCTTCTGCTGAATCATAGCCTAATACAACATCTTCTATCTTGCCGTTTCTATCCGGCACGTGAATCGAGACAACCGCCGCGCCATAATTACAAATCTCTACTTTCATTCCATTTTTGTTTTTCAATGAATAAACGAAAATCTCTTTATTTGCTTCTACTAAACCAAAAAATCTTTTTTCAATCATATCATTCACCTATGGTTATTAATTGAGTATAAATGAAAATATATTGTTTTTGAAATTCCCATTTCACAGAATATAATGTACTAATAAAAACGTAATTCTTCATTCGGTCTATACTGATGCGATTCTATCGTGTAATAACTCTTTAAAAATGTCAGTACTTAAAACTCCATAGAAATGTCAGTAA
>CAZVYT010000027.1:34972-42651 GCA_964631495.1 uncultured Melioribacter sp. | reverse complement strand
TCGGAAGATTTTTTGTACAACCACTTGAAAGAGGTTTTGCCGTTACTTTAGGTAACGCAATGAGAAGAGTTATGCTTTCTTCTCTAACCGGTGCTGCTTTTACAGCTGTTAAGATTGAGGGTATTTTACATGAGTTTTCGACGATTCCAGGAGTGGTAGAAGATGTAACTGAAATTATTCTAAATTTGAAAAAAGTTAGAATGAGATTAAATAATAAAAAAGTAACCGGATGCGAAATTTCACTCAGCGGTACAAAAGCTTTTACTGCGGCAGATATTCAAAAAGCCTGCCCGGATCTTGAAATTCTTAACCCGCAACAACACATTGCAAGGTTAAATGCAGAAGCTAAATTGAATATGGAATTGCGCATTGGCATTGGTAAAGGTTACGTACCAAGCAATGAACAAAAAATTACCGAATCTACAATTGGTACTATTCCAATTGATTCTATTTTCACACCAATAGTAAATGTTCGGTACGAAATTGAAAACGTACGTATTGGTGAAAGAAACGATTTTGAAAAATTAACACTTGAAGTTACAACTGATGGCTCTATTACTCCAGCAGAAGCTTTATCAAGTTCTGCTAAAATTTTGAAAGATCACGTTTCGATGTTTATTAATTTTGAAACTGAGCCAGAAGAAGAAAAAGTTGAAAATGAAAAAGATGCAGAAGCTGAAAGACTTCGTAAAATTTTATTAACAAGTGTTGATGATTTAGAATTAAGTGTTCGTTCTCATAACTGTTTAAAAGCAGCTAACATTAAATACTTGGCTGATCTTGTACGCAAAGATGAAAGCGAAATGCTCAAGTTTAGAAACTTTGGACGTAAGTCCTTAGCTGAATTACTTGAGATTGTTGATAACTACGGTCTTGAATTTGGCATGGACGTAGATAAGTATATTAAAGATAAACCAGAAAACAACTAGTATTTACAGAAGGTTGAAGAATGAGACACAGCGTTAGAGGAAGAAAACTCGGTAGAACAGCAAGTCATAGAGCAGCAACTTTAAGATTATTAGCTACCGCATTATTTAAGCATAAAAAAATTAAAACTACAGTGGCAAAAGCAAAAGAATTAAAAAAATATGCTGAGCCAATGATAACTAGAGCTAAGAATGATTCTGTTCATGCAAGAAGAATTGTTGCGGCAGACATTCAAGATAAAGCAGTTTTGAAAGAATTATTTGGAGAAATAGTTGCTAAAGTTGGAGACCGTCCTGGTGGTTATACACGCGTTGTTCGTTTAGGACAAAGAAAAGGTGATGGCGCTGAAATGGCAATTATAGAGTTAGTTGACTTTAGCGGAATTGTTAAAGCAAAAGCTCCAAAGAAATCTAAAGAAGAAGTTAGCCCAGTTGAAGAAAAAGCTGAAGCAGTAAAAGAAGAAAAGAAAGAGAAAAAAGCTGCAAAGCCAAAAGCTGAAAAGAAACCAGCAAAGGCAAAAGCGAAAAAAGAATCTAATACAGAGCCTATAGTTAAGAAAACTAATAAAGCAACAAAGAAAGGTTGAAAATTCTTTTCTAATAAACTTTTCGAAAAAGTCTCGCTTTATGCGGGACTTTTTCCTTTTAAACATCTAAGCTAATTCTAATTCCAAAGTTTCTTGACTACTTTAACTATTACAAAAGTACTAATAGCAAATACTATAAAAAGAATTCCAGCAAGTTCATATCGGCCGTAAAGAATATTCCCAACGGTAAATAAAGCTGACCAAATCATGATACACCCAGAAACCCATCCAAGCATTCCCAAAGGAATATTGTTTTTCGACTCAGATTGTTCTTCTTCAGTAACTCCGGCTTCTATTTTTATCTTTTTCCATCCGGGTCCAAATGGTCGCACTTTTTTGTAAAAATCAACAAGAGTTTTAATATCAGTTTGGGGACTTACAAATGAAGCCGTTACCCAACAAATTGTGGTAAATAAAATAGTTAAGATTAGCGATAAATGAGTTGAGAGCTCAATGCCGTTTTTATTAAGTACAAGCAACACAAGTGAAATAACAAATGAACTAACCATAGCGGTAACTTCTGCCCAAGCGTTAATTCTCCACCAAAACCATCTTAGTAAATACAATAAACCTGTACCGGCACCAATCTGTAAAATTATTTGAAAAGCTTCTAATGCTGAATCCAAAAAGAATACAAGTGCAGATGAAACAATAAATAATAAAATAGTTGCAATTCTTCCGGCAAAGACATAATGTTTTTCACTTGCATCTTTTTTGATAAACCTACGGTAAAAATCGTGCACTAAGTAAGAAGCACCCCAATTTAAGTGGGTAAGAATTGTTGAAGAATTTGCTGCTATCAAACCGCCAACCATTAAGCCAATGAATCCAACTGGAAGAAATTTCAACATGGCTGGATATGCAATATCATGACCGAGCAATTTTGGATCAAGATCAGGGAAGGCGTTTTGTATATCAGATAATTGAGGATAAATAATTAATGATGCTAATCCAACTATAATCCATGGCCAAGGGCGAAGCACATAATGAGCAACATTAAAAAACAGAACTGCTCCGAGCGCATCTTTTTCGGATTTAGAAGCAAGCATTCTTTGGGCAATATAACTACCACCGCCCGGTTCAGCGCCGGGGTACCAAACAGCCCACCATTGTACTGCAATTGGCATTATAAAAACGGCTAAAGCAATGTCCCAATTATTACCGAAATCCGGTAAGACATTTAAATAATTAACTCCATTTGGTGCTTGAACATTAGAAAGTTTATCAACTAAACCGCTTAATCCACCAACTTGCGGAAGTTGTAATGCAAAATATGCGGCAGCAATTACAGCTGTCATTTTAATGAAGAACTGGATCATATCTATAACTAAAACTCCCCATAAACCGGAATGTGTTGCAAAGGCAACATTTAAAAGCCCAACAATTACAAGTGTTTGCCAACGATCCATTCCAAAAAGGATTGCTGCAATTTTACACGCAGCTAAATTAACTGTTGCCATAATCATTGCGTTAAAGAATAATCCTAAGTATACTGAACGAAAACCTCTTACAAATCCGGCTGCTTTTCCTGAGTAACGAAGTTCATAAAATTCTAAATCAGTCATAACCCCAGATCGGCGCCACAACCTTGCATAAAAGAAAACTGTGCTTACACCTGTTAATACAAAAGCCCACCAAACCCAGTTACCAGCAACACCATTTGTGCGAACAATGTCGGTTACAAGATTAGGTGTATCGCTGCTAAAAGTTGTTGCAACCATAGATAACCCAGCAAGCCACCAAGGTACCGAACGACCAGAGGCAAAAAACTCTGAAGTGTTTTTTCCTGCTCTTTTTCCATAGAAAAGCGCTGGTACAAAACAAATTACTAGTGTGAAAACTACAATGATCCAATCGAGGAGTTCAAGTTTCATAAGATTTTCCGATTCTATAGATGAACTTGTTTCAAATTTACCTTTGTAACTGTGTTTAGAAAATTATGAAATTCTATTTTAGTAACATACTTAATAAATGTAACTCTATTAATATTTGAATACCTTTGTAACAACAATTGTTTATTACTATACAATGAAAAAAATTGAATTTATAAATGCCGTATACAAATTGAATGAGTTACCCAAAGAAATTTTACCGGAAATAATTTTATGTGGCAGGTCTAATGTTGGTAAATCCTCTTTTGTTAATTCACTTCTTAGTTCCAAAGTTGCTAAAACTAGTTCTACACCCGGAAAAACAAGGTCAATCAATTACTATAAAATTGAAAATAAATTTTACTTTGTAGATTTACCCGGATTTGGTTATGCAAAAGTTTCGAAAGGAGAACGAGAAGAATGGAAAAAATTACTTTATTCTTTTTTTGAATTAAAAAGAACTACACAAGTTGTATTTCATCTTATAGACAGCAGACACGATCCAATGCAGACAGATATTGAGTTAAATGAATTTATTAATTCATTAGGATTACCATATTTCGTGTTTTTGAATAAAATAGATAAGCTAAAACAAAAAGAAATTGCTGATAGCAAAAAAGCCGCAATACAATTTTTTCCGGAATTGATCTACGGAGAGAATTTGTTTTGCTTTTCTGCAATAAAAGGCATAGGAAAAAAAGAAACAGTTGGATTGATTTCTCGACTATTCCTTTCATGAAAATTTATCCGAACTTTATTATTATTGGTTTGAGAAATATAACTTTATGTATTTTCACTAAACAATTGGCATTTAATGGGTTTCGACGATAAAAGTAAAAGACGTTTATTAACATTTTCGATTATTCCAATTCTTCTTGCAATTCCATTTTTTACTGAATATATAATTTACCGAGCAATAGCAGCAATTATTCTTGTAATTTATGTCGGCTTCATTATTTTTCTCCGCGATTCAAATAAACACGAAGAAGTTACTCCTATAATAGATAACAGACTTGATGAACCGGCTATTTATCGTACTAATTCTTATGAAACTGATAGTGGTGAAGATTTTAAGATTATTTCAAAGAATAAAACAATTGAAATAATAACAGCAGATAATATTCATACCAATATTCCAAAAGATGATTCGGGTGATATTTTCAAGCCAGCTGATTTTAAAAAGAATTTTGAAAGTATTGTACTTGAAGAACTGCCAAAAGATATTAATCAAGATGAACAATTTGGTTTTGTTTTGGATAAAATCTTAAGTGTGGTTAAAGATGCTTACATGGCTCATACAGCCGCGTTCTTTTGGTATAATGCCAAACGTAAAAGGCTTACTTTAGAAAGGCACGTTTCAGCTTCTACTCAAATTACTAAACAGAAATTTGAGATTGAAGAAGATGTTCTCAGCAAGATTGTCCAGAAAGAAGAGCCAGAAATACTTACAGATATAACTTCAATAGCAGAAGCTGATAATTTGCGTTATTATAATCAGCCGCAAGGCATAAAGAGTTTTGTAGGAGTTCCTCTTTTTTATGGTAAATCTTTAACTGGCATACTAGTACTTGATTCTAAAATGAATGATGCTTTTGGTATAGAACAAGTTTATGCTCTAGGTAAAATAGTTCGTGTAATTTCAGTTATTATAAATTTATTCGAAGAAAAGTTTGCCGAGTCTCAGGCAGAACAAAGATTAAAGACTCTTGTTGATATATTTTCTTACGATCGGAAATATGAATCAGAATCCGAATTGTTTCAAGCTGTAGAAACAGCTGTACACGGGTTGATTGAATGGGATGTATTCACATTGGTTACTTATGAGCCCATTGAGCATAAATTCAAAACTGCAAAAATCATTAATAAAACTTCGTTAAAATATATTGGTCACGGTCTAGAAATTGATTTAACCGGCACCTTGGTTGGCAGAGCAATATTAAGTACTACTCCGGTTAAAATTGATGACACTTCAAATGCAGATATACCGCCACGTTTTTCAAAAAATGAAGGTTTTAATTTTGACGGATCTTTCTTAGCTGTTCCTTTAGTTTATGATGATCAAAACTATGGTGTACTTTGTTTCGAAAGTTTAAAGAAAAATGTTTACTCAAATAGCGAGGTTGCATTCATTAAAAATGCAACAAAAATATTTGCGTTTATTCTTCATTCATATTCATCATTAACAATTCTTCGTTCTTTCTTGTCTCACGATATTGAAACTAAAGCACTTAATTATGATTCTTTCTTAGAACGATTTACAATTGATTTAGTAAAAAGCAAAGAGTTAACTGTACAAGGCGCTCTTACATTAATAAAAGTTGACGAGCTTTTAGAGCAACAATCTTTATTCGAAGGCGATCCTTTCCCAAAAGTTTTTCGTGCTGTTGCTCAAATGATACGCGAAGAAATGACACCGTTTAATCTTTTTGGTCGGATAAGCGAAAAAGTATTTGCGGTATATTTCTTCAATACTTCACCAAAAGATGTTTTCTTATGGGCTGAAAAACTTAGAATTAAAATTGCCCGCAAACCAATAGCCGTTGTTTCTAAACAATCAACTTTTACTGTATCAATTGGTGTAGCCTCTACAATTGGAAAAACAGACGCTCAAGAAATTCTTTATAATGCAGATCTTGCGTTGAAGAAAGCAATTGAAAAAGGTGGAAACTCAGTAAAAAGTACCAACTAAGGAAAACCCGTGAATAATTTTATTGTAATCGTGCTGGATAGTGTCGGCATTGGTGAACTTCCAGATGCGGAAAAGTATGGTGATAAGGGTAGTGATACTTTAGGCAATATGGCAAGAAAACTCGGCGGTTTAAATCTTCCAACTCTACAAAAATTTGGTTTAGGCAATATTAATAGTATTCAAGGTGTAGAACCACAAGCAAAACCACTTGCCTCTTACGGTAAACTTTCCGCACAATCTTTAGGTAAAGATTCTACAACAGGGCATTGGGAAATAGGCGGAGTAGTTACTAAAAAGGAATTTCCCGTTTACCCAAATGGATTTCCAAAAGATGTTATCGATAAATTTCTTGCCGAAACTGGATTTAAAGGAATTCTTGGTAATTGCACTGCATCCGGAACAGAAATTATTGAAAGACTTGGAGAAGAACATTGCAAAACCGGCTTACCTATAATATATACTTCTGCGGATAGTGTTTTTCAAATTGCGGCGCACGAAGAAATTATTCCGATTGAAAGACAATATGAGATATGCAAAATATCACGCGAAAAAGTAATGATAAACGAACATGAAGTTGGTAGAATTATCGCTCGTCCCTTCATTACAAAAGATGGAAAATTTACTCGAACTACAAACAGAAAAGATTTTTCAATAGATCCTTTTTCGCCAACTATTCTGAATTATCTCTTTGAGAATGGAATAGAAACTTACGGAATAGGAAAGATCAATGATTTATTTAACTATAGCGGAATAAAACATCAATTAAAAACAAAATCCAACCAAGAAGGTATTGACAAAATAATCTCAACAAACAAAGAAGCTAAGAACAGTTTTATTATTGCTAACCTTGTTGATTTTGATGTGTATTACGGACACAGAAATGACCCCGATGGCTATCATAAGGCGCTGCAGGAGTTTGACGCAAGGCTTCCCGAAATAATTAATTCTTTGGATGAAAGCGATCATTTAATACTCACCGCAGATCATGGTAATGATACTACTGATATATCAACAGATCATACACGTGAATATGTTCCGCTTCTTTACTATCGAAAAAATTTTGTAGGGAAAAATTTAGGTATAAGAAATACATTTGCGGATATAGCACAAACCGCTGCCCATTATTTTAAAATTAGTAATGGATTGGAAGGGAAGAGTTTTTTAAATGAATGAAAAATTAGAAATAAATGGAATTTCGAAAAATCCCAATAAGGAAAGGATATTTTCGAAAATTAAAGAACTGCAAAAACTTCCAGAAGAAGTTGTAACAGAATTCCTTAAGTCAAAAGGAAAACTTGCACACACAAATTTTACCCGCCGTTTCAAAGAATGAAATCAAAAAAAGAATTTTTAATTGAAACGGATATAATTGTTGAACATTTAACGCAAGATAACCTATCTGAGCTATCGAGCCTTGAACTGGCAATGTTAAATGGAGTATGCTTCACTTCTGTATTAACTGCTTCAGAATTATATTATAATTGTAAAGATACAGAAGAAAAGAAAGCAGTTGACTCGGTTCTTTATGCATTAAATATACTTGGAATACATCCAAGATATAGTTTGAACATTTCTGATTTTTTTGATAAAGTTGCGACCGTGCGTG
>CAZVYT010000027.1:0-34962 GCA_964631495.1 uncultured Melioribacter sp. | reverse complement strand
TTAATAAAAGTGAATTGGAAATAATTTCACCATTAGCACTGAGAGGATAATTTGTTACTAGGAAAAGTTATTGGAACAGTTTGGTCAACCAGAAAAGACGAAGCATTGGTTGGTGCAAAATTTCTAATTGTTCGTCAGTTGGATTTAGATTACAATCCAAAAGAATCAACTGTTATTGCAGTTGACAGCGTTGGAGCCGGAGTTGGTGAAATAGTTATTGTTGCTCAAGGAAGCTCTGCCAGGCAAACAACAATCACAAAAAATAAACCTGTTGATGCAGTTATAATGGCAATTGTTGATAAGCTTGATATCTCAATTAAAGATAACAACAAAAAAACTGTGGATGTTTAATGTATTTAGGTCAAGTTATTGGCACAATTTGGGCAACAAAAAAATATGAAGCTGTTACCGGCTACAAAATGCAATTTGTTCAGCCAATAAACTCATTGCTTGAAAAAACCGGAGAACCATTTATAGCTCTAGATACAGTTGGCGCTGGGTCAGGAGAAATAATTTTTTATGTAACTGCGAGCGAAGCCGTTATTCCGCTTGATGTTGATATGGCTCCGGTTGATGCTACAATTGTGGGAATAGTGGATTCCTTAAATGTCGAGCGCGATAAGGAGGCTAGTTGAAAATCTCGAAACAATTCACCAATAGAGAAAGTCAATCGCTGGATAAATATCTGCAAGAAATTGGTAAAGTAGATCTCATTACTCCCGATGAAGAAATTCAACTTGCTATTCAAATTAAAAAAAATGACCGCTTAGCTTTGGAAAAATTAGTAAAAGCTAATTTGCGGTTTGTGGTTTCTGTTGCTAAACAATATCAGAACCAAGGTTTGACTTTAGGTGATTTAATTAATGAAGGGAATTTAGGATTAATTAAAGCTGCTCATAGGTTTGATGAAACTCGCGGCTTCAAATTTATTTCTTATGCAGTATGGTGGATCCGTCAATCTATTCTGCAAGCTCTAGCAGAACAATCTCGAATAGTTAGATTACCGTTAAACCGAGTTGGCGCGCTTAACAAAATTGGAAAAGCTTACAGCAATCTTGAACAAGAATATGAGCGCGAACCCAGCGCAGAAGAATTAGCTCAAGAACTTCAAATGGATCTTGGTGAAGTTAATGATACACTGAAAATTGCTGGACGCGCAGTATCGATGGATGCACCATTATCTCAAGGCGAAGAAAACAGATTGCTAGACATTTTAGAAAGTGATGAACAACCTTCGCCGGATCATTCGTTAATGTCCGAATCTCTTAAGCGGGAAATTGAACGCGCTCTTTCTACTTTATCCGAAAGAGAAGCTGAAGTAGTTAAGCTCTATTTTGGATTAGGCAATGAACACTCTCTTACCTTAGAAGAAATTGGTGAGAAGTTTAATTTAACTAGAGAAAGAGTGAGACAAATAAAAGAAAAAGCAATTCGTAGACTGCGCCACGCCTCAAGAAGCAGAAATTTAAGAGCCTATTTAGGATAGTAAATAATGGTTTATCTCTTTAAGAAAATAGTACTGGGAATTTTATGCTTTGTATTAATGTCTGCTTGTTCTCCATCTTCTAATGCTCAGCGTTACAGAAAAAAGACAGATAATGCAACACAAACTCAAAAAAAAGATTCAATAAAAAAAACTACTACAACAGCTAAGAAAAATT
This sequence comes from uncultured Melioribacter sp., assembly GCA_964631495.1. Taxonomy (GTDB): domain Bacteria; phylum Bacteroidota; class Ignavibacteria; order Ignavibacteriales; family Melioribacteraceae; genus Stygiobacter. The sequence goes on along the minus strand of CAZVYT010000027.1, from coordinate 33,301 downwards.
CTACAAGAATTTTAGATTTACCGGATACAACAGAAGCAGAATTTGATGAAGCTCCTCCGAAAGAAAGCACAATTGATAGAAAAGAATTTATTGCTAATTATAAAAATTATATAAATCCGGATGTCCCTCTTGGTTTCCGCGAAGAAATATTACTGCAAACTATTTTGTTCCTTGAAACACCATATAAATATGGCGGGAATACTGAAAAAGGAATTGATTGCTCTGGGTTTACAGGACAAGTATTTGAAATAGCAACAAATATTAAACTTCCTCGCTCAGCTAGAGAGCAGTATCAAGTTGGAGAAAAAATTGAGTTAGACGATTTAGCTTTTGGTGATTTAGTTTTCTTTAACACAAGCAGAAGATCAAATCCCGGACACGTTGGAATTTACATTGGTGATGATCAGTTTATACATGCAAGCAGAACACTTGGCGTAACAATATCTTCTCTTCAAGAAACATACTATAAGAAACGCTACATTGGCGCAAGACGTATTGATGATGAATTAAACAAATAAGCGAATTCTACTTTGTATTACATTCTTTTCTATAAGACAGTTAGTAATTATATTGAGCGTAGAGCTCAATTCCGCGCAGAACATTTAGCTTATGCTGCTAAATTTCATCAGGAAGGTAAATTAATATTAGCTGGCGCGCTTGCTGACCCGGTTGATGATGCTATTCTTGTTTTCAAAGGGGAAAGCCCAATGGTTGCAGAAGATTTTGCAAAGAATGATCCTTATGTACTCAATGGATTAATCACCGAGTGGTTTGTTCGCCCATGGTCAGTGGTTATAGGTTCGATTTAATCTTATTCAAAATATTCCCATTTGAAAATTTGCTTCCTTTCCATAATTTGTTCGTGAAATAAAAACTTCTTGGAGACATTATGGAATATCGCATTGAAACAGACAGCATGGGCGAAATACAAGTTCCAATTGACAAATATTATGGCGCTCAGACTGCAAGATCTTTAATGAATTTTAAGATTGGTGGAGAAAGATTTCCAGCTGAGTTTATTCGCGCTATGGCTGTTGTTAAGAAAGCCGCCGCATTGATTAACAATGAACTAGGAACACTTCCAAAAGAAAAACTCGATTTAATTTTATTAGCAGCAGATGAAGTGATTGAAGGAAAATTAAACGATCATTTTCCATTAGTTGTATGGCAGACTGGCAGCGGCACACAAACAAACATGAATGTGAATGAAGTAATTTCCAACCGTGCTATTGAAATTGCCGGCGGTGTTATTGGAAGCAAAAAACCTATCCATCCAAATGATGATGTAAACAAGGCCCAATCTACAAATGATGCTTTTCCAACAGCAATTCACGTTGCTTCTGTAGTAGAAATTCACCGCAGATTAATTCCAATGGTATCAAAACTGCGCGATGCTCTTGATGCTAAAGCAAAAGAGTTTAAAGACATCATCAAGATTGGCAGAACTCACTTGATGGATGCAACACCTCTTACGCTTGGACAAGAATTTTCCGGTTATGCACAGCAGCTCACAAATGGTTTGGAAAGAGTAAACGATGCTCTGAAACGATTGAATGAAATTCCTTTGGGAGGAACAGCAGTTGGAACCGGATTGAATACTCATCCGGAATACGCGACAAAAGTTGCCGCAAAAATTTCAGAACTAACTGGCAAACAATTTGTAACAGCTCAAAACAAATTTGAAGCAATGGCAGGAAAAGATGCTCTAGTTGAAATGAGTGGCGTTCTTAAAACACTTGCCGCTTCATTAATGAAAATTGCTAACGATGCTCGTTGGCTTGGCAGCGGTCCACGATGCGGAATTGGCGAAATCTCATTGCCAGAAAACGAACCTGGTAGTTCAATTATGCCCGGAAAGGTTAACCCAACACAATCCGAAGCGATGACAATGGTTTGCACTCAAGTTTTTGGTAATGATGTTACAATTAACTTTGCCGGAGCGAGCGGTAATTTTGAATTGAACGTATTTATGCCGGTTATTGCTTTCAATATTCTGCAATCAATAAAACTAATTGCCGATTCTTGCGAAAGTTTTACAGATAATTGCGTTGTGGGAATTGTTGCCAACGAAATTAATATAAAGAAACACTTAGAAAATTCTTTGATGCTGGTTACTTCTTTGAACCCGGTAATTGGCTACGATAATGCCGCTAAAGTTGCTAAGAAAGCACATAAAGAAAACAAAACTTTGAAAGAAGCTGCCATGGAACTTGGTTTATTAACTTCTGAAAAATTTGATGAAGTAGTTCGACCGGAAAAAATGGTTGGTCCAAAGGGATAAAGCAAAGTTTATAGTTATTTCTGGATTGTTCGTGAAATAACCCTTTCTTTAGTATTGATTTGTTGGAGTCACATTTAACAATCTTAAAATGTGACTCTTGTTTTATATAAATATTGGATATACTCAATGAAAAAAAACATATTGTTTTTAATCTTAACCATGTTTGTTTTGAGCTCATTTTTAGAAGCACAAAACAAACCGTTTCCGCCGGAAAAAAATCCATGGCAAAGAATTCGAAAAGAGCGAATTAAAAAATTACTCCCCGACGCAATGAAAAATGCCGGTGTTGATGCCTGGGTTGTAGTTTGCAGAGAAAATGATAATGATCCTCTTGCAATGCATGTTGGCGGAGAAAATGCTGGTGGCACCGCTGCGTTCTTGTTTTTTTTGAAAGATAGTATTCTAAAAAATATAGCAATCTCTCCAGAAGGAGAAGCAAAAGCTTTGAAAGACTTAAATCTTCAAGATGAAGTCTTGGTAATTGAGCGAGGTTCTAATATTTGGGACAAAGTTGCTGAACTGCTAACGCAATTTAATCCTTTGAAAATCGCAATCAATTCATCAGAGAATAATATTGCAGATGGACTTTCTTTTACACAACGTAATGCTTTAGAAAAAGCATTAGATGATACATACAGATCTAGACTAGTTTCATCACTCGATTTAGTAATGGAATGGCTTTCTGTTAAACTACCGGAAGAAATTGATCTAATGAAAAAAGCCGCTGAAATTACTTCTCAGCTTCAATATGAAGCTTATAAAACAGTTGTTCCGGGAATTACTAAAGACTCCGATGTTGCAAAATATTTAAAGAAAAGAATGGCGGAACTTGGTGTTACAGATGGATGGGCGCCAGACCAAAATCCAAATGTAAATTCTGGGTCAGATCGCGGTCATTCGAACGCAACCGATAAAGTAATAAAAGGCGGTGATGTAATTCAAACTGATTTTGGAATTCGCATTTATGATGTTTGGACAAGCGATATTCAAAGATTTGCTTATGTACTTAAGCCTGATGAAGTTGATGCGCCAAAAGAAATCAAACTGTATTTTGACTATGCTGTTAAAGGGCATAGAATGATTCTTAAATCTATGAAGCCAGGAGTAAGCGGTTGGAGTGTAGATAAAGTACAAAGAGATTGGATGAAAGAATGCGGCTCGCTTTCCGTAATGTGGGGAACTGGGCATCCGGTTGGTTATTGGGCGCATGATGCTGGTCCGGCTTTAAGTGGTGCCGCTAGAAGTGATAAACCTATTGGCAACAGTGCAAGATTATTACGTGAAGGGCAAACTTTTGCCTACGATGGATTTTTTTGTTGGAGTATCGGCAACAACGAAACCAAAACAATATCAGTTGAAGAAATGGCAGTCATAACTAAAGATGGCGCCGAGTATATGTGTGAACCGCAAGAAGAATTAATTATTATTCCGCAAAAGAATAGGTGAAGATTGAAAATTTCTGAAATGCTGCGTAGAAAGTTAGGTTTCTTTCCAACTCCTTTGCAAAAATTAGAAAACCTTACAAAGTACTTTGGCGGTCCGCAGATTTTTATTAAACGCGATGATATGACTGGTCTTGCTTTCGGCGGAAATAAAACACGCAAACTAGAGTATTTAATTGGTGATGCAATTGCACAAAACTGCGATTGTGTTATTACCGGCGGTGCCGAGCAATCAAACCATTGTAGACAAACCGCGGCTGCTGCGGCTATGAGCGGACTTGAATGTCATCTCGCATTACGAGGTGAAGAACCAAGTGAATTGACCGGAAATCTATTACTTGATAATTTATTCAAAGCAAAAATTCACTGGTCTCAACTGTACCGCAAAGGTGAAAACATTCCAATGATTGCCGAAGAGCTTATAAAAAATAGCAAGAAACCTTACTTAATTCCTTACGGCGGGTCTAACAAAATCGGCGCTCTTGGTTATGTCGAAGCAATTAGTGAGGTAGTTAAACAATTGGATGATCAAAAAATTAAAATTGATCATACAATTTTTGCTTCCAGTTCCGGAGGAACTCATGCCGGAATGATTGTTGGCAAGCTAATTTATAATTTTAGTTCTCGTTTGATTGGTGTACAAATAGATAAAGGTGAGAACGGAGATAAATCCTTTTCTGAACATATTTTAGATATTGCCAACGAGGTTTCAATAATGAATGATCTTGGCAATACTTTTTCAGAAGATGATGTATTACTTCGAGATGATTTCATTGAAAACGATTATGGTGTTGTTGGTGATCTCGAGAGAAATGCGATAAAACTGCTTGCAGAAAATGAAGGCATATTAATTGATCCGGTTTATACCGGAAGAGCTTTTGGGGGATTGATTAGAATGATTGAGAATAAAGAGTTTTCCAATACTGATAATGTTTTGTTTTGGCATACCGGCGGCGGACCGGCAATATTTTCTTATGCTTCTGATTTAATTTCGAGAGAAAAATGAACTCATTAGATGGTGTAATTTCCTTATTAATTGCATGCATTGAACTAGCTTTTATTATTAATCTTTTGATATTTGCTAAAAAGAATACCGTTAACAAATTGGTTATCGGTATGATTGTCATTTTGTTCATCTACCAGTTTTTAGAATTCCTAATTTGTTTTGTGGGACTGCAAAACCAAGTTATAATTTATTTAGCGTTTTTTGATATCAGTTTGCTCCCGCCTCTTGGTCTTTACACCGTTTTAGTTTATGCTGAGAAAATAGGTAAGCATCATAAATTAATATTTATACCTGCCTTATTCTTTATAGTTTATTATTTATTTGTACTAGATCAATTTGCTGTAACAAAATGTACGGTACTTTATGCTTCTTATCATTATCCGCTAGGACAGTTTTACGCAGCATTTTATTATCTGCCAATTATCGGTTCAATGATTATACTAAATAAAAAATGGGGAGAAGAAGAAGATCCAAAGAAAAAGGCACATACGAGATTGTTCTTCTTCGGGTACCTTTTTACTTTTTTACCTTCAATGATTTTTGCGCTTTTTATACCGACATTTATTACTGCAGTTGAAAGTTTGCTATGTAAAATGGCATTTATCTTTGCAACATTTTTAACTCTCTTTGTTATGAAAAACAAAGAACTGCCAAAAAAGGATTAAAATGAACGAAATAATTTTAAACATTTATTTAGTGATCGAAAACGGATTGGTAACTTCATTTAGAGCAAAATCCTATATGATGGAGGGCGAAGATTCATATAAAATCAATTATTTAAAAGAAAATGCTGCCGAGGATTTTCAATCTTCTTATGTTTTTGATTCTCCGATTAACAAAAAAGGAGAATTTATGTCTTACAAGAAATTTTCTAAGTTTGAAAAGCAAGGTATGCAGTACCAGCTTTTTGAAGAGATATTTGAAAAGTTCAAAGTTCCGCAAAACCCGCTCATTTGTGTAACTCCGGTAGTGGATGGAAAAATTTTTGGAAAGTAGAAATCAATTAACCAAATAGTTGATTCTTTTTTATACCCGCCTTATCTTGATATTAAACTTCAGAGGAGAGTTGCATGTCAATTTATAAAGACTTCAAAACCATTTCACAGTTATTCCAAATAATGACAATGGAATTTGGCAAGGGGAAAGAAAGACCGGCACTTAAATATAAATCCGGCGAGCAATGGCTTGGCATTTCGTATGATGAATTGTTCAGGCAAACTGAATTGCTTGCTCTAGGCTTAGCATCTTTGGGTGTAAAAAGAAATGATAAAGTTTCAATTATTGCAGAAAACCGTCCGGAATGGGTTTATTCCGATTTTGCAATATTAGGACTAGGCGCTGTTGATGTGCCGCTTTATCCAATTTCCACATCTGAAACTATTGAGTTTTGTGTAAATAATTCAGAATCTGTTGGTATAGTTGTCTCAAATAAATTCCAATTGAATAAAGTATTAAAGGTTCGCGCAAATTGTAAAACTCTTCGTTTCATTATTGTTATGAATAATGAGGACAGAAGTAATGAAAAAGATGTTTATACTTTTTCAGACGTACAAGCAAAGGGATTGGAGTTTAAGAATAGCAATTCTGCACATTTTGTTGAAAGCATGAAGCTTTGTCAAGAAAATGAAACTTGTACCATAATTTATACATCGGGTACAACCGGAGAGCCAAAGGGAGTTGTTCTAACTCATAAGAACATTATTTCAAATGTTAAGGGCGCGCATGAAGTTTTTGATATTGGTGAAAGCGATACATTCCTTTCATTTCTCCCTCTCTGCCACATTTTTGAAAGAATGGGCGGTTACTACACAGCGTTTTCTGCCGGCTCTATGATTGCATATGCTGAAAGCATTGAAAAAGTTGCTCAGAATCTGAAAGAGATTCAACCAACTATTATGACAGCCGTTCCTCGTTTATTCGAACGCATTTATTCAAAGATCAAACGCAATGTCGAAAATTCACCAGAGAAAAAGCAAAAGATTTTTAATTGGGCTATTGAACTTGGCAAAGAATTTCAAGTAGCAAAAAAATCGGGTCATCCAATACCAATCTTTTTAACATTAAAAAGAAAATTAGCTGATAAACTTGTTTATCATAAACTTCGTGAAGCAACCGGCGGAAAATTACGTTTCTTCATTTCCGGAGGCGCAGCGCTTTCAAGAGAATTAGGTCAATTCTTTGAAGCTGTTGGAATTATGATTGTTGAAGGTTACGGCTTGACCGAATCCTCACCAGTGCTTTCTTGCAACAGATTAAATGATTACAAGTTTGGAACAGTTGGCAAACCATATCCTGGTGTTGAAATAAAAATTGCTAAAGATGGAGAAATTCTTGCTTACGGTCCAAATATTATGCAAGGTTATTACAAGAACAAAAAAGAAACAGATGAAACCATTAAAGATGGCTGGTTGCATACTGGCGATATTGGTGTGTTTGATGCTGAAGGTTTCTTAATTATTACCGATAGAAAGAAACATTTGTTCAAAACATCCGGTGGAAAATATATTGCTCCAACACCTATAGAGAACATGTTTCTTGCAAGCAAGTTCATTGATCAATTCATTTTAATAGGCGATAGAAGAATGTTTTTAAGCGCATTAATTGTTCCGGATTATGAAGCGCTAAAAGAATATGCTGACGCTAACAGAATTCAATATCAAACTGTTGAAGATTTAGTAGAAATGAAACAGATTTATGAATTGTTAGAAAAAGATCTTGATCAATTTCAAAAGAAACTTGCCAATTTTGAACGCGTGCGCAAGTTTGCAATTCTCGATAAGCCGTTTACTATTGAAACTGGCGAATTAACCCCATCATTAAAAGTAAAACGAAAAGTTATTGAAGAACGTTATAAAGAATTAATTGAAGATATGTACAAAGGACTAGAAGGGTAACTATTTTGTTTTTATTCTTGGTTGTAATCTTGGTCTTATAATAAGATCAAGATTATGATCAAGGTAAATAAAAAGAATGATGCAAATAAATGATGCTGTTAATGAAATAGTTATTAAACCGATTGGTTTTGTTCAATCGGATTTAGTATACCGATATGAAACTCCAAGACAAGGAATTCTTTCCGGAGAAGAAGTTTCTTTAATTGAATTATTACCACATCAAAATTTTGAACAAGCAGTAAATAAGTTAGATGGGTTTGATAGAATTTGGGTTATCTATCAATTTCATCTCAATAAAAACTGGAAACCGCTTGTTAATCCTCCGCGTCATACAAGAAAAAAAGTTGGTGTTTTTGCATCGCGCGCGCCTTATCGTCCAAATCAAATTGGTTTAAGCTGTGTAAAACTTGTAAAAGTTGAAGGATTAAAAATTTACATTACAGAATCAGATATATTAGATGGTTCGCCGGTTCTTGATATTAAACCATATTTGCCATATTCGGATTCTTTTCCGGAAGCCGAAACCGGTTGGGTGATTAAGAACATAGAAGATAGATTTGAAATTAAGTTTAGCCAGCTATCTGAAAAACAAACAAATTGGTTAAAAAATACTGCTAATATAAATTTACCAAACTTTATTCGACTTCAATTAGAATTTTACCCAACTGATGACAGCCGGAAAAGAATTACTTGCAACCAAGATAACTTTACTTTAGCATACCGAACATGGCGCATTGTTTACGAAGTTGATGAAAAATCTCGAAAAGTGGAAATTCAATACATCCATTCCGGTTACACAGAATTGGAATTAGATTCTGAAGAAGATATCTACTTAGATAAGTCTTTGCACAAAGAATTCAATTCAAAATTCCCAATTTATTAGCAATTTCAATTCCCATACTTCAGTTTTTGCTGATGAAACCTAAAGCGGAAATTTCCTATATTTGCGCCACTTAAAAACATTTTGAGTTTAGTTTTGGCTAAAGAAAAAGTACTTGTAACATCCGCATTGCCTTATGCAAATGGAAATATTCACCTTGGACATTTAAGTGGCGCTTACCTTCCTGCTGATATTTATGTCCGCTATAAACGCTTAAATGGTGACGATGTGGTTTACATTTGCGGCTCTGATGAACATGGAGTTCCAATTACTGTAACTGCTGATAAAGAAAAAATTACGCCTAAAGAAGTTATCGATAGATTTCATGAAGCGAACAGAAAAGCATTTGAAAAATTTGGAATGAGCTTTGATATTTATTCGAGAACAAGCATCCCTATTCATCATGAAACTGCTCAAGAATTTTTCAAATGTTTTTATAATCAAGGATTGCTTGTTGAAAAGAAAACCATGCAGTTTTTTGATGAAAAAGTATGCAAGTTCTTGCCAGACAGATATGTTGAAGGAACTTGCCCAAAATGTGGAAATGAAGAAGCAAGAAGCGACGAATGTGAAAAGTGCGGCTCTCTTTATGACCCTACGGAGTTAAAAAATCCAAAAAGTAAAATGACCGGAGAAACACCGGTTTGGAAAGAAACATCACATTGGTATTTTCCACTTGGTAAATTTCAAGAACGTTTGGAAAAATATGTTAACGAAATGGATGCTACATATAAGTGGAAAGAGAATGTACTTCAATACTGCCGCGGCTGGTTTAACGATGTTTTAAAAGACCGAGCTATAACAAGAGATCTTGATTGGGGCGTAAAAGTTCCGCTTGATGATGTTCAAAATAAAGTTCTTTACGTTTGGTTCGAAGCCGTTCTCGGATACATCTCCGCTGCAAAAGAATTATCTGAGAAAAATGCCAAACCGGAACTATGGAAAAAATATTGGCACGATCAAAAAACTAAATACATTGCATTTATTGGCAAAGATAATGTTGTATTTCATACAATAATTTTCCCGGCAATTTTAATGGCTTGGAACGATGTAAATGAAGTAAAATATTGCTTACCTCAAAATGTTCCGGCAAATGAGTTCCTAAATTTTGAAGGTAAAAAATTTTCTAAATCTCGCGGCTGGGGAATAGATGTTGATGAATTTTTGGAATTATTTCCAGCCGATACGCTTCGTTATACACTTGGGGCAAATTTACCTGAAGGTAAAGACACGGATTTTTATTGGAAAGAATTCCAATCAAGAACAAATGGAGAATTAGCCGACATTTTAGGCAACTTTGTAAACCGTACTTTTACTTTTACTCATAAGCATTTTGAAGGTAAAGTTCCGGTAAGAGGAACACTTGCAAAAATTGATGAGGAAATGCTCGAACAATTAAAAGCTTTTCCTATAAAAGTTTCTGATCTTCTTGAGAGATTTAAAATAAAAGACGCAATTTTTGAAATGATGAATCTCGCTCGAGCTGGGAATAAATATTTTAATGACTCAGAACCTTGGAAGAGTTCCAAAGCCAACAAAGAACAATGCGCAACTACGATTAATATTTGTTTAAATATAATTTATACATTAGCAGAAATTTTTGAACCAGTTATTCCTTTTGCAAGTGCTAAGATATTTGATATGTTGAATGCAAAACCAACGGATTGGGTAAAATCCGGAGAAACTAATTTAGTTGAGGGTCAAATTATAAATGAGCCGCAAATTCTTTTCACAAAATTGGAAGACAAAGTGGTTGAAGAGCAAGTAAACAAACTGCCGCAAATTGCTGAAGAAGTTCCGAAGGAAGTAGTTGAAGAGATAACTATTGATGAATTCAAAAGAATAAAGTTAAAGGTCGGTAAAATAATTTCTGCTGAAAATGTTAAAAAAAGCGATAAGCTTTTAAAATTACAGATTGATTTAGGTATAGAAAAACGACAGCTTGTAGCGGGGATAGCAAAAAGCTATTCTCAGGAAGAATTGGTTGGGAAAAAGATATTGATGGTTGCCAATTTAAAACCGGCAAAACTCTTTGGTGTAGAATCTCAAGGAATGGTTTTAGCGCTAGATACAAATGAAGATGGAAAAGTTAAACTCATCGAGATTGATGAAATAATCGAACTTGGTAAGACAGCAAAATAAATTTAATGTCCCGCAATGTGGGTCTGTTTTTTTGAATGCCAAAATCATTACTTAATAAAACAATAAAACTTACACGAGCAGAAATTAGCCGGTATTCATCCAAGCTTTTATCGCTTGATACAATTGTGTTGGCAAAAAAACTTGTTAACAAAACTATTCATCAAGATCTATTTAACGTATTGGAGTTATTGCCGGATAAATTCATTGATTTGTTAATTGTGGATCCGCCCTACAATTTGAACAAACAATTCAATTCTTTGGCATTTCAAAAAAAATCAATAAATGATTATGCCGATTATCTGGATAATTTTATTTCAAGATTGAAGCATACTTTAAAACCAACGGCATCAATTTATGTTTGTGGAGACTGGCACTCTTCTATATCAATTCCTTTGGTACTTGAAAAACACTTCATTATTAGAAACAGAATTACATGGGAAAGAGAAAAGGGAAGAGGTTCAAAATCAAATTGGAAAAATAGCTCTGAAGATATTTGGTTTTGCACAATGTCAAATAAGTTTACTTTTTATACAGATAAAGTTAAACTGATGAGAAAAGTCCTAGCTCCATACAGAGAAAATGGGCATCCCAAAGATTGGAAAGAATTTGGAAAAGATGGTTATAGGTTAACTTTCCCATCTAACATATGGACAGATATATCGATTCCGTTTTGGTCTATGCCGGAAAACACAGATCATCCGACACAAAAACCAGAAAAGTTGATTGCAAAACTTATCTTAGCTAGCAGTAATAAAGGAGATTTTGTTTTTGACCCTTTTCTTGGAAGTGGAACAACTTCGGTTGTTGCAAAAAAATTAGAAAGAAAGTATTTAGGCGTTGAAATTGATAAATACTTTGCTTGTTTGGCTGAAAAAAGACTTGAGTTAGCCGACTCAATTTCTGCCATTCAAGGTTACGAATTTGAAACATTTTGGGAAAGAAACACCAAACCATTTTTGTTGAAACAATCTTTAGATTAAAGTAGTTAAACCAAGCTCAAGGTCAAATACTATCCTTGATTTTCAGAGCCCCTTTGGATAAAATAGCACACTTAAAAATACCAATTTGGAGGAATTTGAATGCGTTTTGTAAAATTATTAATGGCACTTACTTCTATCGTCGTTTTTATTTCATGTTCTGCTCAGAACGGAAAAATAGTTGTTGCAGAATTTGGCAAAGACAAAATTTATCTTGATGAATTTGAAAAGGCTTATGCTAAGAATTCTGGTGGAATTGAAAGAGCTAAAAGGGATTCGATTGAAGCTTATAAAAAATTTCTCGATCTCTACGTAAATTACAGAATCAAGTTACGTGATGGAGAAGTTCGTGGTTTTTCTTCCGATCCCGATATGCAAAATGAGTATGATGACTACAAAGCTAATATTGGTACTGCAATAATGCTCGAAAAAGAAATAAATGAACCTAACATGAAGCTTCTGCATGAACGCAGAAAAGTTGAGTACCGAGCAAATCATATTTTTATTACTGTTGATTCTACAAGAAATAAAGAACAAGCAGAAGAATTTGCTTATGAGCTTATTACAAGAATAAACAATGGTGAAGATTTTTCTAAGTTAGCTGCTGAATATTCCAAAGATAAAAATACTGCTTCAAGAGGCGGTGATGTTTACTACTTTACTGCTGGCATGATTAACCTTCCTGCAATTGAAGACGCTGTTTATAGTCTTAAAGTTGGACAAGTATTTCAAAAACCTTTGTTTTCTGGATATGGTTTTCATATTCTAAAAGCTACAGAAATTCGTCCACGGAAAATTTCTGTGCGTGCAGATCATATATTGGCAACTTCTCAAGACACAAGCGGTGCAGTAGATACTTTAAAAGCCTACAATAAAATAGCAGATATTGAAAAAAGAATTAAAGCCGGTGAAAATTTTAATGATTTAGCATTTCAATTTTCCGATGATCCCGGAAGTAAAGACAAGAAAGGTGATCTGGGATTTCTTGACCGAGGAAGAACTGTTCCGGAATTTGACCAAATGTTGTTTAATCTAAAAGTTGGAGAGATTTCTCCAATAGTTAAAACTCAGTTCGGCTACCACCTTATTAAAGTGACACAAGAAACTTTACCTAAACCTTATGATGAAGAAAAAGAAGAACTTCGAGAGTTGATTCAAAGAGGTCGTTATAAAATAGAATATGATAATTATGTGGAAAAATTGAAAAAAGATTTTTCATACACTTTGAATAATGCGGTTGCAAAGAAAATTGTTGATAATGGAGATACTTTAAAAATAACTCAAGGTTATCCCGACACCAAAATCGCAAAGTATGTTGGCAAAGAACTCCTATTTACCTTAGCTGGTAAAACTTATAGTGTTGATAGTTTATTTAACCATCTTTTAAAAAATGCTAATTATCTTGGCAGAAATATCGATCAAAAAACTATTGATGAAGGGATTGCTCAATATGCAAGTGATGTTGCTGTAAGAGAAAAAGCAATGAATTATGATAAAGTCGATCAAGAATTTGCAAGTTTAATGGCAGAATACAAAAATGGAATGTACTTATTTAAAATTCTTGAAGAAGAAGTTTGGCAAAAGATAAATATAGATTCCGCAAAGACAAAAAATTTCTGGGAGATGAATAAAGACAAATTCAAATGGGGAAATAGAGTTGAATTCAAAGAGATTTATGTCAATCAAGATTCCATTCAAGAGAAAGTAACTACTGAACTTGCTTCGGGTGTATCTTTTGACTCACTTTATCACAAATACAATACTCGTTCTGGCTATGAAAACAAAGTTGGTTATTATGGACTTGTTGATGTTTCAGTAAATGAATTAGCAACGCAAGCAAATTCTCTGAACAAAGTTGGAGACATTTCCAAATCATTCAAATTTGAAGATGGATGGTCATTTGTAAAATTAGTTAAGAAAGATCCAGCAAGATTGAAATCTTTTGAAGAAGCAAAACCAGAAGCAGCAAGTATGTTACAAGAAAAAGAAAGCAAAAGACTTGAAGAAGAGTATATGCTAAAGATGAAAGGCTTGTATAATCCTAAGCTAAATTATGAGAAACTTGAAAAAGCATTTAAGAAATAAAATTGGATTTACTTTTATTACTTTTTTACTTTTTAACGCTTGCGTAGAAGAACAAAAAAGTGAAAAAATTGTTGTTAAATTGAATGAATCCGTATTGACTAAAAAAATGCTGGATTCGGCTTTAACAGCAAGCTCAAATAGTGCTAAGGTTAAAGAAGAATATATTAATGAGTGGATTGAAACAGAAGTTCTTTACCACGAAGCACTTAAAGAGGATATTCAGAATAACGCAGAGTATATTAATCTAGTAAACAATAGCAAAAAAAAGCTGGCTGTGAGTTACTATCTTAAAAACTTGTTAACTGAAAATGAAATATTACCATCGGATAGTGAAATTGAAAAATACTACAATGATTTTAAAGAAGATTTTAGACTAAACGATGATTTGTACACGCTAAATGTTATGAAGACTTCAAGTTATGATAAGGCTATTCAAGTAAGGAATAAAATTATTGAAAGTAATTGGGATAGGACAAAAAATTTATTGCGATCGGATTCAACTATAGCATTCAGCAAAGAAAATCATTACAAGAGTGATATTGCTCCTGCAATATTATTACGAGTAATAAATAATTTAATTGAGAATGAAACAAGTATTATTGTTGAAACAGAGCCTAGTGTGTTTTTAGTTGTTTCGATTGAAAAAAAATATGTTAAAGATTCTATTCCTCCTTTTGGAGCAGTAAAAGAAAATGCAAAAATGCGCTTAATTGTTTTACGTCAAAAAGATTTTATAAAAGAACGAACTAAAAAATTAGTAGAAGAACATAACTTGGAAATCGAGAGGTACACTGAATGAAAAAAGTATTTATATTATTATTTGTAGCAATTACAATTAATGCTCAAGTATTAGATAAGGTTATCGCTGTTGTTGATAATGAGATAATTCTTAAATCCGAACTCGATTTCCGTGTATCAATGGAAGCTGCACAACGGAATCTTAATCCGGCTGACACAACTTTAAGAAGAGTTATTTTAAATTCTTTGATTGAAGAAAAATTAATGTATGCGCAAGCAGAAATGGATACTATAAAAGTTTCAGATGAACAAGTAACTCAACAGTTGGATTACCAGATCAATTATTTCATTCAGCAATATGGATCCAAAGAAAAACTTGAACAAGTTTATGGAATGCCATTAGAAAAAATAAAAAGATCATTACAAGATGATACTCGAAAAAATATAATGGCTCAAATGCTGCAACAAAAAAAGTTTGGACAAATTGAATCTTCTAGAAAAGAAGTTGAAGAATTCTTTGAAACAATTAAAGATTCATTACCAATTGTTCAACAAAAATTTCAAATATCCCACATTTTCCAAAACCCAAAAACCGGTGAGCGTATTAAACAAAAAGCACGAGAATTTGCTAAATCATTAATCGATTCGATAAAGTCCGGAAAAGATTTTGCGGAATTAGCAAAAAAATATTCAGATGATCCTGGCAGCCAAGCAAATGGCGGAGATTTGGGATTTCAGAAGCGTGGTGTTCTCGTTCCGGAGTTTGAAGCTGCCGCGTATGCTTTAGCTCCCAATCAATTATCCAATTTAGTAGAATCTCCTTTTGGGTTTCATATTATTCAATTACTCGCAAGAAGAGGGGATGCAATTCAAGCTAGACATATTTTAATTAAAGTAAAAGCTGATGATGAAGCTGATTTAAGAAGTATAGAATTTTTAAATGAAATTCGGGATAGTATTGTTCGTAAAGTAAATTCTTTTGAATACTATGCAAGAAAATTTAGTGACGATAAAGAGAATGCTCGCTTTGGTGGCGAGATAGGTATATTTGAAAGCAGTCAGCTTGATAAATCTCTTTCTGACATTGTCTTCAAATTAAAAGAAGGCGATATCAGTTATCCTAAGAGAATTGAAATTGACCGCAATACTTATGGATATCATATTGTTAAATTGACAAAGAGAATCCCAGAGCATAAAGCTAATCTGGATTTAGATTATCCGGAAATAAAACGATTAGCTGATTACGCAAAGAAACAGAAACTATATGTAAAATGGATGAAAGAAATAAAAGAGAAAATATATTGGGAAATCCGCTCTTAAAATTTTATAACTTTTTTTGGAAGAGATTTGAAAAGTATTGTAGCTGATGATGTTAAAGCGGTAGAGCAATTAGCCGCAACTATAACAAATGTTAAAAAAGAAATTGCAAAAGTTATTGTAGGTCAGGATCAAATTGTAAATGATTTGCTGGTCAGTTTAATTGCCAGAGGGCATTGCCTTCTTGTTGGCGTTCCTGGATTAGCAAAAACTCTTTTAATTAAAACACTTGCTGAGGTTCTTGATCTTAAATTCAATAGAATTCAGTTTACACCTGACTTAATGCCAAGTGATATTACAGGAACAGAAATTATCGATGAAGAACCAATTTCTAAGAAAAGGGGATTTAGATTTATTCAAGGACCAATTTTTGCAAATATTATTCTAGCAGATGAAATAAATAGAACTCCACCTAAAACACAAGCTGCGTTGCTGGAAGCGATGCAAGAACATAAAGTAACTGCGGCTGGTGTAACACATAGTTTAGGAGAACCTTTTTTTGTTTTAGCAACACAAAACCCAATAGAACAAGAAGGAACTTATCCTTTGCCTGAGGCTCAACTAGATCGATTTATGTTTAATCTCTGGTTAGATTATCCTAAGTACGAAGAAGAAATACAAATAATTAAAACAACAACAAGTGATTACAATCCTGTTCTTAATAAAGTTATAGGAGCAGAACAATTATTAGCTTTTCAAAAATTGATAAAATGCGTACCGGTTTCCGATAATGTTATTGAATATGCCGTTAAAGTAGTTGCTTCCACAAGACCAAATAACAACAAAAATGAATTTGTAAAAGAAAGAGTTTCGTGGGGCGCTGGTCCAAGAGCATCACAATATTTAATCCTTGCTGCAAAAACCAAAGCTGTAATTGAAGGAAGATTTACACCATCAATTGATGATGTAAAATCGTTTCTCATACCTGTATTACGCCACAGAATAATTCCAAACTTTTCGTCAGAAGCTGAAGGAATAACTTCTGTGGATATTATTCAAAAGCTATCCGCATAAATTACTAATGTATAAGACTATATATAAAATAATACTGCTTGGAATTCTTGCAGTTGTAATTGTATCATGCAAAAAAGAAAACACCCAAGTTGTTAAAGTTGAGCCAAAATCAAATCCATTTAAACTCGAAAACATTGATGATTTAATTGAAATTCGTGATACAATACAAGCAGGTGAAACTGTAAGTGATATTTTAACTCCGCTTGGTATGCATGCAAAAATGATTAATGAGATTGAGCGTAAAGCGCTAAAAGTTTTTCCTTTAAGTCAGTTTAGATCCGAAAAAGAATTATTTATATATGCTAAGTGGGATTCTGTAACAACAGTTAAGTATATGGTTTATGTAATAGATGAAATTGAACAAATAGTTTTTGATTTGCGAGATACAATTAAAATATATAGAAGCCAACGCGAACATATTGTTAAGCAAGTTGAAGCCAGAGGAAAGATAAAAGTTGGGTTAATCGAAGACTTAAAAGAGCTTGGCTTTGATGATGATGTAGGTTTTAATGCAGCAGATGTATTTGAAAGCAGAATTGATTTTATGAGGCTACAGCCTGGCGATTCTTTTGATATAATTTTTGACCAGTATTTTGTTGAAGGGCAGCCGGTAAAAGTAGGAAAAGTTTACGCTGCAAAAATGAATCATAGTAAAAAAAAATATTATGCGTTTTTATATGAAAAAGAAAAACCAAATAGTTACTATGATGAAAAGGGTGAAAGTTTGATAGGTATGTTTTTAATGGCACCATTAAAGTTTAAACATAGAATCTCATCTAGATTTTCTAAGAGCAGGTTTCATCCAGTATTACACAAAAGAAAAGCTCACTTAGGAACAGACTTTGCGGCTCCACACGGATCGCCAATTCAATCAACCGCTAATGGTGTTGTTGTAGAAGCCGGTTATAATGGCGGAAATGGCAACTATGTTAAAATTAAACACAACGCAACATTTACAACTCAATATTTACACTTGTCTAGATTTGCTAAAGGTATTAAACGCGGTGCAAAAGTTTCTCAAGGTCAAACAATTGGTTACGTTGGCAGTACGGGTTTAGCAACCGGTCCGCATGTATGTTACCGATTTTGGAAAAACGGAAGGCAGGTTGATCCATTCAAAGAAAAAGGAAATGCTACAACGCCATTAAGTAAAAAGAACTTTAGCGATTTCGAAAAAGTGAAGCAAGAGTATTTGCAAAAGTTGGAAATTTGAAAAGTAGGTTCTTTTTGTTGCATTGAGTTATATACAATAAAACAATAAGTTTGTTAAGGTTTCAATAGGAAACTATTAAAAAACCTTAGGGGTACATCATGAAACAAGCGATTAGTAATTCTACTCACTCACTCACTCACTCACTCACTCACTCACTCACTTAGTTACAATACTCATTATTTTACTTTTTTTTAGTTGTAAAGAACAACCAGTGCAGCCCGAACCAGGCGCAATTCAAAATGACGCAAACAACCAAGCTCTGGCAATGCTTTCTAAAAGTGGAGATATTGATAAAAAAGAAAAAGTAAAAAAGCTAAGAGAAGAGCATGAAAAACCATATTATTCAATTAAAAAACCAATTGATGCATTAAAAGAGTATTTAGAAAACAGAAAAAATACTTCTGTTGTAAAAGCAGCCAAAACGAATACCGTTATGTCTTCAAATTGTAACCCTCTATATGTTGAACATTGGGTGCTTGAAAAATATTTGCCAGTATCAGGCAAAACAATAGGAATACACCCAATAGGTAGCAGGGAAAATGGAACAATTAAATTATGTCAATATGAACAAAGTATGATCGATAAATGATGAGCTTGAATTCTGATATGGGTGAAATGAATAATTTATTCGCTCAGGCTGCAGTTTTAAATCGCCCAGATGTATGGCTTTATGCTAGTAGTACGACTTCATCTGATACCCATTGCTGGGATGCGATTTATGAGTTTTGTTATGCCGCTTGGCAAAACCAATATGTACAAAGAGTTGAAAGAAAATTTATTTATGTGTTTAACTACGAAGGTAACGGAGATCCTTGTTCTGATAACCAAATAACCAGTTGGTTTCTTATAGATATACTTGATGGTAATGAAACGCGCGTGTTAAATTAAGTTGGTGGAAAATGAAAAAAAAACTGAATCTAATTATTTTGTTAATGTTAGTTACTACATTATCTGCACAAAATAGTTCACATAGTTATTCAATTGAGCCTGGGCTTATTCTCATAGAACAACATTTTAGTAGTCCATTTTTTAATTCAAGCTGGCAAGAAAAACTTTTTAGTATTTCATATTACTATTCACATAGCTGGGCATTAGTAAATAGTTTTGAATACCGTTTGAAACCTGGGATAATGTTAAATCATTATAAATATTTCAATTCAGTTCAACTTGGGAATAGTTTTAGGTATTGGATAAATAATGACTATCATATTAATGTAGAGAATTACATTGAGTTTCATCCATTTCATTCTGCGAATAAAGCATTTACTTTTACTTGTGGAGTGAGTTTTGGCTTAAAATTAAAGGATGCGTTATTCATAGTACCAGCTTTCTATAAATCAATAGCTAGTGATTATGGATTTCAGCAAGATTTACATGGGTATATAAAACTTGGATTTGAGTGGAATTACTAATTAATTAATGAGAAAGAAAAATGAAAAAAATTATCATAGCATTATTCTTTTTTGCAAATACAGCCGCATTATATGCACAACATAGTTATGCAATTATACATGGACTTATTAATTATAAATATAAAAACCAGTATTCTTCATACAATCCACTTAATGATGCTACAGCAATTAGCCTTTCATTTTATTACTCGGAAAACTGGGGGATTACAAAAGACCTAGAATATTGCTTGAAACCAGGAGTTATGCTATCGGGCATACCAAATTTTTGGTCGGCAAAATTAGGTAATGGTGTTAGGTATTGGGTTAATGATGCTATTTACTTAAGCAGTGAAGGCAATATAGATTTTCATCCATTGCAAGGAGCGAAGACAAATGCTAAATATTTTACTTTAAATATTGGAGTGAGTTTAGGTTTAAGAATTAAAGATGCATTATTTGTTGTTCCAGCATTTCATGTACCTATAGATGGAGATTACGGGTTACAGTCAAAGACTAGATATTTAGTAAACTGGCATTTCGGTCTTGGATTTGAATGGAACTATTAATTACTGATTATATGCTTGTTGTCAAGCGAGTTTTATACTCGCTTTTTTATGACCTGTTAAAAGAAAAAACAATGCATAATTATGCACATAAATAAATATTTAACTTATCTCTTAAAATGTTGCTATGCTAAAATTAGTTTTATACTTTTGCAAAACTTTTTAACAGAGGAATGTAAATATGAATGCTGAATGTCCTGTCTGCGGAGCTCAAGTTCAACTTGCTGCTGATGCGGTTCAAGGTGAGTTAATTGAATGTTCTGAATGCGGAACTGAACTTGAAGTAGTGTCAATCAATCCGCCTCAAGTAAAAGAAGCTCCACAAGAAGAAGAAGACTGGGGTCAATAACTTGGTTTGGGTTTTAGATTCAACATTACGTGAAGGCGAACAAACTCCCGGTGTTTATTTTGATAAACACATAAAGCTCGCTATTGCAAACTTATTAGATGAAGTAGGAGTTGATATTATTGAGTCTGGGCATCCGATGGTTACTCCGGAAATCCATGCGGCAGTAAAATCTATTGCCCAAAAAGGATACAAAAGAATTGTTGGTGCTCATTCACGTTCGCTAAAATCTGATGTTGACCTTGCACTTGAGTGCGGTGTTGGTTTTATTGGAATATTTTATTGCGTTTCCGATGAAAGATTAGAAACTGTTTTTAAAAAAGATTTAGATACTGCATGTTTGTTAATTAGTGATGTAATAAAATACGCTAAGCAGCAGAAACCTGATCTGCTCATTCGTTACACGCCAGAAGATACGGTACGTTCACAATTTGAAAATGTTGTTAAAGCCGCAGTAGCAGCAGTTGAAGCTGGTGCAGATATAATTAGTGTAGCTGATACAACTGGCTATATGGTTCCTGGTACTGAACGCAGCATGTACGATTACATTTCAAGACTTAAAGATGAATTTGCAAAAAGAAATCTTTCTCCTAAAGTTGCTGTACATTGCCACAATGATCGTGGGTTAGCGTTAGCAAACGCGCTTGATGCCTACCGTGCCGGTGTTGATATTATTGATGCGGCTGCTTTAGGTTTAGGTGAAAGAGCGGGAATTGTTGATCTCGCACAACTCTTAACTGTTCTTACTGTTGATTACAAGGAGAACAGATGGAATTTAAGTAAGTTAGTAGAGCTATATGAACTTGTAAGTCTACATTCTGGAATACCAATTCCAGCTAACTTCCCAATAACGGGAAAGAACGCATTTACTCACTGCGCCGGAGTTCATACTCACGCTGCATCGGTTAATCCTATGCATTACGAAAGTTTGAATCCAGAATTGTTAGGACGTCCAAGAACATTTTCTCTCGATCATATGTCGGGTATTGCATCGTTAAGGTATGCACTTGCACTTATTGAAGAGAGTTCTCTTGAAGAAGATTTACAACAAGATGTCTTAAGAGAAGTCAAATCTGTCGGTCAACGCGGAAGAACCGTTGAACTTGCCGAACTCAAGCATATCGTAGATGCAGTAAAGCATCATCAAACTTACACTAAGTGAGCCTTGCTCACTATATAAAGCGGTAAATTAAATACTTAATAAATGGAGAGTGCACAATGAAGATTGGATTGCTTCATTCCTTAATTCGCAAAGATGAAAAATATCTTATTGACGAGTTTAATGCTGTTAAAGGTGTGGAACTAATTATGATTGATGACAGAGAAGTTTCTTTTAACATCGGTAAAGATAGATATGATTTAAATGTAGTTGTTGAGCGCAGTATAAATCATTCTAGAGCTTTGCATGGATTAAAATTATTCGATACTTCTGGAATTAAAACCGTTAATACTTATCAAGTAGCTACTGTTTGCGGTGATAAGCTTCTAACATCTTGTGCGCTTGCAGAACATAATGTGCCACAACCAGAAGTTAGAGTAGCATTTACTGAAGAGTCTGCTTTGAAAACAATTGAAGAAATGGGCTACCCGGTTGTCTTAAAGCCTGCAGTTGGTTCTTGGGGAAGATTACTGTCTAAAGTGAATGATCGTGAAGCAGCAGAAGCAATTTTAGAACACAAATCGGTTTTAGGTTCTTATCATCATTCGATATTTTACATACAGAAGTATGTTGAAAAAACTAGAATAGAGAATGGTGAAAGATTACCAGGGCGAGATATTAGAAGTTTTGTTGTTGGTGATAAATGCATTGCGGCTATTTATAGAACTTCTCCTCACTGGATTACAAACACCGCTAGAGGCGGTAAGGCAACTAATTGTGTTGTTACAGATGAGCTTCAAGATATTTCTGTGCGCGCTGCTCAAGCTGTTGGAGGTGGAATTGTTGCAATCGATGTTTTTGAAACTGAAAAAGGATTGATGGTAAACGAAGTAAACTATACTATGGAATATAAAAATAGTATTTCAACTACTGGAGTAAACATCCCTCAGAAAATGGTTGAGTATATTTTACAAGTCGCGGAAGGTAGAGTATAATGGAAAAAATAAAAGTATCTATTGTAGGTGCTTCGGGATATACAGGTGGAGAATTGCTTCGTCTTCTCCTATTTCATCCTTTTGTTGAAATTAAACATGTTACATCTGAAAGTTATACAGGAAAGTTTGTTCACAAAATACATCCGAATTTACGTAAATCAACACAAATGAAATTTGTATCTGTTTCTGAACTTGAATCATGTGATTTGTTATTCTTATGTCTTCCTCACAATAGTTCTCAAAATAAAATTGATCATTACAAAGCATTAGCACCAAAGATTATCGATTTGAGTGCGGATTTTCGATTAAGCGATCCTGCTGAATACGAAAAGTGGTATGGACATAAGCATGCACGTCCGGAACTTTTAAAAGAATTTGTATATGGCATTCCCGAACTTCATCGCGAAGAAATGAAAACTGCAAAATATATCTCTAGTGCCGGATGTAACGCAACAGCAAGCATTCTTGGGCTGTATCCATTATATAAAGCCGGCTTGGTGGAAGAAGATAGAACGGTTATTGAGGTTAAAGCCGGTTCAAGCGAAGGTGGAAACAAAGTTAATGATGGTTCACATCATCCAGAACGTAGTGGTGTTGTGCGTTCTTATATGCCAACAAAACACAGACATACGGCAGAGATGTTACAAGAATTATCATTTGGAAAAAAAATTCATGTTCATTTTTCTGCAACTGCAATTGATATGGTTCGCGGACTATTAGCAACTTGCCATGTTTTCTTAAAGAATAATTTACAAGAAAAAGATATCTGGAAAGTTTACCGGGATGTTTATGGCAATGAACCATTTATAAGAATTGTAAAAGAGAACGATGGCATTTATCGCTATCCCGAACCAAAACTATTAAGTGGTACAAACTACTGTGATATTGGTTTCAAGAAAGATGAGTTCTCTAATCGTTTAGTTGTTGTTAGCGCAATAGATAATTTAATGAAAGGTGCTGCCGGGCAAGCTTTACAAGCTTTCAATCTTATGTATGGAATAGATGAAAGAACGGGACTCGAATTCCCGGGCTTGCATCCAATTTAATTTTTGATCAAGATCTTACACTTGATCTAAATCGTTTTATTATCAGATCATATTTAGAACAAGAAAAAGATCAAGGAAAATTATGTGTAGATTACTTTATGTAAATTCAATAAATGAATTTAGTATTGCGGAACATCTTAATAAGTTCGCTGAGATTTCTAAGAACAGCAAAGAGTTTCAAGGACATGGCTGGGGTTTTGCTTTTTGGCAAAACAACAAATGGAATTGCTACAAAAATGTTAAACCAATTTGGGAAGATGATCTTTCAAAATTCGGCAATTCCCTTAGAATAATTGCTCATGCAAGAAGTGCGTTTAACGATGAAGGAATTGTTGTAGAAAACAATATGCCTTTTTACGATGATAAAAACATATTTATTTTTAACGGCGAGATTAGAGGTGTGAAAATTAGAGAAGATGGAAGAATTGGTGCGGAGAAGATTTTTAATTATATCAAACGATTTGATAAGGGAAATTTTGGAGAAGCATTACGTAAAGGCACTGAAATAATTAAGAAAAAATCTTCTTATATACGAGCGATGAACATTATAGTTACAGAGCCGGATAAAACAATAATATATTCTCACTTTAACGAAGATGAAGAATATTTTACAATGAGTATTAAAGTAGATAAAACCAAGGTAATTGTTTGCTCAGATCCTTTTATTGGGGAAAAGGAGTGGCAGCCTATACAAAATAACACTATGATGGAGCTCCAATGTTTATAATTAAAATTGGTGGCGGAAAGGAATTAAACCTCAAAGGAATTATTTCCGATCTGGCAACTCTTCAAGAAAAATTTGTAATTGTACATGGCGCAAATGCTTTGCGAGATGAATTGGCTCAAAAATTAAATTATGAAAGGAAAGTAGTTACTTCTTTATCCGGTTACGATTCAGTTCTTAGCAGCGAAGAAACTATAGATTTAATGATGATGACTTATGCCGGGTTGAAGAATAAACGTTTAGTTGAATTATGTCAGCAAAATGGAATTAATGCTGTCGGGCTTTCGGGTATAGATGGAAAAGTAATTCAAGGTAAACGCAACACCGGTATTAAAGTAAGAGAAGGTGGAAAAAATTTAATGCTTAGAGATTTTTCCGGCAAACCAAAAAAAATCAATACACATTTATTGGAATTACTGCTTGGTAATGGCTATATCCCGGTTTTGTGTGTCCCAATAATTGATGAAAATAATTTTGCGATCAATTCCGAAAATGATGACATAGTAGCGTTATTGCAAACTGAATTAAAAACAAGTAAAGTTATTTCTTTAATTGAAGCTCCGGGTTTTCTGTTGTACAAAAATGACCCGGCATCACTTGTTTCAATAATGTCAAAAGCCGATCTTGTTGCAATGGAAGAAAAGGTTGATGGAAGAATGAAAAGGAAGATTCTTGCAATAAGAAAACTGTTTGAAGGCGGAGACACCACTGTAATTATTTCGGATGGAAGAACTGAACATCCAATTTTAGATGCGCTTGACGGCAAAGGCACAACAATTTCTTAGATAGGAGAAAAAATGAAAGATTACAAAGCTTTAATTCAGCAGTATGAACTTGATGTTTATCCACGCAGAGATGTTGTTTTAGTTAAAGGAAAAGACTCAACTGTTTGGGATGACCAAGGAAAAGAATACATTGATTTGGCCTCTGGTATTTCGGTTGCAAATGTTGGTCATTGCAACGACAAAGTAGTTGAAGCAATAACTAAGCAAGCAGGTACATTAATTACTTGCGCAAACACTTTTTATAATGATGCTAAAGCAATATTTCTTGAAAAATTATTCAGTATTGCACCAAAAAATTTAACACATGCTTTTCTTACAAATTCCGGTACGGAAGCAATGGAAGCTGCTATAAAATTTACCCGGGCAAACACTAAAAAAACAAATTTCATTTCGGCAATTAAAGGGTTTCACGGAAGAACATACGGTGCGTTAAGCGCTACATATAAAAAAGAATACCGCGATGGATTTGAACCACTTGTGCCCGGGTTTAGTTTTGTTCCGTACAATAATTTCGAAAAGCTAGAAGCCTCCGTTGATGAACAAACTGCTGGAATTATTTTGGAGTTAGTACAAGGTGAAGGTGGTATTAATATCGGGCAAAAAGAATATTTCCAAAAAGTTAGAAAGTTGTGCGATGAAAAGGGAATTATGCTAATCGTAGATGAAATCCAAACTGGTTTTTGCCGCACCGGAACAATGTTTGCAATTGATCAATTTGGAATTGAAGCAGATATGATGACAGTTGCCAAATCTATTGCTGGAGGGTTTCCCATGGGCGCACTTCTTTGTTCTAAGAAAATCCAATTAGAAAAAAGTAAACATGGCTCAACTTTCGGAGGTAATCCATTAGCATGCGCAGCCGCTTCAGCTTCAATCCAGTTTATGATTGATGAAAAACTTTGGGAACAAGCCGAAGCGAAAGGTAAGTATTTCAAAAATAAACTATCCGCTTTTCAGTTATCCAAAGTGAGAGATATCCGTGTAATCGGGTTAATGATTGGAATTGAACTTAAAGAAAAAGTCCAGCCAATTATTGTAGAATTATTAGAAAAAGGCATTCTTTCGCTTCCAGCGGGAACAACTGTTTTAAGGCTTCTTCCTCCATTAACTATTAGCTACGAGCAATTGGATAAAGCTATCGAAGTATTAGCTGAAGTACTAGTTTAGAAGAAACAATTATAAGGGAAGAACTAAAATATCTTCGTTCTTCCTTTTCTTTGCTTTGCTTTGTAACGCCATTTGCCTTATTTTTCGCCATTCTAAAAACAAAACCAATTATATGATTATTGATTATATCCCGGTCTTTTTAGTTATTCTTGTCGCTGTTATTTTTGGAGGAGCAGTGGTGTTTTCATCCGTTATTTTTGGACCGAAACGCCCAACCAAGATCAAAACAATGCCTTACGAAAGCGGCAAGGATCCAATTGGAACAACGCATGAACGAATTTCAATTAAGTATTACTTAGTTGCAATGCTTTTCATTGTGTTCGATATTGAAGTAATTTACGTTTATCCTTGGGCTGTTCAATTCAAATCTCTTTATGCTGGATATGGATTGTTTTCCTTTTTTCCTATGCTAATATTTTTAATTGTGCTTGAGCTTGGCTTCCTTTATGCGCTTATGAAAGGAGGCTTAAAGTGGGATTAGAAGCTAAATTAACACAAGATGGTTTTATTACAACAACAATAGATGCTGTAGTTGCTTGGGCGCGCAAAAGCTCGGTTTGGCCTATGCCAATGGGGATTTCTTGCTGTGCGATAGAAATGATTGCTGCCGCTGATCCAAAGTATGATATAGCTAGATTTGGATCAGAAGTAATGCGCTTTACTCCGCGCCAATGTGATTTGATGATAGTAGCCGGTACTGTTACTTACAAAATGGCTCAAGTTGTTAGAAGAATTTATGACCAGATGCCTGAACCCAAATGGGTAATTGCAATGGGTGCTTGCACTTCATCTGGTGGAATGTACCGTTCTTATAGTGTGGTTCAAGGGATCGATCAATTCCTGCCAGTTGATGTTTATACGGCTGGATGCCCTCCGCGACCGGAGAATTTGCTTAATGCGTTAATTACTATTCAAGAAAAAATTGGCAAAACTCGTGCTCGTGATTTTCAAGATTTTATTCAACCAAAATTAGAAATAGCGAATAACTGATAAATGGAAGTAAAAGAATTAATCATTAAGAAAGTAAAAGAAAACCTTGGTGAAGAAAACATTGAGTTTATTGATGCCATTGGAGATCTTTCTATTGTTGTAAAAAATGATAAGCTTATTGAACTGTGTAGATTGCTAAAAGATAACAGCGAACTAGAATTTTTAATGTGCAAAGATGTTACAGCGATTGATTGGGCAACTAGAAAGAAAAGATTTTCAACAGTTTATCATGTTTATTCATTCAAATTAAATTTTAATTTAAGAGTTAAAGCAAATCTTGATGAAGAACCTTATAAAATTGAAAGTGTAAGTTCGATCTGGGAAAGCGCAAATTGGTATGAAAGAGAAACATTTGATATGTATGGAATTGAATTTATTAATCATCCGGATTTGAGAAGAATGTACATGCCCGAAGGATTTGAATATTATCCTTTAAGAAAAGATTTTCCTGTATTAGGAATACCCGGTTCACTCCCACTTCCACAGAAGCCAGAGTAGTATGGAAAAATTACGAAATATTTATTCAGACGAAAAAATTTACAAGAAACTTTTAGAAGATAAAAACGTTACTGTTGAAGATGCACTTGATAATGAAATGATTATCAATATGGGTCCACAACATCCGGCTACTCACGGTGTACTTCGAATTGTTCTTCGCTTAGATGGCGAAACTGTTATAAAAGCTGTTCCAGAACTCGGCTATTTGCATCGTGGTTACGAAAAAATGGCTGAGGATATGAGTTATATCGAATATATTCCTCATACTGATAGACTAGATTACACTGCAACTCTTTGTAATAATGTTGCATATGTATTAGCTGTTGAAAAACTTGCTGGAATTGAAGCTCCAAAACGCGCTCAATGGATTAGGATGATTGTTGCCGAATTAGCAAGAATCGCTGCTCATATGGTTGCTATTGGTACTTTTGCCATGGATGTTGGCGCAGTTACTATGGTTATGTGGACCTTTCGTGAACGTGAAAGAATTCAAGAAATTTTTGATCGTTTAGCCGGCGCTAGATTTACTACAAGTTACACGCGCATTGGCGGAGTTGCAGCAGATGTTGATGATGTAACAATAAAAATGATTGAAGATTTCCTTAATACATTTGAACGAAGCATGAAGGATATGGATAATCTTGTTCTTCATAACAGAATTTTTATAGAACGTTTAGAGGGAATTGGAATTCTATCAAAAGCTGATGCGATTTCTCTTGGTATTACCGGTCCTAACCTTCGTGCAAGCGGAGTTGAATATGATGTCCGGCGTGCAAACCCATATTTGTTTTATAACGAAGTTGATTTCAAAATTCCAACTTATTCAGAAGGAGATTCACTAGCACGATACTTCTTACGAGGTGATGAGGTTAGAGAAAGTGTTAAAATTCTTTTACAATGTTTAGATAAGATCCCTAATGGTGAAGTAATGGCAAACGATCCAAAAAATGTTATGCCAAGGAAAACAGAAATTTATTCTCGTATGGAAGAATTGATTCATGATTTTATGCTAGTAAATTTTGGTATAAATCCGCCTATAGGAGATTCATTTTTCTCAGCAGAAAATCCAAAAGGTGAATTGGGATTTTACATAGTAAGTAAAGGCGAAGGTCATCCTTGGAAAATGAAAATTCGCTCACCATCTTTTTGTAACCTTCAAGCTATTGATAAGTTATGTGAAGGTGCTATGATATCGGATGTAATCGCAATTATAGGTTCTCTGGACCCGGTTATGGGTGAAGCAGATAAATAAAGCACTTGATCTTTCTCTTGATCATAATTTTGATCTGGAGGAATTTAGGTCAATTGCAAGAAAAAGCTCAAAAAAAAATAAAGAATATGAAATTTACATTTACAGAAGAAAACCTAAGAAAGATAGAAGAAGTAAGAAAAAAATATCCAACTGCATTAGCTGCAGTAATGCCGGTTATTTATATAGCTCAAGAACAAAATGGATTTTTAAGTAATGAAGCGATGGAAGAAATTGCTTTGGTTCTTGGCATCGATAAAGTTAATGTGCTTAGTGTAGTTACATTTTATACCATGTATCATACAAAGCCAATGGGTAAATATCATGTTCAAGTATGTACAAATGTTTCATGTATGCTTCGTGGCGGCTATGAGATTTGGGATCAAGTAAAAGCCAAACTTGGATTAGATCATATGCTTGTATCGGAAGATAGAAAGTATTCTCTTGAAGAAGTAGAATGCATGGGTGCTTGCGGTTATGCGCCAATGCTTGCTGTTAATGAAGATTATTTTGAAAATTTAACTAAAGAAAAAGTCGAAGAAATTTTGGATTCTCTTAAGTGATGGAAAGAATTGTTTTACCTCAAATAGAAAACTACAATACGATAGATGTTTATTTAGCTAATGGTGGTTTTGAATCTGTTAGAAAAGCATTAACAAATTCTCCAGATGAAATAATTGATGAAGTTAAGAAATCCGGATTGCGCGGAAGAGGCGGAGCGGCTTTTTCTACCGGTCTTAAATGGAGCTTCATGCCAAAATCTACTTCAAAGCCAAAATATCTTTGTATAAATGGTGATGAGAGTGAACCTGGTTCTTTTAAAGATCGGCAGATATTTGAGGAAAATCCTTTTCAATTAATTGAAGGAACTATAATTTCTTGCTATGCCATTGGCGCCAAGGTTGCTTATCTATACATTCGTGGTGAGTACCATAAATGGATTAAGATGATGCAAGAAGCGGTTGATATAGCTTATGAAAAAGGATTTCTCGGTGAAAAGATGAAAGCAACTTTCGGCTCAGATTTTAACTGCGATCTTTTCATTCATAAAGGAGCTGGCGCATACATTTGTGGTGAAGAATCCTCATTAATGAATTCTATTGAAGGGAAGCGCGGATATCCAAGAATAAAACCACCTTTCCCAGCTCAAAATGGTTTATGGGGAAATCCAACAACTATTAATAATGTTGAAACTATCACCAACATTCCAGCGATAATCAAAAATGGCTACGAATGGTTTTCAAAGATTGGCGCTCCTAAACATCCCGGTACAATTTTATTTGGAATAAGCGGCCATGTAAATAAGCCAGGTGTTTACGAATTACCTTCCGGTATTCTATTGACAGAATTAATTAATGATGTGGCTGGTGGAGTTTTAGGTGGTAAAAAGATTAAATGTGTTATACCGGGCGGTTCTTCAATGCCTCCTTTACGCGGAGATCAACTAGAAGGTGTAAAGATGGATGCTGAATCTTTGAAAGAGGTTGGCTCTGCTATTGGTACAGCTGGTGTTATGGTAATGGATGAAGACACAAATCTTCTTGATGTTTTAATACGGATCGCACATTTTTATCACCACGAAAGCTGCGGGCAATGTACACCTTGCAGAGAAGGTACCGGCTGGATGGAAAAAACTTTAAAGAGAATTAAAAAAGGCTTAGGTACTTCAAAAGATTTGGATTTATTATGTGATGTTGCAAATCATATTGAAGGTAATACAATTTGTGCATTAGGGGATGCTGCCGCTTGGCCAGTAAAGTTTATGATACAACGCTTTCGTGATGAATTTGAATTGTATGTAAAATCTGAATTTGAATTAGCTGTTCCAAACAAAGTTCATTCTATGAGAGAGACTGTTTTTCCTTTAAGTGTTATTCAAAAATAAATTATCATTCCTAAAGCGAGAATTATTTAAAAGATTCTCGCTCAATTAAACCTACTCAAAATTGCATACGTCTAAAAAAAGTAGATTTAAATCAAACATCACTATTTAAAATAATTTGATTTATACGATAGTATAATTGGTATTGTAGATTCTTTTGAATAAATAATCAAGAAACCATGACGGTGAAAAAATGACTAGTAAAATTTTAGTAATAACAGATGATAATAAACTTCAGAATGAAATTCTTGCCTATGTAGAAGTTCTTAAAAGTAAAGTTGAATTTGAGTTTATAAAAAGTGAAGATGAAGCTAAAAGATTATTAAGCACGTATACTTACGAAATAATATGTGTTGAGTATAGTTCAAAAATTACAAATGGGGCAGAATTTTTAGGTTTTGTAAAAGAAAAGTATCCAAAATCTTTTAGAATTTTGTTTACGGACCCAGCACATAGAGAACGTGCTGTTTATTCGGTACCTGATGCACATAGGTTTGTAAACAAACCATTGCAAAATGGTGAATTAGAAAAAGCATTAGTTAATTTTCAAAACCTTACAAAGTACCAGCTGGATTCACAAATAGTTTCATCTATTCTTGGCATTGGTACTATTCCCGCAATTCCAGAAGTTTACTTAAGATTAGAAAGGGAAGTTAACAGACAGGAAGTATCGATTAGTCGCATCGCGGATATCATTTCTAATGACCCGATGGTTGTTGCAAAAATAATGCATATAGTATATTCTTCTTTCTATAACATTTCTAGAAGCATTGTTAATCTAGTTCATGCGATAAACTTTTTAGGCTTAGACATAATTAAAAGCTTAGTGCTATACATAAAAGTATTTATAATAAAAAACCAACCTTTAGAAATTCAGAGCTACCTTAAGAAAATACGTGACCATTCGATTGATGTAGCAAAAGTTTCAAAAGCAATTATGAATGTTGAAGTTGGAGATAGAGAATTGATTGATTCGGCTTACATTGCGGGATTGCTACATGATATTGGTAAAATAATCTTAGTACAATGTACTGATAAAGTAAAAAGAATAGCCTTTGTCAATGATCACGTTCATGGTTTTGAACAAGTTGAAAAAGAAATTGAAAGATTTGGAGCTTCTCATATTAATACTGGCGCATTTCTCTTAAATACTTGGAATTTTCCGGAAAGACTTATTGATGCAATCGCAAACCATCATAATCCCGAGATAATTAAAACTGGTGAATTTGGAGTTAGCCAGGTTGTGTATATAGCCAATGCATTGGTTAACCCAAATGAAATTGTTATAGACCAGATTAAGCAAGTTTATGGTGCAGAAAGAGTTAATGGCTGGTTCGAATTTATTCCTGGGCAATTAGAAGTTCTATAGATAAGTAAATTTATGATGTTGGTAAAAAAGCGAATCCATTGATTCGCTTTTTTAATGTACTTTCTTGATTTGTAAGTTAAAGACTTAGTAAGAGTATAGAAGAATTACTATCATTGAAAAATATTATTTTTGATAATTTAAGTTCTATATTGGTTTGTTCTTTGGGATAATTAAGTAAAAAAAGTTAAAAGATAACAATTTGGGAAGGCTGATTGTTAATCAAAAAATGGCAATAGAAACATAATTAGATTCTTCTGAATATTGCTTTATTTCTATCATTGCTAGGCAGTTTATACCGAAGCGATCTTTATTAAATCAATGCTTAGGTTGCTTCGATTCGCCAGCAATGAATTTTTCTGATGTTAAAAAAATTATAAATGAATATAGCATGGGACTTGAATATTTTTTAAATAAACTCCCGGTTTCTTAAACTGATTTATAAAATGTAATTATGAACAGTGAACTTATATTTACCTAAACTCGTTAAATTATTAAACAAGAGATTAAAATGGATTATTTGTTAATATTTGCTTCAATTCTTTTTATAACTCTTATTTCTTTCATAACTATTTATTTTGCTTATAATACTTGGAGCAAGAAAAGAAAATTTGTAAAATCGATTTCTGAGCATAGAAAATATTTGAAAATGCAAAAAGAGTTAGATACTGATGAATTAGTAAAAAGAGCGTATGCAATGATTAAAAAAGATAAGTAATTTAAGAGTTGATAAGCATCATACTAACCCACCGTTAAACTATTATTATACAACCAGTTAATCACCCATACTTCAATAGATTTATTCAAATAAATTCAAAAATTGTAAAGATTTTTTCAATATTAAACGGTTGATAATTCATTTCTTAAAACCCCAAATCTCTTTTATTCTTAGCATAAACCATCAATTTTTATTAATGGTGCTTATTCTTTTTGGGATATTTCTTGGAAAATCGGAGCACGGAGCATGCATAATAAAAAATCCCGTAAAGACGGGATTAGTTGAGGCGCCGGTCGGATTCGAACCGACGAATAAAGCTTTTGCAGAGCTTCCCCTTAAGCCACTTGGGTACAGCGCCATAAAAAAATAATTAAGAACGGTAAGTTTATAATTGTTAATTAAAACAAAAACAAAGAACAAAGAAAAAAAATCCCGAGAAGATCGGGATTAGGAGAGCGGGAAACGGGACTTGAACCCGCGACATCAACCTTGG
>CAZVYT010000026.1:42262-44243 GCA_964631495.1 uncultured Melioribacter sp. | reverse complement strand
ATCCTTGTAAGCCCATAAACCAAGCGCCGGATTTGAAATGTAGAATATTTCTTCGCCATCGGGCATTACGTTAAAGCCATCTTTCAAAATCTGTGGATTGTACTTGTTCATCATTTTGCTCAAATCTTCATACGAGAAATTTACACTTTCGATTTCCTCGTTTGTCAAATTGCCAGGACAGTAAGTAATCTTAAATCTATTTTCAGATGAACCATGTATCAAATGAGCAGCGGCGCTAAGATTATTTTTTAGCTCATCATTCTCTTCAACTGCTTTCAATACTTCTGGAGTTGTAACATATCCATATTTCCTTATCAAGCGGTCAATCTCTTTATCTTCGCCAAACTCTTTCAATCCGGGCGCGAGAACAATCAATTCACCATTATCAGCAATTGCCATTCTTGTTCTGTAAATACTTTTGTTACCAAGCCAAGTGCTTTTGAACTCTGAAGGATCAAGATAGACAACAACTTTCTTCAAAGGCTCATCGAGCATTTCAAAATTAACTTTAAGAGAAAGTTCAGCAGCCATTTTAAATGTTTCGTGATCATCACCAACAAATAAACCTTTAACTGCAAGACGACCAAACATATCTTTGCCGACAACTGTAAGCACATAAACAATAGGCAAATGTTTAGCAAAATTATCAGCGGCATAATTTAAAACTTTGCGCACAGGAGTATCAGCGCGCCCCATCATTCTTTCCATTCCGTAAACTGCGCCTAAGTAATGACTCTTGTTAATCCCTTCTTTGCCGCCGGTTCCTACAAAAATATTTTTTGTGTAGTTAGCCATTCCAACAACTTCGTGAGGTACAACTTGACCGACGGAAAGAATTAGATCATAATTTCCATCAACCAATAGTTTATTTACTTGCGCGGGCCATGAATAATTTAACTTACCTTCACTTACTTCACTGATAAATTCTGACGGAACTTCTCCAAGTGTTTGAAGATCGTTACGCCAATTATGAACTCTGAAAATATTTTTGGGAACGTCACCGAACATAGTTTCAATTTCTTTTTCATTCATTGCTGCGTGAGTGCCAAGCGCCGGAAGAATATCAGTTAACTTTTCTCCATAGTATTTGTATGCAAATCGAGTTAATATTCCAGCGTGAGAATGAAAGCGGGTAAAATCCGGTGGAAGCGCCAAAACTTTTTCTTTCAAACCAAGTTTTTCGAGCGCAGTAAATAATCCTTCGCGTAAATCATCTTCATTTAAAACGTCGCTTTCGCTTCCTCGTGCATAATAAATCATCGTTAAACTTTTCCTTTCTAAATTATCTTTGAATTCTTGCAGAACCGCCTTTAGCAAAGGCGCGTACTTCTTCTACTGTTGACATTGTTGTATCGCCAGGAGTTGTGGTAAGTAATGCACCATGAGCCCAACCAAGTTTTACAGCTTCTTCTGCGGTTTCACCATTCAGCAATCCATAAATAAAACCAGCCGCAAAGCCATCACCGCCGCCAACTCTATCAATCACATCAAGTTCGCATGTTGGAGCAGAATAAGTTTTTCCATTTACCCAAGCAACTGCACTCCAACTGTGTCTGTTTGTTGAGTGAACTTCTCTTAAAGTTGTGGCAACAGCTTTTATGTTTGGATAACGAGCAGTTACATTATCAATCATAGCAAAGAAAACACTTGGATCTAATTTTGATTTTGCGTGAACATCCGGTCCGGGAAATCCTAAACCTTTTTGTAAATCTTCTTCGTTACCTACAAGAACATCAACATGCTTAACAATTCCATCTAAGACTTCAGCAGCTTTGCTTTCGCCGCCCCAAATATTCCATAACTTAGCACGGAAGTTCAAATCGAAACTTGTTATTGCGCCGGCAGCTTTTGCTTCTTTCATTGCTTCAATAATCAATTGTCCGGTTGTTTCAGAGAGTGAAGCAAAAATTCCACCGCTATGAAACCACTTAACACCATTTGCAAAAATTTCTTTCCAGTTAAAATCACCAGACTTAAGATA
>CAZVYT010000026.1:0-42252 GCA_964631495.1 uncultured Melioribacter sp. | reverse complement strand
TGAAGCGCCTTCGTTACATCTATTGTAGAATACAACCGGCGCGCGTGAGCCCAAACCTCTATCGCTGTAAACAGTTGCCATGTTTGGACCGTTAACACCGTTGTGTTTCATTTTTTTGTAGAATGGTTTTACTCCCATTGCACGAACACGCTCTGCAATTAAATCACCAATTGGATATTCAACCATAGCCGAAGCAATTGCAGTGTTCATTCTAAAACAATCTGCCAAGTTTGCAGCAACGTTAAACTCTCCGCCGCTTACATGAATTTGACATTGAGTAGCTTTTCTAAATGGAATAATTCCGGGATCTAGACGGTGTACAAGCGCACCGAGTGAGAGCAAATCAATAGCTGCATCTTTTTTGATATTTAATACATCGTTCATTTTATTTTTCCTTAATTATTATACACCACTGTAAGCGTTAAATCCGCCATCAACCGGAACGATTACGCCGGTTACAAATTTTGAAACGTCTGAAATTAAATAGAAAAGTGTTCCAAGTAATTCTTCCGGCTCACCAAATCTTCCCATTGGTGTTCCAGAAATAATTTTATGTCCACGGGCTGTAAGTTCGCCGGTCTGTTCATCTGTCAATAAAAATCTATTTTGGTTTGTTAAGAAGAAACCTGGAGCTATTGCGTTTACGCGCACGTTTGCTTTTGCAAAGTGTACTGCCATCCATTCTGTTAAATTATTTACGGAAGCTTTAGCCGCAGAGTAAGCAGGAATTTTTGTAAGCGGTCTAAAAGCATTCATTGAAGAAATGTTTATCACGCTTCCGCCTCTTCCTAACATATCTTCAGCAAATACCATTGTTGGCAAAACTGTTCCAAGAAAATTCAAATCAAACACACTTCTAAATCCTTCAAGGTCCATTCCGAAGAAAGATTTTGAAAGATCATTCATATTTTCAGTAGTTAAGAACTCATTTGCGCAAGTTGCTTTTGGAGAATTACCGCCAGCACCATTTAGCAATACATCAACTTTACCAAGCTGTTCATTAATTTGTTTTTTTGCTTCAACCAAACTTTCTTTATCAAGAACATTTCCAACTACACACAAGACTGGTTTTCCAGCTAGCGAAGACATTCCTCGAGCGCAGTCTTCACATCTTCCCTTTTTGTAATCAAGTATAGCAACTTTAGCGCCGGCATTAATCAACGCTTGAGAAAAAACTCCACCAAATACACCGCAGCCTCCTGTTACAACACAAACTTTATCTTTTATATCAGCAAATGATAAATCCATTTTATTCTCCTACTTCTTAATTGCGTTATTTATGCTTTCAGTAATTTGCTGGGCATTAGCTGTAAGCTTAGAATAATTCTCGGTATCAATTGCTTCTTTATCAAGTAACGCAGAACCGATTCCTACTGCTACAGCGCCGGCCTTAATCCAATCTCCGGCATTTGTTAAAGTAACGCCGCCAGTTGGCATTAATTTCAAGTGAGGCATTGGCGCAAGAATTCCTTTGAAGAAAGCCATTCCTAAAACATCAGCCGGAAAAACTTTTACAACATCAGCGCCATACTCGTAAGCTGTTAGAACTTCTGTTGGAGTGAAGCAGCCTGGCATTGCCGGAACATCGAAATCATGTGCAGCATCAATAATTTCTTTTTTGAAAATTGGGCTGACTACATATTTGGCTCCGGCTTCAATTGCTTGCTTTGCTGTTTCGGCATTAAGCACAGAGCCAACACCAACAATAATTTCGTCACTAAGTTCTTGCGTAATTTGTTTTATCAGACCAATCGCATTTGGAACCGTCATAGTTACTTCTGCAACCGAAACTCCGCCGAGTGCAAGTGCTTCGATTACTTTTTTTAGTTTGTCGGCTTCCTTTAAGCGAATTACAGCAACAGATTTTCTCTTAAGAATTTCTTCTAATATTTTTTCTCTTTTCATATTAGCAAAATGGCTCTATGTGTTTAATAAAATGATTTGTTAAAAATGTATAATGAGTTTTTTCATTTTCCTTTAGACAATTCAAAATTTTATCTTTGAATAAATATCCGGTTGAGGTTTTCTCAGTTAATACTTTTCCGAAAGTTACATGAAGTACTTGGCGCGCGTCTTCTGAACTGAAAAGTTCAAGCAATTCTTTATCGTTATAACCAGAAGATTCTTTCAAGTTGCTAAGTGTCGCAGAAACATGATATGAAAGCTTTTCGGTTTCATATAAACCGAAGCAGAAATCATAAATCTCTCTAAATAATTTTGTATTCTCAGCAGCAACAACACGAAGTGCTTCAAGATAACTTGTGCCTGCTGTTTTTACGTGTGTGTGTGCGCCGCGGAGTGAACCTATAACTTTGTAAACAGAAAATTTATCGCTTCCGGAGTGGAGACTGATTTTATAATTTCCGAAATGTTTTGTAATAGCCAAATGTTTTACATATTCACTCTTAAACAGATTCAAATCGCCTTTGTAATCAATTCCTTTTTCAAATGATCCGATGAAGCGTGGAGCTAAACTGACGAACTCAACTTTTAATCGGTGAAGCTCATTCGCAAAAAAGAAATGTTCAAAAGTTGACGTAACAGATTCGGTTTCATCAACTGAAACTTCCACTTCAAATGGGCGACCGTTACTTACTGCTTTCAGATGCTCATACATTTTTTTGATGTGTGCAATTGCTTTGCCATACTTAGCATAAGCGCGCAAGAAATCTTGTTCATTAACTTCAAGAGCAAAATCATCGCTAATCTTAAATTCTTTTTTAGAATAGCGTCTTTCAGCAGCCGGAAAAGTATCACTTAAATCACTCCATGGTAAATTAGCTACAACACTGTAAAGCTTTTGTTCATCGTAATTATCAGCATCGTTATCAACATGTTCACCAGGATCGAATGTAAACATTGTAAAACCGGCATTGAGCATCATCGTAGCATCTTCTGGAGTTTTTAAGTGGTCAGCATCAGAGCCAAAACCATTTTTGTATCCTTCTTGAAAAACAGCCCAAACAGCGGCATCCATAACTTCATCTGCTGTTCTTTGTGTTCTAGTTAATTCACGAATTGATTGCTGTGCTAGGATTGGTTTGAAATTTCCGATTGTAAGAGAGCGAATATGTCCGACGTTTGCCAGACCAAGTCTGTCTCCAAATCCAAATGAATCATCTACTCCAAGAACTTGTGGAACTGTAAAGCTGAAAAGTGCTTGAAGCGCAATTCTATTTTTGTTGGAAAGAGAACATTTTTTTATTTGCTGTCCATCAGCTTCAACTATTTCTCCATCAAAACTTGCTGATGCATTTGAACTTTCATCTGAACTTGCCAAGAACAACGATTTTTCCGTTCCTTCTCTGCCAATAAAAAATGTAATATCATTTAATTTGTTGATCGAGTTTGGGTAAACCTGAACCGAATAACCATCATTTATTTTTAGTTCGAATAAATCGTTTGTCACTGATTTCGATTCCGAGAACTTTTCCAATAATTTTTGTGAATCCATTTCTTTCCTTTTACTAAAGTTTGTAAGCCTCTTTGGCTAAGTTATAAGTTAGGTCTTTTGCGATAGTAACTGCCTCTTCCATTGAAATCATGTGGCGGGCAACTAAACTCGCTAAGAAATTTGAATCTATTCTTCGCGCTACATCATGACGAGCCGGAATTGAAACAAACGCGCGCGTGTCATCAATAAAACCAACAGTATTATAGAACCCGGCGGTTTCGGTTACTTGCTGTCTGAATCGAGTCATACCTTCAATGCTGTCATGGAACCACCATGAGGGACCAAGTTTCATTGCTGGATAGTGACCAGCAAGCGGCGCAAGTTCACGAGAGTAATTTGTTTCATCCATTGTAAAAACAATTACTGTAAAGCGAGAATCGTTGCCATATTTGTTAAGCAACTCTTGCATATTTTTTGTGTACTCACAAGTTGTTGGAATATCAGCGCCTTTATCCGGACCAAATTTTGTAAACACATCTTTATTATGATTTCTATATGCGCCGGCATGAATTTGCATTACGAGTCCATCTTCTACACTCATTCTAGCCATTTGCATTAACATGTGTGCAGTAAATGCTT
Source organism: uncultured Melioribacter sp. (assembly GCA_964631495.1). Classification (GTDB taxonomy): domain Bacteria; phylum Bacteroidota; class Ignavibacteria; order Ignavibacteriales; family Melioribacteraceae; genus Stygiobacter. Next base: position 38,219 of record CAZVYT010000026.1, on the reverse strand, counting down.
CAGCATCGGTTTGCGTGCTTGTTTCGCTTAACCCTTTTTGGAAAAGTTTTTCAGCTTCTTCATCGCCAAGATCATGCGCGTAAGCTGAAACAACTCCGTGATCTGTTGAAGTAGCTCCCATTTCCTTAAAGAATTTTCTTCTATCTTCAAGCGCATGAATTAATTTTTTGTAAGATGTGATTTCAAAACCAACAACTTGTTCTAACTTTTTCAGATTTGTTTTCCAAGCAAAATTGGAAAGATCAGTTACTCCATCGGGGCGAAAAGCAGGAACAACTTTTCCTTTCCATCCACTCTCTTTAATTTTTTTGTGTGGATCAAGCGTATCAAACGGCGCATCTGTTGTAGATAAAACTTCTATTCTAAATTTTTCAAACAAAGTTCTAGGTAAAAATTCCGGTGAACTGATTTTTTCATTCAGTTCATCGTAAATCTGCATCGCATTTTCGCCATTCAACTTTTCTTTTATTCCAAAAACAATGTTGAATTCATAATCTAGCCAGACACCGCTTGGTGTGCCATTGAACAGAAAATACTTTTCAGCAAAAAGTTTCCAAATCTTTTTCGGATCGGTTTCCACCGGAGTATTATTAACACTTGGGATGCCAAGAGCTTCAAGAGAAATTCCTTTTGAATAGAGCATTCTAAAAACATAATGATCTGGAATGATAAAAAGTTGTGTTGGATTTGGAAAAGGTTTGTTATCAACAAAAATCTGCGGGTCAACATGTCCGTGCGGAGAAATTATCGGTAAATCTTTTATTGTCTGATATATTTCCCTAGCAACATTTCTAATAGCCGGATTCGGGTCAAAAAATCTATCTTCGTGTAAATTATAGAAAGCCATAAATACCTCAAATCAATATTCTATTGTTACCGGATTGTTTAGTTCTTCAACTACGTTTAACAAGTATTTTTCAAACTCATCTTGTGTTTTTATTCCGCCGGGTTCTTGTTCCCATGCAGCACAGAAATAATATTCAAGCTTTCCATTGTTTGGCTTTAGTTTAACAATTTCACTTACAGTATCTTGAGTTATATCAATTAAATCTTTTTTCTTAAACAAGATTGCAATTCCTAAATTATCATTAGCTAGTGATTGCTTTCCGTAAAGGGCTAAATATCCCCAACCTTTTTTTGGTTGATATTTTAACAAATTTGTGCCAACATATTTTGCCAAACCGGTAACTAAATGATCTGGTTCTCCTTCTACAGTAACCATATTTCTAGTTAGTCGGCTGCCTGCAGTAATTGAATATCTTGATTCTATATTGTACTTCTTATCTGAAACTAACCAACCGAAATAATTAGTTGCTATTTCTGATTTGATACATCCAATTTTAGAAACTCTGCTTATTATGCTGTCAGTTTTAGAAATCATGTTTACTTTTCCATCAGCAATCATTCCGAGAGAACCAATTCCTAGCGAAGTTCCAACCTTAAAAACATCCATTCCCCAGTCTTGCATATTGTGGTAAGAATCATCTTTTGCTACTGTATCATTTACGCCAACATTTTTGAGAACTAACCCATTAATTTTTTTTCCAAAGATATCAGTTGCATTACGCCAGTCTAAATAAAATCTATATCCAACTTTATCACTTTCCCAGCCAGGACCTTCATACTTAAATAAAGCATCATGATCAGTATGTATAGAAGGAACTCTTACTTTGTTTACGTTTGTAAATAGGTTGCCTCTAAATTTTTTACCATCGTGCAAAAGATTTTTCTTCATTGCAATTTCTGCATAAGTTCTATTTGTAAATGGTAACAAAGGTTTTTGTCCAAGAACAAATTTCAATTCTTTAGTTTCATTTGGTTTGAGAGTTATTAGAACTAAAATCTGATCACCATTTGTTTTGTTTTTTTCTATTTGGTACGGAAGTTCGTTTGAACCATCAATAATGCTAAAATTTTCTACATTAAAATCTGGATGTTTAGTAAGAATTTCTTTTGAAGAAACATTAACTACTAAATCTATCCTTTCATTCTGAATAGGGTTATTAACCTTTACTATAAATGTTTTATTCTGTGCATGTAATGCAATTACGAATAAAATTAGAATTACAAAAAATAATTTTGATGTTTTCATACTTACCACTTTTGTTTAATTAAAAATTCAGATGGCAACTGGAATTTCGTAAGCTGTTGCCATCTGCTCTTTTATAGGAGGCACTATAAAAAGAAATTTGTTAAATAATCTTCACTTCTTCTAATTTAGGTATCATAAAATTGTATAACGCGAAAGCAATTAAATACATACTTCCTGCAATGATGAATAATATTAAATAGCTGCCAGTTAAATGAAGTATGAATCCCGCTATTGTTGCTATGAGCATACCACCTATGGAACCAGCCATTCCTCCAAAACCAACTATGGAGCCAATGGCTTTTCTCGGAAATACATCTGAAGTAGTAGTAAATAAATTTGCTGACCATCCTTGATGAGCGGCAGTTGCCAAACTTAACAACGCAACGGCAACCCAAAGGTTATCTGTTTGAGAAACAAAGACTATAGGTGTAACCAAAACTGCACAAATAAACATTGCTGTTTTTCTTCCTTTGTTTACACTCCATCCTTTCTTTATTAAGTAGGATGAAAACCAGCCACCACCAATACTTCCTACATCTGCCATTAGATAAATTATTATTAACGGGAGTCCAATTTTATCTAACGTCATGTTGTAATTCTTGTATAAGAATTTTGGAATCCAATACAAATAGAACCACCATATTGGATCTGTTAAAAACTTTGCAAGAGCAAAAGCCCAGACCTCTTTATATTTCATTAAAGATAGCCATGGAATTTTAACTTGCGTATCAGGTGGATCAGATTGAATAAACTCTAACTCAGTTTTGGAAAGTCTTTTTTGCTTTTCCGGTTTTTCATAAAAAATATACCAGAACACAAGCCAAACTAAACCGATTAATCCAGTAATAATAAATGCTTCTTGCCAGCCATATGTAATTGCAAGCCAAGGTACAACCAAAGGCGCAATAATCGCTCCAACATTTGAACCAGCATTAAAAATACCAGTTGCAAAAGCTCTTTCTTTTTTGGGGAACCACTCAGCAACTGTTTTAACTGCAGCTGGAAAGTTGCCAGCTTCAAAAATACCCAAGAAAAAACGTGCAACAGAAAAACCCATAACTGAAGAAGCAAAAGCATGACCAGCAGCAGCCAAACTCCATCCAGTTAATGAAATTGCATAACCATGCTTAGTTCCAATTCTATCAACTAACCTGCCCACCAGCAATAAACCTATTGCATATGCGGCTTGAAAAGCTAATACAATCGTTGCGTATTCCATTTCATTCCAACCAATTTCTTTTTCAAGAGTTGGGGCAAGAATACCAATTATCTGTCGATCCATATAATTGATTGTAGTAGCAAAAAAGAGCAATGCTACTATTGTCCATCTGTATCGTCCAACCTGAACTTTTTGTTCCATCTTCTCTCCAATTGTGAGTGAACAGAATGTTAGTTTTTTGTTTATTTTATCGTTTACTTTATCGCTGAAACAAAAATCGCAAATTGATTTGGATTATGCAAGTGTCAAAAAAAAATATTATTTCTTGAATCTTCTGAAATTGCTTAATCTGTCAACGCGAGGCGTTTTGTGCCGAAGCGATTTTATTTTAACTTGAAAATCAAATCTTGAGATTGCTTCGTTTCGCTTCTTTTGTAATGATAAAAGTTGTGTTTTAGAAACTTCGACTTAATTGGATTTCTTAAACAAATTTCTTAAAAATGAAATGGTTTATTATTTTAAGGATGGAAAGTGAATGACAAATCAAAAGAAAATATTTATAATCCTAAACATCTTAATTCTGGCTGGGTTCTTACCATTTGCTCTTGAATTAGCTGATCCAATTATTGTGTACTCAATTGTTTGGATTAGCATTTCGTTCCTTTTTCTATTCTTATTTTTTCAAATAACTCGTATAGAAATTGAAAAACGTACTGTTTTCTTTTTTATAGCTCTTTCAATTCTTATTCGCTTTTTTTTCTTGTTTTCAGACCCGATTGGTTCTGATGATGTATACCGATATATGTGGGATGGCAAGACTCAAGAAGCGGGTATTAATCCATATATGTACAAACCTATAGATCCCAAATTAAATTTCCTCCATTCGGATATTCTTCCAAGCAAAATGAATTTCCAGAATATGAAAACAATCTATTTCCCTCTAAGCCAATGGCTATTTTATTTTGCGTACAAGGTAAGTGGAGAGAATGTTTGGGCGTATAAATTATTGCTGTTGATTTCAGAAATTCTGACACTTTTTATGCTTTATAAAATACTTTGTTCATTAAAAGTACAAACAAAGTTAGTTTTATTATATGCACTAGCTCCTTTATCAATAATACAATTTGCATTAGATGCACATTTAGACGCCTTTGGGCTTCCTCTTCTTCTCTCTTTTATTTATTTCTATCTAAATGAAAAGAAACTACTTGCTGCTATATTTCTTGGGCTATCATTTTCTATTAAACCAGTTGGAGTTCTGATACTTCCGATTTTATTTCTAAGAGAAAAGAAAATTTCAACCAAATTAATGTTGGTTACTGTACCATTTATTGCTTTTGGTGTGCAGTTTCTACCATACATCTTTTCATCAAATCCTTTTGAAGCATTTCTTATTTATTCACGCAATTGGATATACAATGGTCTTGTATTCAACCTTCTCAATTCTTTTATTCAGAACAACCAAACAACAAGACTTTTGTGCAGTATGCTTTTAGTCATTTCATTATTACCAATTTACTTCAGTAAAAAACAGTTTTTAGATAAAATATACTTTGCAGTACTACTACTGATGGTTTTCTCCCCAGTTGTTCATCCTTGGTACATTGCATGGTTGTTAATATTGTCTATTCTTGCAATGAAATTGAGTGGAGTATATTTGAGTGCAGCTGCAAGTTTAACATCTCTTACTATTGTTAGCTATTATACAAACGGAATTTGGAAAGATTTTATTCTAGTTCAACTAGTTGAATATTTGCCGGTATTGGTTCTACTTATTTACGAGTTTAAAAAATCGAAAAATGAGGAAAAGGTTTTATTGTTTTAGTAAGGTTTGTTTTTTGATTTATGAGGTTGCTACAATTTCGATTTCATTTAAAACTTTGTTAGTAGTAAAATAGAAATTTGTAACAACCTCAAATATTAATTTATTTCATGTTCTTTAAGTCTACATACCAGTTGCTTGATTTCTCCATCATTTCGTTTAATCGTTTGATAAGCTTATGCGGATCTTCAAGGCTTCCTTCTTGAAGCAATGCTGAATCCATCAATTGTTCAGTAACCTTAATAATAAAATCGTCATTATTATCTGCCTTAAATACTTTAACAAGATTTCTTACCAAAACATGATCCGGGTTAACTTCAAGAATTTTCTTTTCTATGCTAACATCTTGTTTAGACATTTTGAGAATCTTTTTCATTTGCGCAGACATGCTGTCATCCTTAGAAACCAAACAAGCTGGACTGTCTACTAAGCGTTTAGATTCAACAACTTCTTCAATCCTATCGCTTAAAATACTTTTCATTTTTGATAGTAAACTGAAAAATTGTTTTTGATCATCTTTCGCAAATGGTTCAACTTCATTTTTCTTTTCCTCAACATTTTGAAAGTCTTTGAGGTCTTTCATATTCACATTGCTTACAAGCTTCAATTCAAAATCTTTATACTTGCGGATAGACTGTATTACAAACTCATCTACTGGATCAAAGAGATAAAGAACTTCCAAACCTTTGTTCATAAAAATCTCAATATGCGGATCGACAGCAAGAGCATCTCTGTTTGTTCCACTGATATAATAAATTTCTTTTTGCCTTTCTTTCATTCTTCCTGCATAATCCGAAAGAGATACTAGTTCTTTTTCACCTTTTGCAGAAGAAGAATTAAACCGAAGTAATTCCACATACTTTTCATGGTTTGCAAAATCCATGTAACCAAGCTTGAATATCTTACCATGTTCTTTCCAAAACGATGTATAACCATCTGAGTCATTTTTAGATTTGTCTTGCAAGTAACTTAATATATTCGAAGTAACACTAGATGCAATTTTAGTAAAGACAATATTTTCTTGTAATGTTTCTCTAGAAATGTTAAGAGGCAAATCCTCACTATCAACAACACCTTTAACAAAGCTTAAGTACTCTGGCAATAAATCTTTATTCTTGTGTTGGATAAGAACGCGGCGTACATACAAATCCAGTCCGTAATTCTCTCTATCGTAGTAAAAAAACTCGTTGGTTTTTGAGGGAATAAAAAGAAGTGCATTAAACTGGATTGGTGCATCCACAGATTTGTGTATCACATCCATAGGTGGTTCAGAATCGTAACTTAAAAATTTATAAAACTCATCATACTGTTCTTTCTTAATAGAGCTTTTTGGTTCACGCCAAATAGCATTTACTGTATTAATTTTTTCTTTATCCAAAAAGATTGGAAATGTAATAAAGTTAGAATGCTTCTTAATTGTACTTTCAAGTTTCCACTTTTGTACAAACTCTTCAGCATCATCTTTTAAATGAATTTCAACAACAGTCCCGCGAGTAATTTTGTCTTTCAATTCAGTTATTTCATAATCACCAAGTCCATCGCTTTTCCACTCTATAGCCGGTTCAGAATCTTTATAAGACTTAGATTTTATTATTACTTCTTTAGCTACCATAAATACAGAATAGAAACCTACTCCGAATCTTCCGATTATGTTACTCGGATCACCCTTTGCTTCAGCAATTAGTTTCGCAAATTCTTCTGTACCGGATTTTGCTATTGTTCCGATATTAGAAATTATTTCATCACGGCTCATTCCAATACCGGTATCTGAAATAGTGAGAATTTTCTTTTTTTCATCAAAAGAAATTTTGATTTCAAGAGGAAGTTCTTTTTCAAGAATTTCAGTCCCTCGTGTGGATTCAAAACGTAACTTATCTAAGGCATCAGATGAGTTTGAGATAAGTTCGCGCAAAAATATTTCACGGCTGGTGTAAAGTGAATGTACCAAAATATCAAGCAGTTTCTTCACTTCAGCTTTAAATTCATACTTTTTTGTATCGCTCATTAATCCTCCATAATTTTTTTTATAACATTTGATGCAATTAATCTTTTCGGGTTGCAAAAATATTTAATAGGACAATTTCCTTCAACTGAAATGTGCCAGAATCTGCAGATATTAGAATTGCTCACCTTTAAAAACAGTTAAAAAATAAACATAAACTGTTTTTTACTTTTTTTCATCGGAAGATTCTTCTTCGCTCTTTAAGCCTTTCTTGAAAGACTTAATACCTTCTCCTAAGCCTTTTGCTAGCTCAGGTATTTTTCTACCGCCGAATAACAGAATTACAATAAAGAGGATAATCAGAATTTCGGTTAATCCAAAGCTGCCCATTTTATTTCCTTTCTAAATTGTTTTTATAAAGATACAAGTCTTAATGCATTGTTTCACTATTATTTATAGAATTGTAATTGTACTCCGATAATCCGGGAATTGAATATGGCGAATACTTAAATATTTCTGGGATAAGCTTTTCTATTTTATAAAAGTTACCTTGTAAAAAATAAATATTTTTAAGATAAATTCTAGCAATTGAATTTGTAGAATCCGCAAATGAAGCGTCTTTTAAATACTTCTCAGCAATTGTAAAATTTTTAGCGTGATAAAATACCATACCTTTAAGTGTGTTAACTTCCGGTAACCTAACAATACATTTTTCAAGCATAGCATCAAGCTCTCTGTTTATTTTCGATATTAATTTTTTATCCCCGCTTTTTATCATGCTTAAAAATAAATTATTTGCTTCGATGAAATGCTTTACAAATTTACTACCGCAATTAGCCGAATCTTTTCTGAAATTTTCAAGTCTGGTAAAAACAGGTAACAATTGATTTAGTTCTTTAGAATAAAATAATTGCATATAATAATTTTTACGAAACTCTTCTTGCACATAAAGCGCACATTCTGCAAATGCACTTGGTTTAGCTCCAGCGGGAAAGATAACATAATCCGGTTTTTCGCCTAAAACATAATCTGAGTTATAATGCCTTTCTTTCCAAAGTACTGGCAGTTCTTCATCAATTCCTTCAACTTCCTTAGGATTGTGTGCAGTATACTCATCAGTCAGCCCTACTAAATCAATAACTCTCGCACCGGAATAATATGAGAACGCGCCTATAGTCGACATAGCTACGCTAAACTCTTTTTCATTTCTAATTTTCTTATACCTATTCAGATTGTGAACATTTTTCAAGTGAACGGCATAAATTTTCATCTTACTAACTAGTCCCATTTCATAAGAACGCTTCTCCATCATCTCTGGAGTGTTACGTAAATAATTAAAAACGGAGTATCCAATTAAAAGTGCTATTAAAAAAACCTTAAACACTAATTGCATCTTGTTTTTAAATAATTCATCAATCAGCTCAACAGTAGAATTTATAAAGAGAATAAAAAGCAAAGGCATTACTGTTAGAAAGAATCTATAAATGGGAAGAACATCTCCGCCAATAAATATGATCATTAATGTATAAATCAAACAAAAAGCTATGAGCATATTCTCAGTTAAATTTGTCTTTAAACGTACAAGTTGAATAAGTGTAGGTAAATACAATAAACCATATAGCAGATATGTTTCTAGAAATGCTAAGTAATAATTCCATCCTCTTATTATGAATTCAATATTGAATTCTGTTTTTGCATAGAATGTATTCGGAAAAGGATAACCAAAGTATGTTAGCCTAAAGATTAAATAAGCGATATACGGAATTGAGTAAATTAACAATGTATTAAAAATTGCTTTATCAAATGAAAGCTTTATTCTTTTGATTTGGCTAGTTTTGTCTAAGGTTAAAAAGTTTTTGAATGAACGGAAGGAAATCAACAACAAAAAGAAAAACAATCCTTCTGGGCGAAGAAAAGAATTTAGGACTGAAATAATTGTAAATAGCAACCGGCATTTGGAATTATCAAAATCAATAAAATAATAGAATGACAGCAAAGTAAATAAAATAAATAGCGAGGTCTCCATTCCACTTACACTCCAATAAATAAATGGAGTTGTAAAAAGCAACATTGCTGATGCAGTCAATGAAAGCGCAACCGCCATTTTTTCATTCACTTTCTGCTGCAATACTTTTTTAGAAATTATGTAAACTACAAAAAGTACGGGGATGCCAATAATCGTAGAAAGCAGTTGCGCGAATTTTGGAAGTTCAAGATTAATATGAAAAGTAAGATCAAATAACTTAAATGCTGATAGAATCATAACCCAAAGAAAATTTGTATAACCCTCTACTCTTTCTCCTTCGTTAAAAACCAATCCTTTGCCGTTTACAAAATTCTCAACATACCGCAGTGAAGTAAACGCATCATCTTGTATAAAACTGGCTTCTGTTGTAAGCTTGTAATAAATAGCCGTTAGTAATAAAAACCCAAATATTACCAAAAGACTACTCACATAATTTTTGTTTTTCAAATGTTTCTAATAAATATTTTGTTGCCCAAATATAGGTAACTCCAATTAAGATTTAATCCCTTGATTATGCAAAGTTGTGTAGGTAAGTTGGAAAAAGTAATGAAAGTAAGTATGCTTAAATACTTTAGGAAAAAAATGTGAATGATTTTTTTTACAAATATTGAATAATACTCAAAAAGAAGGCAGCAAAATCATTATTAGTTTCCTGTAACTTTCAATACACGAAAGGAGTCAAAATTGATGTCCGTTCATAACAAATATGAATTAAGTCATGTAACGAAAATAACTTTAATAACCTCTTTAATAAATTTCAAACAGTCTGCCAGTTAAAATAAAGGAGTTTTAATGAAAGAATTAAATCTATTGTTCGCATCCAGTAGAAGGAAGTACACCACTGTATTTGTGTTTTTCTTTTTGTTAGTTTTAACTAGCATTGCTCATTCAGAAAACACTCGGCTACTAAGGCAACCATCAATAAGTTCGGATAAAATTGCATTCACTTACGGTGGAGATTTATGGATATGCAATTTTGATGGGAAGGATGTGAAAAGATTAACAAGCACTCCGGCTGTTGAAAGCGATCCTCATTTTTCACCTGATGGTAAAACGCTTGCTTTTTCTTCAAACAGATCCGGAATCAATAATGTTTATATTATGTCTGTAGATGGCGGAGATGCAACAAGATTAACATGGTATCCGGCACCTTCAACCGCGCTTGGTTGGAGTCCTGATGGAAAAACAATACTTTATTCATCGAACCGAGAAACTGCGCCTACAGCATTTGACCGCTTATGGACTGTACCCAAAGATGGCGGTTATTCAACATTGGTTTCTAAACAATGGGGAACCAACGCGGCATACTTTTCGGATGGGAAAAAACTTATTGTTGATAGAATATCCCGATGGGATAAAGAATGGCGAAATTACAGAGGTGGGCAGAACACATCATTATACATTCTAAATCTTACCGATCTAAGTGAAACACTTATTCCAAATGAAAGAACAGTTGACATTCAACCAGTGTGGCTTGACAATATGATTTATTTTCTTTCTGATAGAGATTGGGTTGTAAATGTTTGGTCATACTCTCCAAAGAACGGCGAACTAAAACAGATAACAGATTTTTCCGGCTCGGATATTAAATGGCTAAACGCTGGTGCCGGCAAATTAGTTTTTGAACGTGACGGTTATTTATTTCTATTAGATCCTAAATCCGGCAAATCGAAACAACTTGAGATAAATGTCAGCGGAGACTTTCCGTGGGCAGAAACTAAATGGGAAGATGTAAGTAGTTTAGTTAGTTCAGTTTCTCTATCTCCAACTGGTAAACGAGCACTAATGGAAAGCCGTGGAGAAATCTTTACTGTACCTGTAAAATATGGATCTACTAGAAATTTAACTAAAAGTTCCGGCACTGCTGACCGCGCACCAATTTGGTCTCCAAAGGGAGATAAAATTGCTTGGTTTTCAGATAAAGGGAGTGATGGTTATAAATTATATATATCAGATCAAGATGGTATTGGAGAAATAAAAGTACTATCAATCGGTGAATCAAAGTTTGCATGGATTCCTACCTGGTCCCCCGATGGTAAGTACATTGCTTTCTGTGATGATAAAGTAAGAATTAAGGTATTAGAAATTGAAACCGGAAAAATTATTACTGCTGATATTGGAGGTAATAATATAGAAAGAGGAAACAACGGAATAACTTGGTCACCGGATTCCAAATGGCTTGCTTATTCAAAAACTGGGACGAATAATTTTAGACAAATTTTCGTTTGGTCGCTTGAGAGTAAAATAGTAAATCCATTAACAGATCCATTTGCAGATTCTTTTTCACCATCGTGGGATAAAAACGGAAAGCAGTTTTATTTCCTTGCAAGTACAGATGTTGCACTCGGATCCGGCTGGGCTAATACTTCTGCCATGACTGCAAAACCAACTTACTCGGCATATTTAATAAACTTAAGATTTGATGACAAAACACCTTTTAGTCTTCGCAGCGATGAAGAAAAAGAAGTAAAAGAAAAAGTTGATAAGGAAAGCGATAAGAAAACAGAAATAAAAAATGCTGAAGAAAAAAAAGAAAGTATAAAGAAGGAAGAAACAAAGAAAGTTGAAGATAAAAACAGTAAGACAGAAAAAAGTGATAACCCTACTAAGAAAGATTCAGCACTTGTAAAAATCGATTTCGGAGGAATTGAAAGAAGAATTATTCCAATTCCTATTCCAACTAGAGAATATCGTTTTACATTAAGCGGTCCTGAAGGCTCTGTATTCATTGCAGAATCTGTTCCTAACTCTCCAGGTTTTCTTTTACGCAAATTTAGTTTAGAAAAACGTGAAGCGGAAGATTTTTTAAAATCAGCAAGACAAGTTTCAGTTTCTTCAGATGGTAAAATGATTTTATTCCAGGAAGGAAGTAATTGGAAAGTTGCGGGAACCAGCTCTCCGGTTGGTACTGGCACCGATGTGCTAAAAATGAATTTAAGAATGAATCTTGACAGAATGAGTGAATGGAAACAGATATTTGAAGAAGCATGGCGTTATGAAAAAAATCATTTTTACGATCCAAACATGCACGGGCGCGACTGGAACGAAGTATATAAACGTTACTCACCTCTAGTTAAATACGTTCGTCACCGTACAGATTTGAATTACATAATAGATCAAGTAAACGGAGAATTATCTGTTGGTCATAGTTTTGTTGGCGGAGGAGATTATCCAAAAGTTGAAGAGAATAGTACTGGGTTGCCTGGAGCAGATTTAACGCCGGAAAACGGGCGTTGGAAAATTTCTAGAATACTTACATCAGAGAACTGGAATCCTGAACTATCCTCGCCACTTGATAAATCTGGCTTAAAAGTAAAAGAAGGTAATTTTATTGTTGGAATAGATGGAATTGAGATTACTGATAAAGTTGATATTTACAAATATTTTGATGGCACGGCCGGTACACAAACAGTTTTACATATAAATGATAAACCAGAGTTTGAAAAATCTTGGGAGATCATAATCGAGCCAATTTCTTCTGATAGAGGATTACGACAAAGAACTTGGGTTGAAGACAATAGAAAACTGGTAGATAAATTATCAGAAGGAAAACTAGCTTATGTTTGGGTTCCTAATACCGGCTCACCGGGATTTGTTTCTTTCAACCGATACTTCTTTGCACAGCAAGATAAAGAAGGCGCTGTTATAGATGAAAGATTTAATGGCGGCGGTTTGCTTGATGATTACATGGTAGACTTGATGACAAGGACATTAAGAGCAGCAGTAACAAATGAAGCTCCAAACGGAAAGCATTTTAGATTACCGGCTGGAATACTTGGACCAAAAGTATTACTTATTAATGAGCTTGCCGGCTCAGGCGGCGATTTTTTTCCTTGGGTATTTAGGCAGCAAAATGTCGGACCGCTAATAGGTATGCGTACTTGGGGCGGACTTGTTAAATCATCAACTCATTACAGATTTATTGATGGAAGTTTTGCAACTGCACCAGATAATGCAGTGTTTGATCCAATTAAGAAAAAATGGATTGGAGAAAATGAAGGTATTGCTCCAGATATAGAAGTAAGACTAGACGCAAAATCATTATCCGAAGGCAAGGATGTACAACTCGAAAAAGCAGTTCAAGAAGCATTACGGCTTCTAAAAGAAAAAGGAACTATGAAAGTTGAAAGACCGGATTATCCAACTCCGGCTTTAAATAAGTAGATTTCAAAAGATTAGCCCGTTGAAAATAACGGGCTTAGTCTTTCTAATAATCATTAAATACTATTTCAAAAATGAATACTATTGATCAGCTAGGATTTGACAATTGGTTCAAGAATATAATTGAGCAAGACAAAAAAGATAATTTTAGTATTGTCCGAGTTATTAGTGTAAACAAAAACAGTTTCGTTGTTTCTAATGGAGAAAAAGATATTTATGCAGAATTAAATGGAAAATTTCTATTCAATTCAGATTCTACTCTTGACTTCCCTACTGTTGGAGATTGGGTTTACACACAAATATTTGATGAAGATTCATTAGCGATAATCCATGATATTTTACCAAGGAAAACTTTGCTTAAAAGAAAAAGCTCAGGTAAAAAAGTAGATTATCAGTTAATTGCAGCTAACATCGATATAGCTATTATTATGCAAGCATTAGACTCAAATTTTAATTTGCGTCGACTTGAGAGATATCTAGTAATAGTTAACGACAGCGGAATTAAACCTGTCATATTCTTAAGCAAAAGCGATTTAATAAAGCCGGAAGAATTAGAAAAAAGGAAGAATGATATTTCTAATGTTTATCCAGATGTTGAAGTAATTTCTTTTAGCAACAATAATATTAGAGAAATTGAAAAACTAAAAGAAGTTTTAAAACCGAAAAACACTTTCTGTTTGCTCGGTTCCTCTGGTGTTGGTAAAACAACTTTACTTAACAATTTGATAAATCAAGAATTGTATAAAACACAACCAATAAGAGAAAAAGATGGAAGAGGCAAACACACAACAACGCGCCGCGAACTAATAGTTATTGAAAATGGTGCTATTTTAATTGATAATCCGGGTATGAGAGAGCTTGGTGTTATATCAACAGATTACGGCATAAATGAAACATTTAACGAAATTTTGGAATTAAGTAAAAACTGCAAGTATTACGATTGCACTCACACTGTTGAAAAAAGTTGTGCTATATTAATTGCTGTAGAAAAAGAGATAATTTCAAAAGAACGTTACGATAATTACATTAAGCTATACAAGGAATCTCTTTACAACGAAATGTCCTATGTAGAAAAGAGACAGAAAGACAAAAAGTTCGGTAAGTTTATGCACAACTATCTTAAGCACAATAGAAAAAATAAATAGTGGCTATAGAACTTCTTAAAAAGAATTTGTTTCGTTTTAAATTGTAGTTTATTTATTTTGAATTACTTTCATAAACTGTGCGAATTAAATGGAAAATGTAAAAGAGTATTACAATAAAACGGGTTGGACAAAGAAAAAAGGCAAATATGTTGATGCGTTATCATTTACAACAAATAAAGGAAATGATTATCAAACCAACTGTCATAGTAGGCTTAAAGAACAAATCGGTTCTTCAGATTTATTACTTGATGTAGCTTGCGGTGCTTTTCCTTTTAACTCTTATGCAAAAAAACAATTATGTATAGATTTTAGTATTACGGCTGTTATTGAAGCGAAAAAGAATAAACCCGATGGTTTTTTTGTACTAGGTGATATTACCACTCTTCCATTAAAAGACAATAGTGTTACTGATACAGTATCGATGCATACAATTTATCACGTGCACAAAGAAAAACAAGAAGCCGCGATTAAAGAAATTATAAGAGTAACAAAAAATAAATGCTACATAGTTTATAATGCCGGTAAACATGCAAAGATTGTTAATATATTGTCTCTTCCATTGCAATTATGGAATTGGTCTGAAAAAAGAATAAACCCAAGTAGTAAAAGGAAAATCTATTTTTATGCACACAGCTATAAGTGGCTTGAAAGATTTGGTGAATTACAAACTTATCGATTGCTAAATGAAAACTGTATAAAACTATATAGTAAACTGCTACACTTAATTAGCAAAATAGAAATGCGTTTCCCAAAACATTCCTATCACCCATTGTTGGTAATTGATAATAATAAAACAAAAAACAAAGCTTAGTCATGCAAAAAATTTACTTAAGCATGACTAAAGAATATTATTTAACTAAAATCATCTCACATGTTTTTAAGAAGACCGGATCAACATCGGCACCATGACCAGGTGTATCTGTTAATGTAATTTCACCAACATTATATTGCGCACCGCCGATTATTGGATCTTCTTTCATAAATAAATAACCGTCAAGATCAGCATATTTAATATTTGGTCTTGCGGAAATAACATGAGCCGCTGCAGAAAGCCCAAGCCGCGTTTCAGTCATACAACCAAGCATACATTTAATTCCGGCAGCTTCAGCAACAGCGTTAATTTTTAGTGCATTATGTATACCGCCGGATTTTGAGAGTTTGATATTGAAATAATCGCAGCATCCTCCGGCGGCAAGTTTAAATGCATCATAAGGTGTAAACAAAGATTCATCTGCCATAATTGCAATTGATGTACCTTGTCTCAAATTTCGCATATTCTCATAATCCCAATGTGCAATCGGTTGCTCGCAATATTCAATTCCAAACTTTTCCAGAGCTTTAAGAGTATTAAGCGCAGTATGATAATCCCAGCCTTGGTTTGCATCAACTCTTATAGGTAAAGACTCTCCAATTGCATTTCTTATTGCTTGAATTCTTGCAACATCAAGTTCTTTAGTAGTGCCAAGCTTAACTTTAATAGCTTGAAATCCTTGGTTCTTATACTCAACAGCTTTTTTAGCTACATAATCTGGTTCACCAATACTAATTGTATTATCAGTCCAGAAACTTCTTTTTCCGCCGCCTAAAAGAGAATAAAGAGGAAGCGCAGCAGCTTTTCCCAAAATATCATAAAGTGCCATATCAAAAGCACTTCGTATTGTGCTGTTGAATGCCAAATATTTATTCATTTCCCTATTTCGCTCTTCAATATCTAATGCATCTTTGCCAAGAATTAATTTTGCAAGGTCAACAGCAGCAGCAAGATTTATTGCTTGAGTTTCGCCTGTAATTCCCCAATAAGGATTCGCTTCTCCAATTCCGTAAATTCCATCCTCAGTAAATATTTTTACAAACACACTTTGTGCAGCAGTTATTTCCATAATTGCAATTCTAAATGGCTCATGGAACGGAATATCTGATTTGTAAATCTCTACACGGTTAATTTTCAAGTTATTACTCATAATTTTTCCTCATGATATTTCTTGATATATTCTTCAATTTTTGTGTGATAAATATTTTTTTCTTGCTCAGAAATAAATGATGCAGTAAAAGAGTTTTTTGCAATCGAACTAATTTCACCTGGCGTTAAATTTAATGATTCAGCTAATGCTAGATAGTTTTCATAAATATAACCGCCAAAGTATGCCGGATCATCAGAATTTACAGTAACTGTAATCCCCTTTTCAATCATTTCTCTGAGAGGATGTTTTTTTAGGTCAGATACAACTTTTAACTTTAGGTTAGAAAGAGGACACACTGTTAAAGGAATTTTGTTTTCATATAAATAAGAAACTAATTCTTTATCATCGAGCGAACGATTACCATGATCAATTCGTGACACTTGTAAAAGATTAATTGCTTCCCATACGTAATCTGCTGGTCCTTCTTCTCCCGCATGCGCAACTGTTAAAAATCCATTCTCACGTACTTTATTAAATACTTCGATAAACTTCGATGGAGGATTTTTAACTTCTGTTGAATCAAGTCCAAAAGCTGTAATCCAATCTTTGTACAAACAAGCTTGATCAAGAGTTTTCATAGCAGAATCAACATCTAAATCACGCAAGAAACATGGAATTAATTTGGTTGTTAAACCCATTTTCCTTTTGGCATCTTCAAGAGCTCGGTGAATTCCATTAATAACCGTATCAAAAGATATTCCTCGGTTAGTATGCGTTTGCGGATCGAAGAAGATTTCCGCGTGAAGTACATTTTGAGAGTGGGCTTTTACCAGATATGCCCAGGTCATATCGTAAAAATCCTGCTCGGTCATTAATACCGAAGCACCCGCGTAATAAATATTTAAAAATTCTTGAAGGTTATTAAAATCATATTCTTTGTATAATTCATCTACACTTTCGTACTTCATCGCAACATTATTTCGTTTTGCTATCTCAAACATCAATTCAGGTTCTAAAGTACCTTCAATGTGAAGATGAAGCTCAGCTTTTGGAATTCCTTTAATGAATTCCTCGAATGAATTATTAAGTATCATTTATTCTCTTGAGAATTCATCAGGTGTTTTCACAAGGTAACGTTTAATTTTTTGAGTTGTTGTTTTTTCAAATTCATTTTCGCGAATGTAAAACTTTTTAATCTGCTTATATACAGAAAGCTCTTTGTTTGTTTTTTCAATCTCTTCCGAAATCTTTTCTTGAATTAACTCTTCTGTAATCTTCACTTTCTGAGTTTCGGATAGTTCAATAAATGATTCTGCATCAACAACAATTTGTGCAGAAATAATTTCACCTTGTTTTGGGTCGTCTTCTCCAAAAATTAAACACTCTAAAACATAAGGACTGCGTACAAGAACATCTTCAATTTCTTCTGGAAAAACATTTTTACCACTCTTACTGATAATAACATTTTTCTTTCGTCCGTTTATATGCAGAAAACCATCTTCATCAAAATAGCCAATATCACCAGTCTTTAACCAGCCATCTTCAAAAGTGTCTTTTGTAGCTTTTTCATTTTTATAATATCCAAGCATAATACTTGGTCCCTTTACCCAAATTTCACCACTTCCAAATTCATCAGGATTATTTATTTTAATTTCAACACCTGGTAACGGCAGTCCGGCCGCATTGTCTTTAAAAGCATCAAAACGATTTAACGCAAGTATTGGAGATGTTTCTGTTAAGCCATAACCTTGAACAAAGTTAAAGCCGAATTCTCTCAAGCCTTTTGCAACCATTGGGTCTGGTGCTGCTCCACCGGCAATAAATAAGCGTATTGAACCGCCAAACTTAGCATGCAGCTCATGGAATATTTTTTTCTTTAGGTCTTTAAAACCAACATTATTAAATATGTTTGTAAACTTAACTAGAGGTGGAACTATTACAGATTTAACCTTGTCATCTTTAATTCCTTTCATTATCCTCTTAAACATTTTATCGTACAATAAAGGAACTGCAAGTAGTAATGTAGCTTTAACTTTTTGTAAATCATCAACTACTGTTTTTAATGAACGAGCGTAATGAGCGCTTGCCCCGGCAAAAAGTGGGCATAACATTCCGCATGTGCACTCATATGTATGATGAATTGGTAGCACAGATAAAAATCGGTCGGTTTCTAAAATTTGTATCATCTTTGTCATAGCCATAAGATTAGAAGCAAGATTTCTTTGTGATAGCATTACACCTTTGGCCCTTCCAAGTGAACCAGAAGTAAAAATAATTTCAGCTAATTCATTAGGATTGATAATCGGCATTTTGCTTGGATCTATAGGTGATGCTTTCTTAATCAGATCCATCATTGAATGAAATTCTTTATCTTCTTTTGTTTCATCCATGCAAATGTAATGCTTCAAATTCTTTAGCGAATTTTTACCTTCGGCTATCATCCCCGCATAATTACCAGAAAATATTATTGCTTCGGAGTCGGATTCATGAATAATATTCATGATTTCATTTTGGTTTAGATTTTTATCTATTGGCACAACAATATAGTTGAAACTCATTAAGGTAAGATAGCTTATGGACCATTGTATTCGGTTTTCACCTATTAATGCAATGTGAGTTCTTTCTTTTATGCCAAGTTGCTTAAGAGCAGAACCAAATTGTAAAATATTATCAAGAAGTTCTCGGTATGTTACTGTTTTAAGTGGCGTTTCATTCAAATCTTCGAGCGCAATTTTTGGTCCATACTTTCTTGCTGATTGAAGAATCATATCTTGCAAGGATTCAATTTTAGGAACGTCATACAACTTTAGTTCTTTTTTCATAGTATTTATCTTTTTTTGTGGATAATTCATCCTTAAAAAGAAAATCCCGATTGTTCGGGATTTTTATTCTTTATTTTTCTGCTATTTCTGTTAAGATCGCCTTGAGCAGTCTATAAAATTTATCTACATCGTGAATATTTACTTTTTCTTCCGGAGAATGTGCGCCCACAATGGTTGGGCCGAAAGAGATCATATCCATACCCGGATACTTATCCCCAAGTATACCACATTCTAATCCTGCATGAACCGCTTTTATTTCTGGGTCATTTCCGAAAAGTCTTTTGAAAACATTTTTGGAAAGTTTAAGAATCTCAGAATCAATATTAGGCTGCCAGCCAGGATAGCCATCGCTATTCTTTAAATTAGCGCCGGCAAGGTTAAATACAGCACTAACACATTGTGCAATATTTCTTTTTGCGCTTTCTATAGAACTTCGTTGGCTAGTTCCAATTGTTATCTCATTAGATACAGTTGTAAGAGTAGCAAGATTTGTAGATGTTTCAACTAAACCCGGAATGCTTTGATTCATAGCAACAACACCATGAGGCATTGCTAGAATTACATTTATGATTTTCTTTTTGAATTCACCCGTATATGAATTAAGTATTGTAACCGAAGCATGTGTTTTCTTTTCGAATTGTACTCTAATATCTGGGTCGGTGTATTTGTATTCAAGAGAACACTCTATTGCAAACTCATTTATAAGTTCACGAAACTTTGCTTCGTTCTTTTCATCAATAAAAATTATTGCTTCAGATTCTCTAGCAATTGCATTTCGTTTCGATCCGCCTTGCATATAAACTAATTGATAATCTAATTTCTGTAAACGCTCTAAAAGTAATGCCAATAACTTAATTGCATTAGCACGACCATCGGCAATGTTTATGCCGCTGTGGCCGCCTTTTAATCCACTGATAAATATTAGATATGGATGATAATTTTTTACTATGTCATCATATTCAATTCTAAATGTACCAGCAGTATCCATACCACCAGAACAACCAACGTAAAAAGCACCATCTTCTTCAGTGTCTAAATTCAAAAGAATCTTTCCATTGACAAAACCTTTTTTCAAATTGTTGGCGCCAGTTAATCCGGTTTCTTCATCAACTGTAAATAAAAGCTCGAGTGGACCATGGTCATAATCATGTTCTGTAGCAATTGCTAACGCAGCAGCGGCTCCAATTCCATTATCTGCTCCAAGTGTTGTTCCGTTTGCTCTAATCCAATCACCTTCACGAATTAAGTCAATAGGATCATTCATAAAATCATGTTCTGTACCTTTATTTTTTTCGCAAACCATATCAACATGGTTTTGAACAACTACTGTTGGTTTGTTTTCGCAGCCAGGTGTTGGAGGGATAAGAATAACAATATTACCGGTTTCATCTTCTCGGAAATCGAAATTGTTTTGTCCGGCAAAGTTGCGCAAAAAAAGACGAATCCTTTCTTCAGATTTAGATGGACGTGGAACTTGGCTTATTTCGTAAAACTTTCTCCAAACCAAAGATGGATATAAACCATCAATTGCTTCTAATGGCATAGCTTCTCCTAATTTTAATTATGACGGATGTTCAGTATATCTCCGTCTAAGACAATATATTCTTTTCCTTCAAGGCGCCAAGCGCCATGATCTTTACATTTTGCAAATGACCCATGTTTCATAAAATCTTGGTAAGAAACAACTTCTGCGCGAATAAACCGATTAAAGAAATCCGTATGAATTACACCGGCTGACATTTGTGCTGTAAAATTCTTCTTAATTGTCCATGCACGGCATTCATCTTCTCCTACTGTAAAAAAGGATTGAAGCCCAAGCATATTATAACTAGTACGCAATATTTTACTAAGTGCAGATTCTTTAATTCCGTAATCTTGCATAAAAACTGCTTGGTCTTCTTCACTCATTTTTGATAGTTCAAGCTCAATTTTTGCAAAAAATGGGATAATCACAGCTTGAGTCTTTTCAATTTTCACTTTTACTTCTGCTACTTTCTCGTCAATATTTGCGATAGAGTTTTCATCAAAATTAATTGCTATTGCCAACGGTTTTAAAGTAAGTAATTGGTAACCGGAAAGTAGTTTCAATTCGTTTTCATCTAACTTTAATGTACGAAGCGGTAATTCTTTTTCGGCGTGCGTATAGCATTTTTCAATAACCGGCAATTCTCTTTTCAATCTATCATCTTTCGATTTGATGATATCTTTTTTAATTTTTTCTATACGTGTTTCTAAAAATGCCAAATCAGCAAAAAGAAATTCCGTCTCAAGAAACTCGATATCACGCACTACATCAACAGTGTTCATTGGGTGCATTACAGCATCATCATTAAATCCTCTTACAACATAGAAAAGTGCATCATTATTCTTTACCGCGTTAGTAAATGTTGAAGTAATTTTCACTTTATTGTCATCGGACATTTTAAGTCCAGGTATATCGTATACTTCTATTGTTGCATTAACTTGTTTTTTAGGATTGAAAATTGCGGAGAGTTTGTCTAAACGGTCATCCGGCACTTTAACTACTTCAATTGCCGCCTCTTCTTTGCCAGCTTGAGAATGTGAACCACCTTGTGCTAAAGTTTCAAATAATGACGACTTTCCGGAATATTGAAGACCGACCAAACCAATTTGCATGTTTTACTCTTCTATTAATTATAAAGATTTACGAGCAAATATAATCAAAAAATAGAGGAAGATTTATTAGAAAGACAAATTAACTATTCTTAATTAAGATAGAATTTGAGTATTTAAAGCAATTTCTTCCAGAACTGATGATACTTTTAAACATGCGTTTAGAGTTCCACAAAATACAATAGCTTTCCCCTTTACATGAGCTTCAAAAGCAAAATCACGAGCAGTTTCAAAACTGCACTTAACTGCTTTAATAAGCTGGTTTATTACTTCATCAAAAGAGTGATAATCATCGTTAAACAACACAACCTTAAAAGGCTGCTTTAATAAAATCTCTTCATCTTGTTGAATTTCTGTTATTTCTTGAGGTTTTTGTTCAGCCATAATAGTTCCAAGTTGGGTTGAAATTTATAAAATTGTACCCAAAAAATAAATTTCTTTATATTAGATTTGTAAGTGTAATTAAACATAATGTTCTAGGAGGTTAGATGAAAATTGCTGTGTGCGTAAGTCACGTACCGGATACAGCAGCTAAAATTAGCATTGGTGGAGATGGGAAAAGCATCGATCCATCTGGTGTTACTTTTGTAGTTAATCCATACGATGAATTTGCAATTGAAGAAGCTTTAAAAACTAAAGAAAAATTTGGCGGTGATACTGTTGCAATAAGTCTTGGCGGAGATGCAAATAAAGAAACTCTTCGCAAAGCCTTGGCAATGGGAATAGATAATGCCGTATTATTAAAAGATGATTCTTACCGTGATTCTCTCTCGGTTGCAAAAGCTTTGGCAGAAGAAATTAAAGCTCAAGGCGCGGAATTGGTTTTCTTTGGTAAACAGTCTGTTGATTTTGATAATTCTATAGTCGGTCAAATGACTTCAGAACTTCTTGGTTACAACTGTGTTTCTGTAGCTGTAAGTTTTACTTTAGATGGTTCTAAAGTAACATGCGAGCGTGAAATAGAAGGCGGTAAAGAAGTAGTTGAAACCACTCTGCCAGCTGTTGTTACAACACAAAAAGGATTAAACGAACCTCGTTATGCTTCTTTAAAAGGCATAATGGCTGCAAAGAAAAAAGAAATTGCAGAAAAGCAGCCGGCTGCAACTAACAACTTTGTAGAAGTTGTCGCAATGAAACGACCAGCAGCAAAACAAGCTGGTAAAATTGTAGGAACAGATTCCAGTGCGGTTCCGGAATTAGTTCGTTTATTAAGAGAAGAAGCAAAGGTAATATGAGGTTAATATGGCAAAATTTTTAGTTTTCATAGAACAAAGAAACGGACAAATAAAGAAAACATCATTTGAAGCTGCAAAAACTGCTTCTGATTTAGCTAGTAAACTAAATGGTACTGTTGAAGCAGTTTCTGTTGGTAATGAAATTGCTAACTTAGAATCACTCGGCGGATTTGGAGTGAGCAAAGTTATGCATTTGAAAAATGAAAGTGCAGCAAATTATTCACCTTCGGTTTATACTCAAGCAGTTGTAAAATATGCATCAGAAAACGGATTTGATACTTTATTTTTCTCAGCAAGCTCTATGGGCAAAGATTTAGCTCCAAGAGTTTCTGCAAAGCTAGATGCTGGTCTTGCAGTTGATTGTGTAGATTTAAATGTTGTTGGGACAGATCTAATTGCAACTCGTCCGGTTTATGCTGGAAAAGCTTTAGTTGATGTTAAAATTACTTCATCAATTAAAGTTTTTGCCTTACGCCCAAATGTCTTTAATGCCGGTGTACCAACAGAAAGCAAAGCAGAAGTTGCTGTTGAAAACATTGATTCTCCAAATTTGAATGTTAGAGTTATTGAAATAAAAAAAGCTGATGGCAAATTAGACGTTGCAGAAGCTGACGCAATTGTTTCCGGCGGTCGTGGAATGAAAAGTCCAGAGCATTTCGCTATGATAGAAGAATTATCTCAACTTTTGGGTGCTGCAACCGGAGCTTCTCGTGCAGTTGTTGATGCCGGTTGGAGACCACATTCTGAGCAAGTTGGTCAAACTGGAAAGGTTGTTTCCCCTAATTTATATATTGCTTTAGGTATTTCCGGAGCAATTCAGCATTTAGCTGGAATGCGTTCATCTAAATACATAGTTGCGATTAATAAAGATAAAGATGCTCCTATTTTTCAAATTGCAGATTACGGAATTGTTGGCGATGTATTTGAAATTTTACCAAAGTTCATTGAAGAAATTAAAAAAGTAAAAGCATAAAAATGCAAAAAGTACAAGTTGAAATATTAGGACTATCTGCAAGTCCTTCGGCTGGCGGCGCATACGCGCTACTCTTAAAAGAAGTTTATGGTGTACGCCGCTTGCCTATTATTATTGGCTCATTCGAAGCTCAATCCATTGCACTTGAAATGGAAAGCATAAAGCCACCGCGCCCGCTTACTCATGATTTATTAAGAAATGTAATTGATAATCTTGGAGGAACTGTTGTTGAAGTAGTTATAGACGAGTTAAAAGACAATACCTTTTTTGCAAAAATAAAACTCGAGTATTCTACAATGACAAACGAATTAGATTCTCGTCCTAGTGATGCAATAGCTTTAGGCATTAGAACGGGCGCCCCAATTTTTATTTCTGAAGCCGTAATGAAACTTGCAGCATTTATACCAAGTTCCGAAGAACAAGACGAAGCTAATCAAGTTTTTGATGAAGACGATGTTAATAAAGAATTAAATCCGAAAAGCAAACCGCAAGAAACCAAACTTGCAAGTTTGCAAAATCAACTGCGTGAATCTTTAGATAAAGAAGATTACGAAAGAGCAGCTAAACTAAGAGATGAAATAAACAAAATTTCCGGTTTGCAAAACTAACTGAAAACAGTTTTTCCGATTGAACATTCCAAGCATCTATTTCTTGAACAATAATTTCTATAGAGTTCAATCATACCTTGAGCTAATACTGTTTTTTTAGCAGACTCAGTAGCTTTAAGTGATGACGCAACATCTGTGATAATTTGATTTTCACTTTTCTGCTGAAAACTTGTGTACATTTTGAATATTTTTTTTGAAAGATTTTTATTGCCAAAAACATCAAAGTAGACAGTGAAGAAAGGTATCAAAACATTTACAACAATTTCATCTGCTCTTGAAACACCTACAAAGTACTTTATATCAGAGTTTGCCTCTTCATCGAGGACATAATGGTTTCTCCAATAGCCTTCAGATTTTACAATTATAAGTGAGCGTAACGAATTAATTAAAACTTGCAGACTGTGTATTTCAGTTATTTTTTTAACCATAATTCTAATTAAATCACCATGTAATATTTCGAACAATATTTTTGCGCCGCCAGCAATTCTTATTGTAGGAAAGTTTTGCGGCCGTAGGCGGAAAAAATGCCACTCAGTTTCGTCCATTAATTTACTATCATAAAAAGTACGTACTGAATTCCAATGTAAATTTATCCGCTCTAAATATTTTTTTGTTTGCTCATCACTTGCGATTGTTGAGTTTTGAATAAGTCCACTAATAAAAAACAAAACCGCCTCATATTTTTCAATTACTACGCCATCTTTCTCTATCATTTTAATGAAATTAATGTTGGCATGTTTAGCCAATTCCACCATCTGAGTTTTATTCTTGGAATACCCAAGCGCCTCATAAATTAGTTCATATAGCAGCTGCTGCCATATCTCTTTAGAAACAAAATCTCTATGGTTAAATGTTTTTTCTTGGAATTTGTTTGATAAGTCATAAGTTATTACTGGTTCTCTAACATTTATTTCTCTAAGAAATTCTAATTCTTTGAGACGGTTATAAATCTTTTTGCATTTTTTTTCAAACCTGGAAACGCCAAGTTCAGTAAGTAATTTTTTTTTTTCTTCTAGCGAAATGGAATCATTGATATCATAACATTTTAATGTTTTCTTATTATTCTTTTGAACTTCTTCATATTCGTGATTTATAGTCTGCATAAGTTTTGGATCTAAAAATTCATCTAAACACACTGAACGCACTTTCCTACCGTCTTTAGTATAAACGTGAGAGTAATTGCTTTTGTTAATTAATGAAACATGCAGAACAACTCTATTATATTTGCTATCGAGATGATGCCCATGATTCTTCCAATCAGAATAAGCGAGATCTATTTCTACATCACCAACATAGGTCAGATTTCCGATTACTATTCGAGCATTATGAAAGTCAGGTCCAGCTTGATCAACATTCTGTGTGCCTTTATCAAGTACAACAATATCTTCCCCATTATGAGTGCTTAATTGGTTTTTGAAATCATTTTGATTCCATATTTCATATAAAACGCTTTCTTTAATTTTGGTTTCCCTTCCCATACATTTTCCAAAACTTATGACGCAATTGACTTCTCCCCATTTCAATTTCAAATTACAATTTGATTGTAACAATTCCTATCATAAAAACTATTACAACAAATTGAAAACAGACTGATTATAGCTATTTATTTGTTCTTTAACTTTTGAATGAAAACTCATAGACATATCACAGTACAAAAGTGCACGACTGATATTTACAAGATAGTTTTTGTTTTGGGCATGATTAAAAGCAGAAACTACATCTTCAAGACTTCCACCTTGAGCACCAACACCAGGCAGCAGAACAATCAAATTGTTAAAGGAAGAAATATTTTCTTTTAATTCATCAATTTTTGTTGCACCGAATACAATTCCGCAATTTTTGTTTTCATTCCAGTTGTTTACTTTTTCAATAACATGCTGGAACAAATATTTTCCATCATACATTTTTTGTTTTTCAAAATCAGCAGCACCAGTGTTTGAGGTTAGCGCCAGTATAAAATTAATTTTGTTTTTGTAATTCAAAAATGGTTGTAAAGAATCAAAGCCCATGTATGGATGAAGTGTTATCGAATCAAATTGCAATTCTTCAAATACAGCTTTGGCGTACATTTCAGATGTATTTCCAATATCACCACGCTTTGCATCTGCAATTACAAAAATATCTTTCGGAATTAATTCTAAAGTCTTTGCTAAATCTTCAAACCCTTTAGCACCAAATTTTTCATAAAACGCAAAATTTATTTTGTAACATGCTGCGTTTTCAGCAGTATTATCAATAATAATTTTATTGAATTCAAGAACAGGGTCTTTTTCTATTAACAAGTGTTTTGGAATCTTTTTTATGTCAGTATCTAAACCAACACAAATATGATAATCCTTATTAAGCTTTGATTCTAATTTTTCACGCGCAGTCATCTTTCACCCAAGAAATCATGTATGTAATTTTCTGTTTCGGTAAATGTTGAGCACAATACCGACTAGAAGCATATTAATCATAAGCGAACTTCCGCCATAACTTAAAAACGGAAGTGGTAAACCAATTACTGGTGTAATTCCTATATCCATACCAACATTTAATGCAAAGTGGGCAAAAAGTAATGTTAAAACTCCAACAACTACTAAAGCACTGAATTTGTCTTTAGCTAAATTTGCTATGTTAAGCATTCTTATAAAAACAATTGCAAAAAGTATAACCACTGCAACACTTCCTATAAAACCAAATTCTTCTCCTATCACGCTATAAATAAAATCTGTCCATTGTTTTGGAATAAACCTTAGCTGAGTTTGATTTCCGTTAAGAAACCCTTTACCATATAACCCGCCAGAACCTATTGCAACTTTTGCTTGCAATGCATTATAACCAGCTCCAAGCGGATCAGCCATAGGATCTAAAAACGATTCTATTCTTTTTTGTTGATGAGGTTTCAGAACTCTAAAAATGTAATCGAAGAAAAAACCGGAACCAAGATTAATTACAAAAACTGTAATGCTGTTAAACAAATCCCTTTTGAAAAAGAACAATGCAGCAATGATAAAAAGTAACCCAATTATAAATGCAATATTGCCAAACAAAGAAATAAATATTATTACTAAAGGAGAAAGCACTACAAAAATTCCGAATAAACTTAAACCACTCCAAAAAACCATAACAAGTGTAATGAGCCCAAAAACTATTGATGTGCCCATATCAGGTTCGAGCATAATTAGAACAATAGGAACTAAACCAATCCCTAAGGCAATTGTCAGATCTTTAAAATTATTGATATCGCGAATTTTATTTGTAAGCCAATAGGCAAGCATTAAAATTGTACAACCTTTTGCAAGTTCAGATGGCTGAAAGCCAAAACCTCCAATACCAAACCAACTTTTTGCACCATATACAGTTTTGCCAAAAAATAATACTGCAACTAAAAAGAAAATACCAATTCCATAAAAAGGTATTACTGCTATTTTTATTGTTTGAAGTGGTATTGAATAAGCAACGAGAAATAAAACAAGAGAAATTACTACAAAAAGGATTTGTTTGTAAAAATCTCCATGTGCATGAGGAAGATTGAGTGTTGAACTATAAATAGCCAATAATCCAGAACCAATTAATAATACAACTGGGATAAAAATTGCTAAATCAAATTGGTCTTGTAATTTGTAATTAATTTTCACTTCAAATATCCTTAGTCTGCCTGAGCAATAGTAGTGCTTTGCTGATTAGGTTTTGCCTTTCTCATATAAGCTGCAATAATATCTCGTGCTATAGGTGCTGCAGATACACTTCCAAACCCAGCATTTTCAACTATAACTGCGATTGCAATTTTGGGATTATCATATGGAGCAAATCCAACAAAAACTGCATGATCTTTTCCATGCGGATTTTGAGCTGTACCAGTTTTACCCGAAATATCTAACTCAGGATTACGAATATTACCAGCGGTTCCAGAACCATTTACAACCCGCCACATTCCATGTCTAACTATTTCAAATGAACGTCTGCTAATTCCTATGTCATAATATTCAGGCTTTACTTCTTTGCGTACTTTTGTTTTGGAATCTACATATGCTTTTAAGAAATGTGGTTTTGCAGACTTACCAAAATTTGCAAAAAGAGCGGTATATTGTGCCAGTTGTAGTGGTGTAACACTTAACTCTCCTTGACCAATACCTAAGCTTATAACAAAGCCTTTAGTCCAACCTCTATTACCGTATACTTTGTTATAATATTCAGTAGAAGGAACTATACCTCCAACTTCTTCTGCTAAATCTAAACCACTTTTTTTCCCAAACCCAAACTTCTTGGAATAGTATGACCATTTATCGAGTCCAAGTTTGTTTACCAAAGAATAGTAAAAGGTATTGCAAGATTTTTCTATCGAAGTTGCAACATCAGTAGCACCATGAACATGTAAGCATTTGAAAAAACGGTTCCCAAATTGAAAGCCACCGCTACAACCTATTCTAGTTTTTTCATCAATCAATCCTTCTTCTAAACCGGCTATTGCAGAAAGCATTTTAAAAGTTGAGCCAGGAGAATAATAGCCCATAGTTGCTCTATTAAGCATTGGTTTATCTGGATTATCTCGAAGTGCATTATAATTTGCTACTGTAGTTACTTTAGAAAAATCTTCGAGGTTGTATTGCGGAGAACTCATAAATGCAATTATCTCACCAGTTGAGGGTTCAATTGCAACTACTGCACCTCTTCTATCTTTAAATGCATCTTCAGCAACTTTTTGTGCGGCTTTATCAATTGATAAAACTAAATCGTAACCTTTAACAGCGGAATAATCTTCTTTGCCGCTTTTGTATTTGCCAATTGTTTTTTGCCTAGAATCAACAAGAACATAATGGATTCCTTTTTGTCCGCGTAGAATATCTTCGTAAGTTTTTTCTAATCCAGCAAATCCAATTTCATCTCCCATAGAATATTCATTTTTTCTTTTTTGAAGTAAATTCATTGGGATTTCTCGCGCATATCCAAAAATATGTGCGCCCATAACTCCAAAAGTATAATCACGTTGTGTCTCCATAACATAATCAACACCAGGAAGTTTGCTTGAATTTTCTTCATACCAGGCAATTACTTTATAATTAACATCTTTGGCAACTCTTCTAGGAATAAATTTTGAGTAACCTTCATTTGCCTTTAGTATTCTTCTCACATAACCTGAATCAACTCCTAAAATGCTTTCAATGTATTGATTTAGAGAGTGTTTGTATTCTGATGGTGTAATACGTAATGTAAATGATGGCTTATTGCCAACAAGTACTTCTCCATTGCGATCGAATAAAACACCTCTTGGAGCAGTTTGATATATTGGCTTTACACTGTTATCATCAGAACGTTCTTCGTAAGTAGGAGCATTTATAATTTGCATATTGAAAAGCTGCGCAATTGTTATTGCAACAAATCCAATTATAATAAATGATAATATTCTCTTTCTGGCTGGAGATCCAAAAGCATTATCATTCATAATCTTGCCTTTCTCATATTAAACACAATTATTGCGAAACCGAATATTGTTGTATATGCAGCAGGAAGTAATGCGCCTTCAAATAGTAAGGAGGAAAATTTTATTTCTGGATTGAAATTACTAGAAAACGAATAGACAAGTGAGTTAGCAAAAGCTGATATGAAAAGAATCACTAAGAAAAAATATGATGCAGTATTTGTATCAATACGGTTCTCATTATAGAAATAGCCAGAGATAAAGACCGAAATTGTCATTGAAAGCATAGACGCCCCAAGAACACCGCCAGAAAACAAATCATAAAAAAATCCGAATATAAATCCTAAAAGCATTCCATAAATTTGACCGCCTAAAAGTGCGTAATATATTGCAGTAATTATAATTAGATTTGGGACAATTCCATAAATAGAAATTAAGGGAATAACGGTAAGTTGTAGGACTAGTAACGGAATGAAAAATAATATTGGCTTTAAATAATTACTCATGGCTTCTTTAACAAATTCATTTCTAATTGATTGATTTGTTTGCTTGGAACAATACCAATAACAAAAAGATTGTTAGTTGCTTCAATAGATGCAAATGGTTTTACAATTAAACTATGTAAAAGTCCCAACTCATTCGATTCTTTTTTTACAACCACGCCTACCGGAACTGATGGAGGAAAAAGAGAACTAAAATCAGATGTTTCAATTCGGTCTCCAATTTTAACATCGTATGTAGTTGGAATATTTTTAATGATCAAATTTCGGCCATCAAAGCTAAGTATTCCATCAACATTCGATCTTTGTAAAGTTACTGCAATATTAAGACTGCTGTTTTGCAAATTCCTTACAACTGAATATTCTTCAGTAACATCCATAATTAAACCAACAATACCTTGATGATTAATTACCGGCATTCCTTTTACAATACCAGAATTTGATCCACGGTTAACAATGAAGTTTCCTTGAATTTTGGTAACAAGTTTTGATACAATTCTTACGGAGATTAAAGGAACCGATGAAGTATCGCGCATTTTTAACAGACCGCGTAATTCATCATTTTCCAAAGCAACTTTTTTTAATTTACTTAACTGCAAGTTCAATTTTGCATTTTCAAGTTTAAGATCTTCGAAAGTAACATCTTGTGAAAAAATAGAAATGAACGATTCTGTTAATTCGTTAAGCACGGCAAAATTTGCAATTGCAAATGCTTTTAATTTTTTAGCCTGTGGGTTTTCGCTGATTGATATTGAGATTAAACTTATAACAACTAATACTACAAGTAGTACGTATTCTTTGAATTGATATCCAAGTCTTTGAAAAAATTTTATCATTAATAAGTTCTTTTACGTATGAATACCTTGGAATATTTGTTAATATTTTCGATTGCTTTACCAGCGCCTCGCACAACTGCGGTTAAAGGATCATCAGCAACGTGAACTGGTAAATTAGTTTCCATTCTTATTCTTTCATCTAAACCTTTTAGCAATGCGCCGCCGCCACTTAGCATAACTCCGCGATCCAAAATATCAGCAGAAAGTTCAGGCGGTGTCCTTTCTAACGTTTGCTTAACCGCTTCAACTATTTGAGAAACATTTTCATTCAAAGCTTCACGTATTTCTACAGAACTAACTTCGGCAGTTTTTGGGATGCCGCCAACTAAATCTCTTCCTTTAACTTGAATTGTAACTTCTTCTTTAAGAGGAACTGCGCTGCCTACTTCACATTTTATTGATTCTGCAGTACGTTCACCTATCAACAAGTTATAATTTTTTTTGAAGAACTGCATAATTGCATTATTCATCTCATCGCCAGCAATACGAATTGATTCTTCATTTACAATACCCGCAAGTGCAATAACTGCTATTTCAGTAGTTCCGCCGCCAATATCAATAATCATATTACCAACAGGAGCTTCAACATCAACACCAATACCAATAGCAGCAGCCATAGGCTCTGCAATTAAATGCACTTCCTTTGCACCAGCATGTTCGGCAGCATCACGAACAGCTCGCTTTTCAACTTCTGTTACACCACTTGGAACCGCAATAACAATTCTTTTACTCTGAAAAGTATTTGGTGTAACCATTTTAATAAATGCACGAATCATACCTTCTGCTATTTCGAAATCGGCGATAACACCATCGCGCATTGGGCGTGTTACACGAATTTCTCTATGCTCACGTCCTTGCATTTCTTTTGCTTTATTTCCTAGTTCAATAATCTTTTTTGTGTTTCTATCAAAAGCTACAATAGAAGGTTCGTTAAGAACAATACCTTTTCCTTTAATGTAGATTAATGTATTTGCTGTTCCTAAATCAATTGCAACGTCTGTTGAGAAAAAATCTAAAATACCCATGTAGTTTTATCTTATTAGTTGTTCCCAAGAATTAATTAATTGTTTAACCAAAGCATTTGAAGACATAGTTTTCTTACGAGGATCAATAACTTTAATTCTTCCGCCCTCTTTTGTTTCTGAATTAAAGGAAAAACATGCATCAAATCCGCCAGAATTAATGGTTTTTCTTTTTACAGAAGGATTTGATTCTGTACCTAATTCATCTCTAGCATCTAGCGTTACAGTAATACTTAATAACCCTTTACCCATCAGTTTCCTACTTGCACCTTCGTCTGCACGAATACGTTCAGCATAACTTGCTTTTGGAAATAGAGCTCCAAAAATTTTGACCTGCCCGCTTGGTAAAACACCTTGCAGAAAAATATCAACATCTTTTTGCCTTATTTCATCTGTAGATAAACTTAGACTTGTTATAAAATTTTCAAAGGCATAACCTTTTAATCTTATAGCTCTAATGCCAGCTTTTTCAATAAGCGGGATACTATTCAAATACTCAATTAAATATGATTCAAATGCATCTCCACTTGTTCTCCTATAAGACTGACCTGGCTCTTCTTGATCTGGAAATGAAAGCTTAAGGTTCTGAGTATAAATTTGTTTTATTAATACCCATAGCTCTTTACCATTTATTTCTGGAAATCTTTCGAGACAATACTGAAACGTAATGTGGATAGACCATTGTTTAACGCTTTCCATCTCCGTTGCTTCTAAAAGCAACAATAGTAATTGTTTGATTTTTTCTTGTTCTGAATGTGTCATAAGCTAATTCGATTTAAATATTAAAATATCTTCCTTATCAATTGCACCTCCAAAACCATGCTTTTCATCTCTCCTCAGTTTTGGTAATCTCTTTGAAGGAAGATTCCTTTTATAGTGCTTAACTAATTTGCTACCGAAAGATGCCATAAATTCTGTTGTTACTAATGCATTGTCAATCAATACTGACTTCAATATTCTGTTTCCGATTACTATAATTATGTATTCGTTAGTAACACGGTTCATTTGTTGCAATCCCAGATAATAATCTTGATAAAATTCTATACCTTTCCTTGAACCAGTGTTTAGATTAATCAACCCGAACGCACTTTCCAAAGTTGGAGATTCAAGCTGCATATTTAACTTCTTCGGCGAACCTAATGTTAATTTTCGTGAATTATTAATGCTTTCTTTATTAAAACCTAACCAGTATAACATTAATTTTGAAAATTGAAGATAGGATACGCCGTTTCTTTCATCACCATAAGGAGGAGAACAAATAATACTGTGAAAACTCTTGTCTGGAAAAGTTAGGTTTTGAACAGGCATTTCAAAAGTTGAAACTTTAGCATCTTTTGGTAGTTTAGATATTCTGTCAATAGCAATTCTAGATCTATTTTCGAAACTTAAAAATGTATTTGGCTTAAATCTTAAAATATCATTTTCATCTAATCTTCTTAAGCGCACTTCATTTCTATATGTCAACATTACATCTCTAATAGTTGCAGAAAATATTACTTTAATTGCATCAAGAACTTTTTTACTAAAAACATTATTTTTTTCACAATAAATAATGGTTTTTTGAAAAGAGCTAAGTTCTGTTATTGTATTAGGGAAAAACCAGTATTCCATATTATAATTCTTAGGAAAACTCACTGTTCCATTTACCCCGCGTTTTGACAATTCAATCACATATTGTGTTGCCTCTATAAGTGTTTTCTCAGAAATATAAGTTGTTTTTACTCTTGCGATCAATAAAGCCAGAGGATTTATATCAGAACCAGTTGCTTTTCGATTATTTCTTACAGCTTCAACAAGAACAGCACCGCCACCGCAAAATGGGTCCAGAATTGATTGTCCGAGAGGAACATAATCTTGAACCAAAGTATCTGCTAATTGAGGCACCATTGCAGCGACATATGTATGCATAGCATGAGTGCTATACTGAGTATCACTTCCCTTAAAGTCAAGATCCTGGTGTTCAGCATAAACGGTCAGTTGCTCTTTAAGTAACAACCTTTTCGACTTATATTTATAAACTTCTTTCATTCCAGCCTACTGTTTAGTGCTTAAAATTTCTTATTCCGGTAAATACCATTGCTATTTTTTTTTCGTTAGCGGCATTAATAACTTCTTCATCGCGCACAGAGCCGCCAGGTTGTATTACTGCCGTAATTCCTTGTTCTGCAATTTGTGTAAGTCCATCCGCAAATGGGAAAAATGCATCTGACGCTGCCACTGCTCCATTTAGATCGTGTCCAAATTGTTTTGCTTTTTCTGATGCTAATCTTGCAGAATCCACACGCGACATTTGCCCGGCTCCAACTCCAATTGCTTTTTTATCTTTAACAAAAACTATAGCGTTTGATTTTGTATGCTTACAAACAATCCATGCAATTTTTAAGTCTTCCAGTTGTGTTTCATTAATTTGTTTTTCTGTTACAACTTTTATTTCTAATTCAGAAAATTTTGAATTGTCCTTATCTTGAACCAAAACACCGCCTGGAACAGACTTTACTTGATATTCTGAATCTGAAAGAACAGTTTTTTGCTTTACAACTCTCCTGTTCTTTTTTGCGGCTAATATTTCAATAGCTTTTTTAGTGTAAGAAGGAGCTACAACTATTTCAATAAATATTTCGTTAAGTTTTTCTGCGGTAACTTCATCAACTTCTTTATTGAATGAAACAATTCCTCCAAAAGCAGAAACATTATCACAAGAAAGCGCTTTAGTAAATGAATCTAAAACACAATCACCAAGAGCAACACCGCAAGGATTTGTATGTTTGATAATTACGCAAGCGTTTGCTTCGAAATCATTAACTAATTCAACTGCGGCAACTAAATCAACAATGTTGTTATAACTTAGTTCTTTTCCATGAATTATTTCAAAATACTTTTGAAAATTTCCAAAAAGATATGCTTTTTGATGTGGATTTTCTCCGTAACGTAAATTAAAATTGGCTTGTAGGTTCAAGCGGAAATCGAGCTTTGGCTGTTGGAACTCTATTTCAAGATAATTTGCAATCAATGTATCGTAATAAGATGTGTAGGCAAATGCTTCATATGCAAGCTTTTGTCTTGTTTCAAGACTTACCGAACCATTTTTCAATTCGGCTAAAAAAGTGTTGTATTGAGAAGAATCTGTTAAGACGCTAACAAATTTATAATTCTTTGCGGCTGCACGAATTAAACTAGGACCGCCAATATCAATGTTTTCAATTTTTTCGTCCAACGAAATATTTTCTCTATTAACAACTTTTGGAAACGGATAAAGGTTTACACAAACAATGTCTATTGACTCTATTTCATTTTTTTCTGCTTCGCCATGATCAGTTATATGATTTCGGCGCATTAATATTCCGCCAAAAACTTTTGGATGTAAAGTTTTTACTCTGCCAGAAAAAATCTCCGGGAATTTTGTAAAATCTTTTATCTCAATACAGCTGATTGCATTATCTAACAATAATTTGTATGTGTTTCCAGTTGCAATTATTTGATAATTGAGATGATTTAATTCGCGGGCGAATTCAACAACATTAGTTTTATCTGATACACTTATTAAAGCGTACTTATTCACACAACTTCCTTTTTCTGGCCATTGTTTTGGCACTAATTTATTTTGCTTCTGCTTTCCGATAATTTAAGAACAACTTCCGGTAATAACTCATGTTCAATTTTCAAAACTCTTAATGCAATTTCTTCAGGAGAATTAACATCACTAATTTCTACAGTACGCTGATCAATTATTTCACCATTGTCATAAATCTTATCAACAAAATGAACAGTTGCACCGGATATTTTTTCTTTAGCTTCAAATACTGCTTTATGAACATTCATTCCAAACATTCCTTTTCCACCATACAATGGTAAGAGCGCTGGGTGTATGTTAATAATCTTCTTTTCAAACTCATCAACAAATTCATCCGGAATTTTTTTTAGAAACCCGGCAAGAACAACTAAATCAATAAAAGCATTTTTTAATTCTTGAGAAACATACTGGTAAGAACTAAAACCTTCTTTGTTAATGTTACTAACAAAAAAAACGGGAATAGAATTTGATAAAGCAAATTCAACAGCACCGCAATCTTTTTTATCACTAACAACTGCGCAAATTTTAACATTACTGCCCGAAATCTTTTCAAACAAGGCTCTTAAATTAGAACCACGTCCCGATACGAAAACAGCAATATTAAACATAGATTACGTTTTTTTGGTGGAAAAAATTATCTAAATGAGGCTAAATAAGCAATAAAAAGCTTAGTTTTTATTAAGAATTTATAAGATTTTGCTATTTTTTACTTAATCTTCTTTTCAGCCATTCAATTTGAGATTGAATATAATCTCTAAAATCATAGTCATTTTCATCATCTGCGGCTTCCAATAACTCTTTGGCTGAGGTTTTATCGCCAAGTGCAAATTTTGCTTTAGCGTTTAATAGATCAGCCATTGGCTTAATCCATTTTTCCGAAGATAATTTCATTTCAGCAAGTTGGTCACACAATTCGGCAACTTCTTCATGCTTTTTTAAACTTGATGCTGATTCAGCAAAATAAATTTGCGCTAAGGCTTTTACTTCTCTGTTTTCAATTTTAGGGATTTCCAATTTTAGGCTGTCATATGCTGTTCTATAATCACCAGCATCTATTCTGTTTCTCATTCTAACTAGTATTAATTCATTTAGCGAAATACCTGTGGTTTTGTATTTCTCTCCTTTTTGCATTGCATAAGCATCTTCAAACAAATCTTGATTACCATTGTTTGTCATACCAAGATATTTTTTAAATTCAACTTCATTTCCAAGAATTTTATTTGCCAAGGCTACATTAAGTGATGCAATGCCCGTTAAATCAAGTTCTTTTGATAAATCTAAAAACTTTTCATAATTCCTTATTGCTGTTCTAAATTGATTTTTCTTAAAATAAATTTCTCCGCGACGGTAATAAGCAAGAGCGGTTATTTGCGGTACTGATTTATTGTTCAGTTGAATGACTTTATCTAAAGCTGAAATTGCTCGATCAAATTTTTTAGCCTTAATTAAACTAACTGCAGATTGATAAGCGAACAAACTATTGCGTGGATATTTAGAGGTTAAGTCTTGCAGAAGTACAAAACCACTGTCATATTCTGCTAAGTAATCATTATAGATTTTTGCAAGATGAAATGCTGCTTCTGTTTTAACTGTATTACCTTTTCTTAACGCCGTTTTAATGTACTTAAAACCTCTTGCCTTATCCGAGCTTAATCCGGTTAGATTTACAGCCCACTTTAAAAAATCCGGAACAAAACTCATTGCATAATCAAAAAGACCTAAACCTAAGTAGGCATCATAGTATTTAGGATTTGCTTTAATAATTTCTTCGAACTGACTTACAGCTTTTTTGCTGGCCCAAAATGCATCTACCGATTGATTGTTTGTAGCTTGAGCCATAGCTCTAAAAGAAGCAAGATTTGCTGAAAGATATTTTGTATCTAAATCTTTTGGGAATTTATTTAGTACATCATCAATTTTTTGCTGAGCAATATCTGCAAACTTAATAAAGATTTGATATTCACCTTCATTTCTTGAACCAAGATAAATCCAAAAATGCATTTGAGCTATTCGATAATAACCCTCAGGAGAATTTGGTTTCAGCTCTAAAATACGATTAAACGTCTTTCCTGCTGTTTCAAACTGAAAGTTATAAGCTTCATTCATTCCTTTACGAACAAGGGATTGAACTTGTGCAGATAAATTAACGGATGTAATTAAAAGGACGAATAAGAATAGTCTTGCTTTCAATTTTGGTTCTTCCTTTGTGTATGTTCAAGTGAGGCTTTTACAAATTCTCTAAATAGAGGATGAGCTTTTATTGCACGCGATTTTAATTCTGGATGGAACTGGCATCCAACAAACCATGGATGATTATTTAACTCAACCATCTCAACTAAGTGTTCATCGGGTGAAGTTCCGCTTATAAT
>CAZVYT010000025.1:8924-45897 GCA_964631495.1 uncultured Melioribacter sp. | reverse complement strand
CAAAAATAATTTTGAGATGAAAAATGAAGTCAATTAATAAAATTTGGTTCGCAGTATTCATGGCTGCCATTTCATTTCTCGGCTACTCTCAAACTGTGGCTGCAACAGAAACCTCTGTTGATCTAGATGCTGTAATGAGAACTATGCTGGTGTTAACTATCATTGTTATTCTTGCTGTTCTTTGGCTTGCAATTGTTTACAGCGAAAAGAATGATAATGAAGGGGATGATTTCTTACGTCCAATAAGATTAGTTACGAAGTATATGACACGTTTGCAGCCTATGGAAAAGGAGAAAGATTTATTATTCCATCATGATTTTGACGGAATCCTTGAATTGGATAACCGCATCCCACCTTGGTTCAATTTTTTGTTCTATGGAACAATCATTTGGTCGGTCATTTACCTTATGGTTTTTCATGTTTTTGATGACGGTCAAATTCAGTCTAAAGAATACTTAGCAGAAATAAATCAAGCAAAGATCGAAAGAGATTACTTGATCAAAACCGGTGCATTTATTAACGAAGAAACAGTAACATTTGTAAATGACGCGGCAACTCTTGCTGAAGGAAAAGATGTTTATACAAAAAACTGCGTTGCATGTCATACAGCCGATGGCGGAGGTTTAGTTGGACCAAACTTGACCGATGAATACTGGGTTCATGGCGGTGGTATTAAGAATGTATTCAAGGTAATTAAGGATGGTGTTCCATCAAAAGGTATGATAAGCTGGCAAACACAACTGGATCCTAAAAAGATGCAAGCTGTTGCAAGTTATATTCTTACAATGCAAGGGACTAAACCAGCTAATCCAAAAGCTCCGGAAGGACAAAAGTGGGAAGAGCCAAAAGCTGATTCTACTGCTGTAAAGAAAAGTTAACTATTTTTGAGACGTACATAAAATTATGGACGTCTCAATTCTCTTTTGCCTTAGTAAAAAGGCTTTAAACATTATATGTGTAATTATGCAAAACATAAACTCTCCGCACCAAGAAGAAGCCTTTAGAGATTCACTCGCAACTATTACACAAGAAGGTAAAAGAAAATGGATATTTCCTAAAAAACCATCTGGTAAGTTTTACATTGCAAGAAGTATCCTGAGTGTTTTCTTATTAATATTTTTATTTGGTGCGCCATTTGTTAAAATAGGCGGACATCCGCTTTTACTTTTGAATGTTATCGATAGACACTTTGTAATATTCGGCATCCCTTTCGGACCGCATGATTTGCATTTGTTTGCTTTAACTATGATTGCGATAATTGTTTTTATTTTTCTTTTTACAGTTGTTTATGGCAGGCTTTTCTGCGGCTGGATTTGTCCTCAAACAATTTTCATGGAAATGGTTTTTCGAAAAATCGAGTATTGGATTGAAGGTGACTGGCTTAAACAAAAATCATTAAAAAACGCTCCGTGGAATAGTGAAAAAATTTTAAAGAAAACTTCAAAACAAATTATTTTTTTCGCCATATCATTCCTAATTGCAAATACTTTCTTATCATACATAATAGGTGTTGATAAACTTTATATACTTATTACGGATGGTCCCGGTAAACATTTTGGAGCATTTTTCGCTATCCTAATTTTTTCAGGTTTGTTTTACTTTGTATTCAGTTATTTCCGTGAACAAGCATGTACTTTAATCTGTCCTTACGGAAGATTACAAGGAGTGATGCTGGATCAAAATAGTGTTGTTATACACTATGATTATAAACGTGGTGAGCCGCGTGGTAAATTAAAGAAAGATGAAATTACCAATAATGGCGATTGTATTGATTGCCACTTATGCGTAGATGTTTGTCCAACCGGAATTGACATTAGAAATGGCACACAATTAGAGTGTGTTAACTGCACGGCTTGTATTGACGTTTGCGATTCTGTAATGAACAAAATTAGTAAGCCTGAAGGATTGATACGTTATGCTTCCAAAACACAAATAGAAACGGGTAAGCAAACTTTTTTAACGCCTCGTGCAATTGGGTATACAATAGTTCTGGTTTTGCTTGTTTCATTATTAACAGTTTTACTAATAAATAGAACTCAAGTTGAACTTAGCATTCTTAGAACTCCAGGTATGTTATTTCAAGAACAACCTGGTGATAAAATTAGTAATTTTTATGATCTAAAAGTTGTTAACAAAACCTTCAATCAGTTTGGTGTGAAGCTCGAACTTCAAAACATCAAAGGTGAGATCAAAATAATTGGCAAAGACCTTAGCGTTGAGCCTCAAGGAGTTACAGAAGCAAAGTTTCTTGTAATTTTATCTCGAGCGGAAATTAAATTTTTGAAAACGCCAATTAAGATTTCTGTAAAATCGGGCAATAATACATTGGACGTAATTAATACATCGTTTATAGGAAAGGTTAAATAATGAAGTTAAAAATCAATTGGGGTTTTGGGATTGCTGTTACTTATACGTTATTTGTAATTGTTGTTGTATCCGCAGTTGTAATTTTTATGCGGCAAGATGTAAGCCTTGCAACTGATAACTATTATTCAAAAGGCATTAAATATCAAGAACAGATTGATAAAATTAATAGAACAAATAAATTACCGGAACAATTACAAATTTCTATAACAGATTCCGGTATTTTACTTTCTTTTCCTAAAATTTTTGAGATAAAAGATTTTTCTGGTAAGATTTCATTTTACCGACCAAGTGATGAGAAGAAAGA
The DNA here is from genome assembly GCA_964631495.1 of uncultured Melioribacter sp. Lineage (GTDB taxonomy): Bacteria > Bacteroidota > Ignavibacteria > Ignavibacteriales > Melioribacteraceae > Stygiobacter. The sequence goes on along the minus strand of CAZVYT010000025.1, from coordinate 43,226 downwards.
TTTTACTGTAGATATTTCTTTGGATAGTTCTCATTCTCAATTTATTGAATCAAATGAACTAGATAAAGGTCTTTGGAAGGTAAAAGTTGATTGGAATGCTGATGGCAATAATTATTATAATGAAAAACTAATTATGGTAAACTAATGGAAGTTTGGACTGGTTTTATAGTTGGTTTTGTTGGCAGTTTACACTGCGTTGGAATGTGCGGTCCAATTGCTTTAGCTCTTCCTGTATTTGGTGAAAGTAAATTAAGCGTATTAGCCGGCAGACTGTTATATAATCTTGGAAGAATTGTTACTTATTCTATACTTGGAGCTTTGTTCGGATTATTTGGAAGCAGAATAGTCCTTTTTGGATTGCAGCAAGATGTTTCCATAGCAATTGGCGTTTTAATATTACTCTATGTTTTAATACCTAGGAAAATAAAAACACGTGTATCTGAACTAAAGTTTTACTCAGCAATTGTAAACTTTCTAAAAGTTAATTTTTCTAAACTAATTAGCAAAAGAACGAACAAATCTTTATTTACAATTGGATTGTTAAACGGACTGCTGCCTTGCGGATTTGTGTATGTTGGTATTGCCGGCGCTGTTTCAACAAGCGGATGGATTGAAGGAGCGCTCTACATGGCTTTATTTGGATTAGGAACGACTCCAATTATGTTAGCAACAGCTTTACTTGGTAAAGTTATTAATTTTAATATACGAGCTAAAATAAACAAGTTGATTCCGGCTTTTGCAGCAATTTTCGCTGTATTATTTATACTGCGCGGGTTAAATCTTGGAATTCCATTTTTAAGCCCTAAATTTGAATATCCAACCACTAAAACAGAAATTCAAGAAGTTGATTGTTGTCAATGAAGTTAAATCACACACCCTATTTTTAAGTAGAAACTGTGCGAATAATTTTTAATCTTGTAATAAGTAAAAAGGTAATTTAAAGTATGTTGCTTCAGTTAGTAGAAGAATATGCTGCTAATATGATTCTTGAACATTCTCCAAAACAAAACCTGTATCATAACTTAGAGCATACTAAAGAAGTTGTAAATGCTGTAATTGAAATTGCTACAGGCGAATCTGTTACTAAAGAAGAAATGGAAATAATTACAATTGCCGCATGGTTTCATGATCTTGGTTACACCGTAAAGACAAAAGACCACGAAGAAATAAGCGCAATGTTTGCGAGTAATTTTCTCTTGAATCAAGGATATGATCAATCCAAAATTGATAAAGTTATCGGATGTATCTTAGCAACCAAAGTTCCACAGCATCCCAAGAACCATATTGAAAAAATAATGTGCGACGCGGACTTAAATCATTTAGGAAAGAAATCCTTTGTTGATCGGAATAATCTTTTTAGAACTGAATTTGAATACTACTTTAAAAGAAAATTAACCGAAAGCGAATGGCTAATTAAATCTATCGAATTTTTATCTCAGCACAATTTCTTTACGGATTACGCTCAAAATGCTTTTTCAGAAGTTCAGAATGAAAATTTAGCTTTACTTCAAAAACAACTTGATTCATTAAACTAAGAAAATTAACGTAATGAAATATATTTTCCTTATACGACACGCAAAATCCAGTTGGGAAAATCCATCACAAACCGATTTTGAAAGACCATTAAATGAACGCGGATTTAATGATGCCACGAAGATGGCAAAGTTATTAAAATCAAAAAATATAATACCGGATCTTATCCTAAGCAGTCCGGCTACACGAGCTCTAACTACGGCAGAAATATTTGCCCAACATTTTAATTACTTGCAAGAAGCAATTAAAAGTGATGAAAAAATTTATGAGGCTTCAATTAGAGATTTAGCAGAAGTAGTTAGTGAAATTGATAATAGTTTTGATACAGTGTTTTTGTTTGGTCACAATCCGGGTATTTCCAACTTTGCCAATTTTCTTTCAAACAAAATGGTTGAGTACTTTTCAACTTGCGCTATTGCCGGTTTGGAATTAAATATCGATTTGTGGAGTAATTTAGAAAGACATTGCGGCAAGCTAATACTATTTGAGTACCCGAGGAAATCGAGAGGTCTATAGTTTTAAATACTATTTCTTTTCTCTTTTGTTTAACAAGTTATCCACTTTCTGCTGAATGTCTTCCTCTTGTTTTGTTTTTCTTCGAGTTAATATATCAAAGATAATTTGCAGAACTTGAAACCGGTAAATCAATAACGCAACAGCACTAAGTATAATTATCCATCTAATAAATGCGTAAGGATTATCAAACATTACTTCACCAATTTTGAAATAGCTTTGAATGCATCTGTGCCGCATACATTCAACAATTCAAACAAGATTGATTCTGTAACTGTAACTTCAGCGCCATTATTTCTCATTCTATTTAGCGCACTCTCATAATCAAATTTACGACGCGAGGAAACCGCATCAGAAGCAAGATCAACTTGAAAACCATTTGCAAGCAAATCCTGAACTGTCTGCTGAACGCAAACGTGCGATTCTATTCCGCATACAACAACTTGCTCTATTTTTTTACTTTTTAATTCCTCAAATAAGTTTCCCGCACCAAAACAACTAAAAGTCATTTTCTCAAATAACTTTGAATCGCCTAACGCCTCCTTAATTCTTGTTTCAGTTCCACCTAAACCTTTTGGATACTGTTCCGTGTAATAAATCGGGATGTTCATAACCCTAAAACCGTTAATAAGTTTAAGAGTATTTGCAACAACAGTTTCCCAATCATTGATTACCGGAAGAATTCTTTCTTGAATATCAATTACAAGCAATGCGGTTTTTTCTTTACCTAAAATTTGTGGATGACGTTTCATCAAATCTCCTTCTAATTAATTACTTAGTAGATTGCGTTCATTCCATATTTACCGCAAGCATACATCATAAGTATAGAAGCAACATCAATTGCAGCACGTTTTTCTTCATCTTCGGGAATAATAAAATCATATACCTCTGCAACAAACTTCATATTGCTAATTATCTTTTTCATTTCATTAAAAGTAGGTTCACCATGCCAGTTAGCAACACGCTTAACTAAATTTTGTTCATTTCTTCTCATAAACTCGGAAAAAGAAATAATATTCTGACTTAATTTTGTTCTCGGTTTACAAATAGTTATTAAATCGTTTGTGTATTGATCCCATTTGTTTGCAAGATCATCATTCTTATCATACATAAGCAGTTTAGCTTTTTCCGGAGTGAATTGAGCATGAGTGTATGCTTTAAATTTTGGAACTAATACGTAACCATCAAAACTTACAATACCGGTTTCATCTTCAACATACTTCCAACGCTTTAATAGTTTGGTTGGAGTAAAAACAGAAACAACTTTATCTAGTTCACTATCAGTTACTACAAACTTTCCTTTATGATAGCTTACAACTGTACACCAATGTTCCCAGTTCTTAACACTCAAAATGCACGGAAAGCCTTTCTTGAGATGCTGAATTAGCATCTTGCGCGCGTCATCTGGATTACTTGATTGAAAATGTTTTAAGCTACAGTTAAATCTTCTTGCAGCTCTTGTTAATCCAAATTCGTCAGTACCTGCCCACCATGTACTGCCAGAAATTTGCCCGATTTGATTTTCATCTTTGAAAACACCAAGCATAACTAACGCATACTTTAATGCGAATGGTCCGCATTGATATTTATTTGGTTGAGGATAAAAGCTCATTTTTCTAACCCGAGTTCGCTTCGAGCAAAGATAATAAAAGTTTTGAATAGCAAAACGAATTTGTTTAGTTTGTTACAAAAATTTTGAGAATTATGAAAGTTGCAGTCGTTTATAACGAGGCTATGCCAGAAATTTACCATAAGCCTATAGGAAACTCTAAAGATGTAGATTTTACTCCACATTTTAGTCTTTATGCACCGGATCCAATCTCTGAGTTTGACTTGATTGTTAAATCTATACAAAAAGTCGGTTACGAGGCTTATTCACTTAATATTAAGGACAGCTTAAACACGTTTATCAAAGATTATGATAAACAAAAGCCCGATGTCGTTTTCAATTTAGTAGAAATATTTAATGATCAACCAAGATTGGAGATGCACTTTACCGGATTGATGGAGTTGATGGGAATTGCTTATACGGGTGCCACTCCAATGGCGCTTGGTACTTGCCAGAATAAAACCTTAACCAAAAGAATTCTTAACACACTGGGAATTAGAACTCCACATTATAAAATAATTAAGGATATGAAAGATTCATTCAGATTGGGCTTGCACTATCCTCTAATTGTAAAACCGGCATGGGAAGACGCAAGTGTTGGTATTGATGACAACTCTATTGTTTATGATGTAAAAGCTCTTAAGAAAAGAGTTGAGTATGTGTTAAATTCATTTAACCAGCCAGCTTTAATTGAAGAATTTATTATAGGTCGAGAACTTAACGTTGCAGTTTTTGGTGATAAAGAACTAACAGTTTTGCCAATAAGTGAAATTGATTTTTCCGCAATGCCGATGCACTTGCACCCAATAGTAAGCTTTCAGGCTAAGTGGGATCCAATGCATGAAGCCTATCATAAAACTGTTCCAATTTGTCCGGCTCCGCTTGTAAAAAGAGTGCGCTTAGAGGCGGAAAATATGGCACTTCAATGTTTCCGTGCTGTTGGCGTTAGAGATTACGCACGTGTAGATATGCGTTTATCAAGTGATGATAATAAGTTATATGTACTTGAGGTAAATCCAAATCCAGATCTGCAAGAAGGAGCAGGATTTATGCGCTCTGCAAAATATGCCGGCTACTCTTACAAAAAAATGTTGAAGATGTTAATTGATTTAGCATATAAACGTAAACTTGATAAGGAGAATAATTAGTAAATATGTTTTCTACAGTTAGATATTTTATAAAGACAGCAATCGGATTTTTATTACTGGGTTTACTTTCCGGTTTATTTATGATGGGTTCAAGACACTTATTTAATTATACTTTTCCATACGGCATTATCTCTGCTCACACACATGTTATTTTGATAGGTTTTGTAATGATGATGATAATGGGTGTTGCCATTTGGTTTTTTCCAAGAGCGGAGAAAGATGATAAAAAATATAATCCCGATTTAGTTTTAATTATTTACGGAATGATGTCCATTAGTACGCTGGTAAGATTTGTTACAGAAATCTTGAACGCTTACTTAAATGATCCTTTTACAAATAAAATAATTTTTACTTCTTCCGCGGGACAAGTTTTAGCCTTTTTACTTTTCTTCTATTCTATTTGGGGAAGAATTAGACCAATTGGCAGCCACATCAGAGAAGCAAAAGGAGAGAAATTTTAGATATTTTACGTTACCTACAATCAGCAAAACATTAGTCGCTAAATGCACATAAACTAAATAGAGTTAATCAAAAGATTTTTTAAATTCGGCAAATTTTGCACTAAGTTCTGCAAATGCTTCTTTCAATTTATCAACTTCTTTTTCAAGTATTGCAACCCGTTCATTAAAATCCGTTTCTTTAGAATTTTCAATTATTTTAGATACATCGCAGAATAAATGTGTATAACGATTCTCCCTTCCGCTTTCCTTAGGTAGTTTAACGACAAAAGGACCACTCTCAATTTTCAGCAAGCTTTCAATTACATCTTCAGTCTCTGCCAAATCTTTGAATTCATAAATTCTATAACTACGGCTGCGTATTTCTCCTATAGTCTGTTCGCCGCGAAGAAATAACACACCTAAAATAGCAATCTGTGGTTTTGTCAGGTTATAAAATTGCGTGAACTGTTGGCGAAACTTCGGTACTCTCAAATCCGGTCCAGTTACTTTTGCTACTAAAGATTTTTCGCGAAGTTTTTGAATTGTATTTTCTATCAATATTTCGTCATAAGAAACAACCGGATTTCTGCTGGATTTTTGATTGCAAGCATTAGTTAAAGCATTCACTGTAAGAGGATAATATTCTGGAGTAGTAAATTCTTTTTCTATAAGAGAACCAATTACTCGCACTTCTTCGTTTGATAAGATTTCCATGCAACACTCGCATATAACTTTGGTGATAAAATATATTTGTTAAACTAAACTTTCAAATTGAACGTATGCGAATCGGGAATAAAAAAAGACTCGCATTTGTTATATTTCAAATATGAATTCGCTAAAACAATTCGATTCCTCTTTCTCATTAAACTGCAATAAAACACTTGCCGGTGTTGATGAAGCAGGGCGCGGTCCACTTGCCGGTCCAGTTGTAGCCGCCGCAGTAATATTTGAAAGTGATACATTTCATGAAATGGTTAATGATTCTAAAAAACTTTCTGAAACCAAAAGAGATATTCTGTTCAACTGGATTATTGAGAATTGTACTTCGTACGGAATTGGAATTGTTGATCATAAGGAAATTGATGAGATTAATATTTTGCAAGCCAGTTTGAAAGCAATGAAAATATCAGTTGATAAATTGCTTCCACAGCCAGAAATAATTTTAATTGATGGTAACAAATCTTTTCATCATAATTCAGTGACAAATCCGGTTGTTAAAGGTGATTCAAAATCTTTCTCAATCGCCGCTGCATCAATTTTGGCAAAGGTTACAAGAGACAGATTAATGAAAGAGTTCGCCTTAATATTTCCTCAATACGGATGGGAACACAATAAAGGATATGCAACAAAAAAACATATTGCAGCAATAAAGAAGTTTGGAATCACAGAATTGCATAGAATTTCATTTCTTAGAAATATTATAACAACAAAAGCGCAGTAAATTGATTTTGGGAAATAAAATGAACTCCACACAAAACCAACGGGTAAAAGGTAAAGAAGGAGAAAATATTGCTCGTAAATTCTTAGAAAATCTTGGATACTTAATATTAAATGTGAATTATCAGTTTGGACATGGTGAAATTGACTTAATTGCAGAAGAAAATGGTGAAATTGTTTTTGTTGAAGTAAAGACAAGAAAGAGCCTGGAATATGGAGACCCAGAAACAGCCATAACAAAGAAAAAGATTTCTCAAATTAGAAAGGTTGCTTCGGCTTATCTAATAGAAAATAATATTTTGGAACAAACATGCAGAATAGATGCAATTGCTATTTTAATCCAAAACGAACGGGAACCTATTATTAATCATTACAAAAATGTGGGATAATTAACTCACTTAATTACAACAAAAGTTTTAGTATTTTTTCTATAGAAAAATAACAGAACGAATGAAATTACCTAGAATTAGATATGGACGACGTTTATCCTACTCAGATTATTTATATAATTTTTTTGCAACTATTACCGGATTAACTGTTTTTAACATCGAATTCATCAAACAAGTATTTCGCACTCCTCTTGAAATCCTACAAATAAAAAAGCATATGGATGAACTTGGTGTTAAGACATTTGGCATTGTGAGTATTACCGGGTTAATTATTGGACTTGTACTTACAATGCAAAGCCAACCAATAATGATGCGGTTTGGAGCTACTGATTTTCTTCCTGCAATGGTATCGATTTCTGTTGTAAGAGAACTTGGTCCTGTCATTACTGCTTTAATTTTTGCCGGTCGCGTAAGTTCCGGAATTGGAGCTGAATTAGGTTCAATGCGCGTTACTGAACAAATAGACGCAATGGAAGTCTCCGCAATAAATCCATTTAAATATCTTGTTGTAACTAGAGTTATAGCTACTACTATGATTCTACCGATACTTACTATATATGTTATAATGATTGCAATTTTTGGATGTTACATTGCTATCATTTTGATGGAAAGCATGACTCCAAAGTATTTTGTTGATTCTGTTGTAACAGCTGTTCAATTCGGTGATTTTATACCAGGTGTTGGAAAAACTTTTGTATTTGGTTACATAGTAGGAATGGTTGGCTGTTATAAAGGTTATACAACAGAAGGAGGAACTGAAGGTGTTGGGCGCGCATCAACAACTGCAGTAGTTTTAGCATCTTTACTAATTTTAATTTTCGACATGGTTCTTGTAAAAATATCATTGTGGTTATGGCCAACGATAAACTAGTAGAAATAAAAAATCTTTCGAAGAGATTCGACACATTGACTGTACTCGATAATGTTTCGATTGACATTCTTCGTGGCGATAATCTTGTTGTCTTTGGTAGAAGCGGGCAAGGAAAAAGTGTATTGCTTAAATGTATTATTGGTTTGATGAATCCAGATACCGGAAAAATTTTTATTAAAGGCAAGGATATATCTCAGCTAAGTGTTAAAGAACTGAATGTTTTAAGAAAAGATATTGGCTTTTTGTTTCAAGGTGCCGCTTTATATGATTCGATGACCGTTAGAGAGAATTTAGAATTTCCTTTAAGGAAACATTTTCCCGATAAACCGCAAAAAGATATTGATGACAAAGTTGTTAACACACTCGAACTTGTTTCATTGGAAGATGCAATAGATAAAATGCCGAGTGAGCTTTCCGGTGGTATGAAAAAAAGAATTGGTCTTGCTAGATCAATTATTACAGATCCAGAATTAATGCTTTACGATGAACCAACAACCGGACTTGATCCAATAACAGCAAAAGAAATAAGTGAATTAATAATAAATTTACAAACCAAATTAAACATGACTTCAATTGTTGTAACTCATGATTTGATTTGCGCGCAAATTATTGCGGATTGCGCTATATTTTTACGAGACGCTAAAATAGCTTATCAAGGTAAATTAATTGAGCTTACAAATTCAGCTGATCCTTTCCTGAGAAATTTCTTCAGTCATGAATTGATAAAAGAATAGGAGTTTTAGATGTTTAAGCAATTAGAAGGCGCCAGACTTGGTATTTTTATTTTTTTTGGAACTGTCTTGCTCGTTCTATCAATCTTTTTACTTGGTAACAAGGAAAAACTATTTAGCACCACAATTGAAATAAAGGCATACTTTAAACAAATTGAAGGATTGAAGCCCGGCGCTCCTGTTCGCTTAAGCGGATATGACGTAGGAAGCGTTCAGCGTATTTCTCTTGAAAGCGGTTCTGATGCGCGCGTAGAAGTAGTGATGAACATTGATGTTACTCTAAAAAAATTCATACGCATAGACAGTCAAGCAGCCATTGAAACAGAAGGCTTAGTAGGAAAGAAAATTATTACTATTACTCCAGGCTCTCATGATAAACCGGAAATCGAAAACGGAGTAGCAATTCCTTCAAAAAATCCTATTAATGTTACTGCTATAATAGAAGAAACTCAATCGATAATGAGCAATATTAAATCTTTGAGCAAAGAATTTTCGGAAGTGTTCGTCAAAATAAATAACGGTGAGGGCAGCATTGGTAAGCTTGTGAACAGTGACGATTTATACAACTCGACTGTTGACCTTACAAAATCGGCTGATAAGAGCTTAAACGTGATAACAAAACGCTTAGACGAAATTTCCGAGATTATTGTAGCAACAAGCGGAGGTATTAAAAAAGTAATTGGGCAGGTTGATACAACAATAATTGATGTGAGAAATTTATTAAATAATATTTTTAATGGTGAAGGTGTTGTTGGTAAACTTATTGGCGACAAAAAAATGGCAGATTCAATTGTTACTGTTATTTCTAATCTAACAAAGACAAGTGAATACGCTAAATATGCAACCATAAGTTTTGCAGAAAATATGGACGCATTAAAACATAACTGGTTATTTAAAAATTATTTTGAACAACGCGGTTACTACAGCCAAACGGAATATGAAAAAGCTCTGAATAATCAAATAGAAGATCTTAAAAAGCAGCAATCAATTCTAGATAGTAAAATAAAAGAGTTAAATGAGTTAGAGACTAAATTGAAGAGTAACAAAAAGTAAAATTATGTAACAGTTTTAATCTGTTCCACTTTCGTTTAATTCTTCCAAGCGTATGCTAACTGCATTCCACACTTGTTCAATAGTAACGGCTTTCATTGCTTCACCTTCTTGTTCATCAGTGTAGGATTCCATAACTAACGGTGATTTTATTGTCCTGTGAATTTCTCCATATGGTCCCCAATCTGTTGGATCTGAGGAACCTAGTATAGCGCAAGTTGGTATCTTAACTGCAACAGCAACGTTCATTGGTCCGGTACAATTTGTTAAACACATTTTTGTACTTTGGATAAGCGCGGCAAGCTCTCCAATAGTATGTGTTTGAGGTGCAATAAATATTTTCTTTGGATCAGCAGAAGCAATAAATTCAGCAAGTTCTTTTTCCTCTCCACTCCATGTTACTACAACTCTTACATCATATTTCTCTACCAACTTTATTGCAATATCCTTAAACCGCTCCGGAATCCAAGCTCTAATTGGTTTAGATGCGCCAGGATGAATACATATTGTGTTCTTTTTTTTCAATCCATTTGCATGGAAATAATCATTCGCAAATTTTCTATCGGTTAAAGAAATATGAGTGTAAGGAGTCTCATCTAATACTTTTAATCCAGCAGCTTTTACAATATCAAGATTTCTATGAACTTCATGATACCTTCCTATTGGGAAAGGAACTTTAGTTGTATAAAGACCCATCATATTTTTTGGTCCCGAGCTAACTCTTTCTTTAGCTCCGCTTAGAAAAGCTAGCATAGCACAGCGATCTGAATGCCAGCGAAGATTAATTGCCAAGTCGAATTTATATTTACGGAGATGTAAGAGAAGTTTCAATAAATGAGTAAAAGATTTTATTCCTTTAAATTTTTTTTCGTCATATATAATCAGTTCATCAATTATCGAACCAGACGGAGCAATTTGCTGCATCAAACTATTGCTGAGAAGAACAACGTTCGCGCTTGGAAATGTTTCTTTTACCGAGCGTATTGCACCGGTAGATATAACCATATCACCAAGTGCTCCCCACTTAATAATTAAAATGTTTTTATAAATCGGTTTCATTTCATTTTCAAAATTTTAATTGTTTTCTCAAATACATCTTCAACACTAATATTGTCTAAGAATTGGTTTTCATTATCAATTTTATTTCTATTTCCAATCAGTTTAAATTGTTTATTATCTTCTTCATAAAACCACCAGGTAGATAGTAAGTCTTCCGGAAAAAGTGATAAAGAAGGAATTTTTAGAGCAGCAGCCAAATGCCTAGCCCCGGAATCCATTCCAATTAATAAAGCAGAATTGCTTATCAACCATGCCAAGTCGTGAACATTTTCACTTATATGCACGAAAACTCTATGATTAATTATAGAATCGAAGAATACTTTGTACTTAAACTCTTGTGGTCCCAGTGTAAAAATTACTTTGCAGTTAGTTTCGCTGACAATTTTATTTATCAACAATGGATAATTTTCAAGTTTCCATTTTCTAGAAGACTCTCCTGCACCAGGATGAATGCAAATAATTTGATCGGTTTTTTTCAGTTTATTTAAGACATAAAATTCTTCCATGCCATTTTTATAATTCTGGTTTAAAACAAAATCAGTTTGCCGGTTTTTTGTTTCGGCGCCAAATGTTCTTGCAATACACAAATAATAATCCAGAAAACTATTTTTGTTCTCAAAAACATCCGCTATATGAGTTAAGAGAAATGACATGCTGTTCTCAATCGGTCCAACACGATATTTAGCACCACTAAGAAATGACCAAAGAACATATCTATCACCGGCTTGTAGTGAAACAACCGAATCAAATCTTTTGCTTCTGAGATATTTAATAAACTTAATTTCACTATTTAGTTTTGCAAAACCTTTTTTTTCTTTATTTGCTAAATCAAAAGAAATGATTTCATCAATGTTTTTATTGCCGGCAAGCACATCTTTATATTGATTTCTAACTAATACAGTAATTTTTGCAGATGAATAGGCAGTTCTTATTGCACTAATTGCCGCTGTAGCTACTATTAGATCACCCAGATACTTTATGTTAATTATTAAAATATTTTGTGGTTCAAGTGGTTTCATTAATTAAATTTATGTTCTATAAGCTAAATTTAATCATATTAGCATTAAATACCTTTCGATGTTCAATCATTTTTATAACTTTGCCATCAAATAAAATGATTGATTGATGGAGAAGTTTTCAAAAGATACTATTTGGCGTGTTCACATACCTTTATTAATTGTTCAGATTACATTTGGTTCTCTTCCTCCATTTTCAAAACTGGCTTTAAAGTTTTTCCCACCTATGAGTGTTGTTTTCTTTAGAGTTTTTTCAACTGCAATTTTGTTCAGCTTAATATTTTTTCTATTTAAAAAAGAATCCATTAAAGAAAATGTACACTACGGATGGTTTATTTTGTTTGGACTTTTTGGAGTTGCCGGAAATCAACTTTTTTATCTTAAAGGTGTTTCAATTACAACAGCCGTAAATGCGGGCATTCTAGTTACCACAATTCCAATTTTTACTTTAATAGTAGCTTTGCTTCTTAAAAAAGAAGAAATAAATTTTATTAAAATACTTGGAGTAATTGTTGCATTTAGCGGCGTAGCATTTCTAATTGACTTTGGAAGGTTTCAGCTAAATGAAAATCTGTTCGGCGATTTATTCATTATAGCTAATTCATGCTTTTATGCTGTTTATCTTGTGATTTCAAAAAAGATGCTTCGTATATACAGTTCTTTTACTGTTATTACTTATGTTTTTATATTTTCTTCTTTCTTAGTAGCTCCTTTTACCATACCAAGTTTAGCGGATATTGACTTTTCCAACATTCCGCTTCATGGCTATTTATCGCTTTTAATGGTTTTGGTTGGCGGTACGTTTATTCCCTACTTGACTGTAACTTTCGCATTGCAAAACACTAATTCTACATCAGTGGCAATCTATAGTTACTTGCAGCCAATTATTGCAACTATTCTTTCAGTTATTATTGTTGGAGAGCCATTAACTATAAAACTAGTAATTGCCGCTGCAATAATTATAATTGGTGTTTCAATAGTTACTTTCTCAGGAATTTTTAGATTTAATAAGATTATCACTAGAATAAAAGGAATTATAAAATAATTCCCTTTTATTTTTTTTGGAATTTTACCAAAGCTATTTGTTAATTTGCTTTTTGCAAAATAGAAAAAAGAAATCATGCCAAAGAAAAAAAACATTTCATCGGATAATAAAATAATAATAAAGGGCGCGCGGCAGCATAATCTAAAAAACGTATCGCTGGAAATTCCGCGCAATAAACTTGTTGTTTTTACCGGTGTAAGTGGCAGCGGTAAATCTTCGCTTGTATTTGATACAATTTACGCAGAAGGGCAGCGCCGCTATGTAGAAAGTTTATCTTCTTATGCGCGCCAATTTTTGGAGAGGATGAATAAACCAGAAGTTGATTTCATTTTGGGGATTTCTCCAGCTGTAGCAATTGAACAAAAAAACGGCGCTCGCAACCCTCGATCTACTGTTGCTACTAGCACAGAGCTATATGATTTTTTGCGCCTACTTTTTGCACGAATAGGTAAAACATATTGCTTTAGCTGCGGAAATGTTGTTCAAAAAGATACTGTTGGCACTGTTAGCCAATGGCTTGAAGAGCAAAGTGAAGAAAGCAGATTTTACATTAGTTTTCCCATCCACTCTCATGAAGGAAGAAGCGTAAAAGAAGAACTAGAACTCTTGAAGAAAAAAGGGTTCTTTAGAATTTTCTTTAACAAAGAACTGCTCGATCTCAATTCTAAATTTACCGCACCAAAAAACAAGAAAGACATTTTTGTAGTAATTGATAGATTCAAAGTTAAAAAAGGGAAAGTCCGCGAAACGCTCGCCGAATCAATGGAATCAACATTCAAAGAAGGCGAAGGAAGAATATCAATTATAAATGCTGATACATATGAAATAAAAAGCTTTACTAAATTTTACGAATGCTGCGGTATACGATACGAAGAACCGGAACCACGTTTCTTTTCTTTCAACAATCCGTTTGGCGCATGTCCGGTTTGTCAAGGTTTTGGTAAAACAATGGGATACGAGATTGAACGCATTGTTCCCAATCCAAATTTAAGCATAAGCGAAGGTGCAATTGTTCCTTGGCGAACTGTTAATCACAGCAAATATCTTCGAGATCTGGTTAAAGCAAACAATGGAAAAATTCCGCTTAGTATTCCCTTCAAAGATTTATCAGCAGAACAAGTAACCTTAATTTGGAAAGGTTTCGGTTCGTTTCATGGACTAAACGGATTCTTCAAACATCTTGAAGAAAAAACTTACAAGATGGGAATCCGTATTCTGCTTAGTAAATACAGAGGATATACAACTTGCAATGCTTGTAAAGGTTCGCGCTTAAGACGAGAAGCTTTGCAAGTTAAAATTGATGACCGTTCGATGCACGACATTGCTTCAATGACAATTGAACGCGCTCAAGTTTTCTTTAAACTAATTCAACTAACAGAATATGAAAGAACCGTTGCTAAACGTATCTATTTAGAAATAGTAAAACGCCTTGCATTTCTTAATGATGTTGGGCTCGGCTACTTAACATTAGATAGAATAAGCAGTACACTTTCTGGTGGAGAAACTCAAAGGATTAATCTTGCAACTTCTTTAGGAAGCGCATTGATGGGTACACTTTACGTTTTAGATGAACCATCTATTGGGCTTCATCCACGGGACAATTCTCGTTTAATTAAAATCTTAAAATCTCTTAGAGATTTAGGAAATACTGTACTTGTAGTTGAACACGATCCGGAAATGATGAGAGAATCGGATTTGATTTTTGATTTGGGACCAAAAGCCGGTGTGCACGGTGGCGAGATAACAGCCACAGGTACTATTGATGAGATTTTAGCGAACGATAATTCACTTACCGGAAAATATTTAAGCGGCAAACTTTCTATTCCAATTCCTAAAGAAAGAAACTTAACTGAAACGCAAACTATTAAAATTACTGGGGCACGAGAGAACAATCTTAAAAATGTATCGGTTGAATTTCCATTAAAGAAATTGGTTGTTGTTACCGGAGTTAGCGGCTCAGGCAAATCAACTCTTGTTCATGATATTCTCTACAGCGGCATTGTTAAAATGAATGGAGGCAATCCGGTTAAGCTGGGCAAATATGAAATGATTGAAGGCTCTCGTTACATTGATGAAATTGAAATAGTTGATCAATCGCCAATTGGAAAAACTCCACGTTCAAATCCTATTAGTTATGTTAAAGGCTACGAAATAATTCGCGAACTATACGCAAACACTCCACAAGCTAAAGCGCGTGGATATAAGCCTGGTTATTTCTCATTCAATGTTCCCGGCGGAAGATGCGATACTTGCGATGGTGATGGCTTTGTTACTATTGAAATGCAGTTTCTTGCCGATCTTTATCTTGAATGCGAAGACTGCAAAGGTACAAGATTTAAAAAAGAAGTTAGAGAAGTAACTTACCGAGGCAAAAACATTGTTGATGTTCTGAATATGACTGTTGATGAAGCGGTTGAATTCTTTACAAATAACGAAAAAATATTAAAAACTCTTCGAGTACTTTCCGATGTTGGTTTAGGATATATTAAACTTGGTCAACCATCTACTGCTCTTTCCGGCGGCGAAGCTCAGCGTGTTAAACTTGCTTATCATCTCGCAATTCAGAAAAAAAATTCTCACACTCTTTTCATTTTTGATGAGCCAACAACCGGACTTCACTTTGATGATATTGGTAAACTGATTAAATGTTTTCAAATGCTGATTTCTGAAAGAAATTCTGTTATAATTATTGAACATAACTTAGATATTATTAAATGTGCCGACTGGGTAATTGATCTTGGTCCAGAAGCCGGCGACAAAGGTGGCGAAATTGTTTGTATTGGAACACCGGAAGATGTTGCAAGAAATGAAAGATCATACACAGGAAGTTTTTTAAAGGACTATCTGAAACCACAAAATAATTGATATCGCGTCGCACTGAGCATGTCGAATTGTGATATCCGGTAGAATGGTTATGGTTCGAGAAACACTTTCATAAAATTGCCAAATTGCAGCCACAACATCGAACGTAAATAAAAGAAATTGCCTCCCATCAAAAGACAATCTCTTTCAAAAATTACTTCGAAATTAATTTCTTGTAAATCAATTCCCCTTTATAATTAATAAACTCTATAAGCAATTCTTTTTGAGTAATGGAAGCAGCAACAAAACCATTTTCAGATTTTGCAAACTTTGTTATTGGCAAATAACTTGTTGGTCTTAATTCAGAACCGGCGCCTGAAATAATAAAATGTGTATTTCCCTTAGGCTTTAGATATTGCAAATCATGTTCATGTCCGCAAAAGTAAGCATTAACTCCATACTTCTTTAGTATTGGCTCCAAAATCAACCCGGTTTCAGAGACTTGATCTTTTCTTGAACCGCCGGTATAAACATGATGATGTCCAATTACAATTTTCCAAGCAGCGTTGCTAGCAGCAAATACACTATCAATCCACTTTAGCTGTTCCTTTGAATCTTGTTTAATTAGTTCGGGATATTTTTCTTCATTTTGGTAATAATTTTTTTCAAACTGGTTAGTGTCCAAGAAAACAAAAAGAATTTTTTCTGATGAGCTTGGTATTTTTCTTTCAAACGAGTAATAATAGTTGGGCATTCTCCAACGCCTGCTCTTTTTAGAGTAATCAATTTGAGCTTTAGCACTTCCGTGGTAATCGTGATTTCCGAGAACAGCATACCAATTAATATATAGATTTGCTCCTCTGTAAACATCCTCGAAAGAGAACCACCATTGCGGATCATCGATACTTGCAATTCCGTTCTCATAAAAATTATCGCCGGTAGAAACTACAAATGATGCTTTGGTTTCCCTGACTGATTTATTTAACTGAACTGCTGTTTCTCGCTGCAAATAATCTCCGTTTCTTCCCCAATCTCCTATAACAATAAAATTAACAGATTTTTTTTGAACAGTAATTGAATCAGATTCTGTTAATTTATTACATGCTGTTACAATAGATGTAAAAGTAAAAAGTACAACTAAAAAATATTTTATTTTTTTCGACATATTTTGCCCATTGTTTTTATTATAAGGTCATTATTTATTTAGCACAAATTAAGTTAAATGAATTTATTTTGATAATACTTTTTTAGTGTGATTCAAAAGAATAGAAAACTATTTTTCAATTGAAAATGTTTATTAAATTGTAATTACGAGGTTTAAATGAAATACTGGCTTATGAAATCTGAAGGAAACTGTTACCCAATTGAATTTTTAGAAAAAGAAAAGAACCAAACTACTTATTGGGATGGAGTACGTAACTACCAAGCACGCAATTTTATACGCGACGAAATGAAAATTGGCGACAAAGTAATTTTTTACCACAGCAATGCAGAACCACCGGGCGCCGCCGGAATTTGTGAAATTGTTAAAGAGGCTTACCCGGACTTCACAGCGTTCGATCCCGAGAATCCTCATTACGATCCAAAGAGCAAAAAAGATAATCCCGCGTGGATGATGGTTGATGTCAAGCTTGTAAAAAAATTTCCGGGAATTGTTTCTCTTTCAGAAATGAGAGAAAATAGTAAATTGCAAAAAATGCAGTTGCTTCAGCGAGGCAACCGCTTATCGGTTATGCCCGTTTCAGAAGATGAGTTTAGAGAAATTGTGAAAATGGGCGG
Organism: uncultured Melioribacter sp.; assembly: GCA_964631495.1. Taxonomy (GTDB): domain Bacteria; phylum Bacteroidota; class Ignavibacteria; order Ignavibacteriales; family Melioribacteraceae; genus Stygiobacter. The sequence goes on along the minus strand of CAZVYT010000025.1, from coordinate 25,804 downwards.
TTAAGAATTTATATAAAAGTTAATTTACTACAGTTGTAAGAAAAAATTATTTAACTGTTTTTGATGGACTATAAGCTAATTGTTGATAAAGCGGATATTTTAAAATAAACATGTCCTTATAATTAAAAGAGAGGCAATAACATATGAAAACAAACGCCAAAACTGTTGAAGAAATACTGATTAATATTCCAGACGATCGGGCAGTGCCTTTTAATAAGCTGCATAATGTAATTGTAAAAAATCTGCCCAAAGGATTTGAAGCAGCTATTAGCTATGGCGGATTGGGCTATGTTGTCCCTCATAAACTATATCCATCTGGTTATCACTGTAAACCAAGCGAGCCGCTTCCATTTGCAGGAATTGCATCGCAAAAAAATTCTATTAATTTCTACCATATGGGGATATATTCCGATCCAAAATTGCTGCAATGGTTTGTATCAGAATACCCAAAACACAGTAAGCAAAAACTTGACATGGGAAAAAGTTGTATCCGCTTCAAGAAGTTAGAAGATATTCCCTATAAACTAATAGGAGAATTAATGAAAAAAATAAGCGTTAATAAGTGGATAGAAATTTATGAGAGTAACCTAAAAAAATAAAGCAGCTAACACACAAAAGTTGTTTTGTGGGCGTGGTTAAGTGCAAAATTGAATATTTTTTTGAATTGATTTTTAGCGGTGAGAAAGTAAGAATTATCACACCCACTCATAAACTTTTTAGTTGCCCTACAGCCAAATTTGTCTCGACAAGCAGAAGAATAAATTTTTTAATAGAACTATTATGAAAACAATTGAAGAAAGCGTTTTAACCGCAATGGATTGTAAGGATAGAGAGGTTTTACCTTACCTCTCTTATATTCTTCAAGATTTTTGGGAAATTGGTTCAGATCCTAAAGTAATATTAACCCTTATTAAGAAATACTTAATAAATTTTTATGACCTCAAGGTTTTAGACCTTGGTTGCGGGAAAGGCGCTGTTTCTGTTAATATAGCTAAGCAACTGAATTGTGTTTGCTATGGAATTGACGCTATTCCAGATTTTATTTCTTATTCCACTTTGAAAGCTGAGGAATATGGTGTGGGATATTTATGCAAATTTGAAGTTGGAGATATACGAGAAAAAATCAAAACTCTTGATAAATACGATATAATAATATTAGGCGCTATTGGTCAAGTGTTTGGCAATTACTTTGAAACTCTTACAATTTTAAACAACAACTTGAATGATGATGGCATTATTATTATAGATGACGGATACATTGACGACTTGAGCAACTTTAAACATGATTATATTTTTACTAAAAGCGATCTAAAGAAACAGATTGAAGATGCCGGTATGCAATTAATAGATGAAGTTGTTTCTAAAGAAGACGGTAGCGCCGCGGCAAATTATAATAAAGAATATGAGAATATTCTAAATCGTTGTAACGAATTAAGTAAACAGTTTCCTGATAAAACCAAAATATTTATTAATTATAGCAGCCAACAGAAATCTGAATATGATAATTTAAGAAACGAAATAACATGTTCAACAATGGTTGTAAAAAGATTCAAAAAATAATACACCACTAATTAACTTTTACCGCAATGCGGTTTTGCTTTTCCTAGAACAGTCAATTTTCTAAACTATATATTTATTTTGTCAATTGATTTCACTATAACAAACATCATGAACATACTTAACGAATACGAGATTAAAGTTTTACAATTACATACTTTCAAAGATTCTAAGAACTCAAATAAATATTTTTTAGCTGGCGAAACAAAATATTAACAATATACAGCATTTCTGGAATTTACATTTTTATTAATGAATGGTTTTAAGGATGATAATATGAAATTGTTACTAGCAATTACTTCCATAATATTTATTTGTTCTACAAGTTATTCACAAAACACATTGAGTTATAATGACTCTACTGGATCTCCCAAAGCAACGTTAGAAGATATTAAATGGATTGAAGGACACTGGCGAGGAGAAGCATTTGGAGGAATTACAGAAGAAATTTGGTCTCCTCCGCTTGGTGGTTCTATGATGTGCACATTTAAGTTGGTTGTTGATGGCAAAGTTCAGTTTTATGAAATTTGTGTTATTAGCGAAGAAAATAACACTATTATTTTGCGGCTAAAACATTTTCATCCAGATCTTAAAGGTTGGGAAAAACAAGATGAAACCAGAAACTTTAGACTTGTTAAAGTGACTGATAATGCTGTTTACTTTGAAGGCTTTACTTTTAAGAAAAAGTCCAAGGACGAAATTGTTTTATATGTTGTTATTAAAAACGAAGGCAAGATTGAAGAGGTCGAATTCAATTACAAAAGACAGAAGTGCTAAAAAAACACAATATTTATATATAAAGTGAAATGGTAAACAATAGAAGAATTAGAATCCTTCAAGCGGGTAAAGAAAAGATTGGTCCGGTTGTATATTGGATGCAGCGTGATCAGCGTGCACACGATAATTGGGCATTAATTTACGCTCAGAGAAAAGCAATTGAAAACAAGACATCTCTCTATGTTGTGTTTAATCTTGTACCAAATTTTCTAGAAGCAACAATTCGTCAATATGGATTTATGCTTAAAGGTTTGCAAGAAGTTGAAGCTGAGTTGTACAAGTATAATATTCCCTTTTTTTTAGCAACCGGTGTTGCAGAAATTGAAATTCCAAAATTCTTAGAATCCATAAACGCATCTTTATTAGTAGCTGATTTTAATCCATTAAAAATTTCCAGAAGATGGAAAAAATCCGTTGCAGAAAAGCTTGATATTCCGTTTCATGAGGTTGATGCTCACAATATTGTTCCTTTTCATCAAGTTTCTGAGAAAAAAGAATTTGCCGCTTATACTATCCGTCCAAATATTCATAAACTACTGCCCGAATTTTTAGACGAGTTTCCAACTCTCCAAAAAATGAAGACAACAATTAATACAATAAAAGCCGATTGGAAGGCAATATATAATTCTCTTAATGTAAACCGAGATGTTAAAGAGATAGATTGGTTAATTGCCGGAGAAACTGCAGCTCACAATATTTTGCAAGAATTTATTTCTAATAAATTTTCTAACTATGCAAAAAATAGAAACTTCCCTACTCATGATGCGCAGTCAAACCTATCGCCATATTTTCATTTTGGACAGATTGCCCCTCAAAGAGTTGCTCTTGCAATTCAACCTTTAACAGAAAATGAAGAATCGCACAAAGCTTTCTTAGAAGAAATGATTATTCGGCGAGAGCTTTCTGATAATTTCTGTTATTACAATAAGAACTATGATTCGTTCGAAGGATTTCACAATTGGGCAAAAGAATCATTAAATAAACACCGTAAAGACAAGCGAGACTTTATTTATAATCTGGAAGAATTTGAACTTGCCAATACTCACGATAATCTTTGGAATGCTGCACAACTTGAAATGGTAACCAAAGGTAAAATGCACGGCTACATGAGAATGTACTGGGCAAAAAAAATTCTCGAGTGGAGTAAATCACCAGAAGATGCTATGCGGATTGCAGTCTACTTGAACGATAAATATGAATTAGATGGACGTGATCCAAATGGTTACACGGGGATTTCGTGGTCAATCGGAGGAGTTCACGACCGCGCATGGTTTGAAAGACCTGTTTACGGAAAAATACGTTATATGAATGCAAATGGATGCGCAAAAAAATTTGACGTAAAAAAATACATCAGCAATAACCTTATACGTCTCATTTAAACAATTCTGAACTTTCTCATATGAATAAGCGTTAGTGATAAATAAGTTATATTTAGGTTATAAACTTTTTCCCTTCCACAGTAAACATAGTTTGTTGTGTACTTATTGTGTTTAGTCAAGAAAAATTAAATTAAATAAATAGGAATAATATGAACAAAGAAGATGTAATTATGTTCAGCGGCGGAGTTAATGGAGCCGAATCTGAATTTGGAGTAAACGCGGAAATATTTGGAATTGAAGAAGTCAATTTCACTTTCGAAGGTCATTCAATAGCGCGTAAACGTGGTATTAGAGTATTAAATCATGACGAATTAAAAAATGGTGATGTGAGTCTTGCATACATTTCCAAACTGATGAACAGAACATACACAGATACATCTCAATTACGTAAAGTCCTTCAGAGTATATGGTATCAAATCAATAATGGTCAAGAAATTTATGTTATTGGTGAAATTTTAGATGATAATACAGTAAAAGGTGGCACCGGATGGGGCGCTGAATTTGCTAAACTTTGTAACAAGCCGCTTTTTGTTTTCGATCAGAAAAAAAATGGCTGGTTTACTTGGACACAAACAGAATGGGTTGCTTGTAAGGAAGAAGATGTTAAAGTTAAACATGTTCACTTTGTTGGAACTGGAACACGTTTTCTTGAGGAGAATGGAAAAAAAGCAATTAAGGGATTGTTTGAAAGAAGCTTTAAATAGTTTTTTATCGTTTCAATAAATTCAATTATCATTATTATAATATTCAAAGCATGAACCCAAAGGCTATAATTGAGATTTTTGATAATAGATTTATATTCAAAACAATTAAAGGTAAGATAATGAGTCGTTTATTTTTTGTTTTATTTTGCTTTTTGTTTTACTCAGTAAATCTTGCTCAGACACAAAACACCCAGTATGATTCTACTCTTGCTAAAAGTTTGGGTGCAGATAATTACGGAATGAAGAATTATGTTTTTGTAATTCTCAAAACCGGCACGGCAGTTATAGAAAATAAAGAAACAAGAGATAGTTTGTTTTCCGGTCATATGAAGAACATCAATAGATTGGTTAGCGAAAACAAACTAATTGTAGCCGGTCCATTTGGAAAAAACGAGTTGAATTTTAGAGGTTTATTTATTCTTGATGTAAAAACGATAGAAGAAGCCAGAGAGTTAGTTAATACAGATCCGGCTGTTGCCGCAAAAATTTTTGATGTAGAATTAATACCTTGGTATGGTTCTGCGGCATTAAAGGAGTATCTAAAAATTGCAGAGAAGATAACAAAAACTAAACCATAGCCAGTTTAATTAAGCTGGCTTTTTATTATTTCTGCAAAGTCCTTGTAAGTTTTCTTCCCTTCCATGAATTTAATCATAGATCCATCTTTGCCGTAAATTATTGAAGCCGGCAAAGCACCGTTCCAATCTTTATTAATAAAGTCGATGAGTTGTTCATCATTCTTAAAAGCCGAAACATAATTTTTAAAATTAGCTTTTTGCTTTTTCAAGAAAGGAATGATTTTACTTTCAGTTTCTTCCGGATAATCAATACTAATTCCAATCACTTCAACTTCATGTATAGCGAACTCACTTGCAATTTTTACTAAGTCGGGAAATTCTTCTCTGCAAGGAATGCACCAAGTAGCCCAAATATTTAAGAGCAGAACTTTTCCGTTCCGCTCTTTAATTATCTTCTCAAGTTCAAGTTTGTCAATTTTATCAACCTTTATCTGCGCATTCACAACAGAGAAAGACAAAATTGAAAAAACAACGAGCAAGAATTTGCTCATCACTTGCTAACTCTTTTAATAGTGCACCCAAATGCTTTTGTCTTTGATTTGGCAACAGCTTTCCCAGCTAAAACTTCATCAAGCGCTACACTTAAGTCGGCTACTTCTACATCCTTGGCTTTACGGTTATCATCAATTCTGCCATGATAAACAACTTCCAAATTGCTATTTAACACGTAAACTTCCGGAGTAAATGAAGCTTCAAGTTTATCAGCAATAATGTTGTTCTCGTCTTTCAAAATTGCGAACAGTAATTTATTTTCTGCGGCGTGTTCTTTTATTCCTTCAACATTTTCTGCTTTGTTAGAGTTAATGCCAAGAAACGTAACATTTTTGTTTTTGTAAGATTCGTGTAGTTTTGCCATTCTATAATTATAATCGTTAGATACTGGGCACTGAGTTGAAACAAAGATTAGTACAATTGCTTTAGAAGATTTGAAATCTGCTAAAGAATGAGTTTTTCCGTTATAATCTTTTAGCGAAAAGTTTTCCACTTTCTTCAACTCTTCAGCTAAAACTAGATTTGTAAAGATTACTCCAAATACCGCAACTGCAATTAATGTTTTTATCTTTTTCATATATGACCTTTCTTTTATTGGCTCTATTAATGGAACAAAAACACTTACAAATTCGTTTCATAATTAAACGGGAAAAAAATGAAAAAATTTAGCTCTCTTTTTGTCATATTAATTTCAACAATTTCGTGCAGCAACTCTTCTGCACAGCTTCAAATTGAATTAGCTTTCCCAGAATTAACATTTCAGCAGCCTGTTGATATACAGAATGCGTCTGATGGCTCAAACCGATTATTTGTTGTAGAACAAAGTGGAGTAATTTCCGTTTTCGAAAACAATTCTGCGGCAAAGACAAAAAAAGTATTCCTTGATATATCAGACAGAGTTAACAGCGGCGGAGAAATGGGTTTACTTGGATTAGCTTTTCATCCGAACTATAAAAGCAACGGATATTTTTATGTTAACTATACAACTAATTCCCCATCGAGAAGAACTATCATTTCCAGGTTTAATGTTACCAATAACAACCCCGATATGGCTGACAAATACAGCGAGCTTATTTTAATGCAAATTGCACAGCCATATTCAAATCATAATGGCGGACAAACTTCATTTGGTCCAGACGGTTATCTTTACATATCTCTTGGTGATGGCGGCTCCGGAGGCGATCCACAAAACTATGCTCAAAATTTACAATCTCATCTTGGCAAAATATTACGAATAGATGTAGATAAAACTGATTCCGGGAAAAATTATTCAATTCCTTCAGACAATCCATTTAAAGGAAATAGTTCTGGTAATAAAGAAGAAATTTATGCATACGGATTAAGAAATGTTTGGAAGTTCAGTTTTGATGCCGTTACAAAAAATTTATGGGCTGCAGATGTAGGTCAAAATGCGTGGGAAGAAATTAGCCTTATCACAAAAGGTGGAAATTTCGGCTGGCGTTGTTATGAAGGCAGTAATCCATTTAATACCAATCAATGTATTGCAACAAATTACATTCCACCTATTTTTGAATATGCTCATAATAGCGATGGTGGTTATTCTATTACCGGAGGCTATGTTTATCGCGGTTCAAAAGTACCAGAACTTTATGGAAATTATATTTATGGGGATTTTGTTACAAATCATATATGGGCATTGGAAATAAAAAATGGAAAGGCTGTAAATAATAGAATATTTACAAAAGCTCATCCCATTTCTACGTTTGGTGTTGATGAAATGAACGAATTGTATTTTGCAAATTACAGTTCCGGCAAAATATACAGATTCAAATCGGTTGGGACAAAAACCGAGAAAGCACAACTTCCTAATAATTTCAAGTTACAACAAAACTATCCAAATCCGTTTAATCCAGAAACAACAATTAGTTACAAACTGCAAAAACCAAGCAATGTTAAACTAAAAGTTTACGATGTTTTAGGAAATGAAGTAGCAATACTTGTAAACAAATTTCAGCAAGCCGGAACATATAGTTCTACGTTCAATACACTCCGTTCCTCGCTCAATTCCGGAGTTTACTTTTACACTCTTCGTGCCGATAATTTTTTGCAAACTAGAAAGATGATTTTGAAAAAATAAACTTACATCAGCATTCTTGCTTTAATTGTTTCTTTTATCGCTCGCAATTCCTTCAAGATTTCGTCGGACTCAACCTTACTATCAATATCAATAATAACATAACCAATCAAAGGGTCAGTTTGAAGATATTGAGAAGCAATATTTAGATTCCTTGAAGTAAATACATTTGTAATTTTGGTAAGAACGCCTGGCTGATTTTTATGAATGTGCAAATAACGCTGGCGGGCAACATTAGGCGTAAGAGAGATTTCTACAAAATTTGTTGCACCAATAGTTGATCCAATATCACAATACTTAATTAATTTTTCCGAAACCTCTAATGCTATGTTTGCTTGAGCTTCTAATGTACTGCCTCCAATATGAGGTGTAAGAATAACATTTGAAAATTTTTGAAGTGGTGTAGTAAACGGATCTTTATTCGAACTTGGCTCTTCTGGAAATACATCTACTGCCGCGCCGGCAAGATGTTTATTTTCTAACGCTTCCGTTAAGTCATCAATATTTACAACTGATCCTCTCGCAGCGTTTATTAAATATGAGCCTTTTTTCATCAGACTTAATTCTTTTGCGGAAATTAAGTTTTTAGTTGATTCTGTTTCCGGGACGTGAATGGTAACAATATCCGAACAAGAAAGCAGTTCTTCCATTTTTGTTACAGCTCTGGCATTTCCAAGATTTAGTTTCTTTTCGATATCAAAATAAATTACATTCATTCCAAGTGATTCCGCTAAAACCGATACTTGAGAACCAATATGCCCATAACCAATTATTCCTAAGTTCTTACCTCGCACTTCGTAGGAATGAGAAGCGTCTTTTGACCACACTCCAGTATGTACCAAATAATTTTTTTCTGGAATTCCTCTTATTAAAAAAATACATTCACTTATTACTAACTCTGCAACAGAACGAGTATTTGAAAAAGGAGCGTTAAAAACTGGGATTCCTCTTAACTTCGCAGCTTGAAGATCAACTTGATTTGTACCAATACTATAGCACCCAATTGCAATTAACTTTTTTGCATTTTCTAGAACATCTTCAGTAAGATTAGTTTTGGATCGTATTCCAATCAAATGAACATCTTTAATTTTTTGGATTAACTCTTCACCTTCAAGAGATCCCTTAATGAATTCTACATTAGTGTATTCATGTTCTTTAAAAAGCTGAAATGCGTTTTCGTGCAAACCTTCTAAAAGGAGCACTTTTATTTTCTCTTTTGGCAGCGAATAAATTTTAGTCTCTGGTTTCATCATTCTTATATATTTATTTTACAATTAAGATAATCTTTGCATATTTTTTTCATAGCAGTATTAGCAGAATTAAAAGCCCAAATTATTGAGCCTCCTTTAGTACCGGCTGTCAAATCTCCGGTTAAAAATAATCCTTGAACCGATGTTTCGTAATGTTCTTGTAGAATCGGTTCTTCTCCGTCGAATTCTATTCCCAACATCTTCAAGAAATTTTCTGGCGTTGAGCCGCCTAGTGCATAGACGACATAATCAAATAACTGCTCACCAAACATTTCTTCAGAAAATTTAACCAGCGGCTTTCCATCTTTTTCTTCCAAAGCAGCAATATTACTACTTCGAATAATCTTAACCCTAGCTTCTCTTTCTAATTCAAGTAAACTTTCGCGGTTAATTTCATTCATTCGTGAAAATTCATTTTTCCTGTAACTCAGAACAACATCATTTTCATTTTGAACTAAGTATTGGCAATATTCTGAAGCGGAATCTCCACCTCCAACAACAAGAACTTTGGCGCTACTTATTTCTTTAGAGGTAACATCAAACAATGCTTTGTCTTTCAGCTTCAAAGGAATTTTATATTCTGGTTTATTAGGTTTACCTAAAATACCAATTGCTATAGTAATTATTTTTGTATGGTATTCAGCTTTATCGGTAAATACAATAAATGATTTATCTTCGTTTTGGTGCAGCTTCCATACAGTTTCGTTGTAATGAACATTAAGATTGCTGTCCAGAATAGCTTTATCTAAATAAGAAATAGTTTCGTCCTTTGTTAAATTTGGTATACACATTACACCAGTACACTTTGCTTCAAATCCTTTATAGTTTGCAGTTACCAGTTTAGAATCCGGATAATATTTCTTAATTGAAAAAGAATGTTCATCGGCTTTTTCGAGAATAATAATTTTTTCAGAATTAATACCGGAGTGGTTTGCTTCAACTGCCATGCTAATTCCAGCTGGTCCGGCACCTATAACTAACAGATCGTACATGTTTAACTTTCTAAATTTTTCCCGCGAAGATAATGATTATTGAAATAAAAGAATGGATTCTAATTTTCGTAATTTGCTGCGAGGAATTCTATGAAGACATATACTTATACAATTTTGGGCAAAATTTGGTATCGTTATATAAATATTATCATAACTCTTTTTTTGCTTTTATATACAATAGCTTCGCTTTACCTTTCTTTTAAAAAGTGGTATTACATTATTATTTTCTTAGTAAATCTTCTTATAATATTGGCAATTAATAATTTTTATATAAAAAGCTATAAATATTTTCCATTTATAATTGAAAGCGATGAACATGGAATAATATGCAGCAAATTCTTTCTAAGTAAGAAAATAATTCGAATTAATTTTTCAGACATTTCAGAAGTATCAGGCGGAATGTTTTCCGGATGGAATTCGAGACCAGTGTATATTCATGATATTAAGCATGGAACTAAAATTGGATTCTTCCCACAAGCAAAATTCAAAGAGCTGATAAAAGTTATATTACAAAACATCAATGAAGATTTATATAAAGAATTGCTAGAAAAAATGAAGGCCGTAAACAATTTAAAATAAAAAAGCCTCGATCATAATCTCGAGGCTTTTAAAAACAATTCAATTATTTCTTTTTAGGTGGAGCAATAGCATCTTTAGCTTGTTTAGCAACTCTGAACTTTACAACTTTCTTAGCTGCTATTTTAATTTTTTCACCTGTTGCTGGGTTTCTTCCCATTCTTGCTTTTCTATCAACAAGAACTAATTTGCCCAAACCAGGAATAACGAAACCTTTTTTTGCTTCTTTGTAAGCAAGAGCTATAAATTCAACTAAAAATTCGCCAGTAGCTTTTTTTGTTAAACCAGATTTTCCGGCTAAGTGTGTTAAGATTTGTCCTTTTGTCATTGCCATAGTTTTGCCCTTTATTTTATGGTGAATAAGTTCGTATGAAAATTAGTATTTTTTTAGTATAAAACAAACAGTTTTAGTCTTTTTAATTAAACAATTGATGTAAACCAAGTATCAAGATGAAGCAATAAATCAATAGCTAAAAGTTGTTTTGTAATTAATAGTTTTCTGGAATTCTTATGAATGAAACAAAATTTCTATATGTCATAATTCTAATTGTATTGTTTACTTTCGATTGCGCTTCAATTAATGCTCAAGATAAAAATGAAACAACTATCGGAGTAGATTCAACTGCTGTCTTAACTTTTACAACTAAAGATTCTGTCAAATCTGTTCAATCTAAAATTGTTGCACGTTACTTATCAGTTGCTTCCATACTCGATTCTAATTTTGCCCACAGCAAAATTTCAAAAGTTAAATTAGAAACAACCGATTACAGGTTTGCTGACGAATTATTAGTAAATTCAAAAAACACATACATAAAAAAACTTGGCAATGGCGGAGCGCCCACCGAAGTTAGTTTGTATGGATTGAATTCTAATTTAAGCACATTTTTAGTTGATGGAATAAGCATTGCAGACAGAACGACTGGTTTTTCAAATCTGCATCTGTTGCAATCAGAAAGTATCGATCAAATCGAACTAATTCCCCTATCACGCGGATTTCTATATGGAAATTCAAATATAGCGGCGGTTAACTTCATTTCTAGAGAACCACAAGCAAGTAAACCATATTCGCGTTTGAAATATTACCAAGCTCCGGAAGGCGAAGGATTGATTGATGGAATTTTCAATATTACTCCTTTCAAGAAATTGAAGGCATATATACAAGTTACAAATCATAGTGCTGATTCCTATTTCAACAACAGCAGATTTTCTAATTGGATGGCAAATGTTCGGTTAAACTATTTGCTTTCTCCAACAGAAACAATTCGAATTGATTATAAGCATGTGAAAGCTAATTCCGGTTTATATGGCGGAGTTGATCTTAAAAAAACCAGCAATAAATATCCTAACTTCTCATTAGATGATGTGGTTTTTGATAACTTAACTGCTATAGTAAGATTTTCAAACAGATATATTACTAACACAAATAATTTTTTTGGCGCTACTTTACTTACTAAAGCGATATCTGAAACTCCATCTGAATTAAGTTTCTATTTTAGAGATGACCTCGCTGAGTTCAGGCAAAATATTAGCGGCACAATAAGCGATAATGCTTTACGGGTTTCGAGTGATAATAAAGTACAGACCATTGGCATGCGATTTAGACAAGATTACTCGAATGATTTGTTTGATATTACCTCTTCAACAATATTTGAGCGTAATAAATACATTTCCGAATTATTTCTAAAAGAATTTTCAAATTCTTCTTTATCATCTTCACTTATTTCAACACTAAAATTGGCAGATAAAATTGCGCTTCCTTCAGTCTTTTTAAAATATCTAATTAATAATTCAGAGGTGAATTATTTTGGGGTTGGCGGTGATTTAACAGTAACCCTCGACAAGCAATTGTCGGTTTACTCGGGTTTATCTTATTTCAAAAAACCTATTTCAATACTTGAGAGTCAGTACTCTGGGAACAATTTATTTTATGTGAATGATTTAAATAAAGAAAAACAGCATATCCACACATTTGAAATAAATGCAAACGCAATAATTGGGTTACTCAATTTATCCGCTGGTTATTTTCTCATTAATAATGATAATGATTTAATCAGCGCTTTTGAAAAATCTGATATGCTTAATGATGAGGCACTTTTTATTGGAGGTTATAAGTCTTCAACACAAGGGCTATCTTTACAAGGTAATTTTAACTTGTGGAATATTTACATCAACACCAACAATATTGTGTACCTTTCTGAAAAAGAACAAATAAGAAACGGACTTCCTAAGTTTAGTTCTAACGGCGGAGTATACTATATAGATACATTATTCAATAATAATTTAAAGATGAAAGTTGGTTTCAACTACTACACTATTGGCTCACGCTATGAACAAAGATTCGACTTTGAAAAAGGCAGATCTTCTTCTTACTTCTTTAATAGTTTTGAAAAAACTTATTCATTAATTAACTCATCAGAATTTACACCTTCTTTTCAATTAGACTTTTTCTTTGCTGGAAGAATACAAGATAAAGCAGTTGTTTACTTTACTTGGGAAAACTTGTTAAATGCAAGATATTTTGAAGTACCTTACTATCCCGCCAGACCTCGCAGTCTTCGTTTTGGAGTAGCTTGGGAATTTCTTGATTAGCATAGCATAACTTGCCTAACTTAGAAGAGAATATTTTAATATATCGAGGCACTATGAAAAGCAAATTGATTGTTTTGGCATTTCTTTTTCCTTTCTTGATAAATGCGCAGACTACATTTACTACAAATCCGCAGTTTCCAAAACAGACGGATATAATAACTATAACTTTTGATGTTAAAAATGCAACTCACGCAAATAAAATTGCCGGATACACCGGCGTAGTTTTTACACACACTGGAGTTACAATCAAACCAATTTCGGGTTCGCCAGCAAAGTGGCAAAAAGTAATTGGAAACTGGGGAGATAACTCAACTCAACCACAATTAACACGAGTTAGTCAAGACCTTTATCAAATAACTATTTCAAACCCTCGAAATTATTATAATGTAACTGACGCTACTCAAAACATAACGGAAATGTCTTTTGTACTGCGTAGTGCAGACGGAAAACAGCAAACCGAAGATGTTTTTGTACCTTTATATGAATCCGGGATATCTATAATATTTAATAAGCCAAAGGTTAATGTATCATTTGGCGACCCGATGCGCTCTCCTGTATTTGTAAAAGCTGGCGGAACTGTTGACATTGATATAACCGTTGCAGAAGTAGGAGCTAAAACCAAATCTCTAAAACTATTTGTAAACGGTATTGAGAAATCTCAAAGCACAACAACTTCGTTAATTTATCAATTCGTATCGAATAATTTTCCGAACGGTAAAAATGAAATAAAAGTAGTTGCTCAAGATGAATCTAATAAAAAAGATTCTTCTTCTTTTGTGATTATGAAGAATCCAACAGTTAAAAATGTGCCTCTGCCGGCAGGCAATCAAATTGGAATAAATAAAAGTACCAATATTGTTGCGCTTTATGCGCCGCAAAAAGAATTCGTTTATTTATTAAGCCAATCTAACGACTGGAAAGTTGATACTTCATATTTTATGAACCGTTACGAACCAAAACAAGATAGTGTTATTTGGTGGATTAATATGCCAATAGCGCTTTCCGGAAATGGGCATGCATTTCAATACTTAATAGATGGAACAATACGTGTTGCAGATCCTTATTCAGAAATAATTTTAGACCCGTCAAACGATTCATCAATACCATCATCAGTTTATCCTAACTTGCCGGCATATCCTTCCGGTAAAACTGAAAGCGCTGTTACATACTATGAATATGGAAACCAGCAATATTCTTGGAAGGTGAATAACTTTGTTCGTCCGCCAAAAGAAAAACTTATTATCTATGAAGCGCTGGTACGTGATTTTACTACTTCGAGCACATTTAAAGCTCTTAAAGACAGTATTGGCTATTTCAAAAGACTTGGTATTAACGCATTAGAATTAATGCCGATAAATGAGTTTGAAGGAAATGACAGCTGGGGATATAATCCATCTTTTTATTTTGCAGTTGATAAGTACTACGGAACTAGAAACGATTTAAAAGCTTTAATTGATGAATGTCATGCTAATGGTATTGCAGTCTTACTGGATATTGTACTTAATCACGCCTATAGTTCAAGTCCAATGGTTAGGATGTATAGAGACAATACAACCGGCAGACCAGCAGCTAATAATCCTTGGTTTAATCAACAATCTAATTTTCAAAATACAGAAGCTCATTGGGGACACGACTTCAATCATGAAAGCTATGCAACTCAATATTTTGTAGATCGTTTTCTTAAATATTGGCTAACAGAATTTAAGTTTGATGGTTTCCGTTTTGATTTTACAAAAGGCATTGGAAATAACATTAAAACAATGTCAGACCCGTGGGGAAGCAATTATGATGCTGATAGAATTCGCCTATTAAAAAGAATGGTAAATAAAGCTTGGTCATATGATCCAACAGCAATTATGATTTTCGAACACCTTTCTGTAAACTCAGAAGAAAAAGAATTAGCAGATGCCGGAGTTCTACTTTGGGGTAATCTGAATTTTACTTATAACGAAGCTACTATGGGCTATAATGAATCAAACAAATCTAATTTTGAAGGGATTTCATATAAAATACGTGGATGGACAAATCCATATTTAGTTGGTTATATGGAAAGCCATGACGAAGAAAGACTTATGTATAAAAATCTTAACCACGGAAATGTAAACGGTTCTTATAGCGTAAGGAATTTGCCAACTGCAATTCAAAGAATGAAAACAGCCGGAGCATTTTTCTTTACAGTTCCCGGACCAAAAATGATATGGCAGTTTGGAGAACTTGGTTACGACTATTCAATAAATCTAAATGGAAGACTTGGAAGAAAGCCGGTTCCTTTCAGTGCTTCTCTTAATTATTTGGCAAATATTGATAGAGTGCGTTTATTTAAAACTTGGAGCGCCTTAATAAAATTGAAAAAAGATCATCCGGCTTTTTCAAGCAGTGATTTTAGAATCAGTGCAGGCAGCCACTTGAAAAGATTGTGGATTAATCACTCTACTATGAATGTTGTTGTTGTTGGAAATTTTGGTTTGATAAAAGATGTTCTCTTGCCGGAATTTCAGAATGCTGGTAAATGGTATAACTATTTTACAGGCGAAGAATTAAATGTTACAAATACTGATCAACCGGTTGAGCTTGCACCTGGTGAATTTAAAATATTTACTACAGTTAAATTGCCAACACCGGAACAAGGAATACTCGCAGATATAAACTCAAATAATGAAATTCCAACAGAATTTAAATTAGAACAGAATTACCCAAATCCGTTTAATCCGGAAACTACAATTAGTTATCAACTTGCAAAGGGTAATTACGTAACGTTAAAGGTTTATGATGTACTTGGTAGAGAAATTGTTACGCTTGTAAATGAATTTCAGCAAGCTGGCAAACATAATTCCCAATTCTCAATTAAGAACTCTGCTATTTCTTCCGGAATTTATTTCTATCGGATTAAGGCTGGCAATTTTAGTGAAACTCGGAAAATGTTATTGATGAAGTAGTAACAAAAATTCCCGCTATGCGGGATTTTTTATTTTGTTAATTCATATAAGATTATTGCCGATGCGTTACCAACATTTAATGATTCAGCTTTTCCTTTTCTTGGTATAGTAATTTTAGTATCACAAAGATTTATCAAATCTTTTGATGGTCCATGTGTTTCATTTGACAAAACAAGAATGCTTTTCTTTGGTTTTTCAAAAGAATAAATGTCCTCACCCGATAGGTCAGCAGTACAAATTCTAAAATCTAATTCTTTTAATTCATATAACTTATCATAAAAATTTTCTGCTTCAATAATATTCATGTGAAAAACTGAACCTGCAGAAGCTCTGATAACTTTTGGGCTAAATACTTCTGCACAGTTCTCACTTAATATTACAGTTTCAACTCCAAACCAATCGCTGTTTCTAATTATGGTTCCAAGGTTTCCGGGATCATTTATATTTTGCAAAGCTACTATCAGGTTTCCTCTAATATTGTTATGCTTTTTATCATCTTGAAAAACTGCAACCACTTGTTGCGGAGTTTTTGCATCTGTAAGACGGCCTAAATCATTCGTAAGAATTTCTTCTATTTTAAAAACTTTTTTTTGAATTGAATCAATAAATTCTTCTTCGGCAAGGTTAACTTTTATTGTATAAAAAACAGCTTCACAATAATAACCAAACTCAAAAGCTTCCTTAATTAGTTTTATTCCTTCTACTAAAAACTTAGATTCCTCGATTCGATGTTTCTTTTGAGTCAAAGAAGCATAATATTTAATTTCAGCTCTAGTCATAAGCGCAAAAAGTGTTGAACAAATATAGATATTTTTTCTTGCTATAAAGAGCTTGTATTATTGCGCTGTATTGGGATTTTATATTAGATTTGCCCCACTAATTTTGAATGACAGTACAAAACGCTGGCGTAGCTCAACTGGTAGAGCAGCTGACTTGTAATCAGCAGGTTGCGGGT
>CAZVYT010000025.1:4397-8914 GCA_964631495.1 uncultured Melioribacter sp. | reverse complement strand
ATCGCCAGCTCTCGAAAAGCCTCAAAACACTTCGTTTTGGGGCTTTTTTGTTTTCTGGCTTTCACAAATACCCGATGATTTTCGCTAAGAAATGTATGGACTTTGTATGGACTCCACTCACTCCATGCTAGTTTTTAACCAAAAGAAGCTCCCGAAACTTTGATTTCTTTATTCAATTAAGGATACTAGAAGCTTTTGCATGTATAATATAGTTTTTTAGTAAATCAATTTGTAGTATTTATTTGTTCGGTTTGAGAAATATCAAAAACAACTGCTGTGAAAAAGAAAGGGGTTTCATCATCAGCAGAGACTTCTGCAGAATTATTAGTTTCTTCTTTGGTTTTTGATGGAACGAAAATGTAAAAACCATGTTCACCTTTTCTAACTGATCTACCAGCTTTTTGCCATTGTTTGTAACCACCAACAACAGAAAAGTTTAATTCAGCTTGAGCAACTAAAAAGCATTGATTGTGAGCTGTAAGTAAATGCCCTTCAGCTGTAACAATTCCGAATTTGTCAGCGATTGCTTGGCGTTGTTCTTCTGTCATTTCCGAAAGAATTTTACGAATACGAATGATTTTCTCTTTTTTCTCTTTGCGGTACTGTAGCTTTTGTTCATGTGTAAGCATGTCTAACCTCTTTGGTTTTTGAAT
Source organism: uncultured Melioribacter sp. (assembly GCA_964631495.1). GTDB lineage: Bacteria > Bacteroidota > Ignavibacteria > Ignavibacteriales > Melioribacteraceae > Stygiobacter. Next base: position 8,261 of record CAZVYT010000025.1, on the reverse strand, counting down.
TACTTATTGAAAAGTGAAAGTTCTTGTGATTTTGTTGTTTTTGGTGAATTGAGAAAAGATGAAAGCTTGGAACAGAAGAAATTGAAAAACTCTGTTGCTTCTGCCAGTGTTGAAAATTTGAAAGGATTTAACTTGCCATTTGGAGCCATAACTTTGACATGGAAACTGTTTTGAAACTCTGCTAAAACAACCAACCAGCCACCAATGCGCCTTTTAGAAATGAAAGGAAGTGGCATAACTACACCCTATAAGAATTAACAGTTTGATTGAAAGCTTGAGCCAAAGCCGACGGCGTGGAAGCGAGAGGAAGTACCTTTAAGATTTTAGAAACATTATTAACCCGATTGCGAACTTGAACGAGATGACACGAAGGAGTAGCAACAAGATAGAAAGTGTACCCGCACTTAGTAACGATGCGTAAGGTTTTGTTTTGCATGTTGTTTGCCTTTTATGCTGTATAAAAAAAATGTTTTTGCCAGACGCAAAGGATTTGAAGGTGAGCGACAGCGAACTAAAAGCCATAAAGGTGGCAGTACAAGGGCGAAGGCTTGTGCGCTTTTTAATGCGCTTCAAGCGAATGAAAAAAGCAAGCACAAACGAGCTTGTATAACCCTTGACGGCCGGATTCCTTTATTGGCTTAAATTGTACTGCGGTATGGCAAAAACATTGCTTTTAGAGAACAGCGAAGCCAAACCAAAGGTTGGCAAGCTGTGAACCAAAAAGATTCTCAAGTGAAAAGGTTGGAGTGAATGAAATGAATGACAACTTTTTGCTTTGGATGGAAATTTGGATTGATGGATACTAGGTTGAAATGAAAAAAATAGTGTCCGACATGTCCAAAAGAAAGTGAGGTATATTTTAAGCCGGACATTTGTAAAGGTAAAAGAACAAATTGGCGCAAATTATACCGAATGCTTTTATGTCCCTTATTAAAGTGCTTTTATGTATTTAATGAAAGTGCGGAGTGTGAGTTGAGGCAGAATACGAAACGAATCATTACGCGCTTAGATTTGTGAGTGCATATTTTAATTGACAACGAACGCTTATTGAATTGAAAGTGAGGCGGAATGCAAATTATGCACGAATAAGAAAGGACTACTGTTAGTAGCCCTTTTTGTTAAGCGGAGGTTTTAGAGTATGTGGAAGAATATTGAACTACTTTACCCGCAGCATCTTTGGATGCGACTGCAAGTAGCAATGTTGAATCTTGATACTTTGCAGCAATGTTAACTTGAACGATGTTGAAATCCATCTGTAGGTTGTAGTTTTGGGTAAAGTTGAAATTGCTGACTTCTTTGCTTAGTACTACAACTTGAAATGCCGGGTCAGTTGGGACTGTTGGATTACTGAAAACAACTAAGGCATTTGCTGAAAGGGCTACTTCATCAGCGCCAAAGATTGCAGTTGTGTTAAGCGCGCTAAGACTTGCTGTTATTTTAGCCGTATCTACTGCGGCAGCTGTTGCCGGAAGAGCAAAACCACCGGGTGTGATGATGTTTTGTTCTGTTGGTTTTTCAGTAGATGAGAATGCAAAATTTGCTTTGAAGATTGAATTGAATACCGAAATACCGGATTCTTTTGTTTTCTTCCAAATCTCTTCTAATGAAGTAAGTGAAAGAACATTTTTAGCGAAGTTTGCAGTTACAGCAAACTTTGACCTCACTGCTAAAGAAGCGGGTTCTTGGCTTACATTAAAACTGGATGGACGAGCTGCCAAGATTGTTTGACCGTTTACGGTCCTTGCGGAAAGATTACCGAGCTTACCCGATAAGTTTCCAAGTACGTTACCACTAACTAGTGCCATGATTACCTCATTATGATTATTTGATTAAGAATGATGAATTATTTGAACCATGACAATTTTACAATATGGGCTGACGGATTTCATTGTAAGAAAATGACAGTGGGAGAACAAAGTTGTGAGTTATGAAGTTTGAGTTTTGAGTGAATAAGAAATGTGTTTTAGTAAGAAAATTTTGGGTACTACGTTAAGGCTACCCAGAGGCTTGGTAGAGGCTATTTAGAGGCTTGCAATAATTGTGAATGATGATCCCGTAAACTGCACGGGACAGGATTATGAATTTTGAGTGAAAAGATGAACCGAGATTATAACAAAACTGGTTTTTGTTTTCTTTGACGGAATACGATTGTGTGAATTGCATCGAAGGAGAGATGATATTTATCTGATAGTGTAAAAAGCGAATTGATTTGTGTTTGGGTTTTACGAAGTTCTTTGTACTCGGATTTTATGTAATAATTGCGCAAAGCAAGTTCATCAATCAAACCAAGAGATTTGATTTCTTCAAAGACTGGATTTGTAAGAAGGTGGGCGATATTTGGCAGTGAATTATTCATTACTCCAAATGCCTAATCGTTTCTGTCTTGCCGTGTTTCTGAGATTATAAAACAAAGCATAGTATCTCTTACCATTTGGGTAATATGATATTCTTGCAAAACCTTTCTTGAGTAGTTCCGCATTTATGAAGAGTGAATCTTCGCCCTTAGTATTTCTTAGCCAAACGTAAGCGAGTTGGCGACCAAACATATCGAATGCTTTTCCATCAAATGTGAGTTTAACTGTTTTGTTCTCGATCAAGGATTTGATTAACGCTGTGGATTGTTCTGCAAATGGCTCTGCCGGTTTAGTGAATTTTGCCGCTTCCGGACAATCAACACCGAGCATTCTTACTTTTGATGAATCGGATAAGACAAATGTGTCACCATCTATCACGCGGGAGACGTACACAATTTTGGAATAATTGTAAGGATAGGAAAAGTTAGGATTCTGACCGCTGAGTTCGGATGCTATTAGCAACAAGATTATGAGTAGGATTAATATGATTCGTTGGTACATAATTATTCTCCCGTGAACTATTTGTTGGGAGAAAAGATACTGTATGAGAGTGTTTTGGGAAACGCTCTATTGTGGGTGTTTGTTTGCATTTGTTTGCAGAGGATTAGAAAATATAAGCGAAATGAAGGTGTGCGAGGAACGAGCCACTCCCGCTTTACATCGGGATAAACTCCATGAGCGATTATTTAGTTGGAATTGTAATACAAATATTACGATTCGCTTAATGAGTGGGCGTGTCGAGAGCGCGAGCCGCCCACGAGTGGAATTTATGTTTGTTTGATGACCAATGTTATGACCGGATGACAGTTTTGTAAATGTTTGATGAGCTGAGTAGTATTTCTTTGTGCCGAGTTTGCATAATGCAACATTATGTTGCATGATTGGAATTGAGATGTGCTTCTGCCCCGCTCTACGGGGCAGGTTGGGACTGTCACATTAAAAACATAATGTTTTATTATGTAATCTGGCTGTCACATTTATTTTGATGAGCTGAGACCTTAACATGAAAGGTTGACTGAATATTTTCTCTTTCCGCCTTAATTCTTTACTTAAATGTGAGTTTTGGTTGAGAAGTGAAAGGATTTTTAGAAAAGGCAACTCATTATTATATAAGTAGTTACAGACACGGTTTTACTAAAGCTTTTCTAAATAATTGGATTTTTCTTTTCTAAACTAGCTGCTGAGAATCCATTTTGAAGCAGAACGCGAACCAGCATTCTTTATTCTATTATCTTTTTGAGAAAGCTCAGATAATAAATTCTTTATTTTGTTTTGTTTTTGTTTCTCATCCAGAACGTCTGGCAACTTGCTAAGTAATAATTTGTCAATATCTTCTCTTGAAGCAGATTGATATTTGGACAGGTATTCGATGATCAAGTTTTTATAATAAGCTTTGTCGAAAGCTTTGTTTTTTATGTAAGTTGATTTGTCGCCAGTAATTTCTGCGATCTTTGATGTAACAAAAATATTGGGGTATCTACCTTCAATGAGTTTTAGTTTTTTTAGATGC
>CAZVYT010000025.1:0-4259 GCA_964631495.1 uncultured Melioribacter sp. | reverse complement strand
TTTCTTCTGTTCAAGAAACATTTTTTTGATGCCGTGACCTACGGTATCAATCATGCCAAGATTAACCATTGCTTGGGCTAAGAAATTATTGCGATACTTTTCCGGAGTTCTATCCTTAAAAAGATAATCTTCGAGATTTCCTTCAAAGAATTTACCGGCATTATTAAAGATCAATTCAGCAGCTTTTTCGATTACAGTGATACGAGAGTTGAGCGAATAATCTTGATGTGCAATGCAGTTATTTAATGCTTCTAAAATAATCCACTGTTCATATTTTCCTAATTCAATTGGAATAATACTATTAGCGGGAAGAATTTTGTAATTATAATTACGAATCTTATGGTACAGATTATTAATCGTTAAGAAAAATGGAGGATCGAAATGTTCATAGCCAGTATCTTCTGATTCAAGCTTCCAGGTAATACGCGCAATTGAGGGAGATAGATAATGCGTTGATTCCGACTTGCCAAGTAAGATGAGTGCAGCATTAGTAATCTTACCATTGATAGTGATTTTAGCTTTATCAAGAAATGAAATATCATCCCAATTATCAATTTCGTTAAAGATAGATTTTTCTTTGCTTTTTGCTTTGAAGGTTTCGCGTGCCTTAAGAATTGCAATCTGGTCTAAATCATTTATTGAAGCTGTTGGTATTATTTGAGCTGACCAATCAACTTGTTTGGTTTGATTTCTAATCTGCTCAATCTCTTGAAGATTCAAGGCGCTTAATTCCTCACCATCTCTACCGTAATAATGCCCTTCCCATGCAATTGGAAACCCGGCAGGTGCAGCAGGAATTTGAAACATAACAACTCTTCCATCATGATGTGCTAATTCAAATATTTCAATAAAAGTTATACGGTTTGTAGTTTTATTAGCGACTTCTGATTTTAGAGAATCTAAGGCTGGACGATTATTACGATAATTTGTGCCGACAACGGTATGGTTATCATTTACACCTAAAACAAACCAGCTACAGTTTTTGTTTTTAAGATTAGCTTCATTGCATAAAGCTGAAAAATACTTTCCGAGTTTCTCAAATGAGTAGTCGTTTTTAGCTTCCTTAAATTCCACAAGCTCAGTTTCACCAGGTAAGGAAAGCAACTCGTTCAATTTATTTGACAGTTCTGATGGAGACATATTAATAAATACCAGCCGAAAGTAATTGGGCTTGCATAATTGCGAAAATAACTTTGAAATCTTTAGTAATTGTAATTGTCATGTTTTTCATTTTAGCATTATAATAAAAAATAGAAAAAGTAAAACATTGAAAACTAAAAAGCCCAGCGATTTGATCTTCTACGAGAGGCTTGCGAGCTGGCTGCACAAAAATAGTTTATTTTTTCTATGTTAATTATAGCTTAATTGCAGTTAGATTACGAATGGCAATTGAGCCCGACAGACTTTAGCTAAGTTTGATTTTTTGGTTCAGCCTTCATCTCCAAGATCACCGTGATAAATAATTCTGCCGTCTGTTCTGCTAATTACAACTCCATCACTTGAAATAAGACGCCAAAGATCTGAATCTTTACGGTCTTTACTATAAGAAACGCACCACTGATTATCATATTCAGGGTCTTCACCCTCGGTTACAAATAAGTTTTTACGTGGCATTTGATCGAGAATATGATACGAGCGGCGTTCCTCAATATCCGGGACTAATTGCTTTGCTATTAAAAATGCTTGTTCTTTTGTTATCATAAATTATTTTCGGATGATTTTCTTTTCTTTGGTTTAAATGTTTTTGAGCCCATTTGTTCAATGTAACCGGAGACAAGTAAAATAGAATTGAAACTAATGTTAGGCAGCTTTTGATGATCTTGTATATAACTTGATAAGTACTGATCTGAAGTGGTTTCTAAGCCTATGCGGTTACAAACTAGATAACTAATTGATTCAGCTTCAATTTCACGAATTGATTTTTCTAAACCTTTACGGTACTGCCACCAACTATTATAATCTACTCCTAAATGACCACAAAAGATGTGAGCTAGTTCGTGAATTAATGTTGAGAATTTATCGTTTAAGGAAAATGTAGAGTTCAAAGAAACTGAAAACTTATTGTTTATATATTCAGCATAACCAGCAGAATTTTTGTGCATATCGTACTCTTTTACATCAAGACCGACTTTATTTGCATTATCTATAGTTCGGTGATAACGGTCGCGATCTAAATAGCCAACAGTTGCAAATGGACTAATAAAATATTCGGGTAAAGGTTCACCTTCTGTATCTGCAATATCATAAACAAACTGCACTGGACCAAAAGGAACAAGTATTACCAAAGGGCGAGCTTGATATTTTACATAGCGACCGAGTTTGCGCCACTGAGCCGGCGTGTTAACAACAGTAACACCGGAGTTCTGCATTTGAACTAAGTAAGCATTATAAGGAGAAAGCTTTGGGAATTTGTTAATGAATTGTAATAAATCAAAATATTTCTGGCTGCTATGATAAATTGCAGAATTGTAAAAAAGCTCATCGAGAGCGTCGAGTTTTTCAACATCAATAAGAAATGAATTTTCGGTCGACTTATTAGACTCAGTGCTCAAACTAATTTGAAAAAGATAATAGTTTAATTTGAGTTAAATTAACAAATTGAAGTGATTTCACAACAGCTACAGATTTGCCTTCAAGTTCTGTTTTGTTTTTAACGATGTGAAATAGTTTGATGTCTGACATATTACTCCAGAAACCTTATAGAAAAGTTAAACAAATAGAATATCCCTATAAATTGCTAAATAACTTGCTGAGCTACGTAAAGATTTAAGAACACTTTTTATTTGGGAACCATAATCTTTGAAATCTTTGCTAAGAATTTTTAATACACTTTCGCAAACGGATGGATCAACCGGAAGTAAAAGTTTTGCGCCTTTAATTTCAAGTTCTTCGTAAAAGAATTTAAGTAACTTAACTTGGCTACCTTCCTTAAAACTGACCGAGATTTGCTTGTTCCCTTCTGTGAAATACACAGTGTATGTGTTAAAGAAATTACTATCACCGTTTTTTACATCTTTTGGAAATTTTGCCGGAAGGTTGGGAATATTAAATATTTCCGTTTCTTTATTTTGAATAAGGTAGCTATATGAATGAATTTCTGGAAAACGTTCTTGGATTAATTTGAGTGATGTTTCATAGTCCGGTTTTTGTTTGGATTTTACTGTCTCAAGAGACTCAGAGTAGAGTTGTCTATTTTTCACATAATCAGCAGCTTCTTTATAGAGTTCATCAACATCTTTATGTTTTAATCCAAGAACTTCAAAAATAATCGAATCAAGTTTTCGTCTATCTTTCTGCTTTATTTCATCATAAATTGTTCCTTGTTCTCTTCCACGAATCGATTTATAGATTTCTTTTAATTCTTTTTCATACGGTTCAAGAATTGTCGGATCGCAAATTAAAGTGTTCTCAACAACGTAAACATCAACATCGCTAATTTTAACAACCATTTGCCTAGCGAATAGATCTAGGAAATATCTGAAAACAGTGCTGTTGAGAATTAAGAAAATGATGTCTTCATATTTCTTGAATTCCTTATGAAAGGAAATATTATAACTAACCTTATCGCAATAAACTTTTGATTTTCTATTATCAATCAATCTGAATCGCTCGCCAATCTTTGAAGGGAAAATAAAATCGCCAATAGTTAAATCTTTGCCAAGATTAAACCAGTCTCTTTCATTTCCTTTAACGGTTGAAACCCTTTGAGCATTTGTTGGGTTTTTATGTAAGCGGTATTCTTTTTCTGCAATCTCGATATACTTGGCAATCTTAGTATTGTATTTCTTTAGTGTTGCTAAAGATTCATTACAGATAAGGGCTTGGAAGCGTAAATTCTGTTTATTCACTTCGAGGTTTTCAGCTTCTTTTTGTGATTTGAACAGCGGTTGAAAATAAGCACGTTCCATTAAGTGATGGTTTTTTGTAAGCTCGCTGTAATACCAGCCAAATTTATCCCAACTTATTTTATGTTTGCTTCTTTCAAAGCCGAACTGGAGTTTGTATTCGTCTTCGGTTAGCTTTTCTACTTTATCTGTTTCATCAATTACATAAAAGAAATCATTTGAGCCAGTTGTAAATCCACGTTTAACATCGACAATATTTCGTAAAGGAATAAGTTTATTACCGGCCTTATCAATAATCTTATTATAGATTTCCGGAGAGCGAAGATATTTAGCGCCCCAATTTCCATTTTCATATTTGCCGTCTGTTGTGCTTTCTTCTTCAAGTTGTTTCTGCGTGCGGACGGTTACAAAGTA
>CAZVYT010000024.1:0-46370 GCA_964631495.1 uncultured Melioribacter sp. | reverse complement strand
CTGCTTCCAAAGAAAGTTCCATCATGTTTTTCTCCTCGGAATGACATCTCTTTAACCTATCTCCTATTGGTAACCAAATTAAATTTGCAGTAAAAACACCCCAAAGTGTAGCTATAAAAGCTGTTGCAATATTTTTAATTAATAATTCCGGTGAACTTCCCGCATTTGCTAAGGTCATTATCAAGCTAATTACAGTTCCTATAATTCCCATAGTTGGTGCGTAACCGCCCATTTTTACAAAAATATTAATATTGGAATAATGCCTTTCTTGCATAGCTTTCATTTCAAGTTGTGCTAAAAGTTGAAGTGATTCAGCATCTGTACCATCTAAAACAAATTTTGTCATTTTTCTTGGAAATAAATCGTCAAACTTTTTTAATTCCTTCTCTATGGTAAGCAGACCTTCTTTTCTTGCTTTAATAGAAAGCTCAACAAATGTCGAAATTATTTTTGCAACATCATATGTTTTAGGAAAGCAAGCAATTTTTACTAATTGTGGAATCAAGAAAAACTTATCTAATCCAAAGCCCATAATTACAGTGGCAAATGTTCCTCCAAAAACAATTAACATTGCAGAAAAAATAAACAGCGCCTGAAATGAACCACCTTCAAGGAAAAAAGTGCCAAATACCACGCCAATACCAAGCGTAAACCCTATAATTGTCCCTAATTTTTTCATTATAAGTAATCTAATACCGATCTAGTAAATGAGTTAGCTAATAGTTTAGATGATACTTGAAGTAAATAATCTTGCTGCTGAAGTTCCATGATCAGATGCTCTGGCTTTATTTCTTGAACTCTTGTCAGCATCTCTGTGTAATTATCTTTTTGACCGTCTAAAACATTTTTAATGTTTTCTAGTCTGTTTAATTTCTCTCCGCCAAGCGATTGAACATCAAGTATTTTTTTATAAGCATTATTTAATGCTGTTTTTTGTGCTTCACTGGGTGCGGTTCCGGCAACTATTGAGTCTATTACACTATTAATAGCTTCAAACATTCCACTGTTTAAAACTTGACCGCCGGGAATATTTATTGCTTCTTTTATGTTGGCAGTTATCTGAATCTTAACTTCGGCGGAATGATCTAGTGTTGAAATAACGGATTTACCATCAGATGCAATTGTAACCGGATCAGCCGTATAATTTGTTCCACCAAATAATGGTCTATCATTCAACTTTGTATTTACACTTTGAACAATTGCAGAAAGAGAGTTCTTAATAGATTGCGCAATTGTTGGAAAGCTGTCTTGATTAACTACATTACCAGAGTTGGTTACAGCAACCATTATGTTTTGCATCTCAGTTGTAACTTGACCTAAAGATTTTAGGCTTTGATCTAAAAAATCTTGAGCACTTTGAGCATTCTTAGAATAAGTTTTTATTCTGTTAATCTGTGAATCTAATCTGATTGCTTCCAAAGAACCGGCTAAATCGTCCGAAATATTTTCAATCTTACTATTTGTAGCAAGTTGTGTTTGCAATTTGATTTTCTTTTCAGAAATTCTCTCGTGTATGTTTAAGTATTTACTAGTAACTAGTCCTTCAGTAACTCTCATAATTCACCTATAAAGCCATATTGATAAGTGTACTTAATAGCTCATCCGCTATTTTGATTAATTTAGCGGCAGCTTCGTAAGAACGTTGATACTTCATTACATTTGTCATTTCTTCTTCTATTGAAACACCAGAGTATGACATTTTTTGATTTGTTAAGTTTTGTATAACAAGTTTACCGGATTCAATACTATTATCTGCTACAACTTTATCCATTCCAATTTTACTTAATATCTCTGCATATTTATCTGTAAAAGTTTTTTCTCCTAACTCATTATATTTTGTTTTAAATATTGAAGCTATTCTATTTGCTATTTCACTATTACCATCTTGACCGGCCACTGAAGAAGCAGCAATATTTTTAGGGTTTTGCAAAACGGTAGTATTAATGGAAATTTTCCCATCTAAAAATGCATTTACAACAGAACCATCTGAAGCAAGTTCGCCAAAGAATGGAATGCCGGTTGTTGAAGAACCTCCTGAGATAAGCGTATTTCCACTCATGTGAATTTCGTTAACTTTATTTACAAAAGTTCTTCCAAGCGTTTCAAATTCAGTTTTATACTGATTGATTTTGTTTGAATAAATATCGGAGATTGCATTGAATTCTCCTCCATTTACAATTGCTACCGCACTTTCGTTATCAGCTTGAACTAATCTCATTTGACCGTTAACGATTGCTAACTTAAACTGATTATACCCGGATTGATCAGATCCATAAATTCCGCCAACATTTAATTGAACCGCACCGAATGCATTTTTGGTAACAGAAACATTAACAATCTGGCTCAATGAATCTATTTGTTTATCTCTTCGATCTTTAAGATCATTTGCATCATTTCCACGAACTTCTGTTTCATAAATTTTTTGGTTTAGATCATGTATTTCTTTTAGATATCCATTTATTTGTTCTACTTTAACTGCAGCTTCTTTTTGCATAGTATATTGTATTTCACTAAACCCATCAATCTGGTCTTTAAAACGTTCACTTAACTGTTGCGCTTTTTGAATTACATTTAATCTTAGCTGTGTTGAAGTTGGGTTTGCCGATAATTCATCCCATGCATTAAAAAATTGTGTAAAGTATGCAGATAATCCATCCTCAGATGGTTCACCAATTATTGCTTCAATTTTTTGAAGAAATTCAGAACGTTTAGTATTATCAGAATAAGTGGATTGATATTTTCTTAGTTGGGCATCCAAGATTTCATCGCGTATGCGAAGAACGTCTTGTATTTTAACACCTGCGCCCTGACCATTATTCACTGTTTCAGAAGCTAATACTACTTTCTGCCTTGTATAATCTGGACTGCCAGCGTTAGAAATATTTTGAGTAGCAACATTAATTGCACTTTGATACGTACTCATTGTCCTAACTGACATGTCTAATAATCTGCCAATGCCCATTTTATACTCTCTTGTTAACTAATGCTCTTTTATTTGAACCGACAAGCATCATCATTGTTTCTTTAATCATATTTCGAGAAAATTCTATAACATCTTTCAATTGCGAGTTGGTATTTTTTATTTGATTAACTTTTTCTCGTAATGATTTTCTAACAACTTGTAATTCTTTAAGATCGCCACCTAAATGATTGCTTGCGTTATTTATTAAGTTTTCCAAAGTGTTTTCGCTAAGTTCTAAATTGAATGAAGCTGCAAGTTCTTTAACAACTTTATTGCGCGAACTTTCTTCTCGCTCTACATCTTGCAGTATTTTTTGTTCTTTGCCAATAGCACTTTCTAGAGTGGTATAATCATTTTTAATAATTGCTTGTTTCTGTAAATCTAAAGCTTCTATTAATAAGCTAAGATTAGCGTCTTGTGCTTTTAACGATGCCAGTAATAATTTTGAGCTCATTGTTTACTCTCTTTAAAGTGATCTAAGTAACCTAGTACTTTGTTTATATAATTCTTTGTTTCTTCAAATGGTGGAACGCCTTTATATTTTTCAACGTTTCGAGGTCCGGCATTATACGCTGCCAAAGCAAGTTTCACATCTCCACTATATTGTCGAAGCATTTGAGCAAAATATTTAGTGCCGCCAAGTATATTTTCTCTTGGGTTAAAGACATTGCGTACACCCATATCCGAAGCAGTAGAATCTATCAATTGCATTAAACCTTTAGCTTTTGCGCTTGAAACCGCTTTATTGTTAGCTGCCGATTCAGTCATAATTATAGATTTTATCATATTTTGATCAATCCCGAACTTTTGAGAAGCTTCTTCGATATGAGATTGAAAATTTTCTAATCTATCTTTTGCAGAGTTGCTTGGCTGAACTTTTGTAGAATCTGCTTGAACAGTTGTATTGTGTAATCTTAGTGGTGTAGTTTTTTCAGTAATTCTATTTTTAATTTCAACCGGTAATTCTTCGCCGGTTATATTTCTATATAATTTTTCTGCAATACCCAAGCTCTTTGTTTCAGACATTTTAGATGCAATTTCTTGTTCGAACAAACTATCAAACATATCGTTTCCATAACCATCTTCGCTTCCGCCAAACATCCCTTCAGTAGTTTTATTCATACTTTTTAACATCATAGCCGTAAGCATGCCTTCAAATTGTTTTGAAGCCGAGGCAATTTTTTCTTTCTGCTTTTTATCGTAACGGGAATTTATTTCACTCGGTTTCGAAAGATGTTTTTCGTTCGCTATTTTAAGATTGATTTCGTTCATCTTACATTACAATTAAATCTGCTATTAATGCGCCGGCTTCTTTAAGCGCTTGGAATATTGCAATTATATCTCTTGGAGAAACTTTTAATGAGTTTAATGCTGCGGCAACTTCTTGAACATTGCTTGCACCTTGAATTGCAACAGTACTTGTTGAATCTTGCTGTACAGTTGGTATTTGGTTGTTCATTGCTACTGTTCTGCCTTGTGAAAAAGCATTTGGCTGAGATATTATTGGATAATTACGGATATTAATATTTAAACTGCCGTGTGTAATTGTAACCGGCTGAATTTTTACACTTTGTCCGGAAACAATTGTTCCGGTTCTTTCATTTAGAACTACGCGAGCAACATCATCAACCGTTACCGCTAAATTTTCTAATTCTGAATAAAAACCTATAAGATTATTTTGTTTGTCTTGTGGAATTGCAACTATTATTTCAGCAGCATCTTGGGCTTTTGCTACATCTGCACCAAATTTTGTATTTAGAGCTGTTGCAATGTTTTGAGCTGTTGTAAAATCCGGTTCTTTTAAAAATACTGTAACTTCTGCCGGATCGTAATTGCTAACCGAGAAAGCTTCTTTCAAAGTTCCACCGCGAGGCACTCTGCCGGCAAGTGTATGATTTTTTGAGACTCTACTTCCGCTGGCAGTGTTAATATCATAACCACCAACAGAAACTGAACCTTGTGCATATCCATAACCTTTTTCGTTAAGTCCGGTAAGTGGTGTCATTAACAAAGTACCGCCTTGCAAACTTGTTGCATCGCCAAGTGATGAAACAACAACGTCAAACTCGGCTCCGGCTTTCAAATTGCCATTAAGATTTGCAGTTACCATAACTGCGGCAACGTTCTTAGTTTTTAAATCTATTTGCGGAACAGTAACGCCAAGTTTTTGCAGCATACTAGTTACAGATTGAATTGTAAACGAAGAACGGTAACTGTCTCCTGTTCCCGCTAACCCAACAATTAAACCATAGCCCATTATTTGTTCTGTTGTTTTACCATTTAAGTAAGCAACATCTTTAATACGTTGAGCAAAAGAAACGTTAAAAGTAATTGCCGCTAAAAGTATGAATCCAATAATTGTCTTTTTCATTTTATCACCTAAAAGAGCCAATGAAACAATTTTGTTAACCAGCCAGGCTTCTGAGCATTATCAATTATACCGCTGCCTTCAAATGATATTTCTGCGTCTGAAATATTATGTGAGAAAACCGAATTGTTTGAACTAATATCCGATTGGCGGACTACGCCTTTAATATTTACAATCTGTTCTTCTCCGTTAATCGTAATTTTCTTGCTTCCACGAATAACCATATTTCCATTTGCATAAACGGTATCAACTACAGCACTAATTTTTGTACGAATGCTTCCGGAAGTCTGTGTAGATCCGCTTCCTTGAAAATCATTTTTAGTTCCTAGACTTAAATCTGCTTTTGGAATCGAAGTGGTTCCAACAGCACCAGCAGCTGCAAGTCCTATATCACTGTTTCTGCCGGAAGAGGTTTCTGAATTGTTTGAAGCCTGAGTAGATTCTAAAACTAGTATGGTAACCGCGTCGCCTTTTTGAGCAGCTTTGTTATCTGAAAAATATGAGTAGAGCGAATTCCTTCTCATATTCTGTGCAATTAACATAGAACTCATTAAAAATATTGCGAGTAATAAAATTGTTCGTTTCATATTATTCTACCAACATTAAGTTGTATTTATCAATTACTTTTGCTTTAAATATTCTGTTGTTTGCTTGTACACGAATTACTTGACCAAGATGCCCATCTTCTCTTGTTACAGCTTCAAGAGTAACTTCCACACCATTTTTTCCGGTATGAAGAACAATTTTATCTCCATTGTTTATAATCGGGATTAACTCCACAAAATCTTTTGATAATATTGTTCCTTCTCTAATTAAACCTTTGCTTCTGTACAAATGCAAATCTTTAGCATCAACCAGGTTTCCATCAACAGAAGCAACGTCTTCTAGTTTTGTCTCAAACATTGCTTCTGTTAAACTGCTGTTTCCATTTAGTTTTTGTTTTGTTACAAGTACAGTTTTGAAAAGCTTAACCCGTGCTGTAACTAGTGCTAAACTGATATTGTTTTTTTCGTCGTAGATTTTTACAGGTACATACGCATAGTTTTTTACTAGCTTCAAATTCTTTTCATTATTGATTTCTACTTTTCTAAAATCTTTTGGCATTTGAATAATGCTAAATTCTATTCTTTCAAAAGAACTGAGTTTTTTATTCAGATATACTTTTAATACTTCTTCAAACGGTTTAGCAGAAGTTGTTGAAAGTATCAGCGATATCAAGAGTAGAATTTTCATTTTAGTATTTTATCTTTTAAGATTATTTGCCATTGTCATCATTTCTTCTACCGTCTTAACTGTTTTAGAATTGATTTCATAAGCTCTTTGAGCAGCTATCATAGAGATCATTTCTTCAACAATATCAACATTAGAAGATTCTAAAAAACCTTGATGTATTTCTCCAAATCCTTGATCTCCGGGTGTACCTTTTATTGGTGTACCCGAAGCCGGTGTTTCTTGGTAAAGATTATCTCCTACTGATATTAGACCACTGTTATTCATGAAACGAACAAGCTCAATATTTCCTATTGGAACCGCGTTACCTCCAGATTCGTGTGCCATAACGCTTCCGTCTTTATTAACGGTTATCGATTGAACATTGTTACTGATAGAGAAACCGGGTTCAAGAATATTACCGCCGTTTGTTACAAATTTTCCATCAGCATTTATTTTTAACGATCCGTCTCGTGTATACAAAAATGTACCATCTGCTTTTCTTACCTGGAAAAAGCCATCGCCTTGAATTGCAAGATCAAATTGGTTGTTAGTTGTTGTAATATCACCTTGAATAAATATTTTAGATGCTGCCGCCGGCTTAACACCATTACCTATTTGGATTTTAGCTGTTGATATTTCTTCAACTCCTGGTGTTGATGAAGTAAGCGGATTGATATGCACTTCTTGGTACATCAAGTCCTGGAAATCAGCTTTATTCTTTTTAAAGCTTGTTGTGTTAATGTTAGCAATGTTGTTTGAAATAACTTCAATGTTTATTTGCTGTGCGTACATTCCGCTTGCTGCTGTTCTTAATGCTCTGGTTGACATTTTATTCTCCTAATTCCTTTTAAACTTTTCCGATATCGTTTGCTTGACCAAGTGACGTGTCTAATGCCGAAATAACTTTTTGAGCTGTTTCATATTCTTTATTAATATTAATCATGTTTTCCATTTCAAGTATAGGATTAGAATTCGATTCCTCTAGAAATCCTTGCGATATTGTATATGTTCCTTCTTCGGGTGATTTGAATTCTTCATCATTCATCAAGAAATTTGATCCGCCTGCGCGCGACAAATATTCCGGATTATCTGATTTAAGAATGAGAAGTGAATCTATAGTTTGTTCGCCGATTCTTATTTCACCGTTTTTTGTAATATTTATAACTGGGTCTTTCTCTAGCAAAGATGCTTGTATTGATATTTCTCCATTTTGACCTATAACTTTTTGATTATTCGAGTTTACTAAAAAGCCCTCTTCGTCAAGCTTTAATCTTCCGTCACGTGTTAATTCTTTTTCACCCTCTTTATTTTTAACTACAAAGAATCCATCACCGGATATAGCTACATCTAATGGATTCGAAGTTTGAAGTAAATTGCCTTGCAGATGGCTTGTTACTTTATTTACTGATTTGCCACCCATAGAATTTAATATTTCAGTAAAAGGCACTTCTCTTTTGTAACCTGTAGTGCCAAGGTTTGCTAAGTTATTTGCAATAACATCAATGTGTTTTACTCTATGATCTAAACTTCTTCCGGCTGTATAAATTCCTTTTATCATTTTTTCCTCACGGTTTTCCAACTTCATAAAGTTTTAATCTCGTAGCTAAAAGCAACTCGCCTTTAGAAATATTTAATTGTTTTGCTTTTCTGCTAACTTGTCTATCGTTGTGCTTTAATATGTCCAGATTATCTTTAAGTGTTTTTCTAACTTTAACAAGTTTTGGGTTGTTTTTGGAACCGCCAACCTTTTCTTCTCTCATTAATCCTATTTTTTTCTTCAATGCTTTTTTAGATGAACGAGTAATTGTTAGCACAATTCTTCTGGTAAATACAAATCCCATTATTACAATTGAAACCAAAGCAAAAATTTTGTACTGCCACGGTATTGTTGAAAGCATACTAAGAAACGGTAGCATTTCTGCGTGCGCAGGTTTTTCTTTTTGTTTTTCAACAACCGATTCTATTTTTTTTGTTTCAACTGCCGGGTAAGTATCCACCGGTTTTGGATTTAATTTATCTTGCAGTTGTTTTTCGATAGCTACCGCCATCTGTTTTGCAACAACCGATTGTAAGTCTATTGAATCAGTTGAAACTGTTTGCGATAATTCAACTGTCTGCGCCAAACAAATTGATGAAGCCAAAACCATAATTGTTAAATACTTTTTCATACACTTAATTTTCTTTTTAATGGAAAAATCAAATGAATTATTGTTCCTTTAAGCGGCAAAGAATTGAATTCTGCAATGCCTTCATTTTTCTTCATCATTTCGGTAATTAGTTTAACTGTAACATTATATTTTGAATCGGATTCTGTACCTAAACCTTCAATGTGTTCGGTAGTAAACACAGAGAGAACTATTTTTTCGCGGATATATTTTGTTTGGAGAATGAACGCTCCACCTTTTTGTGATGCCGCTTTTAGCAGAGAGAAAACGCTTGCTAGCACTTGCTTAATTTCATTTGGATTTGAAAGCACAGGAGGAATGCTTTCTTCAAGATCCAGTTCGCATTCTATTCCAAGGTTTTGCAAAGTAGCATTAATTACATTCTTAAACTCTTTTACAATCTTGTTCAAATTGCATGATTGCAAGTTCTGTGTCTTTGGTTTGTTCAAGCCAGCATATTTCGTTAATCTGTTTGTCAGTTCACTAACTTTACTAACTTGTTTTTTAATATTGTCTGTAATTTCTTTATCTACCTTTGGATAATCACTTTCAATTAAATCAGATAAAGATAAAATAACTTGAAGCGGCTCTCCAAGTTCTTCCAGCATTCCTTCAGTCATGTTTCCAATTGTATTCACGTCAAAATCATTTTGTACTTTTGATTGATAAACTTGTAATTCTTGATACAGTTTATTTATAGAATGTTTTTGGCGTAACGCTATAATCATTGGAACAATTATTCCAAGAATAATCTGAATTGAGTTGTTTTCTAATGAGTCATCGGCAACTTTAGTAGCATTTGTGTATAAAGAAAGAGCACCATAGCCAGCACTGGAATCGTAAATTGGGAAAAGCATTTGGTTAAGTTTAGAACCATTTATTGTGTATGCTGTTAAATCCGGGATAATTGTTGGTTTACGTGTTTCAAATATCCACTCAAGTATTCCATCTTTTAATGCTTTGTTAACAGAATTAATGTGAGTTGGATTTGCATTTTTATTTAATGGAACAAGATTTCTTTTACCTTCTGTAAACAGAAATATCTCTACTTCTTTAGCTTGCAGAATTCTTTTAACAAATTCTTGAGTTAAAACATGAATCTCGGACAATCCTTGAGCAAATTGAATTTTTTTCTGAAAGGAAGAAAGATTCTGAACAAAGAAAGAATATTTTTCCAATAAGTTTTGATTACTCTTATGGTTTTCAAAACTTAGAAGTTTTAAATCACCTTTCGCTTCAGAAATCTTAGTAAAA
Organism: uncultured Melioribacter sp.; assembly: GCA_964631495.1. GTDB lineage: Bacteria > Bacteroidota > Ignavibacteria > Ignavibacteriales > Melioribacteraceae > Stygiobacter. The sequence continues at coordinate 36,409 of CAZVYT010000024.1, read as the reverse complement.
TACTGAAGCGATTTGTGAAATGATTCGTAGCGTTCTGTACTTTCTTTAATTAGTCTCATATCAAATACTTTAATGATTCCATTTGTGATTTCAATGGTTCGCGGTAACCTTCAATAAAATGAGAAAGCTCTGTTAAATCTTTAACATGTAAAGTTGAGAACACGTGATGATCTAGTTCTACTAAAGAATCCATTTTAAGTTCACCCATTTTCAACATTTGAGTCATGTAATCTGCAAGATGCACTACAGAAGCTAATGTTGGAGCTTGTTGAGATAAATATGGTTGATGGTGATTTTTTACAATTTCTGTAATTAGCTCTGGAATATTCCAATACTTTAATAGTGATTCACCAATTTCGCCGTGAGTTAAACCAAGTACTTGCAACTCTGCGTCGTTGTATGATACGCCGTTTGCAACTAAGTCATAAATAGCTACAAAATCAGAATGCATAAATCTGTGTATAACAGAAATTCCTAAATCGTGTAATAGACCGGCTATAAAAGCCTCACCATGTTTTTCAAGACCAAGATCCATTGCCAATTTTTTAGCAATAGTAGCTGTTAAGTATGAGTGCATCCAGAATATTTTTTGATCCAAGTATTGATCGCTCTTGTTCTTCATAGATTCCATAAGAGATAAAGCAGAAACTATGTTTCTTATTTCATCATACCCAAGAATCATAATAGCAAACTCAATAGATGACACGCGCTTTGTTAAGCCATAAAATGGAGAGTTTGCAATAGTTAATATTTTTAGCACTACGCTTTGATCTTTAGAAATTGCTTTTGAAAGTGTATGCGGACTTGTATTCAAGTCGTTTAACAAGTGTAGAACTTCTTGCAATATTTTTGGAAGAGGTGCAAGGGTATTCACTTTTTTCAAAATTAATTCTGTTCTTTCTCTTCTTTGGGTTAAATCTGTTATAGCGGTTGTCATAAACGACTCACATTATTTTATTGTTTTCTGTTATTGACTCTAAGTGACTTTTAAAAAGTGGTTCATAAGTTTGAATAAATGTTTCTAAATACTCTATACTGCCAAAGCCTAATATTTCAATGGTATTTTCATCAAAGGTAAAGTTATCATCCCAATTAAATGCTCCAATTTTTAATTTTTGAGTCATATAATCTGCTAAGTGAACTAACGAAGCCAAAACCTTACCGTTATCTGCTAATGATGGAGTGTGATGGTATAATACTGACTCAATTATGTATGGCGGGAAATTCCATTTTTCAAGTAAGAATTCTGCAATATCCTGGTGTGTAAAACCAAGCACTTCAAGTTCTGCATTATAATGACTCATCTGCTGTTCTTCTACAAGCTTAACAATTTTATCAAAATCGGAACTCATGTAACGTTGTAGTACAACTAAGCCTAAATCATGCAACAAACCGGCTGTAAAAACTTCTCCAGATTTTGGATAACGCAAATCGTCTGCAATTCTTTTTGCAGCCGTTGCGGAAAGTAATGAATGGCTCCAATATGCATGATGATCCCAAGTTGCTGTACTTCTGCTCTTAAAGGCTTCAACCAAAGAAAGCGCAACAAGAATATTTCTCATATGTTCAAAACCTATAATAACTACGGCAAATTCTATTGTAGAAACTCTTCTCGGTAATCCGTATAAAGGAGAGTTTGCAACTGCAAGTATTTTAGTAACAATTGCTTGATCCTTAGAAATAACTTTACAAAGATCTGCAGCACTTGTTCTATCGCTATCTAATAGAATTGAAACCTCTGTAATAATTTGTGGCACTGAAGGAAGTGTTCCGATGTTCGAGAGATGCTTTTTAATTCTCTCTTTTGCTTCTGCTGTCTTTATTTCAAGCATTATATTCAGCCAATTTTAGTTTAAGGGAATTAAGAATTCTTGAGTGAATTTGAGATACTCTTGAAACAGTAATGTTTAGTACTTGTGCTATTTCTTTATAGTTTAGATCTTCGTAGTAGTATAAGCTTAGAATTGTTCTTTCTCGTTCGTTAAGCTCTTTAATCATATCCAGCAATCTGTGCTTTAAATCATTCTTCTCAAGAATGAAATCTGGTTTTTCCGCATCGCTAGGAAGCATTTCGTACAACTGCATTCCATCATCTTCTCCAATAGATTGATTAACCGATAATGTAGAAGTTGGAAACATAGTTGTTGCTTCAGCCTCAAGTACCGGTTCAAACTTATCGTTATACTTGCGCAGCTCATCATAAATTTTGCCCCGAATGCGTTGGATTGCATATGTCTCGAACTTTGTTCCATAGTCCGGATCAAAACGGTCAATAGCCTCGCTCAAACCTTCAATTCCAAACTGAAAATAGTCGCGCCTATCTAATATAGCACTCTGAATCAAGTTGGTTCTATGTATTACATAATGAACCAAGTTAACATAGTTTAGCACAATTTGTTTTTTCAATTCTGGGGATGGTTTTTCTTTGTACGAAGTCCATAATGCTGCGTTACTCATGGTCTTTATTTCCTGCTAATTGATCTGATATGTCACCTAATTTGTTGAGTGAATTATTATTTATTGCTTTTATCAAACCGATAACAATTAAACTCAACATTGTAGTTACTAAGATGAAAATCGCAAAGGAGTTCAATAAAACTTTTTCTATGGAAAGACCGCGTTGTGAGAAAAAGATAATCGCGAAGAAGAAAATTAGAAGTCCAAATTGTAATACTATCTTGTTCATTTTTTCCTATGCTTTTTTACTGTAGAAATTGCAAACCTTATACCACAACAACTCTAAGTACAAATAGGGAAAAAATGATGAAAATGGATTGTTTTTGAGGATTTTTGATTAGATGATTTGTCGGTTGTGGTTATTATTAGCCACTTGAGTGAAACTTACAAACCGATTTAATATGCTGCCAAGTTCTTTAGCCGGAAGGCTTTGTGGAGCTGTTTCTGAAAGAAGTTCTTGATGAACTATTGATTTATGCACCGTAGCATCAAAGGTTATCGCACCTAAATAATAAAGCTTATCTCCTAGAAAATGCTTAGTGGCAATAGTGAGATTTGAATAAGAAGCTTGCGCATCTTCATTATCGCTGCATTTGTTAATTACAACAAGCTTACCTCCGGAGTAATTAGCCGAGTTTAATAGTTTGATAACAACATAAGCATCCATTACAGCTGTTGGTTCCGGAGATGTAACAATGATATTAAAATCTGATTGGAGTAATTGATAAAGAGTTAGCTCATCTGCGCCGGCAGAAGAATCGAGAATTATATAATCATATTCGTCCGATACTCTATTTAATGAAATGAACAAATATTCCAAAACTTCCTTACTTACGCGTGGATAATCTTCTCTTCCAGAATCTCCATAGATCAAATCGAGATTTTTATCGTAACCGGATATAATTTCACTTAGAGATTTTCTCTGTTCAAAAAATTCTGAAATTACATCTTCTGTTGCATGATTTAGCAGAATATTGAGATTTGAGAAATTGAGGTCAAGATCAATCAATAAGATTTTTTTGCCAATGCGGGATAGCTGATAAGCAAAGTTAGCGGCGAAAAAAGTTTTTCCCGTGCCCCCTTTACCGGAACAAATAGATACAATCTTAGAAGTTGATTTTCTCTTTTCTTTCTCTTCAAGCTGTCTAAGCTGTATTAGCCGTGATGCCTGTCCATTCATTTATAAAGTTTGCCGCTATAAATCAAGTTTGCAAGGAACGACGGATTAACAGATAGTATATCATCCGGAATTACCTGTCCATTTGTTAAAAACATTACAGGCGTATTATGATTTACTGCCAAATTCATAATATTGCCGTATGCAACTGCTTCATCAATTTTAGAAAATATTACCGATGTATATTTAAGCGGTTTAAATTTTTCAGCAACATCATTCAAAGTTCTTGTAGAACTTGTTGCGTTGGCTACAAGAATAGTTTCATCAACTTGTGCAGCATCTAAATATTTTCTTATCTGCTCTAAATTTTCTTTTGCTTTCTGACTTCTACCAACGGTATCTATAAATAATAAATCCTTACCTTTAAATTTTTTAACAAGCTTTGAAATATCTTCAACATCATATGCAACCGCCATTTCAATATCGCTTATTTCAGAAAAGATGCGAAGTTGATCAATAGCGCCAAGTCTGTATGTATCTATTGAAATCAATCCTACTTTCAGTTTGTGAATTATTTTAGAAATTACTGCAAGTTTGGCAACACATGTAGTTTTTCCTACTCCGGTAGGACCAACAAGCGCAATTTTAGTAGTTTTGTTTTTACTAACCTTAAAAGTTGTTGTTGGAATCATTGAAGAAATACTGGATAGCAAGTAATTTTCAAAATTTGACCCTTCTATAAAACCGGCAGAGTCTCGCAAGTGTTTTGTTATTGATTTTATTATGTTTTTTGAAACTTCGCGCTGTTCAAGAACGCTTGCTATTTCTTCAATTTCTTTTTCCAGCTGTTTGCTTGGGGCGGCTTTTTCAGACTTTGAACTTCTTTCTTCAACAGAAGTTTTATATTCAGAGCGAGGATAAATCTTCTTAGAAATTTTTTCTAATTCAGTTTGAAAATTATCAATTGCATCAAATTCATCTCTAGTTGCGTTCTGAGTTTTAGAATGGGATGGTTGATCAATACCGGCAGTAATTTCATACATTTTTTTCATGCCATATCGTTTATCATTTTCAATTACTCGCGTTCCAAGTATTAAAGCTTCAACGCCAAGTTCATTTTTCATTTGTTGTGTTGCTTCTTTAAGAGAGGCAGCTACATATTTTTTAATTTGCATTGTTAACCTCAATCTTACCAATAAATTCTAATTCAACATTTGATGGAAGTTCCGAATAAGAAAGTATAGTCCAATCCGGAAAGCTGCTGTTTATTAATCTATAAAAATATGGACGAATTGTTGCAGAAGTAATTAAAATTGGCGGATAGCCAAGAGAATTAAATTTTTCTAATGCTGCTCTTAGCTGCGTATTTAATTCACGTAATACAGCCGGCGGAAGTCCTAATGTAACTATATTGTCTTTTTGTGCTTGTAATGATTTAGTGATAGCCGTTTCAAGAACTTCGCTCAATGCTGCAGCATGTAAAATTCCGTTACTATCTCTGTACATATTTGCAATTGTTTCGCCAATGGTATGTCTTACATATTCTGTTAATACATCGACATTTTTTGTTGTCTTAGAATAATCAATCAAAGCCTCAAGGATTTGTACAAAATCTTTAATAGGAATATTCTCTTTTAACAAGTTTTGTAAAACTTTTTGAATTGTACCAAGATTAAGAATATCCGGATTTATTTCTTCAACAACGGCGGCATATTCTTTCTTAATGTTTTCTAATAACTGCTTAACATCTTGACGTGTAAGTATCTTTTCGAAATTGCGTTTTAATACTTCTTGCAAATGTGTTGTAATTACCGAAATACAATCAACAACAGTATAACCAAGCATTTCGGCTTTTTCTTTTTCATCTGTTGTTATCCAAAAACTTTGCAGACCAAAAGCCGGATCTGTTGTAGGTAAGCCATTTACAATTTCATTTGTTGTTCCGGAATTCATTGCAAGCATTCTATCTGTATAGATTTCATAATTAGAAACGACATTTCCTTTAATTTTAATTATGTATTCATTTGGCGATAATTGCAAATTATCGCGAACACGAACCGGAGGAATTAAAACACCATAGTCTAATGCTATTAGTTTTCTTGTAGAAGATATTTTTTGAAATAAATTTCCACCTTGTTTTTCATCAACTAAACTTATTAATCCATAACCTATTTCTACTTCAATAGGGTCAACTTGCAAATATTGTTCAACTTTTTCTTCAGGCGGAGCTTCCGGAGCATTTGTTTCTGATGCTTCAACAACTTGTGAAGCCGCAATTTTATTCTTTCTGCTTATATAAGAAAACCCGCCTAAAAATGCGCTAAGTATTATGAATGGCAAAGTTGGCATACCGGGAATTAAAGCAAACATAAATGACGCACCGGATACTGTACCTAAAACACGCGGATTTGAAAACAACTGAGTCTTCATCTGGAAATCGAGTGATGTGCCGCTTGCACTTCTTGTTACAACCAAACCAGCAGCAGTAGAAATAATAAGTGCAGGAATCTGTGATACTAATCCATCTCCAATTGTAAGTATTGTATATTTTTGAACAGCGTCAGAAAACCCCATTCCCAGTTGCGCCATTCCAATTATAAAACCACCAATTATATTTACAGAATTGATAATCAATCCGGCTATAGCATCGCCTTTTACAAATTTACTTGCGCCATCCATTGCACCATAAAACTCTGCTTCACGAGAAATCATTTCTCTTCTTCTTCTTGCGTCTGACTCGGTAATTAAACCAGTATTCAAGTCTGCATCAATAGCCATTTGCTTACCGGGCATTGCATCCAAAGTAAATCTGGCAGCAACTTCAGATATTCTTCCGGAGCCTTTAACTATTACAATAAACTGAATTACTACTAGAATTATAAATATGATAATACCAACTACATAATTACCGCCTACAACAAAGTTTCCAAATGATTCAATAACCTCACCAGCATAACCTTCAAGTAATATCAAACGTGTTGAACTTATATTTAGTCCAAGCCTAAATAGTGTTAGTACAAGCAGCAAGCCTGGGAAAATAGAAATATCTAAAGGAGAATTAATGTAAAGAGAAACAATCAGCACCAGAATCGAAAGCGTAATGCTAACCGCCAATAGAAAATCCAAAATTCCCGGAGGTAACGGAATAAGCATTAAGCCAAGCATTAAGATCAATCCAAATGCAAGAATTATGTCGCTATTTTTCCCTATGCTATTCATTTATTAAACAATACTTCTTCTTTTTTTAAGATTTTTCATTTGATAGATGTATGCTAGTATTTGAGCAACAGCTTTAAAGAGCTTGGTTGGTATTTCATCACCAACTTCGCAAGCTTTGTATAAAGCTCTTGCAAGTTGAACATCTTCGTGTAAAGGTATATTGTTATCTGTTGCAATTTTTTTTATTCGTTGAGCTAACTCATCCATTCCTTTAGCAATAACTTTTGGTGCTCCATCCTTATTCATTTCATATTTAACCGCAACAGCAAAGTGAGTAGGATTTGTAATTACTACATCGGCCTTGGGGAGATCTTTCATCATTCTTTTGAAAGCCATCTTCAACATTTGTTTGCGTATTCTTTGTTTAATCTCTGGATCACCTTCGCTTTGCTTGTGTTCATCTTTTACTTCTTGTTTAGTCATCATCATATCTTTTTTAAACTTTATTTTTTGGAAAATAAAGTCTGAGCCGGCAATTAAAACATAGAAAAGAACAATTTTCCAAACCAAGGCAAATGATGAGTCAATCATAAACGCAACAGTTTCTTCAACTGTTAACTCTGCTAAATGAAACGAATCTTCGATAAGCCTTGAAAGAATCAAATATGTAAAAACTGCTATAATGGTAAGTTTTACAACAGCTTTTAGTAATTCAACAACAGAGCGGGAAGAAAACAAAAGATTTTTAGCGTTAGTAAAAAAATTAAATTTACTAAGTTTTGGCTTAAACACTTTTCCGGTAAACTTAAAACCAATCTGTGCGATATTACTTGCAAATGAAACTACCATAATTGCAAGAATTACCGGTGCCGTAACAGAAAAGAAAAACAATGTCCATTTGAGAAAATACGTTTGCAACATTGTTTGATTTAAGTCAAGTGTATTAATTTTTGTAAAAATATCTATAGTAAATTCTGATAGCTTTGTTCCAACAGAGTTTTTAGTTATGTACAGCATAATTAAACCGGAACCAAATACAGCCAAAGAATTTATTTCCATGCTTTTTGCAACTTTGCCTTCGTTGCGCGCATCAGAAAGTTTCTTCCCGGTCGGTTCTTCGGTTTTATCTTTGCCGTCGTCTGCCATACTATACACTCATAGCGTTTAACATTTGCGAAAGCTGGTCTTGGTAACCTTGCAGTAAATTTTTAATCACATAGATATAAAGTGGAACTAAAATTGATAGAAATACAAAACCCAACCCTAATTTTAATGGCTGAGTTATGTACATAATTTGAATCTGAGGAAGAACACGAGCAATAATTCCTTCGGCAATGTGTATCAATAAAAACGAAACCATAATTGGTGCGGCTATTTTTATTGCTATTATAAAAGTGCCAAATGCATATTTAGTAATCAATCCAATGAAAGGCTCTGTAATGGAGTACTTGGTAATAGGCACAATATTAAACGATGCTACTGTTGCGCTTATTAAGAAATGATGACCATTAATTACAAGAAATAACATAATACTGCCGAAAAATATTACTTCGCCAACAACGTTGTTTTGTACCTCTTGTGATGGATTCATGACTTCTGCCATCATCAAACCCATATCAAATCCTATCAAGTGTCCGGCGTAGGATATTCCAAAAAATATAAAGTTAAGCGCAATTCCAATAATAGTTCCGGTTATAATCTCTTTAATTGCACTTAAGAAAATTGAAGCTAGGCTTAAATCAAAAACAATTTTTGATTTATCAATTGTAAGAAACACAATATATGCTATTACAAACGCTATAAAAATACGAGCCATAGTTGGAAAAACGTTATGACCTAAAACTGGAGCGGCTATCATCATAGCTAATATTCTTAAGAATACTAGCAACAAAACCAGAAAATCCCCTATCAGAATTTCTTTCATCTTATAGTGGTATTAAATATTGTAAACATCTTAACTGTAATTTCTACCATCTTATCCATAATCCATGGGAGCAGAAAAATAATTATAGCAACTGTAGCCATTAGTTTAGGTACAAATGTTAAAGTCATTTCTTGAATTGAAGTTGCTGCTTGAAAGATGGAAATAAAAATGCCAACAATAAGCGAAACACCAAGTATTGGAAGCAATATGATAAACGTTGTAAAAAAAACTTCTTTCAAGACTCCTATTATTAATTCTTCGGTCATTAATTAAAGCTCCCCACAAGTGATTTTACAATCAAATTCCATCCATCTACCAGGATAAAGAGTAATATTTTAAACGGAAGTGATATCATCATTGGAGGCATCATCATCATACCCATAGACATTAGAATGCTCGAAACTATCATATCGACCATAATAAATGGAATAAAAAGAAAGAACCCCATTATAAAGCCTGCTCTTAGCTCACTTAACACAAACGCAGGAATTAAAATATAAGTAGCAACTTCGTTTCTGTTGTTCGGTCTAGGTTGATTTGAAAGTCCGACAAATAATTCCAGATCATCTTCGCGAACATTCTTAAACATAAATTGCCGGATCGGCTCAATTCCTTTATCGTAAGCTTGTTGTGTTGTTATTTTGTTGTCCATTAAAGGTTTTAAAGCTTCATCATTTATTTTATTCCAAGTAGGCGCCATAATAAAAAATGTAAGGAAGAGCGCAACTCCAGCCAGGAGTTGAGAAGGCGGCATTTGCTGCGTTCCCATTGCGCTCTTCAAAAAATGAAATACTATTATTATTCTTAAATATGCTGTTGTCATGATAACAATGGATGGCGCTAATGAAAGTATAGTCATTAACAAAAGTATCTGTAATGTAACAGATACATCGCCGCCATTTTCTGCAGTACCAACGCCTAAATTGATTTTTGGAAAAGGAATTGTTTGCTGCGCTTGTACTTGAACAACTAATAAAAGCAAAATAAGTGCAGCAATAACCGGAAGTTTCCTGCTCATTTCATCCCCAAATTTTGCTTTAGTATGTCTACAAAATTTCCTTTTGATTCAATTTCATTTTCGTTTGTATTTACAAACTCTTCATAATCCAACTCTTTTAATACGTTAATACTATTCTCGCTTATTCCTAATACTAGCAATTTGTCTTTCACTCTAACTAAAGACAAATATTTTTTGGGAAGAATTAGCTGGTTGTGAACAACATCAATATGTAAATTTTTTATTTTTTTCCCGGAAAGAGAAAAAGAGTATTTTCTAACTAATACCAAAACTCCGTACAACATCCCAAGTACAAAAAGTAGAGGTATAATGGATTTAAGAATATCAATGAAGTTCATTAGAAAATATCCTTTACTCTATTAGCCGGGTCAACAAGGTTCGTAATTCTTATACCGAAATGTTTATCAATAACAACAACTTCACCTTCGGCAATTTTTTTATTGTTAACAAATACATCAACCGGTTCGCTTGCCAGTTTATCAAGTTCTATTACATATCCGCGTTCAAGTTCTAAAATGTCTTTAATCTGCATTTGTGTTCTGCCCAACTCTATATAGACATTCATTGGTAAGTCTTTAAGAAAATGAAGCTTATCATTATATACTCCGCCAGTCTGAGTAGAGTCATCAAACTCTTCAAACTGCGCCATTGCGCTAGTAGCTTTCTGGTTCATCAAATCATCGTTAATGTTAATGTCATTGTTTTCCATCTAAAACCTCAAAAGGATTTATGTTCTTCTAGTAATTTTTTTGTTACTTTAATTGCTTTCTTGTTGTTCGAAACACCAACACGTCCCAAAAACAACATCTGTGTACCTGTTCTTACTTTTTGATCATCACTTATTTTTGTTTCTAACCTAATAATATCACCGTTCTGCATTTCAAGCAGTTCACGTACGGATAGTTTTGATGTTCCAAGCTCCACTTTAATAGGTAATGATGTGTGAGATAAGTGATGAGTGACTACATCGCGTGCTGTTTTACCGTAATGTTTTATTGCTCTAACGGAAGAAAGTTTTTGAGATGATAATCTTGCTAAAATATTATCGAAAGCGAAAGTAGCATAGCAAAGATTCATTAAATAAGATTGTTCGCCAATTAATATTTCGAATGATATAAGTAATACAGATTCACTTTGAGATGTTATTTGAGCAAAATCTATATCGGGTTCAAATCGTTCTACAAAAAACTCCATGTTATCAATTGTTTGCCATGCTTTCTTCAAATCCTGCATAATTCTTTCAACAACAACACGTAAAACCTTTTGTTCAATTGGAGTGATAATCTTTGTCTGCTTTGTTCCTAATCCGTTTCCACCAAGTAATTTATCAACCAACGAAAGCGCAAGATCATTATTTAGTTCTAATATTCCTTTTACGTCTGTGTCTTTAATTTCAAATGTGAATAAACAAGCCGGATTTGCAACAGATAACACATATTCAGAATAATATATTTGATCAACAGAAGTAACATTTATATTTACAACTGTTTGCAATTTTGTAACAAGAAACGAACTGAAACTTTCGGCAAAGTTTTCAAAAATACTTCTCAAAACACGAAGTTGATTTTTTGATATTCTGTTTGGTAAACGGAAATCGAAAGGAATTGCTTCTTTGTCTGAAGAAGATTCTATCTTTTGTTCGGTGCCGCTTTTAATATTATTAAGCAGCGCATCTATTTCTTGTTGTGAAAGTATCTCTGCCATATTATTGTAAGATGTACTTACTGAAATAAATTTTGTTAATTTTAACTGAGGGCATTATTGTTTTCAACCGACTTGTAATTTGCATACGAAGTGTATCTCGGTAAGCCATATTGCCAAGTTCTGCAAGACCTTTGCTGCTCATTACTGAAAGAACTTCATCCTTTAAAAGAACATCTTTTGCTTCCAGTTCTTTTTTGTTTTCTTCAGTCGGTACATCAAACCCAAGCGAAACCATCAACAATCTTCTTCCGTCTGTTCCGGCGGGATTAACAATTTGATCTTCTATTTGGTGAATAAACTTTCCAAACTCTTCTTGTTTTTCTTCTGTTTTTACTTCAGCAGAATCTTTCTTAGCAGAAACTCCAGCTTCAGATGAATGTGCTTGCATTTTATTCAAAAGAAAATTTGCTGTGATGAAATAAACTGCTACTAACTGAATTATGAACAATGGCAATCCAAAAAGTAAAATTTTTATGTTAAACCCTTTTTTAGCTTTGCCTGTTGCTGATTCCGGAATTTGTCCTTTTTCTTCTTGTTCCATCTCTAACACTTTATTTAGTTACATCAGTATTTTGTCAATTGCTATGCCACGTGAATTGATATGAAAACCAGTTTTTTTGGCTAAAAAGAGAAAATACTGTGGCTAATATTCCACACTTGTTCGTTATTATTAGTTGAGGTGATATAAAAAAAGGCTGTGGTCTTTATGCCACAGCCTTTTAGTGTTTGCTAAGTAGGATCAAAAATATTATCTGATGAGATTAGTTATTTCTTGTAATAAAGTATCTGCTGTTGTAATTACTCTTGCATTTGCCTGGAAGCCTCTCTGAGAAACAATCATTCTTGTGAATTCTTCTGAAAGATCTACGTTTGATTGTTCTAAAGCGCCGGATTGAACTGTAGTATTTGTTTCTTCTCCTAAAGTTGATACAAGAGGTTCACCGCTGTTAGCATAAGCTGTATACATATTATCACCAGCACTTGTTAATCCATTTAGGTTAGGGAATTTTGCGCACATAATTTGAGCTAATTCTTGAGAGCTACCATTCGAGAAAATACCAACAATCTTTCCGTATTGATCAATATTCAAATTTGTTAAGGTAGCTGAAGGTGAACCTGTTTGTTTTAATGCGCTAACTACTGAGCTAGCGGATGTTTGTGTAATACCTAAAAATCCAGAACCAAAATCCAAATCTATATTTAATGTTTGCGCACCACCTTTAGGGTCGAAAGAAAAAGTTGGAGCAGTAATTGGATTTAAAGTTCCATCGCCATTAAATACAAGTTGACCTTGCTTAGCAACGGATTTACTATCGGCTGTGCTTGTACCTGGAACAGAAGCTGAATAGTACCAAGTATTATCGGCAACTTTTGTAAACTTAATTGAAACTTGATGTGCAGTACCTAAAGAATCGTAAACTGTTACAGAGCCACTTACTATGTTAGGAATTCTACTGTTATCGGCAGTAACATTTAATGTAGTAGTGCTTGAATTTTCTGTTATGTTTTTTGCATCAACAATAAAATCTAAATTTGAACTTGGTACGTTAACCCGGTTTGCAGTTCCATCAAATTTTGCTTTTGAAGCTGCATCCATTACATAATCTCCTTTACTATCTGCTGCAAAAACCAATCCAGTTATACTGCCAGTTGCAACAGATGTACCGGCATCGTCTTTAACAGTCCAAGCGGCTGTATAAGTATGAGCTGCGGTTTTTGTATAGCTTATCCCAACTTTATATTCGGTACCGTATTCATTATAAACAACTAATTCATCTTGTGTTAATGTATCTATTGCAGGAGCTACAGCTGGAGCTGTTACTAATGCAGAGGCATTAAGGTTTCCACGTTGTACTACATTTTCAGTTCTTGTTTTTTCTGCACTACTTTTTAAGTTACCGCCCCAACTAATTTTATCAGTAGCAACTGCTTTTAATTTCAAGTTTGTATCAATTTGAATATCTTCTAAGTTGTTGCCTGGAGGAATAACACCATCTGTGCTTGCCACTTTACCTTGAACAACTGCACCGTTTTGCGGGCTTACTAATTTGCCATTTGCATCAAAAACAAAAGCACCAGCACGTGAATAGAATTTTTGTCCATTATTTTTTAGAACAAACATACCTTGCCCTTGCAAAGCCAAGTCTGTTGTAATTCCTGTTCTTTCAAATGTACCTTGGTTCCAGTTGCGGTCTATGGAATTAATTTTTGCGCCAAGACCAATTTGAAATGAGTTTGTACCACCGGTTGTTTCTGTTGGATTAGTACCGGCTTTTACAAATTGATTAAAAGTATCGCTGAATGTAACGCGTGAGCCTTTGAAACCGATTGTGTTAACGTTTGAAATGTTATTACCAATTACGTCCATCATTGATTGATGATTACGTAAACCAGAAACGCCTGCGAAAAGAGAAGTTAAAAGTGCCATGATGATCCTCCTTGGATTGATCCAGCATCAGTCGGTCAGCCGGATCTGGAGCGTCCTTGGAAGGTCCCGCTCCGTTATGTTATTATGAGTTAATTATATTGCAAACACTACACTATCAATATTTGTAAAAACATTTTCGTTCGAGTTTGCTACTTCTATTGCTGTAACAACTGTTTTATTAGGAATATTTACTATGAATGCTGTCTTATCCATCATTATTAAAGAATCTTTACTTCCTTTTGATTCTGCTTTAGATACAGCATCTTGAATTTTATTTAGTTCAACATCACTTAATTGAATGTTTCGAGATTCTAATCGTTTCATTGCATGACTTGAAAACTTAACTTTTTCGAGTTCTTCTTTAAAGATGGCATCGAACTGGCTTGCAGCTTCTCTGCCGGTTCGGCGAGTTGTTATTTCTTCTGTGCCTACAATGGGAATAAATGGTACGGAAATTCCGTTTATCTCTGCCATCATTTACCTCCGCTTGTTGAATTGAGAATTTCTAAAATATCTCCTATAGAATATTCTGCACCATTCACTTTTAGAACAGTTCCGTTTTCAGTAAACCGAACTCCGTCTATCATTCCAATCGTATAAGTATTTATTGTCAAGTTATTACCACTCATATTCTTCGCTTCAACTTCAAATCTATAGTTACCATTTGGTAACTTGTCGCCATTATTATCGGAACAATCCCAAGAAAGTTTATTGTTTCCGGAATTTAAAGGAGCATTTTCTATAACTTTTATTAAAGCGCCTTTCTCGTTATATATTTTAACATTTGCAGAAAGAACATTAGCAGGTAATGCATAACCTAAAGTGATATTGTCCTGGCCAGTAACTTGAAGTGAATTACCACTTATTTTAGCTTCTTTGCCAATTAATGTTGCAACCATTGTATTATTTACTGATTGCGTCAACTGCAAGTTTGCTGATAAGTTGTCTTTAATTGCCGAGTTTAAATTTGTTAACTGTTCCAAAGAGGAAAACTCTGCGAGTTGAGAAGCATATGCTGTTCCATCCATTGGATTGAGCGGGTCTTGATTCTTCAACTGCTGAATCATGAGTTTCAAAAAATCATCTTTACCCAAAACACTTTTATTTGCAGATAAAGTTGTATTCTTGTTAGCAGTTGTATTAACTGTTTCTATCATAGTTCAATTCCTTATGCTGTAAACTCGTATGTGTTGTAGCCCATTCGTTTTTTTGAGTTCAACTGTGTTACTTCATCTATTATTTCTTCTTTGCCTTCACGTGATAAAGATTTTTTCTTCTGTGTAAACATTTTTTGATTTTTTTGCTCATC
This sequence comes from uncultured Melioribacter sp., assembly GCA_964631495.1. Lineage (GTDB taxonomy): Bacteria > Bacteroidota > Ignavibacteria > Ignavibacteriales > Melioribacteraceae > Stygiobacter. Next base: position 21,293 of record CAZVYT010000024.1, on the reverse strand, counting down.
ACTCAAACTAACATTAACATTAGCTAATGTAATTCCAGCTGACTGCATATTTTGTTTTAGTTGATCAAGATTTGATTGTACAAATTGTTTTACTTGTTCATTTTCTACTTCAATTTTTGTAACTATCTGATTATCTACCATATCAACCGTTAGCTTCACTTTACCTAAGTTTTCTGGTGTTAGCTGTAAAGTCATTGTTTTCTTTTCACCATGCAAAACCATTTTAGAAAGTTCAGGTATAATCTCTTGCTGTTTTATAGATTTAAATGATTCTGTTGTGTTCTTAGTTTCAGCTTGTGGATTAAGGCTGTCTAACTCAAAACTTTTTTCTGTTGAGATCGTTTGATTTATATGGCTTTTGAAAATTTCAGTTGTATTTGATTTGCTGCTTTCTTTTTCGTTTTGTCCATATTGCTGTTGTTCGGCATCTACTTTTACATTCTTTGTTTCAACATTAACACTTTCTTTTACTTCAGTTTCATTTTTGTGACTTGAGCTCATCTCTTTTCTTGAAGGATAATTGATTTCTTTCCCAAAAACACTCGCAAATGTTGCTTCACTTCCATTTTGATTAGCAGTACCACTTGAAGCAACCCTTACTTCTGTTTGAACAACTTCATTTTGATTAGTTGGCTTTACATCCAATGAATTAGTATGCTTTTCATTATTAATATCAAAATGATTTTGTTTTTCATAAGTTATTTTAGAAAACAAGCCGCCATTATTTTCGTGTGTTTCTCTAAATGCAATCTTATTATCTTTTACAAATGTCTTTTCAGCAGAGATACTTTGTTTCACTTCTTCAGTTGTTTTCTGTTTTTCTTTTGTATCCGTTAAATTGTTTTGTGCTTCAATGTGCGACAATATAGTCTTACCACTTTTTTGCTCCATAGTTTCGTTTAATTCAAGCTCAACATCTTTTATCAAAGTATTTATTACGCTTTCCTTATTATTTGTAACGCTATGCATGTTCTGTAAATCATTTTTCACTTCAGTATTCTTTTCTAAACTCGCTTCTAATACGAATGCAGTTTTAGGCTTTGTGCTAAGCTGCAGTTTACTATCTGAAAATACTTCGAATAAATATTCTTTTGTGTTTTGCAGCTTTTCTTTTTCTTCATAAAATGTATCAGAAGCTTTTTCCTTAACAGATGCTAAATTAAGTTCTGCAAGAACTTCATAATTTGATGGTTTATAACTGCTTTTAATTGTTTCGCTGTTAATATTCGTTGGGTTTACACTGTTTTCATTATTATGTTCTTTTGTCTTAGCATAAACTATCTCGTTAATCTCACTATTGGTCTTAAAACTTTTGAAAACCGATTTTTCTTCTTCTGTAAGTCCATCAATTAGCTTATTAATATCATACTTTACATTGTTATCATTTGAAGTTTTTACAAGTAGCGATTCTTTATTTACAAATGAATTTTCTGCTAATTCTGTTTCTGTTTTATCTACTAACTTTCCTTCTGTTGCGCTAGCTGATGAGTTAGCAATAGTAGCTACGCTTGGTTTAATAGAGCTTTCACTTGAACCAATTGATGATAATAACTCAGTTGAATTCCTTTTTGCGTTTAGTAAATCAGTTAATCCGTAAATTGGATTAGCAGCTTCCTCTTCTACATTTATTGTTTTATTATAAACATTAACAATATTTTTTGTGTTCTCTGTTTCTTGCTTACCATCTTGCATTGTTTGTATAACAGGTGTTGAAAATCCCAAGTTTGTTTTGTTGTTATTAACAATTAAAGGAAAGCTGTTTTCAGCAGTTTTCAACTGCGATTCTATTTTAATTATTTCTGCTTTATAGAAAACTTTATTAGATGAAGTATCAGAAACCATTTCTTCATCAGATGTATCAGCAAGTACAATTATATCGTCAGCTTTTGTAGTTGAGCTATCTATTTTTTTAAACGCTTGATTATTTATAAATCCTTCATTAAACAATAATTTATTAACAAAATTATAATCATCTTCAATTACTTTATTAGTATATGTTTCATCAACTTGTATTTGGCTAATCGCTATAGATATTTTATTTAATTCATTTTTATATGAAACCGTAAATTGTTTGGCATTATAAACAGCTTCCGAAAGGTTGCTAATTGGGATTATTGAATAACCGGTTTTCTCTTCAAAATCAGATGCCAATTCAACAAGCTTTTCTTCAGAGACAACAAATTGCAGCTTAGTTATATTAGCATTTTCAACTTTATGATTTGTTTCTGATGGCTCTATTTCCGGGTCTGCATTAAACAATTCAGACATTTGCTTGGCGAGATTTGCAAAATCATTCTCTTTGATATTTACAACGTTTTCACTTGCAGAAAATACTTCTTTAGTTTGATCCAAATTTGATAAGTCGGAAACTTGCGTTAAGCTTGTTTCATTTTCTTGTTCACATACTTTTATAATATCTGAAAACAAAAATGGATTGGAAGAAGATTTTTGGTTTCCCATTGTTAACAAGGAACCCGTTTCTGTTAGTTTGTCAATCATAAAATTGCTAAAATTCATCAGTTCACACTTATTAGTCTAGTCACAACTTCCGGCTTGAATTCAGATAAAACTTCAGCCGCTTTCTTCTTTCTCATCCTGAGTATTAAGTCCCTTGCTATATTATCGGAATAAGCGAGAATAACTTTAGCAACTTTTTTCGAATCCATAACTTCGTACAATTTTACAGTTTCTTTTAACCACGCCTGGTAAATCGAATCCTTCTTAGCCGCAAATGTATTATTTGTTTTAGGAACTATCGGATTATCCGTAACTGTTGGCTTCTCTGCTGTTTTTTGAACATTATTCTTCAATTCAGCAAATTTAGTTTCTTTTGGATTCACAATGTTCTTAGTCGTATCTGGAACGCTAGCAGTTGAATCTTGTGCTATTAAAGTGGAATCTAAAACGGAAGCAGACTGTGTTTGGAGTGAATCGGCATTAACGTCTTTATTTTTTCCTTTTTGCTGTTCACCGGTTTCTGGTGAAAAATCAAATACAAAAATATTTTTGAATTTAGCATTCATATAAAATAACGCCCCTGTAACAAGTACAAAAGCGAACAAAAATATTACTCCGTAAACAATTATATTTTTCACGATTCATTCCCATTAAAATTTCTTATTGCAACTTCGTTTAATGCTTTCAATTCTGTTTTTCTTTCTTCTACTAAAAAATTTTCATAATCACTTTCTTTCATTATTTCAAAAGCTTTTATTTCTTTTTTCCTTTCAATCAATTCTTTCTGTTTTTCTTCTTTTCTTTTTTGACATTCTTCAATCTTTCGTTCAAGAATTTCAATTTGCTTTAAAAGCTGAGAGCTATACATTTTAATACTTTGAAAATCAGAAACTCTAATTGATTTTTCTGACATCTGAAGTGAAACACGTTTATATTCATCTAATAAATTCTTCATATCAAATCTTAAATCATCAATCTCTTTGTTTATGCCAGAAATTTCTACTTGAATTTTCTTTTCAAGCATCTCTTTAACCTTCACAATAGATTCGAATTTGAATTTATACTTTGCCATAGTTATTCTATGCTAAGGGAGCTTCAACAATTTGGTTTAATCTTTCTACAGATTGATCATACATTGCTTTTTCAAAAACATCTTGTTTTAAATAATTTCTTAAGTGTCCTATTTTAGAAAGCGCATGATCTATTTGTGGATTGCTTCCTTTTGAATATGCGCCAATGTTTATTAAATCTTCAGCTTCACGGTATGTTGCAATTATTTCGTTAAACCTCATCGCGCGTTGATAATGATCTCGATCAATTATATCTGACATAACTCTGCTTACACTTTGCAAAGTATCTATTGCCGGATATTGACCTTTATTTGCCAGCTTTCTTGAAAGAACAATATGCCCGTCTAAAATTGAACGTACAGCATCAGCAATGGGTTCTGTCATGTCATCACCATCAACAAGAACTGTATATAACCCGGTAATTGAACCTTTATCAGTAGTACCAGCGCGTTCTAATAGTTTTGGAAGTATTGCAAAAACACTTGGTGTATAACCTTTTGTAGTTGGTGGTTCACCAACAGTTAAGCCAACTTCTCTTTGAGCCATTGCAAAACGAGTAACCGAATCCATCATCAACATTACATCCATTCCTAGTTCACGGAAATATTCGGCAATAGTTGTTGCTACATAAGCACCTTTCATTCTTATCAACGGAGATTTATCTGAAGTAGCACAAACTACAACGGATTTTGCTAGTCCTTCTTCCCCTAAATCTCTTTCAATAAATTCTCTTACTTCTCTGCCACGTTCACCAATTAACGCAATTACGTTAACATCTGCGCTTGTGTTTCTAGCTATCATGCCAAGCGTAACACTTTTGCCAACACCGCTGCCTGCAAATATTCCAACTCTTTGTCCCTTACCAATAGTAAGCAGACCATCTATTGCTCTTATTCCGGTTTGTATTGGTGTAGCAATTCTTTTTCTATCAAGCGGGTTGGGTGGTTCTTTGTGTGCATCTCTTAAAGAATGATAAGATATTTCTCCTTTACCATCCATAGGATTGCCAAGACCGTCAATTACACGTCCTAGTAACTCTCTGCCAACGCCAACATTAAAATTTTTGCCAGAAGCTTTAATTTCGCATGCTGGAGAAATATTATGCACTTCACCAATTGCAATCGATAGCACTTTTCCGTTTTTGAAACCAACTACTTCAGCCTTGCAAATTTCTATTCCATTTTGGTCAACTATAGTGCATATTTCTCCAAGAACAGCATTTGGACCAATAGATACTATAACCAACCCAATTACATCTAAAACTTTTCCGTTAACACGTATTGGATCGGATTTAACAAGTACATTATGGTATTTATCTAGCAACTGTTCAGCAATGTTCATATTAATGTATGCTTTCTTCTAGCTTTCTTTTGAGTTCTGTAATTTGAGTAGATACTCTTGCATCTACATTTCCTATTTCGGTTTCAATAAGGCATCCGCCTTTTTCTATTCTTTCATCACCTTCAATTTTTATTTTATTAAATGAGCTATTGTTTATCATATTTTTGCTATCAACATTAAGCGCTTCTATGTCTACAGGATTCATTTTTAAACGAATTTCGTTTGCGCCAATTATCTTATTTATTGCTGCTTTTACACTTTCATTAATAATTGTTCTTTCTTCAATTTCTCTGTGAACAATTTTTTTAGAAATTTCATACGAAGTTTCAATAACTAACCCCTCAAATGCTTTTTCTAAATCGAGAAGGTTTTCATCGTACTGTTGTAAGATATTGTACACTTCTTCGTATTTGCGTATAAGTTTATTTGAATAATCTTGTTCAAGATCTCGCTTGGTTTTCTCTTGTCCTTCCCGAAATCCCATTCTATAGTAATCATCTAGTTGACGCTGTAATAAATCCGGCTCTTCATCTTTAGTATTAGTTGTTCCTATTCCGGCAACTTTAAGTAATGGTCTGTTTGAACGAGCGGAAAGCTTAATTACATCAGACATAAACTTCTTCCGGTCCGCCTCTCAGATTCAAGGAGATTTCACCTTGTTCTTCAAGTGCTTTTATTACATCAATAATCTTTGCTTGAGATGTTTCGACTTCTTTAAGCTTTACCATACCCATATACTGTAATTCCTCTTTAAGTAAGTCGGCGGCACGCTCAGACATATTCTTGAAAATTTTATCGCGCAGTTTTTCATCGGTAGTTTTGAGAGATAGCGCAAGGTCTTTTCTATCAACTTCTCGAAGTATTTTCTGTATATCTTTATCATTGATATTTACTATTTCGTCGAATATGAACATTAAACGTTTTACTTCGTAAGAAGTCTCTGCATCCATATCTTCAAGTTTTGTTAGAATGTCTTTAGCCATACCAACATTAGCTCTATTCAAAATTGCCGCAAGACATTTAGCTCCGCCAAGTTTTCCAACAGATTGGCTCATGGATGCACCCGCTATTTCATCAACAACATGCTCGATTTGCTTTAATGTTTGTGGTGCAATTTTTCCTAAAGTTGCAATTCTAAATGCAACATCAACACGCAATTCTTCTGGTAACTCTTTCAATGCATTTGCGGTTTGATCTGGAGCAAGTTGAGATAGAATTAACGCCATAGTTTGCGGATGTTCTTTATTTAAAAAGTTTACCAGTTGAGAAGGCTCTGCTTTCTTTAATACGTCGAAACCCTTAAGAGTAGTTAATCGTTTAATTTTATCAATAATTTCATTTGCTTTACTTGGTCCGTAAGTTTTCTCCAACACCGCTTGAGCATAGTCTAAACCGCCTTCAAGTACATACTCACGAGCGGTAACCATGTTATAAAAATCAAATATTACAGTATCCACAGTTTTTTGAGAAACATTTTTTACTTTGGAAATTTCCGCAGTAATCATTTCTACATCCGCAGGATCTAAATGTTTTAACACTGAAGAAGCCGCTTCTACATTAAGCGCAACCATTAGCATTGCTGCTTTTTGCAAACCGGTTACTTCTTCTTTTCCATCAACTAAGGCTAATTTGTTAGGCTTCATCTTCATGCATCCAGGCGTTTATTAGTTTTGCTGCATCCATTGGGTTTTTTGTAACGTAATTAACTATTCTTTCTTGTTGATTTTTCTTTGCTAAAGCATCTTCAGAAATTTCATCTTCTATATCACCCATAGGTAATAACATTTTTTTCTTTTTCTGACCGACTAAGTGAGACGTGTTAGTTTTAGATTCTCTATTACTTCCTGAAGATAAAGAGCCGGCTGATTCGGTAGCATATGCATAATTTCCAGTATTTACAGTGCCAATAACAATCTTTTCATTTTTGAGCCGTTTCATTAAACTTTTTAAGACTATGAGAGAAGAAACTATTGCTACTAAAATGAAAACCAGATTAATATATTCATTAGCATTTGGTAGAGTAGAAACGCCAGCTTCAGTTACAGTTTCGTCTATCTTTGGTTCGAAAGGAATATTTACAATTGAGAATTGATCGTTTCTAGTGGGGTCAATTCCAACAGCATTTTTAAGTAAATCTTCTAATTTTTTCAGTTGTTCTGGAGCTCTTGTTTCAGTAACAATTTTAATTTTATCGCCCTCTTTTACTTCTTTTTGAATATCATTAATAACAGCCGCAACACTTAACCTTTTTATATTTCCAGTACCTTCAACAACATTCTGTACAGTTTTATTGATTTCATAATTTGTAACTGCGTTTTCATTTGCTGTGGATGAAGTATCTGCCTGTTGACGCCCATTACTTGCTGTTTTAGCAACGCCTTCACTTATTACTACCTGAGATTCTGGATCAAACTGTGTCATTGTTTTTTCAACTTGATCAAAATTTAAATCTGCAGTTACTTGAACAACTGCATTTCCAAATCCAAGTACATTATCCAGAATAGATTGTGCTTTAAGGACTAAATGATTCTCAACTGATTTTTTTATTTCATATTGTCTAGCAGAAGCAAAAGCCATAGGTCCATCTTCAGCATCGCTATTTAAAATCCTTCCCTTTGTATCAATTACAGAAACTTTAGAAGGCTGCAATCCTTCTACACTGCCGCACAGCAAGTTTACAATTGCCTGTATGTTTTCTTTTGTTGGAGTAGCATTGCTTTTAAGTTTTAAAGTAACCGCAGCTGTAGGATGTTTTTCTTCTTCTCTAAAAATTGTTCTCTTGGGCATAACAATTTGAACTTTAGCAAATTGCACACCTTCTTGTAACTGAATTGTCTTTGCAATTTCACCTTCTAGCGCCCTTCTAAAATTCATATTTTGTATATACTCAGACATACCCATGGTAGACTTATCAAAAACCTCGTAACCCATTACCCCGGAATTTATCAACCCCTTACTTGCTAATGTTAATCTTAGTTCGGCAACTTTTTCGCGTTGAACTTTTATTGTTTGTCCATTATCCTCAATTTTAAATAGAATTTTTTGACTATTTAAATGCTCAACTACCTTACCGGCATCTTCTTGAGAAAGTCCGCTATATAAAGTTGAATAAGTAGGCTGGTTAAGTAGAAACATTAATACCGCGAACAAGGCAAATGTTGTAACAATTCCAACTCCAAGCATAATTTTTTGCTTTGGATTCAACTTGCCTAATATTCCGGTTAGCGCTTGTAATGGATTGGTATTCATTTTATAAAGGCATCCTTGTTAATTCTTTGAACATATCAACTGTTTTGTTTCTTATTTCCATTAATAATTCTAGATTGGTTTTTGCTTTCTCTCCGGCAATCATAACTTCGTGAAGCTCAACACCTTTACCACTTACGAAATCTTGAACTGCGCTTTTCGAATCCACTTGAGATTGGTTTACATCTTTAATGAAACCACTTAGAGTTTCACCAAATCCTTCAATACCAAAAGAATCTTTCTTTACTGACGGTTCTATAGTTTTTGGAATTAAACTACCAAATCCTTCTATTTTCATATTAACCTCTTCTATCAAAAAGTGAACCTACATGAACTCCGGATACTTTGCCTTTCGAATTATAAAGCTGGTACCCTAGGACTTCATCTTTTTTAGCTGGATACAATTCCGCAAAAAACTTTTTTTCTTCAACAGAAATACTTTCTGCTTTCGTTTTTTGCAAAGCTTCTGTTTTAGCTAATGCCGCCTTAAAGTATGCCGGCGAATAATTACCAATATTATTTGTGGAAACTTTCATCTATTATATCTCCATTGAATCTTTAGCCATTTGCTTGGCTGAGTTTAACGCTTGCAGATTTGCCTCATAACTTCTTGTCGCGGCAATCATATCTACCATTTCGTTTACTACATTTACATTAGACATTTCCACATAACCTTCTTTATTTGCGTTTGGATGTTCAGGCATATAAATAACATCTCCGGGCTTGTTATCTGTAATTTCTGTCAGTTCAACTTTACCTTGATCTGCGGAAATGCTAAAATTTTGCGGCATGTTAAGTTTTAACATGTGACCTGGATTGCTTGTATTCAGCTTAAAATTCTGTCCTTCAATTTCCAGTTCGTTAGCAAAGTTTTTTCTTTCTGGCTCTACTTTAAGTGTTTTTCTTTTGTAAGGTTCGCCGGTTTCAGTTCTAACGTTATCACTGTTAGCAATGTTCTGCGCTATTACGTCCATTTTTTTTCTTTGAATAGCCATTCCGCGCGCACTAAAGTTTAATCCGAAAATGCTTCCACCAATTTTCATTATCTTCCTCCGCCTTTAATTACATTTTGCATTGTACGGTAGTAAGAACCTACTTTTTTAGATGCGAACTTGAAACGCAAAGTGTTTTCTGCTAGTTCGCTCATTTCTTTTTCAATATTTACATTGTTAATGCCTGATACCATGTCAGTGCTTTCATCATTTACATATTCAAATTTTTCACTGCCGCTTGTTGGTTCTTGCATTGATAAGATGTGCTTGTTATTCGATGCTTTCAATAATGAGCTTGAACTTTCATTCAACACATCTTTGAAAATAACGTCTTGTCTTTGATAGCCTTCGGTAGCGAGATTAGAAATGTTTTTAGCAATCACTCGGTTTTTTTCAGTGCAGTAATCCAAGAGATTGCTTAATAATTTTACTGAGGATGCCATTTTGACCTTTTGCTTTTTGGAAATTTGATTCCAAATTAATGCCAGCAAAAAGATTGAAATTTGTGAAAAAAGCGGGTTTTTTAGGATAGAGTGTGGCTAAAAATAGCCACTTGAAAACTATTACTCAGAGTAATCTAAAATAATCGATTTTGTCTTGCCGCAAGAGCAGACAAACTTTATTTCTTTTAGATTATCCTGTGCGTCTTTCTTAAGCAGGATTCTAATTCCATCGGCTTCATCATCTTCAAAAGTAATTTTAGAAAGACCTTTTATTTCTACGGCATCTGCTTTAATCAGATTGCCGGTTGTTGCTTTATTTTTTGAGAAGACATCTTTGAACAAAGCATCTTCAAATTCATTAGCCATTAGACACCACTCTATTTATCATTTCCGGAATTTTTTCTGCCGGCAGAACCACATCAGCAAGTCCGCCGTCAACAATTGCTTTTGGCATTCCATACACCACACAAGATTCTTCATCTTGTGCAATAGCATAGCCGCCAATTGATTTTAATTTTTTTACAGCTTCATATCCATCTTTCCCCATACCCGACATTATTACACCAAGCGTATATTTGCCGTAAACATTAACAACAGAATCTATCATTACATCTACAGAAGGTCGGTGAAGCGTTCCACTCGGTTCTTGAGAAATGTCTATTGTTGGAGTATTTATTGAAGAACCGCGTAGCTTCATATGAAATCCGCCGGGTGCAACATAAACAAAACCATTTTTTACTGGTTCACCATGTTCAGCTTCTTTAACTTCAAGTTTACAATTGCTGTTTAATCTATCTGCCAAAGATTTTGTAAACTTAGGAGGCATGTGTTGTACAATAAAAATAGGCACATTAATTTTTTCAGAGATGAGCGGTAAAATTTTTTGAAGTGTGAAAGGTCCGCCAGTAGAAATTCCAAGTGCAATTGCCCTGTAACCGGCTTTTGGTAAATCTCTTAAGAATCCGGTAACTCTTGGTCTTGATAGCGGAGTTGGAGAAATTGCTTTTAATCTATCAAGCCGAGCTCTAAGAAGTTTGGTGCGTGCAATTTCTTTTACTTTGGTAATTAAATCTTCTTTTATTTTAGAAATGTTAACACTTACATAAGACATCTCTTTTGGAATAAAATCTACAGCACCAAGTTCTAATGCCTTTAAAGTAGCTTGAGCGCCTTCTGTTGTAATTGAGCTTATCATTATTACAGAAGTTGGGCATTCTACCATAATTCGTTTCAATGCAGTCAATCCATCCATTACAGGCATTTCAACATCGAGCGTAATTATATCCGGCTTTAGTTTTGTGGCTAACTCAATTCCTTCCAAACCATTTTTAGCGGTACCAACAACACCAATTCCGGGATCGCTTTCAAGCATAATTGAGAGCGATTTCCGCATAAAAGCAGAATCATCAATAATTAATACGGCAATTTTGTCTCTCAAGCGTTTAATTCCAACTTATTAAATAGTTCGTGAATATCAAGTATCATAACAACCGTTCCGTCTCCCATAATTGTAGAACCGGCAATTCCATCAATCTTTCCTAAGTAGCTTCCTAAAGATTTAATTACAACTTCTTGCTGTCCAATTAAATCATCAACTTTAATTCCATAACGCTTCTCTGCAATTCCAACTTCAACAACATATTGTGAACCTTTTCTTTCTTCTGCGCGCCCATTCATTTTGCCTTTTAAAAGTTCATTTAATGAAACTAACGGAAGAACAGAATCTCTTACTTTTATTACTTCTTTTCCTTTAATAGAATAAATTTGATCCGTATTTACTCTTATAACTTCTATAACAGATCCCAACGGTATTACTATTGCTTCACCATGAACCTTAACAATCATTCCGGAAATAATTGCAAGAGTTAACGGAAGCTTAATTATTATTTTTGTTCCCTTGCCAAGCTCAGACTCTATGTTAATGATGCCACGTAATTTAGAAACATTCGTTTTAACAACATCCATCCCAACACCGCGTCCGGATACATTTGAGACTTTTTCAGCAGTAGAAAATCCGGGCATGAAGATTAAATTCATTGCTTCTTGTTTTGTTAATTCTTTAGCTTTTTCGCGAGATAACAATCCCTTACTAACTACTTTTTCTTTAAGCATTTCAGTATCTAAACCTTTTCCATCGTCCTCAACAGTTATAACAATATTATTGCCAAGTTGTTCGGCAGAAAGTATAACTGTTCCTTTTGGTGATTTACCGGCAGCTATTCTTACTTCTGGTTTTTCAACTCCATGATCAACAGAATTTCTAATAATATGAACTAAAGGATCGTTTATTTCTTCGATTAAGTTTTTATCTACTTCGGTTTCTTCGCCTTTAATAATCAATTCAACATCTTTATTCAAATCTTTTGTAAGATCGCGCACTAATCTTGGATAGCGGTTAAATATTTTTGCTATCTTAATCATTCTAAGCTTCATAGCAACAAGTTGAAGCTCTGTTGTCATCAAATCAATTTGCTTTGTTACTTCGCCAAAATCTCGTGTGTATCTATTTCCCTCGTTTTCAATGGAGAAATGAGAATTAACTTGCGTTAATCTGTTTCTTCCTAATACTAATTCAGAAACAATATCCAGAAGAGAATCTAATCTATCAACATCAACTCTTATTGTGTTTTCTTTTACGGGAGCTGCTGCGGCTTTTTCAATAGCTTCAATTCTGCTTTCTTCTTTCTTTGGCTTTTCTTGAGTAACAATTTCTTTTTCTAAAGCGGCGATTTTTGCTTCTTCTGCTTCAAATTTTGCAAGAATCTCCTGAGATATTTCGGGTTTGTTTACAACAGAAACATCCGGCGTGTCATTTTCAATATTACTTAACAAGCCTTGCAGAATATTGCAAACATTATCTATTGCTACATTTTCGTTTTGTTCTGTTTCAATTTGTTGAACAAGCAATTTTATTGTGTCGAAGGCGAGGAATATTCCATCCATTAATTGTGGAGTTAAAACCGCTTCACCTTTTCTAAGCTTGTTTAAAATATCTTCGCATTTATGAGTTACTTCAGGTAACGCCTCCAAACCAAGAAATCCGGATGTTCCTTTTATTGTATGGAAAGAACGAAAGATTTGATTGAGTAATTCTTTGTCTTCTGTACTTTTTTCCATTTCAAGAAGATCAACATCAAGTTTATCAAGAATCTCTTTAGTTTCTACTATAAAGCTCTCAACAATCTCCTTCATATCCGGATCAATGAGAGTCGGGTTTTTTTGCTGTTCGCTCATTTTTTTGAAAATAGCTCGTCTATTTCTTTTTGTGATGGAAGTGATTTATTTTCAGCAACTAATGAATCAACAATAGCTTGCGAATCGTGGTTCTTATCGTATCTGGCATCAGGATTAAACGCCAGATCTGTTGATATATCTATTTTATTTTCGCCTACTGTTTCTTTTATATCTTTAACATCAATTTCATAAAGTAATGATGATAATTTTTGTTGAATTGAATTCATCATATGGTTGGCAGATGCAAGTTGTTGCGATGTTATATCTTGTACTTGCAGTGATATTGTAATATTCATCAATCCAACTTGTATCTTATCTGTAAGATCAATTACAGAAGAGTAGTCTTCGTGAATAACTTCCGGATTTAATCCGTTAGCAACTAAATCTTTTACATCTGGATCATCTGGATATTTTTCTGTAAGCTTTTTTATAGATTTTTTTTGATTCTCTAATCTCGTTCTTAAAGATTCCAATTTAGAAATTATAGTAATCAAATCACTAGAAGCTGCATCTACAACATCCAGAATTTCTGTAACGGCTACTTCTGTTGCATTTGTAACACTATCTAATTGTACAGTTGCCTTTGGAAGTTTATTTGTGCTTTCTTGAATTGATTGGTTAACTGTTTCAAGAAGTGGTATGGTTGCCTGCATAAAATCTACAATCTTCTGCAATGTAGGAATAAGTTTCTGTCCATATACAAAAAATGATTTAAGGTCACCTAATTTTTCGAAAAGTGTTTGCATATTTTGTACTTGTGCCATGATTTCCCCTTATGCAACCGGAGTTGCGATTATTTGTTCAATTTTTTCTCTAAGAACCTGAGGAGTAAACGGTTTAACAATGTAATTATTTACTTTTGCTTGAAGAGCTTCAACAATATCTTCCTTCATGCCACGCGTTGTTACCATTAAAATTGGTAAAGTTTCATATTTTGGATTAGCGCGAACAGCCTTTACTAAATCCAGCCCGGTTAAATCGGGCATATTCCAATCAGTAATAATAAAAGAGATTGAATTATCTGCCTGTAATTTATTTAATGCATCTCGTCCATCACCGGCTTCTACAAAAGAATCATGACCGATTTGTTTTAAGGAATTGATAACGATTCTTCTCATTGTTACAGAATCATCTACAACTAAGAATTTAAGTGCCATTTATTACCTCTAGTTTAAATATTTCGAAACTTCGTAAACTACCCGCTTGGGATCGAACGGTTTAACTAAATACGAATTAGCACCGCACTCCAAACCTCTTTGAATATCTTCTGTTGCACCTAGTGAAGAAAGTACTATAATTGGTAACTCTTTATATTCGTTATTATTTCTGATGGATGTAATTAATTCAAACCCATCAACGTTGGGCATGTTTAAATCGGTAATCACTAAATCAATTTTGTGATTAGGTAAAACCTCTATAGCTTCCATACCATCTGCACAAGCAATTATTTCGTAACCTTTAACAGAAAGTGCAACCGAAACAAATTTTCGGATCGTTGGTGAATCATCTGCTACAAGAATAACTTTCTTCATTTTCTACTCCTTCTTATACCCAACAGTGTTGGGAAAACTAAATAATCTAAAAGCTTTTGAAATTCCGTGAAGCGTTTCGGAATAACCAATGAACAAATAACCACCTTTGTTTAAGGAATTATAAAGATTTGAGACAACTTTGATTTTGCTTGCTTGGTCAAAATATATCAACACATTTGCGCAAAACACTACGTCAAAATTGTTAAACATTCTCATAGCCGCATCATCATAAAGATTTAGAATCTTGAATGATGCCATTTTCTTTATATCAGGCAATACTTCGTAGGTGCCATTTGATCCAGGTTTGAAATATTTTTTTAGATAGTACGGAGGGGTATTTCTAATTGAATAATCACGATATACACCAGCGGTTGCATTTTCAATTACTGCATTATTTATATCTGTACCAACTACTTCCAACGAAAAATTTGGAAAGCGCGGTTTAATTAAATCTTGGAAAGTCATGCATATTGAATAGGCTTCTTCACCAGAAGAACTAGCTGCGCTCCAAATTCTAATTTTATTTTTTCCGGTGGCTTGTTTTGAAGCAATTATTTCCGGCAAAATTTGTGAGGCTAGTGCATCAAGCTGCGGCTGATTACGGAAAAAGAATGTCTCATTAATAGTAATAGCTTCATAAAAGTATTTTTTTTCTACCGCACTATTAACCCCAAACTTAAGTAGATCAAAATATTCTTCAAAAGTTTTTAATCCCAAGAAATTCATTCTTCTTTGCAACCGACTTTCTAAGAAGTATTTCTTGTTGTCTTGGAAATAAATTCCGCAATTTTCGTATATATACTTTCGAATGCTGTCGAACAATGTTGTTGACATCAGCAACTGTTTTGCTCCTAGGCCACCTAAGTTTTGAGTAAACCCCGACGCATTAAGATTTAAAGTTGAATTCATTTTGCTCAGTTTGTATTTGCGGAAACATTATTTAATTTATAGTTATATACAAAAGTTGCTCTATCGCAAACCATTTCATCTGCATCAGTGGATAATTTTTTTAATGGTTCTTCAACTGCTTCAAGCGGATATTGCTCTAATAATTCAACCAAACGAATTCGATTCCAAGTATTTTCATCATTTATCATAGAGTCTTTAAAAAGTAGAGCCGTTTCGGGATCAAGAGTAAATAGAATTTCCATTGAAGCACGTCTTACTTCTTCATCAGAATTGTTAAGTAATCCGCTAATAGCTTGAGTTAAACTTTTCCGTTCCAACATTGGAATGTTTATAGGAACTTGATACTCCATTACATATGCAATAGCTTGTTGAAACATGCTAAGAATATGTCGTAAATTTTTTGGGTTCCTGCTTATAACTCTTGATAATTCAAGAAATATATATTCACAATTGCTGAATAGTTTTGTTTTAATCATTTCATCTAGTTCAAAGTCTTCGCCAAGCAATGTTAAACTTGTAAACAAAATGTCTTTATCATCAAAAGTTTCTATTAAGTTAAACGCTATCTTTTTGTTTTCGAGCATTCCCTCTGAAATTGTGTACATTAAAAGGCTTTTCATTCTATTATCATAAGGAATATCCAACTGATAGCGTTCTTTTAACAATGATATTGAACTGATTAATGGTAGAATAAGCGGACCGGAAATCAAATTAACTTGTTCAAGTAGGAAAAAATAAGTTTCCATATCACCAAGTTGACCTAAACTATCCAATATTGAATATTGAGTTAATTCGTCTTCTTGCGGAAATTTTGAAATAAGAAAATTTAGTGCAGAACGCGACCCAATTTTACCAAGAGATTCTACTGCCGTTGGTTTATAAAGCTCATTACGGTCATAGAATAACATTAATACATCAGCAGCTCCATCATAGCGAATGTTGCCTAACGCTTCAATACAAGCCAGAATAACATTATCATCTTCAGATTCACTTAATACTCCCATTATAAATAAAGATGAACGCTGGTCACCAATTAATCCAAGTATATCAATAATAAATTTTAGATTATCATCATCATTTTGATGATCATATTGAATTATTGCTTCAACAGAATTAGATCCCATTTTTAGCAAGATTTCTCCGGCAAGATTTCGTACAGAGATATCCGGAGAGGCTACAAAAGGAACAACATGAACCGCAAATTGAGGCAAACCGAAATTAATTATTTGCATGCTTGCTGCATTTCTTACGCCTTTATCGCTATCTTTTACTAATTCTGAAATTGCTTTTATACATTGGTCGTTTAAGTCAAATTCAGAAAGTGAATAAAGCAACTCAATTTTTTCTTCTGGTGTGCCATTCTGAATGATTTCTAGTTTGCTTTGATGTTCGACCATATACCAATCCATTATTTTGAAGAGTTGAGTCAATTACTATGCCTATTGTTAGTTTCTATATTTTCGTTTTTCGTTCATTTTTAAACAAAAACTTTGCAGAATATTAGCCATTTGCGAAAATCTGAACAGAACAAGTTCTATTTATTTTTTTAGAATTTAATTAATTATAATACAGGCAGGTTATTATCGGGTAGTACTTAGAAAAACTTGAGTGTAAATTAAGATATTTTAAAAATTAATTTACTTCAGAATAAATTGGTTTTTTGCAAACTAAAAATTTGTCTTTCTAAAGTAAGTTACAGTTTTATTAAAGGGAGAGTTAAACTTAAATAAGCTCGTTTGGATAAATCTAAAATAGTTACTATTGCTTTGATAAAATCTTTAACTAATATTTTTTGTAACCTCAATTCCAAGTTGTTCCATTCTATAACGTAATTTAGATCTGGAAAGTCCTAATACCTTTGCAGCTTTAACTTGATTTCCGTTGGTAATCTTAAGTGTTTTCAGAATAAGAGCTTTTAAAACAACATCAATTTTAATTCCTTTTGGAGGTAATTGCAGAATGAATTTATCCTCATTGGTTTCTATTGTGTCTTTGCTATCCATCAGAAACGCGAAATGTGCATCGGTTAATTCTTCTTCATCGGCAAGCAGCATAACACGCTCCATCACATTTCTCAGTTCGCGTATGTTACCTTTCCAATTGTATGCTTTCAAAATCTCTAAACCAGTTGCATCAATACCTTGAATATTCTTACTAAACTTTTGGGAAAATTCATTTAAAAAAGAATAAGCAATAAATACAATATCTTCTTTTCTTTCTCTAAGCGGCGGAATAATTATTCTTGCTACATTTAATCTGTAATACAAATCTTCGCGGAATGCGCCTCGTTCAACTTCTTCTTGTAGATTTCTATTTGTAGCCGCGAGAACACGTACATTTACCGATACTTCTTTCTCTCCACCAAGCCGATAAAATTTTCTCTCTTGTAAAACACGAAGCAATTTTACTTGTAAATCCAGGCTTAGCTCTCCAATTTCATCCAGTAATATTGTTCCGCCATCAGCTAATTCGAACCTGCCAAGTTTTGTTTTTGTAGAGGCACCGGTAAATGCTCCTTTTTCATGTCCAAACAATTCGCTTTCGGCTAAATCTTTTGGAATGGTAGCACAGTTGATTGTTATAAAAGGTGCGTTTGCTCTTGGACTTTGCTGGTGTATAAATTTTGCGAATACTTCCTTTCCAGTGCCACTTTCTCCTTCAAGCAACATCGTAGTATCACCGCTATTGGCAAGTTTTTCTACAGAATTAACTATTCTCTGTATTTTTGAACTCTTTCCGAAGAACTCTTTAGTTAACTCATTTTCTTCCATTAAAGAATGAAGCTTGGTTACTTCCGATTTCAATTTCAAATTTTCTACAGCTTTATCAAGAACAAATTTTAATTGTTCTAAATCAATAGGTTTTAACAAAAAGTCAAATGCGCCAGATTTAATTGCAGTAACAGCAATTTTAACATCGGCATAACCGGTTATCATAATTACAGGAATAGAAGCATACTTTTTCTTCAAGCTTTTTAATACTTCAATTCCGTTGTGAGTTGTTAAGTAAATATCGAGTAGTATAATATCAGGCTGAAATTCCGAAACTTTTTTTTCAGCTTCACCTGCTTGAAGACAAGTTTCAACATTGTAGTTAAGTTTTGTTAATACTTTTTTAAGAGACGCCGCAACTAAATCGTCATCATCAATAATTAATAACTTTGGAATCATAATTGCCCTGTAAATGGTACTGGTTAAATTGTAAACTTAAGTGTAAATGTTGTTCCTTTACCTAAGATGGAATCAAAACTAAGTTCCGAATTCATTTCGTCTGTAAGCATTTTACAAACCCCAAGACCAATTCCGTTTCCTTTAGTTTTTGTAGTAAAATATTCACCAATTATTCTTCTTTTGTCTTCTTCTTTAATCCCGCATCCAAAATCTTGAACTTGCCAAATCACTTTTTCTTTATGATGTTCAATATCCGCATAAGCCCTAACAATAACTTTTCCTTTTTCATCAGATGCTTCAATTGCGTTGTTAATCAAATTTAAGAACACTTGCATTACTTTGTTTTTATTAACATTGAGCTTTGGTAATTCAGAAGGAATGTTTTTTTCTATAATTACGCCTTTGGTTCTTGCGCTTACAGAAATTATTTTTAGACATCTGTCTGTTGCAGATTCAATATCAACTTCATGTGTTTTTGTTGAAGGTTTACGAGTGAAATCCAGAACATCTTCAATTAAAAAACTTACTTGATCAAATGCATCAAGTGATTCACCAACGATTTCTTGAATATCATTTGGAAGATCATCTTTTGCCATATTCATATAATCTAAGTTAAGCTTTATTGCCGAAAGTGGATTTCGGATTTCGTGTACCAAACTTGCGGTGAGTTTACCTAGAAGTATTAATTTATTTGCCTGTACAAAATCTTCCATTAAGTGTCTACTATTAGCCAATTTTTCTTTTGAATAAAGCTAATGATTTGTTTTTGAATTGGCAATTTTTTTTAATGAAGAGTATAAAAAACAAAGCCGGCAAAAGAAGCCGGCTTAAAGAAAATTATAAATTAGTTTTTGTTGTTTTAATAATTTTTAGACTCTACCAATTTTCCATTTGCTTTAACTGCATATCCTGAGCTTGTTGAAAGCCTAAATCTGTTAATCATTGCGTGTAGGTTAATTGTTAGATTATTTAGATTTTCTGACGCACGGGCAATTTGCGAAATACCTAAACTTGTTTCTCTGGTAACATTATTTATCCCTTCAATATTTCTACTTATCATTTCCGAAGAAGCAGATTGTTCTTCGCTTGCGGCAGCAACTTGTACTGCTGTATCGCGTACTTTTTCAGCTCCTTCAATAATTTCTCTTAACACATTACCAGCTTCATTTGCAAAACTTTTTCCCTTTTCAACTTCTTGTGTACCTTCTTTTATAGAACTAACCGCTTCATGAGTATCTTTTTGAATCTTCTTTATCATTCCGGCAATTTCTTTTGTTGCTTTTGTTGTGCGCTCTGCAAGTTTACGAACTTCATCAGCAACAACTGCAAAACCACGACCTTGTTCACCTGCTCGGGCGGCTTCTATTGCTGCATTTAGAGCAAGCAAATTTGTCTGATCTGCTATATCATTAATTACTTGAACTATTTCTCCAATCTTATCGCTATTCTTTCCCAGTGTAAAAACTGTCTCGGCTGATTTTTCAACTACCTCACTAATTCTTTCCATTCCATATATAGTTTGCTTTACAACTTGACCGCCATGTTTTGCTTTATCGCCAGCATCTTTTGCAGTTTCTGCTGCATAGCTTGCATTCTTTGTGTTATCCATAATTGTTCGGGTCATTTCATCTATTGATGTAGCAACTTCTGAAGTTTGTGCCGATTGTTCTTGTGCGCCAGCAGCCATTTCTTCGGATGAAGAAGAAATCTGATTAGCTGCACTTGCCGTAGCAGAAATTGCTTCACTTACTTCACTAAGTGCTGCTACAAGTGAATCTGCAACACCATTAATACTTTCTTTTATAAGTTTTAAATCGCCTTGGTATTTTCCTTCAACCCTTTGGGTAAAATCACCCGAAGCCATAACCTCTAAAACATCCGATCCTTCTTTTATGGGAACAATAATAGAATCAAGTGTAGCGTTTAACCCTAAAATCAACTTTTTGTAACCGCCGCTAAATTTATCAACGTTACCTCTATAGGACAGATTTCCATTACTTGTTTCATTTACAATTGTATTAATTTCTTGAGACAATAATTCAAGAGTTTCTACTTCTTCATTAAAACAAAAAGCTAGTTCATCGTGTTCTGATGATGGAGTAACTTTTTCAAAAACACCATGAGATATTTTTTGAGCTGCTAGTATTTTTTCTCTTTGCGCGTTTCTTAATTCAATTAACATTTCCTGCATTTCACCAAACTCATCATGTGTTGCCACCTTCACTTCTGTTCTATAATCTCCAAGAGAAAATTCTTTAATTAATTTTTTAAATTCATGAATTGGCTGAGTAATAGATGGTGCGGCTTTGAAAAGAGAAAAGAAAGCTATTACAGCTCCAACTATCATACCCCCAATAATAATCCATCGTGCATCAACAAGATTATCATCAATTTTGGAATTTAAATTCGTTCCATAGTTAACAATTGTTGCTTCAATCTTTGCAAAACGCTCGTACATTTTTGCAGCGATTTCTTCACCAGCTGTTGTAGATATAACCGATGCCATTTCCTTATCATTCATTAATCCTGCACTTATCACGGCATCTATTACACCATTTTTATATTCCTGCCACACTTTATAAGTTGATGCTATTTCTTTATTTAACAGATCATCAATTGAAAGTTTATTTAGCCGCGCAAAAGTACTATCAATTAGTTTTTTTCTTTCTTCAATAAAGTTAACATTGCTCTGTGATTGAGATTCAAACCCGGAAATAGCAAACTTCATTCCGGCATACTGTATGCTTTTGAAATTAGAAAACAACTCGCTTATTTCATGTTTAGGGATAAAGTATGATTCATTTAATTTTGTTTTTTGACTGCCCACGTTAAATGTTGTATATAATGTATTGGTTCAGCGTGAAATGGAATTTCGGGTTAATAAAGTAAGGTAAAAAAT
>CAZVYT010000023.1:35543-47502 GCA_964631495.1 uncultured Melioribacter sp. | reverse complement strand
ACTTCGTAAGAAGCGTCTTGCACTTCTTTATCATCTTTCTTTTGCTCTTGAGAAGTTGATTGCGTTTGACCGGTTTGTTGCTGACCGGCATTAAAATCTGCTCCAGGTTGTGGTCCGCCTTGCGGTCCTTGTTGCTGATACAATTGCTGCGAAATTTCATTCCATACTTTTGTAAGACTATCTGAAGCCGCTTTTATAGTATCTAGATTATTAGTTTTAATAGCATCTTCAACTTTTTGTAATTCACTATCTAATTTGGTTTTTTGTTCAGCAGAAATCTTGTCTTTTAGCTCTTCCATCTGTTTCTTTGTTTGAAAAACAAGATTATCTGCATGGTTTTTAGTTTCTACTTCTTCTTTTTTCTTTTTGTCTTCGGCAGCATGTTCTTTAGCACTTTGTTTCATCTTTTCAACTTCATCTTTACTTAAACCGCTTGAAGAAGTAATACGAATGCTCTGCTCTTTTCCACTAGCTTTATCCTTTGCTGAAACATGAAGGATACCATTTGCGTCAATATCAAATGTTACTTCAACTTGAGGAATTCCGCGTGGTGCTGGTGGAATACCATCCAAATGAAATCGTCCAAGTGTTCTGTTATCATTTGCCATCGGGCGTTCACCTTGAAGAATATGAATCTCTACTGATGGCTGATTATCAGCAGCAGTTGAGAAAACTTCGCTCTTCTTAGTTGGTATTGTTGTATTTGCTGGAATCAAAACTGTCATCACACTTCCTAGAGTTTCAATTCCAAGAGAAAGTGGAGTAACATCTAACAAGAGAACATCCTTAACATCTCCGGCTAATACACCACCTTGAATTGCTGCGCCGATTGCTACTACTTCATCGGGATTTACACCTTTATGAGGTTCTCTGCCAAATAATTGTTTTACAACTTCTTGTACTTTTGGTATGCGAGTAGAACCACCAACTAATATTACTTCATCAATTTGTGAAGGTGAAACTCCAGCATCTTTTATTGCTTTTTCGCAAGGACCTTTAGTTCTTTCGAAAAGATCATCAACCAACTGTTCAAATTTTGCTCGACTAATATTGAGGTTTAAGTGTTTTGGTCCATCTTGAGTTGCGGTAATAAACGGCAAATTAACATCTGTCTGTACAGAGGATGATAATTCTATCTTAGCTTTTTCTGCTGCTTCTTTTAAGCGTTGCAAAGCCATTGGATCTTTTCGTAAATCAATACCTTCTTGTTTCTGAAATTCATCAGCAAGAAAATCAATTAACCTTTGATCAAAATCATCTCCGCCTAAATGAGTATCACCATTTGTAGATTTAACTTCAAATACACCTTCACCTAACTGAAGGATCGAAATATCAAATGTTCCGCCGCCAAAATCATAAACAGCCACAATTTGATCTTTATGTTTTTTATCTAAACCATAAGCCAAAGCCGCGGCGGTAGGCTCGTTAATAATTCTTCTAACTTGAAGACCGGCAATTTCACCAGCATCTTTTGTAGCTTGTCTTTGAGCATCATTAAAGTATGCCGGAACAGTTATAACCGCTTCTGTTACTTCCTGACCAAGATAATCTTCTGCTGTCTTTTTCATTTTTTGAAGAATTAATGCAGAAATTTCTGGTGGAGAATAAAGACGGTCAGAAATTTTTGCACGCGCAGAACCTCCATCACCCGAAACCACTTCATATGGAACTTCAGTTATTTCTCTATCAACTTCGTTTCTTAATCTTCCCATAAAACGTTTGATTGAATAAACAGTATTTTTAGGATTAGTAACCGCTTGTCTTTTTGCAGGCTGTCCAACTAATCTTTCTCCACTTTTTGTAAATGCAACCACAGATGGAGTTGTTCTGCCACCTTCGCTATTCGGAATTACAACTGGTTCGTTACCTTCCATTACCGCAACGCACGAGTTAGTTGTACCTAAATCAATTCCAATAATTTTACCCATTTCAATATTCCTTATTATAAGTGTGAGAATGAGCTGAAGATTACTTCAGCTCTATTACTTTTTCGCTTTGTATTTTTGCTTCTAATTTTTTAAGAGTTACATATAATATTCCATTTTCAAATTTCGCTTCTACTTTGTCAGAATCAACTTCTGATGGAAGAGTAAAGCTTCTTTTGAATAATCCATAAACTCTTTCACTTCTATAACAATTTTGTTCTTTTTGCTCAGATTCTTTTTTCTTTTCACCTTCAATTGTCAAAATGTTATCTTGCAATGTAATTTTGATGTTTTCTTTTTTAACACCAGGTATTTCTGCTGTAACATTTATTTGATTTTTTTCTTCAGAAATATCAATCCTTGGTGTAAAAGAATCTGAAACTTTCAATCCGCGAGTAGAGAAATCATCAAAATATCTTTGAATTCTGTCGTGGATTGTTTCGAATTCTCTTAATGGTTCGAACTTAATTAATGTCATGGCTTTTCTCCTTTTTTATATTATTATGTATTTATAATAACAAAACTGGTGCCAGAGTTAATATTTCTTATAACTTGTTTATATTCAAAGAGTTACAGCATATTTTTGAATTATTGTAAAATTTGTAAAATTGTCAGAAATTGACTCATTTTTAATGTCACATTGTAGATATTGTCATATTATTTGTCATTAATACAGATACTCTGGAGGTTTAGTGTTTAACATTGAAGAATTTGATATAAAACTTGATACCGAGATAATTGGCAGAAGTTTTATTTATTGTGATGAAGTTGATTCAACCAATTCTCTTTTATTGAATAGCCGTGAGTTTAATACGCACGGAACTGTAATTCTTGCAGAACACCAAAAGCACGGAAGAGGAAGAAAAAACCGAGAATGGTATAGTAATTCGGGGCAGAATTTGACTTTCTCGATTCTGTTAAAAGGAGAATTTAAACAAGAACAGGTGAATTTAATGAATCTTGGTGCAGCAGTTTCTGTTGCTCAAGCATTAGAAAATCTTTGTCAACTTGATGTAGAATTAAAATGGCCAAACGATGTTTTAATAAAAAAGAAAAAAATCTGTGGAATTTTGCTTGAATCTACTTCTAAAGGAGATAAACTTAGTAAGATAGTTATTGGAATTGGCATTAACGTAAATCAGCCAAATTTTCCGGGCAAGTTTGATATTCCGCCAACTTCAGTAAGAAAAGAATTTCACGATGAAGTTAGCCGAGAAAGATTACTAAGTGAAATTCTTAACAACTTTGAAACTATTACAGAATTAAGTGTAAGTAAACCGGAAAAAATATTAGATGACTGGCGAACACGCTGTAAGATGATTGGTGAGAAAGTTAAAGTTGTTGAAGAAGATAAATCCAAGTTTGGTGTTTTTGTTGATATTGATAATGATGGTTTTATGATTCTAAAAGTCGGCGAAGAGAAAATTAAAATTCATTATGGAGACGTTAGTTTAAGATAACATGAATAAGCCCATCTACTTTGATAACGCCGCAACTACTCCGGTTCATCCAAAAGTTTTCGAGAAAATGAAACCTTTTCTAGAAGAAGAATATGGGAACCCTTCTTCTATTCACTCATTTGGAAGAAAAACTCGTGTTGCTATTGAAGATGCAAGAGAAACTATAGCTAATTTTATTGGAGCTAATCCAAGTGAAATTTATTTTACCAGTGGCGGAACGGAATCAAATAATTTTCTTATACGTGGAATTGTTAAAAAAGAATTTGAAGAGAGCGGAAGAAATGAATTATTATCTTCAAAAGCAGAACATCATGCTGTACTTGATACTTTTGAAGAATTAAAAACATCTGGATTTAAGACTTCTTTAATTGAAGTTAACAAGGATTCTATTGTTGAAAAAAGTGTTTTAACAGAAAATCTTTCTTCTCAAACTTCTTTTGCTACTTTCATGCATGTTAATAATGAAACTGGCTCGATACACAATATTCAAAGTATTTCTTCTTTACTGAAATCAAAAAAAATATTCTTACATACAGATGCTGTACAGAGTTTCGGGAAAATACCAATAAATGTTCATGAGCTTGGAGTTGATGCTTTAAGTGGCTCTGCGCATAAAATTAACGGACCAAAAGGAATTGGATTTGCTTATGCAAAAAGTGGAACCCCTCTCGCTCCTCTTCTTTTTGGCGGATCGCAAGAAAGAAACAGACGTGGTGGAACTGAAAACGTTTCTGGTATTGTAGGTTTAGCAGAAGCAATTAGAATTAGAACAGAAAACATGGAAGAATTTTTTTTACACGTTTCAAATCTCCGCAATTCTTTTGTTGATGGTATTAAAAACTTAGATAATGAGTTTATTCATTTTAACGGTGGTGAAAATGCTTTTCCTTACATTGTTAGCATCACTTTGGATTCGGAAAAATATAAAAATGATTCAGATTCAATGGTAATGTACTTGGATATAAATGGATTAGCTGTTTCAAGCGGTTCGGCTTGTACAAGCGGTACAATAAAAGCATCTCATGTAATACTTGCAAGCGGTTACAAGCCAGAAGATGCTTCAGGTACTCTAAGAATTTCTTTTGGATATCAAAATACTTTTGAAGAAGTTGAACAATCCTTAGTAATATTTAATAGGTTTATAGAAAAATTTAGTAAATAACTTACTTCTCTCTCTCTGATATTTTCTTCAAGCTTGTTGCAATTGATTCAACCGATTTAATAAAGCGAAGTACAAGTGTGAACAATATTACAATTATTGCTAAAAAAGCTAATGTACCAATTAACACTAATAGCTCTGTAATACCCAACATATTTCCTCTGATTTAATTGCCTAAATAGTCAATTAACTGGGAAACTTTTTCTTTCAATTGTTTTCTATTAACTATAAAATCAACAAACCCATTTTCAAGTAAAAATTCTGATCGCTGAAATCCTTCTGGTAAATCTTTGCCTATTGTTTGTTTAATAACACGTGGTCCGGCAAACCCAATTAGAGCTTTTGGCTCAGCAATTATTACATCACCCAGCATTGAATAACTTGCAGTTACACCGCCGGTAGTTGGATCAGTAAGGATTGATATATATGGAATATGAGCATCTGCAAGTCTAGCAAGACGAGCGCTGGTTTTTGCCATTTGCATCAAAGAAAATGCGCCTTCCATCATTCTAGCACCACCACTTTGACTGATGACAATCATTGGAATTTTTTCTTCGTATGCGACATCAATGGCACGCGCAATTTTTTCTCCAACAACGCTTCCCATACTTCCGCCAATAAACCCAAAATCCATACAAGCAAGTACAGCTTTTTTACCATTAATTTTGCCCGTACCGGATTTTAACGCATCGTTCATTCCAGTTTTTTTAATAGTTGAAGAAATTCTATCTGAATATTTTTTTGTGTCAGCAAAATGAAGAGGATCACCTGACTTCATTTTTTTATCCAATTCTTTGAATGTGCCACCATCGAAAAGAATTAATATATATTCTTTGCTGCCAATCCGGAAATGATTATTACACTTAGGGCAGCACCAAAGATTAACTTCTAATTGTTTTGTATGGATGATTTCGCCGCAATCTTCGCATTTACGCCATTGACCATCTGGTAAATCTGTTTTGATACTTTCTTTTGATATATTTTCTTTTTTCCTAGTAAACCAACCCATTATAGTTTTCTCTTTTGAATGTTTGCTGTTAGTGTAATCACTTGATTTGGAGCGGTTGGATCGTTAGAATAAATTGTTACTGTTCTTGTAAGAACACCTTCTCTGTTTGCAGTATCAAGTTCAATTCTAATATTTCCACTTTCACCCGATTTAAGCTTTTTACTACTTACTAATGCTGCAGCACAACCACAAGATGATTTTACATCTGTAATATCAAGTATACCATTGCCCGTGTTTTTAAGACCTATTTTTACTTCAACCAATTTGCCTTCTTCTACCTTACCAAAATCATGTTGATTTTTGGAAAGCTTCAGCTTTGGTGTTTTTATTACTGCGGTTTTGTTTTCTGATTTTTGAACTATTGTACAAGTAAACTTTAAAACAAAGTTTTGATTTGTGGGATCGTTTGACATTACGTATACTGATTTCTCTTGAGGTCCCATTCTATTTGCCGAGTCAAACTCAACTTTTATCGAAGTTTTTTCACCAGGCTTCAAAACATTCTTATCGGGCTGGGCTGCTGTACATCCACAAGAAGCTTGTACATTATTAATTATTAAATCAGCACTGCCGGAATTACTTATTTCGAAGGATGTTTTAGCAACTTGACCTTCAACTACAATACCAAAATCATGTAAAGTTTTCTTTGCGCTAATTCTTGGTTCGTTAAATTGAGCAAAAGTATTTCCAACTAAAAATATTATTAAAAACAAAATAGTTTTCTTCATTACTTTTTCTTTCCAACAAATTGTTTTATGTAATTAGGCTCTAAATTATCGTAATCATAATTTAATAAATCTGAGCCAAATAAATAAGCCCATTTACCTATAGAACAAGCTCTAACATGTACATTTGATATTTCATTATTTTTCAAAACAACATTTCCAAAATTGCGTTCATTACTAAAGATAAGATTCTCTAAAGCAGTTCGTTCTACTAATTTAGTTTGGATTCTCACTTCTGGTTTCTGTTGAATCATTTGATATTTTGAGAAATATGCGTCTTCAATGCTTGCACTTGAAACTATATTGAAAGCTACTTCATCAGGAATTAACTCTGCTAATTGAAGTGCAAGTGCTTCAAAAGTTTTTACCGGAATTATAGGTAAAGAACTGCCAAAGGCTAAACCCTTTGCAGCGGAAACACCAATTCGCAAGCCAGTAAATGAACCAGGACCCATTGAAACAGCAATAGATTTCAATTCATTTAACTTAATCTTACCTTGAGATAACACAATATCAATCATATCGATGAGTTTTTGGGAGTGAATATGCTTTTGCAAATGATTTAGCTCTATAAATATTTTTTCATCAAGCAAAACAGAAACACTGCACATTTCACCAGTCGTTTCAATAGCAAGTAAAGGAAAAAGATTATTCATGATTTTTGATAATTAATTGACGTGTTGTTTCATCAATATGTGTAATTTCTACTGAATAATACTTCTTAGGCAGGACATCTACAAATAATTTCGACCATTCTATAAAAACAATTGAGTCGCCATTGGTTAGATATTCTTCAAAACCAATATCATACAACTCTTCAATTTTTTTTAGTCTGTAAAAATCTATGTGAATTACTTTAACTTTTCCAATATATTCATTTACAATAGCATAACTTGGACTTGTAGTTGTATCAATCGAAAATACTTTACATATATTTTTTACAAATAGTGTTTTGCCACTGCCCAAATTACCATTTAGACATACAACATCACCAATTTTAAGTATAGCCGCAAAATCAGCTGCAACTTCAGCAGTTTCATTCTCACTCAAAACAATTCTTTCGAGACGTATTTTCATTATGCTTTACTTTCCAATGTAATAACCGGTAAAATCATTTCCTCAAGAGATATTCCGCCATGCTGGAAACTGTCTTTATAGTAGCTCAAGTATTTATGATATTCAGTTGGATAAACAAAATAATAATCTTCTTTAGAAATAATGTAACTAACAGTTACTCCGCGTTTCGGAAGTTTATAATCCGCCGGATTTTTAATAAAGA
This sequence comes from uncultured Melioribacter sp., assembly GCA_964631495.1. Lineage (GTDB taxonomy): Bacteria > Bacteroidota > Ignavibacteria > Ignavibacteriales > Melioribacteraceae > Stygiobacter. Next base: position 39,945 of record CAZVYT010000023.1, on the reverse strand, counting down.
CAGCATGCTTATCATCAACCTTAAGATTGCGCCCAAATTTGAATCGAAGATTTACTGATGCCTCTTTATCACCAAGAACTTTTGCCCCGCGCTGAGTGCGTATACTTCCGTGATCTGTAGTTAGAACTATTCTAGCTTTTGGTATACTTGCAACAGCTCTAAAAGTATTTAATAAAGAAGAGTGTTGAAACCATGTATTAGTCAAGGATCTATAAGCGGCTTCATCCGGGGCAATTTCTTTAAGAATTTCGGAGTCAGAACGACCATGCGCAATCATATCTAAAAAATTAACAACAACTGCCATTAAATTAGTTTTTTTATGAGATAGAATATTTTGTTCGAAAGCTCTACCAACTTCCGGATCAATAATCTTCATGTATTTCAAGTCATTTTTTAGATTTATTCTTCTTCGATTAAGAAGCAGCTGCATTAAATCTTTTTCATGCTTGTTCATACTGTTTTCATCATCACTCATTGTTGCCCACAATTCTGGATAATGCTTTTCAATTTCTGAGGGAAACAAACCGGAGAAAAGTGCGTTGCGCGAATAAGGTGTTGCAGTTGGTAATATTGAATAATAATAATCTTTCTGAATGTTGAATAACCCGGTTAAGTGCTTTTCCATAACAAGCCACTGATCGAGCCTTAAACAATCAATTACAAAAAAGAAAAGCGGACCATCAAAATTTTTTAGTTGCGGTAACACATAATTATCAACTATTTGTGTTGAAAGAACTGGAGCTTCATCTTTCTTGGAAGTTTCAATCCAATTTTTATAATTCTTTTCAACATATTTAGAGAATGCTTGGTTGCATTCTTTCTTTTGCTCAACAAGCATTTGTCGCAAATCTATTTCAGGATGTTCATCAAGTTCCATATCCCAGTTTACAAGCTTTAAATAGATTTCTAGCCAAGCATCAAAATTTGGGTCTAGAGATAACAACCGGTTAATTTCATTAAATGAAGTTAAATAGTCTTTTTGAACAAACTCTACAGAAATTTTTTTTCCTTCAAGAATTTTTTTGCATACAAGTAAAATTTGAGAAGGAAGCACAGGCTTAATCAAGTAATCACTTATTTTACTTCCAATAGCATCATGCATCAAACTTTCTTCTTCGCTTTTTGTAACCATTACAACGGGAATGTTAGGATTGATTTCTTTTATTTGCTGTAAAGTTTCAAGCCCGCCAAGCCCAGCCATCATTTCATCTAGAAATATTAAATCAAATTGTTTGTTCTTTACTTCAGAGATTGCATCTTCACCGTTGGTTACGGTATCTACATCATATCCTTTTTCATTTAAAAAGATAATGTGAGAACGCAGCAATTCTATTTCGTCATCAACCCATAAGATTTTATTTTTTTTCATAGTTTTTCTTTTTATTGAATTGCAATTCTCACATCAACACCAGCCTCGTTTGTTGTTGTTGGCGGGATACGAGATGCACCTTCTGGTTCAATGCTGGTTCTTCTATAAAATATTGATAGCGTAACACGAGCACTCATTACATAACGAATTTTTGGTTCGATTGTAGTATTGGTTTTACCTTCTTGAGGTTTACCTTCTTCTTTAAATGCATCCATTTCATATATAATGCTGGATGTCTTTCCTCTTGTGTAAGATAGTGATATTTCAATATCGTTCTTTAAGTCAATTCCAAATAATGGAAGAGAGAAACCGGATTTACTATAACTTGCAGAGATATTTATATCCTGAGAAAATGCTTGAGTTATATTTCTTGTTGTAACACCTAAGCTATAACCGGTTTTTGTTGAATATCTTACTGCGCTTTGGAATTGACCGCCAAAAAGTTCATCAAAGTTAAATGTTAATCCAACTAAAGGGTTAAATCCATAATCAACTTTTTGTGCTTGTATCTCTTGATTTCCATCCGGATTAATTTTCCAGCCTTCAGAATAATTTGAATCATATGCATGATTCAATGAAACTCTTTTTGCAAAATTGAATATTGATATTTGCTCAAGTCCATTCCAAGTAAATGACCAGTTTGGTCTTGGAATATAGTGCAATACCTTGGATAAGAATGGTACTTTGCCAAGTATTGATAATGTTTCAAATCCTTGAACAAAAGCTTCTGACAAACTCTTGCTTGGGTCAACAGCTTTTGGATCATACAATTCACTTACTCTTTTCATTCCAGTTTTAAGGAAAGAGAAAATTAATACAGGCGGTAGGGATAAGAAACTCCTATCAATACTTCCACTTGAAATTTGATTTGCAATAGTTGGAACACCAAATGCATCTGTTTGTATTGTTACAGTTTTGTTGATGCCCCAGCCAATTTTCCAACGTAAATCAATTTGTGCACCATCCCACAATGGACGAGAAGTTTTTAAATCAATATCGTTTTTATGAGAATAGCTGTCTTGCAAATTACCTAATGGTGCACGGTTTCCTACATCATTACTTAAACCAAGCATAAACATTCTACTTGGTCCTTTATCGTAATTATACTTTACACCCCAAAAATTATTAAAACCAGTTCCAACACCTAAAAGTCCGCCAGCGGCATAAGTGCTATTCTGAGAAAAATTTATACTTATCTGATCATAATCAAAAAAGAAATATTTAATACCAAGTTTTAACATTTCAAATGATTTTGAGAAAATACTTGGACCTAATGGTATAGTATCAATTGAAGCATCATCTTTAGCTAATAAAGAATCAATACCACTTTTTTGTAATGAATCAGTTCCGGCGGCAACTGCTAAAGAATCTGATACTACTATTTTTTTTGTTGTATCACTAGCAAGGTTTTCATTAATTGGAGAAACCGGAGATGTTCTTGGAGCGCCTCGCCCACTTCTTCTACCACCAGTACTTCCGCTGCCAGGTTCTGGTTGCTTTATAATCGGCACAGAACTTTTGATTTCTTCAGATACTTTAAACAAAGGTTCAAAAATTGATTTAAGCCTTACAGACATACCAGCCGATATACGATTGCCATAACCTGCGCTTCTACCCAATTCTTTTTGTTGAAAGTTATTCTGCCATTGATAACTGGCTGAATAAGAAGCTGTAAGAGTTACAAAGTTATTTAGACCAAACCAAGTTGGTATTCTTGGATTAGAGCGTAAATCAAAAGACTGCTTATAATTGAAGTCCTTGCCAAAGAAAGCGCCAGTAAAAATTTCGCGCCATATCTGGCTTTCACTTTTATCTATATCCAATCCGCCTAGTTTATCTGTAAGTAAGTATGCTAAAGTAGATTGTACATCAAAGTTGTAAGCTAATCCAAGGTTCAATAAACCACTTTCTGCAAATGTCCAATTAATTCCAGCGCCACGAGTTGAAGAAAAATCTCGTTGAATATCTGGTTTGGTTTCGTTTGAACGAGACTGAGAATAACTATACTTCCTTAATAATGTAAAAGCCGTTGTAAAAGACTGCGGTGTAAAGAAAATTTTAGTGTCTTTATAATCTGAAAAGATGTCGTAAATTAATCCGATAATTGGAATATCTGCTGGCTTAAAGAATAAATCTCTGCTAAAATTAACTGAATAATTTGCTCCGGCATTCCAAGACCAACTATTGCCATTTTTTACAGTAGGACTTCTGTTAAACGTTTTATTATAATTAAAATTCAAGCTAATATTGTTGAAGATGTCTCTTATATACCAAACTTCTGTTGGAATCTTAAATCGAATATTTGAAACATTCCAAATCTCGGAAGTTCCAATAGTTTGAGTTACATTCTTCATAGAATCAATGCGAGAATTAATTGCTGTTTCTGTCCATCCAAGTTTCTCTAGTTTAACACGCTCAGCATGTTGAGCTTCTGCAACTTTTATATCAGTACCTGGCATATATAGCGGATTAGAAGCAGTTTCAGTTCTAGAATAATTAACTCGCAAATTACTTCCTGAAAGATTAACTGGTATTAATTTGAGTACATCAAAATCAACTGCCATGCCCCAATTAAGATTATCTTCTCGGGAACCAAATCGTTCAGTAATTCTATGAAAATATGGATTTGTTTGACTTGCATTAAAACTTACACGCATTAGATCTGCTAATTGTAATGAAGCATTTGCAGAATATGCCCAACCTGGTGTTTGTTCTGCTTCTAGAACGCGCAATTCGTTAACCCAAACACTTCCACTTACTGCCTGACCATTTGTACCTTTATTCTTTGGATTAATAATTCCAATTGTAAAAAATGATACTTTTGTAAGAGAAGGATTACCTCGAATTCCGTAAAAGTGACCTGGTTTATCATTTACTGCAAGTTTATAAACCATATTGGCAGAATCTCTCTGTTGCTTAATTGCCGTAAGATCAGCAAACTTCATACTTACTTCATTCCACCCTGCTTGTACAGGTTGTCTATACTCATAATAGTTAGTAGAATCTGCACCAAATCTTAAATAAATTTCGGAA
>CAZVYT010000023.1:0-35533 GCA_964631495.1 uncultured Melioribacter sp. | reverse complement strand
AAGCGTAGTCTTGTGCATTTTTGTAGTATGAAATTGAGCCATTCGCTTCATTCTTATCACCATGTAAGAACAATTTCATCTCTTTATAATTAAAAACATCTAATGGTCTTGTCATATAACGAACAACTTCTCTTGTGTCTCCATCTTCAAGGTTTTGTAAATCTAAACTCAAAGACTGTTCATTCTTTTCAATATTGTATTCCGGTTGAGTTCTGTCTCTCTCCCTTTGAACTCCAGGAGGAGAATAATAAAATGTATTATCTTCGATGTTAACAGTAGAAATAGATAATACTTCATCATCAACTGTAACTATTGAGTTCAATACTTTTTGCCATTGACTTCCAACAAGGTTCATTTCTGCGAACCGAAGATGTACACGTTGTTGAACCCCGCTAATCCAAATTCTAAATGTTTCTACAACTGAAAAGCTTGGGGATCCAATTTTTTCGGTATACTCTTTTAATGGTACTTTAAATAGATACCATCCTTTAGGGCTTTTATCTCCTTGTTTATAAGGGTTAGCCGAAGTAGTATCCAAAGAAATCTCATAACGGAAATAACTATTTGTTCTATCTAAAGTTTTGTTCCGGTTCAAATCCTCAGTATCGGGAATTCTGCCCAAATCAATAGAAACAGCATTTCCTTCAGTTCCATTAATTCTACTGTAATCATCGGCTGTCATATTTGATTTTAACTGAAAGAAGTAATCATCATCGCCAGGGTCACCATTTGTTGAAGCATTATAAAATGGTTCATCCGGATTTTTCAAGCCATCCATACCAACATCTTCTCCATCATCAACTAAATCATTATCATTTTTATCTTCAGTATCAAGTTTTCTATTTGGGATTACATCTTCACTAATTTGTCCTAAATCCATATGGATTTTTGCGCCAACCGGAGCATCTACAATATTTATCCAAAACTCAATGTATTCTATATTCTCTTCTATCAAGTTATTAGCTGTTGATGATAGCGGCTTCATAATACTGCCCCAATTGCTTTTCATATCGCCAAGAGTTGGGTTATAATTATAAAACCCTCGCTTATTCGGTTGATAGACAAAATCTAAAGTTGTTATCTGTCGACCGTCTGGTGGAGCTTTTTTACGATCTCCATAGATGTCTTCAATATTTACATCGGAAGGAATAATGTTAAACCAATGTAATTTGGCTTTGTAATTCATTTGCTGATCTTCCGGTAATTTACCAATTAAAGGTAAATTATTCGGTAAACTTGCATCATGCCAAGAGCCATATGCTTCAACCAATGGAATGGTTCTCTTTGCACCTTCAAAATCATCAACATAAGCAATACTCTTTCCTGCATCGCTGGTTATTGTACTTTTCTTTGTATTAGGATCTGGATCTATATAAGCCATTTCAGCATTAATTTGAAAGCTTGAAGGAGCGCTTGTTGAAATCAATTTATCAATAGCTTTGGTAACAAATGGAAGATTAACATTTGTTTTAAAATCAACTCCAAAGATTGAGTTATTCAAAGGCTCTTCGCCAATTCTAACTTTATCGCTTAAAGTTTGTTGATTAAGATTTAAGAAAGAAAAGCCAAGCGAAGTTTCTCTATTAAACTCATACAATCCGCGGAACCCAAGCATGGTTTTAGATGCAAGAGTAAATAAATCATTTTGTTCACTGGTTATTTTTAAATCTGCACCAGGTACAAGTGCGTTATCGTTTCTAATTATAACTTGTCCTAAGTTATAATCTACTTCGTAATCAACTCCATCTTGTAAAGGCGAGCCATTTAATAAAACGCGAACAGAGTTCTCTACAACATTAAATCCAATATTTATAGTTGAAGAAACATCCGCAGAGTATTCGCCAACCATCATAAATTTATCTTTAGCCCGATCTTGTTTAGCAAATGTTACAAGTGTATCATAAACTGCTTGATATTTATATTCGACTGGCAAATCTGTAGGAAAATCTCTTCCAAAAGGTTGTAATACCGGAAATATTATTTCTCCAGTTTCTGGCATAATGGTTCTTTCGGAAAAGAAATCGAACGCACCATCTGGAGTAGCACTTGTTTTACTTTTATCTGTATTATCAAATCCAAATGCTCTTAGCAATTTGGTTCCATTAATGTTGTCCTGCGGCTCTGCTCCTTCAACTATAAACTTAATATCCATGGTAAAGCCTTCTTCTTTAATTCTTCTTCCACCAATTGGATAAATATTTCTAAGTTGAAGTTTCCAAGCATCTTTAAATTGTGGTTGCAAACTAGAAGGGCGAATTAGTTTTAATACTAAACGAGTTGTTGAATCTCCAACAGCTTCTCTTGTAAACTCACCATAAAATTCATCATCATTCGAAGAATTTGTCGCACCTTCAATTTGATATGATACTGCTAATGCGTCTTGTTCTTGTATTTGAGTTTTGAATGTAATGAACCCAGCTTCAGGATGAATTATGTAATCTGTTCCTTCTGTTAAAAGAATAAATCTTCTATCAATTTCACTTCTGCCGGGTATAGTATTGTTATTTGCAATATCTCTTAATTTATTATCATATAGATTTCCTTTGCTTCTTTTGGGTAAATCTATATAAGCATTAGCTTTTCTTTCTGTTGGATTAAATAAACCGGTTGTTGTCTTCCAAACTTGAATGTCTTTAATTCTTAAATGATTTGTAGGAATAGGAGTTGCATTTCCATAGTACTTATTAAACACATTTTCGTTTTTATTTTGATAGATGGAATCAACAAAGAAATGGTTTGGTGAATAATCGTATGCGCGTATTTCATACTTTTGAGACTTTGACCCGCCAGTGTAAGATACTTCTTTAACTTCACTTTTCTTTTGAGATGCTAAAGCAGTAAGACTAAAAGGACCCATTTTAAAGTGGGCTTTAATACCAAACAAAGCTTCGCTGCCACCAACAAGTGGCGAAGTTTGCAATGAAACGTTTCCGCCTTCAATACTTTGAATTATTTCATCTTCGTACCCAGTATACTTAAGCTTTAGTTGGTTTTCATATTGAAATTGTCTTTCAGTGTTCCAATCCGCAGATAGGTTTAGCTTATCACCAATGGTTCCGTTTAGGTTAATTTGAACTGTCTGTTTAAAATCCGGCTCATTTCGGGTATTACCCAAAGCGGAAGAAGTAATTCCTTCAGTTTTTTCATTTCTCCAAGCGCCATGAATATCAACTTGCCCGTTAATTCTTAAATTGATTTTAGGCGGTCCAAAAATTGATAGAATTGGGTTACTTGGAAGAGGAATATCAATATTTGTTATATCTGTAATTAATTGACTTAAATCTTTTTTTGATTCCTTTAAAACATACTCATAACCTTTTAATTCCCATATCTCACGTTTTATTGCAGCTAATCTTAGATCAATATATTCATCCAAAGGCATTTCAAGTTTAGGCTTAACTTTTTGACCTGCAATAGTTTCTTCTATTATAACTTTCGTTCCGGTAGAGTCTAACTTAACATTTCTATTGATACTGCCGGCAGATCTTAAAAATAGTTGTGAGCGTCTCAGTTCTCTAAAACTTGTTAAAGGTTCTTCCTTGTTTTCAAAACGATAGTATTTTAATCTTGCAGTTGAATCTTTTGATTCTAACTCAACTCTAAGAAGTGAATCTGCTTTTGCTTTTATTCTTAGTGAGTCTTTTCTTGAAAAAGGTTGCTTAGTTACATCCTTATTCATTTTTGATTCTGCTTCAAAAAGAAGTTCTTCTAAAGTTTTAGGTTTGGTTGTATCTGCTTTTGCAACTTTGCTAGTATCATTTTTTATTGTTGAATCTGGGGTTGAATGGCTTGTAACAATCGAATCTTTTTTAATTGTAGAATCTATTTTTGCAGAAATTGCTCTTAAGGAATCAGCCTTTCTCTTTTCATTTTCAATTGAATCTGGAATAAATTTTTCGAACCAATTTGGTCTCTGATTTTCAGAATTGTTTGGAATTCTAGAAGCTGCTTCTTTATTTAACTCTTCAAGGTTTGAAAGAAAATATGCAAATAGAAATGATGATTGATTTTTCTTTTCGTCATTTGTAAACCCAAACGAAAGTAGAATTGAAACTATAAAGAAAGGGATCAATAATAGTTTGATACCCGATAGAAAGATATTTTTACCTATAGAAGAAATGTTAATCTCTCAGATTATTAATAATTGTATAAAGCTTCTATAAACCTCCTTAATTTTTCTTGTTCAAATTTTAGTAAAATATATGTCTAAGGCAATTCTTTTTTTGGGTAATAATTTTTCTCGGAAAATGCAGTTATTACTTCTTTATTATATCATCTATATGAGCTTTTTCATCTATTGTTTCAATTATTAGACTTTCATGGATGATAACACTGCTAAGTTTATTTCCTAAAAATACACCTGTATCAATATAAACAGTATTAGAATCCTCAACAAGTGTAATATCGGGTTTGGTTGTATGACCAACAACTTGCATTTTACCAATATTTAATAGTGGGTCGCGAGTCCAAAGAATTCCTCTGTCACTTCGCAAATCATTTTGAATAAAACTTTCTAGTAGATCTAAGTTATCCCGAAAATCTGCTGGTAAATATTTTTCATATTGATTCGAAATGCCAGCGTGGGATATGAAACAGTCTGTAAGGTTGTAATAAAGCGGTCTAGATTTTATGAATTCAATATGTAAAAACATATCAGTCTCATATTTTTCATAAGACTCAAGAGTAGTTTCATTGCCGTTAAAAAACCAAGAACGTGCAAAAACACTTGACGGATCTTTGAAAAAATGATAAAACATATAATCGTGATTACCCGGTGCTACATAAATATTATTTGAGATAATAAAATTGACGACATCACGACTCATATTGCCACGGTCAACCATATCACCAACTGTATACACAGCAATGCCAGGGTACCGAGTAATTATCTTTGTATAAAGTTCAACCAAAGTGTTGAAACAGCCGTGAATATCCCCTATAACTGCTACCATAATTAAATATTAAATGTTTGTTTTGCGTATTCTGTTAATTTATCCCTAAAGTTTGGATGAGCTATATTGATAAGTGCTTTAGCTCTTTCTTTAATTGTTTTACCATAGAGATTTGCTACACCAAATTCTGTAACAACATAATGAACATCTCCTCTTGAAGTAACAACACCAGCTCCAGGTTTTAAGCTAGCCACAATTTTACTAATTTTCAAATCTTTTGTTGCAGAAGGCAATGCTATAATAGGTTTACCACCTTCTGAGTGTGAAGCACCTCTTACAAAATCTACTTGTCCGCCTATTCCGCTAAAAAATCTTGTCCCTATAGAATCAGAACAAACTTGACCGGTAAGATCAACTTCAATCGCAGAATTTATGGCAATCATCTTATTATTTTGAGAAACAATAAAAGGGTTATTTACATATTCTTGTGGATGGAATTCAAATATTGGATTGTTGTCGATAAAATCGAATGCCCGCTTGGTTCCTAGAACAAAACCAGCTATTAATTTGCCTGGATGTAAAGTTTTCTTTTCTCCATTAACAACGCCTTCTTCAATTAAGTCGATCAAACCATCTGAAAACATTTCTGTATGAATTCCTAAATCTTTTTTGTGGTGCAAGTATTTTAGAACTGCATCCGGAATGGCTCCAATTCCCATTTGCAAAGTAGAACCATCTTCAATTAAACCTGCTATATGACTTCCAATTTTATCATAAATGGCTATCATTTCAGGAGATGCGTCAGGATCAACCTGAGATAGTTCTTTCAATGGTTCATCTACTTCAACAATATAATCAATCTTATTTACATGAATAAAACTATTACCTAAAGCTCTTGGCATTTGTTTATTTACTTGTGCAATTACACATTTGGATTTTTCTGCCGGAGTTTTAATGTTGCCTACATCAATTCCATAACTGCAAAAACCATGTTCATCCGGTGGAGAAACATGTATCAAAGCCACATCTGGAACTATAACTCCACGTTTGAAAAGCATTGTTACTTCACTTAGAAAAATAGGAATAAAATCTGCTCTTCCTTCATTAACTGCTTGACGGGCATTAGCTCCAATAAAAAAAGCTTTATGTCTAAAATGTTTTTCCATACCAGGTTTTGTATACGGAATATCTCCTACAATAAGAATATGATATATTTCGATATTCTCAAGTTCTTCTCTTCTATCCACCATTGCATTAATTACAGTAAATGGTGCTGCGCATCCAGGTTGAACAACAATTTTATCGCCAGACTTAATTACTTTTACCGCTTCCTCGGCTGATACTAAATGCGTATTGTATCTTTTAATCCATGAAGCATTTTGTTGTTTATTTTGTCTAATCTGTTCTATAGTCATCATTATTCTCTTCAATTTGTAGAAAAAATATGAAGTCTTCTAAACTCTAAGTTAAAAGCATCAGCAATTTTTTCATTTGATACATAACCGTTATAAGTACAAACACCTTTAGCAAGACCGGTATCGCTTAAAAGCGCATTAGCAATTCCATTATCGGCTATTTCATGTATATATTCAATACAAGCATTTGTTAAACCAAAACTTGCTGTTCTTGCAACAAGAGCCGGCATATTTGGAACGCAATAATGAATAATGTTATGCATTTCGTAAACCGGATCGCTTATAGTTGTTGGTCTGCACGTTTCTACACAACCACCTTGATCAACAGATACATCAACAATTACTGATCCGGGTTTCATTGATTTTACCATTTCTTCCGAAATAATATGAGGAGTCTTTCCGGCTTTATCTTGTACAGCACCGATAAGCAAATCAGCAAATTTAACACCTCTTGCAATTGTATATTGATTGGCAGCAACAGTAGGAATATCTTTAGAAATCTCGTTTCGAATTCGTCGAAGTTTCCTTATATCCTTATCCAAAACAATAACGTGCGCACCTCTAGAATATGCCGTTAAAGCCGCATTAAAACCAACAACGCCGGCACCAATAATTACTACAGCAGCCGGTGCAACACCCGGAATTCCGCCAAGCAAAATACCTCTGCTTTTTGCATGATCTCCGCCTAAATACCTTTCTCCAACTTGAATTGCTAACTGTCCGGCAATTTCACTCATTGCCTGCTGAATAGGTAGTTCTTCATCTTTTTCAATCAACTCAATAGCAATTGCGGTTACTTTTTTCTTCATCAATTTTTCTACTGTGTTTTTTTTGCCTACAGCTAAATGCAGTGCAGAAAAAAGTATTTGATCTTCTTGTAGTTGATCGACTTCTTGCTCATTAAAAGGTGTAACACGAACAACAAGTTCGCTGCGCTGAAAAACTTCTTCGGCTGAATAAACTACACTACCACCAACATTTCTATAGTCATTGTCTGAAAAATGACTGCCGAGTCCGGCACCGGACTCAATAAAAACTGAATGACCGGAACCCACAAGTGTTTGAACTCCGGCTGGGACAAGCGAAACACGCTTTTCTTCATTATAATTTGGTTCTTTTAGTAATCCAATCCGCATAGTTAATTACTCATTTTTTGTTTTACAAAATATGGATTGGCTATTTGGAATTCAATGTAAAATCCATGAAACACCTTGCCAATAATTCTATAAGAGAAGTTCTAATTTATCAGCAGAACTTCTCATAATTTTAATTAAGCTGATACTCCGTCTTTTTCAGCTAACTCCATTCCCCTTTCTATTGCAGCCTTATTTAATGGAATGAGATGATGATATCTTTCCGGTAAAACTTTCTCTAAACCTTTTAAGGCGCTTTCTAGTGTGATCATTGGTTTTTTCTTCAATAAAGATCCCAGAACAATCATATTCATAATTTTTATATTGTTCATCTTTGCCGCTTCGTTTGAAGCTTCAATCGCTAAAACTTCAATATCTGTTCGTGTTGGAGGTTTTATGATTGTACTAGCTTCATAAATTAAAAGTCCGCCAGGTTTTACAGTTTTTTCAAATTTATCGAGTGAAGGTTGATTTAGCGCAATTACAGTATCAAATTTTGTTAACACGGGCGAACTAATTTTTTCATCGCTAACAATAGCAATACAATTAGCAGTTCCACCACGCATTTCCGGACCGTAAGATGGCATCCAGCTAACTTCTTTATCTTCCATCACACCGCCGTAACAAAGAATTTGTCCCATTGAAAGAACACCTTGTCCGCCAAATCCAGCAATAATAATTTCTTCAGTCATATTAATCTCCTAATCAGTTTGAAGGCTTTTTAATATCGCCAAGTGGATAAAACGGAAGCATATTTTCTTCCAGCCATTTATTAGATTCAAGTGGATTCATTTTCCAATTTGAAGGACAATTTGTAACTATTTCAACTAAACAAGTTCCTTTATTCAACTTCTGGTATTCAAAACCTTTTTTAATTGCAGCTCTTGCCTTGCGAACATTTGCTGGAGAATTAACAGCTGTTCTTGTTACGTAATAGGTACCAGGTAATTGAGCAACGAGTTCTGTTATTTTTAATGGATTACCCATTGTAGCAATATCTCTTCCATTTGGAGAAGTTGTAGATTTCATTCCGGGTAGAGTAGTAGGTGCCATTTGCCCGCCTGTCATCCCATAAATACCATTGTTGATGAATATTATTAAAATATTCTCTCCTCGGTTGCAAGCATGTATAGTTTCACCAGTGCCAATAGCAGCTAAGTCACCATCACCTTGATATGAGAAAACATATTTATCTGGAAGTACACGTTTAATTCCGGTTGCGACTGCGGCAGCTCTTCCGTGAGCAGCTCCGTTCATATCAATATTTAAATAATTATAAGCTAATACCGCACATCCAACTGGCGCAACACCAATGGTATCTTTTTGGATGTCAAGTTCATCAATTACTTCTGCAATTAATCTATGTGCTACACCATGCCCGCAGCCCGGACAGTAATGCATAGTTGTATCCAACAAAGTTTCTGGTTTATCATAAACCATGTTTTCTTTGGTACAAACACTTTCTTCTGCAAGCATTTGCTCGAAGCGTAAGTCTTCTTCAGCTGTCATTGTTTTTTCGTTCATACCAATTCTCCAATAATTTTTTCTTCAAGCTTGTGAAAAATATCTTCCGGTGAAGGAATCATTCCACCTTGTCTGCCGTAAAACTCAATTGGTTTTTTACCGTTAACAGCAAGGCGGACATCTTCTACCATTTGACCAGCATTCATTTCAACTGTCAAAAAGCCTTTTACATTGTCTGCAATTCTGTTTAAATCTGCATAAGGATATGGATAAAGAGAAATTGGTCTAAACACACCAACTTTTATTCCTTTTTCTCTGGCAATGTGAGCAGCTTTTTGGCTAATACGTGCTACCAAACCATAAGCAACTATTATATAATCAGCATCGTCGCAATCAATTATTTCACAACGGGTTTCATTTTCTTCAATTTTTCTATACTTAGCTTGTAGACGCTCATTCCATTGTTCCATAACATCTGGTTGTAAAGAAAGCGTGTAGATAACATTTCTTTCTCTGTTAGAAGTTTTACCAGTGCTACCCCAAGGTTCATATTCGGTTTTTCTCGGTTTCTGTTCAGGTAAAAGAACTTTTTCCATCATTTGACCAAGAGCACCATCTGTTAATATCATAACAGGATTTCTATATTTATATGCAAGGTCAAATCCTTCTCCTACAAAATCAACCATTTCTTGAACAGTAGAAGGAGCTAAAGTTATAACTTTATAATCTCCATGTCCGCCACCTTTAACTGCTTGAAAATAATCAGCTTGCCCAGGTTGAATTGTACCTAATCCAGGTCCGCCACGTTGCACGTTTACAAGAACGCATGGAAGTTCGCCGCAGGCAATGTAAGATATTCCTTCTTGCATTAAACTCATTCCAGGGCTTGAAGAAGAAGTCATTACTCTTTTACCTGTACCAGCTGCACCATAAACCATATTAATGGAGGCGATTTCACTTTCAGATTGAAGAACAACCATGCCAGTTCTTTTTTCAGCCTCATTCATTAAGTATTCTAAAACCTCGGATTGTGGAGTAATAGGATAACCAAAATAAGCATCGCAGCCAGCTAGAATTGCAGCTTCGGCTAAAGCTTCATTGCCCTTCATTAATCTCATTTCTTTTTTCATGATCTCACCGTCACAGTTATATCTTCGGTAACATTTGTAATTGTAGCAATCTTCTCTTTTTTCTTTTCAGTTTTACGGTAAACTTTAATTATGCCATCAGGACAAACCATAGCACAGTTTGTACAACCAGTACAGTTATCTTCAATCTTTACAATATAATGATAACCTTTTGGATTAAGCTTGCGCGAAAGTTCAAGCGATTCTTGCGGACATGCTGCGGCACATAGTTCACAGCCTTTGCATTTGTCGATATCAATTACGATATCACCTTTAACTTTAGCCATTAAGACCTCTCTGGTTTAAAACCAAAAAGGTTATGGCAAGAGCCATAACCTTAATATGGTTGAAATTTGTGTTTAGTAGAATTTGAGCGATGATTTTAAGCATCTGTATTCCTTATTAGTGATTAACTCGCTTAAAACAACGTGCCAAACTAAGTGTCTCAATTCGTAAATCATCGTTGAAAAAATAAGGATTATTTGCAAAAAACCAAGCCTCTTTTCTCTTGCCAAAAATATTTTTAAAAGATTAGTGGTCGGATTTTCAGAAGTGAGAATGTCTGAACTTTTGATGAGAAATTTTGAACAATTAAATTAATTCGGCATGTTTATCAGCATGATATGAACTACGTACCAAAGGAGATGATTCAACTGCTTTTAGCCCAATATTCATTCCATAATCTTTGTATTCTTTAAATTCTTCCAATATTACGTATCTATGTACAGGAAGATGATTCTTAGTTGGCTGCAAATATTGACCAATTGTCATAATATCACAGCCAGCGTAATATAGATCATGGATTATTTCGAACACTTCTTCTTTTTTTTCTCCAATCCCTACCATAATTCCACTTTTAGTTTTTAGCCCTTTTTCTTTGAACCATCGAATAACTTCTAAACTTCTTTCATATTTGGCTTGCGGGCGAACAGCATGATATAATCGTTTTACTGTTTCTAAATTATGATTAAGTATATCTGGTGGATTTTGCATTATTATATTGAATGCTTCTTCTTCACCTTTAAAATCGGGAATTAATATCTCGATGGTTGTAGCCGGCATTCTTTGACGAATCAATCTTACCGACTCGCTAAATATTATCGCACCGCCATCTCTTAACTCGTCTCTATTTACTGATGTAATAACAACATGATTTAGCCCCAATGCTTCAACAGATTCTGCGACGCGACGAGGTTCATCCATGTCAAGTTCATTTGGTAAGCCAAGTTTTACATTACAGAAACCGCAAGATCGAGTGCAAGTGTCGCCAAGGATCATGAATGTAGCAGTTTTTCTATTCCAACATTCTGCTAAATTTGGGCATTTAGCTTCTTCGCAAACTGTGTTTAGTTTGCTTTTACGTAAAAGTTGGTATACTTCTTTGTAATTATGTCCGGTTGGAAGCCGAACTTTTAGCCAATCTGGCCTTTTGCCTAATTCTTCTCTACT
The DNA here is from genome assembly GCA_964631495.1 of uncultured Melioribacter sp. Taxonomy (GTDB): domain Bacteria; phylum Bacteroidota; class Ignavibacteria; order Ignavibacteriales; family Melioribacteraceae; genus Stygiobacter. The sequence continues at coordinate 24,053 of CAZVYT010000023.1, read as the reverse complement.
CACTTCAATTGAATCTTTAAATGCTTTCTGATGCTGGTTAATTTTCATTTTCTCTACTTATTTTTTCTTGATCTTGCTTTAATCTTCTTAATAAATTGTGTTCAAAAGTTGGCTCGTGATCAAAACATTAAACGATATTGGTATCAAAATTCTCTAAAGTTTCTTTAATTGATTTCAAAAATTTACCACCAAGCATTCCATCAACTAATCTGTGATCATGGCTAAGTGATAAATACATCATCGGTTTTATAACAATTGCCTCGATGCCTTCTAATTCAACAACAACCGGTTTTTTTGTAACCGCGCCAACACCAAGAATTCCAACTTCTGGTTGATTAATAATTGGAGTACCAAACAATGAACCAAAAACGCCATAATTAGTAATTGAAAAAGTACCATTAACAACATCATCCGGCACAAGTTTTTTTGTTCGGGCTCTAAGTCCAATATCGGCAATTGCTCTGGCTAATCCTCTAATATTTTTATCTTCTGCATTTTTAATGTTTGGAACAATTAAACCATTTGGTTCAACGGCAACTGCAATTCCTAGATTAACGAACTTTTTAGTCAGAATATTTTTCCCTTCAATAGAAGAATTCATCAAAGGATATTCTTTTAATGCCTTGATTACTGCATAAGAAATGAAAGGCAAGTAAGTTAGTTTGATTCCTTCGTTTGCAAAGCTAACTCTATTCTTTTCAACAAAATTATGAATCTTGCTCATATCAACTTCCATTACAGCTGTAACATGAACGGAAGTATCGCGACTGTTTACCATATGTTGCATAATACGTTGACGTGTATTATCCATTGCTAAAAACTCAACATGCTGACCGGAGATTGTTTTTACTTCTTTTACAACTTCTGTGTTGGATGTAGTACTTGTTGGTAATATTGCTGTATAAAATTTACCGGATTTTTTATTTTGCAAATAATTTAGTACATCATTTTTTGTAACTCGTCCATTAATTCCGGAGCCTTTAATAACTTCCAACTCATTAAATGAAATCCCTTCCGTTCTTGCAATATTTAATACTAATGGAGAATAAAATTTGTTTGTATTTTGTTTCTGGTTGATATTACTTTGCTCTTGTTTGTGAGCAACCTTATTTATTATCGAATTAGTTTCTTGCTTTAAATCTTGAACTTTCTCTTCATTTAATACTGGCTTTTCTATTACAAGCCCGCTACTAGTTCTAATTTTTGCAACAGCTACACCAACATTTACGTTTTCATTTTCTTTGAATAAAATTGTTTCTAAAACTCCATCTACCGGTGAAGGAACTTCGGTATCTACTTTATCAGTACTAATTTCAAAAATAATTTCATCGCGTAAAATTTTATCGCCAACTTTTTTGTGCCATTTAATTATTGTTCCATCCATAATAGATTCACCCATTTTAGGCATTGGCACGTCAATCAATTTCCCGCCAACTTGTGTTGTTGAAGGAGGATCACTTTGCAGTGTTTTTGTATCTTGAACAATACTTTCGTCTTCGGAATTATCAGAAATACTTCCTTCAGTTTCAATAATTGCAACTACAGTTCCAACTACTACAGTTTCTTGTTCAAAAACTTTAACATCGGCAAGCACACCATCTTCTGGACTTGGAATTTCTGTATCAACTTTATCGGTAGCTATTTCGTAAATGATTTCATCTTTTTTTACGAACTCACCTTTTTTCTTATGCCACTTAATCAAAGTTCCTTCTGTAATGCTTTCACCCATCTGTGGCATAACTATGTTCACGCGCATATTATCTCCAGCTAAAACTAATTTTAATATTCTAAAAGTTTTTTAACTTCTTTATAAACTCTTTCACGAGTTGGTAAAACAGCATTTTCTAAAATTGGATGAAATGGAATTGGTGTATCTAAAGCGCCAATTCTTCTAACCGGACCATCAAGAGATTCAAAACAATTTTCTGTAATGAGAGAGGCAATCTCGGCTCCGAATCCACCAGTTAATGTATCTTCGTGAATAACAAATGCTTTACCGGTTTTCTTTACAGATTTGTAAATGGTATCTACATCAAGTGGAGCAATTGTTCTAACATCAATCAATTCTACTGAATAACCTTCTTCTTCCAATTTCTTAATTGCAAAATTCGATTCGTGAACTAATGCGCCCCAAGAAATAATTGTAAGATCATTACCTTCTTTAACAATTTTTGCTTTACCAAATGGAACGAGATAATCAGCATCCGGTTCTGGAGAGGTTGCATAACTTTGACGGTACAATCCTTTGTGTTCAAGAAACAAAACCGGATCATTAATTCTCAATGCTGTTTTTAATAAACCTTTTGCATCAGCAGCGTTAGATGGATAAGCAATCAGTAATCCAGGAATATGCGCAAAAAAGCTTTCAATGTTTTGGCTATGATACAATCCGCCGTGAATATAACCGCCGACTGCAACTCGAGTAACTACTGGAGCTTCAAACAAATTATTGGATCGATAACGAAACATTGACATTTCATCTCTGTACTGCATGAATGCCGGCCAGATATAATCACCAAACTGAATTTCAACACAAGGTTTTAAACCAGCCAGTGCCATTCCTACCGCTGCACCAACAATACTTGCTTCGGCAAGTGGTGAGTTAAACACTCTTTCATTTCCAAATGCAGTTGATAAACCTTTTGTTGCTGTAAACACACCGCCTTTTCCATCAGCAACGTCTTCGCCAAAAATATAAATCTTGTCGCTTCTTTCCATCTCTTCACGTAGCGCATGGTTAACCGCATCTACTAAAACAATTGGCTTGCCTTCGTGTGTTAACTTTTCATATTCCAATCTATCACGTTTACCGGATTCGTCTAAGACATATTTTGTTACATTTTCAGGTGAAGGATCAGACTGCTTTAAAGCCCAATCAGCTGCTTCATTTACATGAAGTGTAATTTCTTTCTTGAATTCTTCATAAGCAAGCTGTGTAAGTACTTCTTTCTTAATTAAGTAATTGGAAAAAAGTGTTATCGGGTCTTTCTGCAAATCAGCTTGAAGAGAATCATTTGGTCTGTACTTTTTCTGATCATCTGAAGATGAATGTGAAAACAAGCGTACAACGTGAGCTTCAATTAATGCTGGTCCTTTTCCTTGTCTCGCATATTTAAATGCGCTCTGCGCAATTGCGTGAGACTGCAAAAAATCGGTTCCATCAACTTCCATTCTTAAAAGGTTCTCATAACCTTTCATCATTTCGGTAATAGATGCATTTTTTCCGCCACTTTGATCTTGTACCGGAACAGAAATAGCCCATCTATTATTTTCAATTACAAAAACTACAGGAAGTTTTTCTCTACTCGCCCAATTTACTGCTTCATGAAACTCACCTTGAGATGTTGTTCCTTCGCCGCTGCTAACATAAACAACACCGTTAATACCTTTTCTTTTCATTGCTAATGCAACGCCAACGGCTTGTAAAAATTGAGTTCCGGTTGGACTCGATTGCGTAGGCACATTACCTTCTTTGGTAGCCCAGTGACATGCCATTTGCCTTCCACCAGTCATTGGATCATCTGCTTTACCTAAAAAGCTTAAGAAAACATCTTCTGGTTTAACACCAAGTGATATAGTAAAACACATATCACGGTAGTAAGGAAATCCCCAATCGACACCATTTTGCATTGCAAGTCCACACGCAACTTGTATTGCCTCATGTCCTGCGCCTGCAATATGAAATGTAGCTTTACCCTGCTTAATCAAGGTCATAACTTTATTATCAATTGTACGGCTAACGGTCATCAAGCGCAAAGCATTCATTAATTCATCTTTTGATAGTCCGCCAAATGAATCAATTTTTCCTGTTGGACCTGCGCCATTGAATTTATTTAGTACAGCTTCTTCATTTGTTACTTTTGCCATGTTTTTTCCCTTATGTTTTTAGTGTCTTCAACTCCGCAAAATAATTTGCAAAGAAATAAAGCTACTAAGGAACTTCCACAACAGTAGTTAAATAATTAGTTTTTTCTTTTTTACAAACTTCAGTATAGTTGAAATATTCTGTAAAGTGTTTTAATAATTTTTGTTTTACTTCATTAATAGGAACTTCTTTCCCTAATTCTTTTTTTAGCGATGTGACTTCTTTATCACGAATTCCGCATGGAATAATTCCGCCAAAGTAATTTAAATCTGTATTCACATTGAAAGCAAAACCATGCATAGTTGTCCATCTGCTTACTTTAATTCCAATTGCAGCAATTTTTCTCTCATCAATCCAAACGCCAGTATATTTTGGATTGCGATTAGTTTTCAATCCGTATTCTTCACAAACTTTCATTATTATTTCTTCAAGGGCGCGAAGATATTCGTGCGTATCTTCTTTCCATTCGCTCAGTTTAATAATAGGATAACCAACTATTTGACCAGGTCCGTGATAAGTAATATCACCACCGCGGTCAATTTCATAAACGCTAACACCAAGTTCTTTTAATTGATTCTCCGAACTGATTAAGTTTTCTTTATCTGCAACTTTTCCCAGTGTATATGTATGAGGATGTTCTAGCAAAAAAAATGTATCTCTGATCTCATCCTTAGTTCTTTGAGTAAAAATAATTTTTTGCAAACTCCATGCTTCTTTATAATCGATAAAGCCAAGATTGCAATAATCAAATACTCTAAATATGGATTGATTCGCCATATGCATTAGCAGCAGCTTCCATTATTGATTCAGCCAGAGTTGGATGAGCATGAATCGTTTTAACAATAGTTTCGTATGTAGCTTCCAATGATTTAGCAAGTGTAACTTCAGCTATTAACTCAGTTGCTTCGGGTCCTATAATATGTGCGCCTAAAAGTTCTCCATACTTAGAGTCAAATATTAATTTAACAAATCCATCGCGTTCACCCGCCGCAAAGGCTTTACCACTTGCCATAAATGGAAACTTACCAATTTTAATTTCTCTTCCTTCTTCTCTTGCTTTCTTTTCTGTTAAACCAACACTTGCAACTTGCGGATGGCAATATGTACAGCCAGGAATTGTTCCATAATCAATTGGTGAAGCATGAAGTCCTTTTATTTTTTCGATACAATAAATTGCTTCTGCAGATGCAACATGCGCAAGCCACGGAGCTCCTATAACATCTCCAATTGCAAAAATATTTGGAACGTTAGTTTGGTAGTTTTCTTTATTCACTTTAATGTGACCGTGTTCAATTTCAATTTTTAATTCTTCTAAACCAAAACCTTCAATGTTGCCAGTAACACCAATTGCACTTAAAACTTTTTCAGCTTTAAGTTCAATCATCTTACCATCCTTTTCTACTGTAACTATGACATAATCATCTTTTACGACAGCGTTTTCAACTTTAGTCTTTGTATAAATATTTATTCCTCTTTTCTTAAAACTTTTTTCGAGCGTCTCGCTTACTTCTTTATCTTCAATAGGAAGAAGATTATCGAGCATTTCCACAATTGTAACTTTTGTTCCTAGCGCAGAATAAAAATATGCAAACTCAACACCTATTGCTCCAGCACCAATTACAATTAAATCCTTTGGCTGTTTCTGCAGATTCATTGCTTCTGTTGATGTGATAATATTTTTTCTATCAACAGGGATTATTGGAAACACTTTTGACCGAGCACCAGTTGCAATAATTATTTTTTCAGCTACTACAGAATCAAAACTCTTCCCTTCATTATCAAATATTTCTATTTGGTTATTCGAGACAAACTTACCAAATCCTCTAATCCTTTCAATTTTGTTATTCTTAATAAGCATCTCAACATTCTTTGTAATACGACTGGAAATGTCCCGGCTACGCTTTATAATTTTTTCAAAATCAAAGCTCATCCCTTCAACTTTAATTCCATAATCAGAGGAATGATTTTTAATAGTATCGTAAATTTCTGCACTTTTTAATAAAGCTTTTGTAGGGATACAACCCCAATTCAAGCAAATGCCACCAAGGTTATCTTTATCAATAACAACAGTTTTAAAACCAAGCTGTGCCGCACGAATTGCAGCTACATAACCTCCAGGTCCACCACCTAGAACAGCTATATCAAAAGATTTGCTCATCTGCTTTGCCTTATAGAATGGATGTTTTTTTGTAAATATATGTATAGACTTTCGTAAATCAAATGTCTAGCTGAATAACAATAAGAGCATAATAATTGTTCACTTTACGAATAAAATAAATTATTTAAGCAACACGAATTTTTTAGTTACACTAGCTTCATCTGTTCTTAAATTGCAAAAGTAAACACCTGAAGTAAGATTATTTTTTGCAGCATTAAAATTAATTTTATGATACCCCAGCTTTTTAATTTCATCAACTAATTGAATTACTTTTTCCCCATTTGAGTTGTAAACCGTAAGTGTAACTTTTTGATCTTTTGGCAAGTGATATTCAATAGTAGTTTGAGAATTAAATGGGTTAGGATAGTTATTTACAAGTAAAACTTCTGTCGGAACAGGTCTGATTGTAACTTTTTGATAATCAACAAGATCATTTTGAATTTTATTTAAAAATGAGATTTTGTATAAAATCTTGTACTCGCCAGACTGGCTAAAACTGAATTCATCATCAAACGTAATTTTAGTTTTTGCTTTAGCTAAAAATGATAAGGCAACTTTTCTTGTTGTAAATATAATTTCGTTTTTCACATTCTGAATTTCAAGTGTAACTATAACTGAATCTTTATAGTTAGTATCGGAAGTATTTAATAACTCCAAAGAGAAACTATTCTTAACTCCAGTAAAATATTGTTTGCTTTCTTGAATAGAAGCAAAAACTAGAGAGCCCTTCTTTATAGATAATAATGGTAACTGATAAGCGCCATTACCGTGTGTTGCAAGCCGTAATTTTTTATTTGGGTATGATACCGATAAATCCATCGCTATTACAGCTTCAGGTAAACCATCGTTTAATCGTATCCAGTTTTTGCCGGAATCATAAGTAAAATAAACACCAAGATCATTTCCAACATAAATGTTTGTTCTATCAAATGGATCAATTGTAACCGAAAGGGTGGGTACATTTGGTAAATTACCACTAATATCAATCCAGTTTATTCCACCATTTGTTGTCTTGAAAATTCTTCCAGCATCGTAACCGCCCAAAACAATATATGCCGTTTCCCTATCAACTGGATCAATAGCAATATCCATAAAATATCTATCCGGTAAATTACCAGTTACATTTGACCAAGAATCGCCTCCGTTTTTAGTTACAAATACACCACTGCGCTTTGTTGATGGTGCGGTAGAAATATAAACCCAATTATCGTCACCCCGAAAAATGTTCATTGATAAAACATGGTTCCCATCGATATTTAATCCATTATTTGTGGCTTTCCAAGTCAATCCATTATCTACACTTTTATAAACAATTTTTCTGCCTGAGTATAAAACAGATGGATTTAAGTATGAGATACAAAACGGAGCGACAAAAGCAGCTTCGGCTGTCATTCCAGTAGTAGATGAAGTAAATGTTGATCCTCTGTTTGTAGAACGGTTTATTCTATTATACTGCGAAGATCCAAAAACATTTCTATCGTCCGAATGATTAATTGCAGTCCAAGTGCCATCACCACCAATTACAGTTTTCCAATTTTTAGTACCAGAAAAAATTACACTATTGTTATCCTGAAGCCCACCAATAGCAAAATTTGAATCTTGTACAGAGGAAGAAAATCCGTTATAAAATTGAGCGGTAATTAACCCGCTTCCAATATTGGAATATGATTCACCAAAGTTTGTTGACCGGTAAACACCACCATCATTGGCGACATAAATAATTGACGGATTTATTGGATCACGAGTAAAATTATGATGATCGACATGTAACCCAGAAATATTTTTTAATGTTTTTCCACTATCATTTGATTTGTACATATTTACGCCGGCGTGCACAATTTGATTAATATCTTTAGGATGAACTGCAACAAAGTGAGCAAAAAATCCTTGATAATCTTGCACATTTGTATTGTGTACTTGACTCCATACAATTCCAAAATCAGTTGATTTGTATAATCCTTTTCCACTTTCAGAATCTCCAACACTAGCGAATACAATTGATGGATTATCAGCAAAATAATCCAATAATGTTTTCCCAGTAAAATTTGGGAATGCTGCTTTTGTCCACGAAACGCCAGAATTTGTTGAATAATATATTCCGGAATTATTACTAAAGAGATTTCCGCAAGAAATTAAAACCTTATTGGTATCAATCGGGTTTACAATTATGTCTTGAACCATTGGTGAAGAATGAATCACTTTCCAAGTTAGACCATTATCAATGGATTTATAAGTTCCTTCACTTGTTCCAGCATATATTACTTTACTGTTTTTTGGGTTGAGTACTATTTTTTGAATACCGCGTTGTTCTGCAAAAGTCCAATCAAGACTTTTCTTCCAGCTTTTACCCGCATCTGTAGATTTTAATATTCCTATTCCGTAGCTGCCTCTTGTTGTTCTAATTACATAACCGCCAATAGAAGTTTTATAACCATATACTTCGCCGGTACCGATATAAATTACATTTGTATCTACCGGATCGATAGCAATTGCCATTACCCCCAAAACTGGAAACCCAGTTTCAATTCTGTGCCAGTTTGTTCCAGAAGTGGAATTATAAGTTCTCCATAACCCGCCAGTAGCAGAACCGGCATAAAGTATTTTTGAGTTTTTTGGATTGACCGCGAGTGAAATTATCCTTCCGGGGACATTTGCCGGACCAATTGATTCCCATTTAGGAATACTCAAATTAGTTTTTGATAATGATATTATGCTTTCTTTTTCGTAGGCATTAAAAAATCTTTGACTTGTTATATCATCATTTGGATAAGCTCTTAGTTCATTTAAGAAAGTAAGAGCTTCAAATGCTCCGGAACGGTGCTTGTAGTTTTCCTTTTTGAAATTATTACTATCAGCACTTTGTGAACTGATAAATAGAAATGTTAATGTAGCTGAAATCAACAATAGGAATAAACTAATTTTTCTTTTCATATCGATGAAAGACATAAAAATAAAATGCATAAATAGTTTTGATTTGTTGGCTATAAACAAATAGTATTTTTTCAATTGAAAAACACAATAAAAAGTACACCAGCAAACATAATTATACTTCCAAGCAATCTCTGCTTAATATTTTGTTCTTTAAAGTAATATGCGCCAAGAAACACAGCAAATACTCCGCTTATTCTCTTCATCGAAACAACATAAGCTACAAGAGTTAACGAAAGAGCTATGTAATGGAAAAGATAGGAACCGGTTGTAAATAGGCTAACTAAAAATAAATCAACTTTACTTTCCTTCATTTTTGGCAGATCAAATTTCTTTTGCGAAACAACAATTACAGTCATTGTTATGAAAACCAAAACATTAAGAAAAGTTATATGTTGAAGCACAGAAGAATTATTAATCGAAATTTTATCAAACACTCCGGAAATTCCCCAAAGTGTAGCTACAACCAACATGTAGCGTGTTCCTTTATTCTTTATTATCGCCCTAAATGGTTCTAACGGATTCATTTTTGTTAAATCAAGATTTAATAAGTATGAACCGGAAACAACAAGGAGAATTCCTATAAGTCCAATGGCCGAAGGAAACTCTCCGATGGTAAACGGTGAAGCAACTAAAAGAACAAGCGGAGTAAAACTTAACATTGGCATTACTGTAGAGATATCACCTTTTGAAATTGCGCGCATATATAGAATAGTATTTATCACTTGAATAATACCGGATCCTAAAAAGCCAATCCAAAAGTATACGTTGAATTTTAATTCAATCAACAACAACATTGGAGGGAATAAAATAAAAGGAATAACATTATTAGACCATGAAATTAAAATCGGGTCAACATTTCCAGAAGCTCTCTTAATGAATACGCTTCTTAATGCTTCAGATACGGGATTTAATAACGCGAATAATATCCACACTTTGTTAATTCTCAGATATTAGTGTTGAGTTTTTGAGTTAAATACATATTGCAATCAATTTAGATTTTCAATTCAAATGAAAAATTGTTTTCAGTTTCCGGTAATAACCAATGGATTGTTCACTGTATAATTTGATTTGTCTTTTCACTTCAAAATTCAGTATTCACAATTGCTTTTCATATTCCAATATTATCGAGCAGAAGAATTCTCTTCTTACCGCTAATAGTTTTTGCCTTATAATTCTTCACCGTAAACTTACAAACTTTTTTAAGTGGACAAAAAATACAGTTTGGATTTGTTGGTGTACAAATTTCCCTTCCGAGTAAAATAAGATTTGTATGGAACGAGTGTGCAATACCTTCAGGGAACTTTTCATTCAATTTCCAAAATGTTTTCTCTGGTGTTTTTTCATTTACCAAACCAATTCTATTTGTTGTTCTGTGAACATGCGTATCAACCGGGCAGACATTTTTATTCATCGAAAACATCAGAACGCACGATGCTGTTTTAACACCAATTCCATCGTAAGAAGTAAGTTTTTCCAGAGTTTCTTCTATGGACAACTCCTTTAAGAAATCGAGTGAAAGCTTTCCATACTTTTCTTTAATATCTAAAAGAAGATTCTTAATGGCTTTGGATTTTGCCGGTGCTAATCCCGCAACTCTAATTAATTTTTCAATTTCGCTTCTTTTAGCTTCGGCGGCATCTCCCCAATTCTTAAATGCGTTCTTTAAATTATTATACGCTTTGTATGAGTTATTGTCATTTGTGTTTTGAGAAAGAATTGTTGCAATTAATGTATCAAGCGGATTTGGCAGTGGATACTGCCTTTTAGGAATTCCGTAATGATTGATTAAGAGCTCATTTATTTTTTTTACTGATGCCATTCACACAATTTCATTTTATAATTATTCAATAGATTTATTTGTAATAAAGTAAATCCATTTGATAGAATTTTTTCTTAATAACTTAATGAAATAGAAAAAACAAAATTCCTTGGGAAGCCTGGTTCAAGAAAAACTGCTTCTTTGTTTACATAATCCGGATTTATGAATGCAGAGGAAGCATATTTAATATCAAATAAATTATTAACGGTAAAGAAACCACTTAGTGATAAATTACTAAATAGTTTAACCGGCTCAACTAATGAAATTGTAGCTCCGATTACATTAAAAGAAGGAACTATTAAACTGTTAGCGTCATCTGCAAAATAATTTCCCGTGCCTTTCATTTCCAAAGATAATGAAACTGCGCTTAGTATTTGTGGAGTATATGAAATACCAATGCTATAAAACAAATCTGGAATACCTGCTACATTTTTTTCTTTATAATCAGCTAACCGACCAGATAGTTTTTTATCATAGTGAACAGAATCTACTAGATATTCTGTGTATTTATTTTTTGAGAAAGTGAAGGAACCATTTGCAGAGAATCCATTTTTAAATTCAGCTGTTGTACCAAGTTCTACACCAATTCTTCTTGTTTTGCCGGCAGAAAAATAAAACCTACCTCCACGGTAAGGAATAATATCATTTTTCACATCTATGTAATAAACAGAAATATCATAAGAAATATTTCTAAACATTTTGTTTTTGTTTAATAAAAACACTTGTTTTGTACCTACCTCATATGTTGTAGAAATGATTGGCTCTAGCAAAGGATTTAATAAATAAATCATTTCATCACTATAGGTACCTACTGGATCAGTTTCGTTGCCAGCCGGAACTTCAATTCCACCTCCTAAATTCGCATAAACACTTTGTGTTGGAGAAATTCGAAATGTAATACCGGCTTTTGGTGTAATTTTTTCAAAAGATTTTTTTTGTAAACCATATCCTTTTAGGATGAAACTCTCGCTATAATATGTAACATTATCATACCTTGCTCCAAGAAATAAACTTATTTTATCGCCAAATATTATTTCATTTTGCAACAAAGCACCAACAGTATTGGCTCCTTCTCTTTTATTTTCACGTAATTCTGTACCGCGTCCGTTAGTTGCAGATAAACTATAGAACAGAATAGCGCCATCTTGATAAGCTTCATCACCGCCAACCAAAACCTTATTTACTATTTCAGAAGATAATTCCGAAGTATTCATGTACATAATATTTCCGCCGAAATGATAACGGGTGAAATCCCTAAAAGTACCACGTTCCGATCTTTGTAAGTATTTTGGATTGGCAAATAACATACCCGAAATAGTGTTGGAATTATCTAAACTATGATTAATAGTTAGACCTATTTTACCTAAACGGTTAATCCTTCTCTCATCTCTTTGCAGATAAGCTGGATTTGATTGCTCCGGGTTGTCATCAAATTGTTTTTGTGTCAGCGGTCCGGGAATGTGAAAAGTATTAGTTGCGGCAGAAGCAAAAATGCCAAGTTCGGTATTCTCTTCGAGATTTGAAACAAAACCTAAATTAAAAAGCGATCTAAAACTAGAAGAATGCTCTCTCCAGCCTTCAAAATTACTATTTGAAGCTGAAGCGAATAATTTTCCATTTGTATAACTAACATTTGCTTTTATTTGCAAATGATTAAAACCAAAACTTCCGGCTAAAGCCCTTAAAGATATTTTATCTTTCATGTTGGAAGGAACGGTAGAAATATTTATAACTCCACCGGCTGCATTTCCCCAAACTGCAGATGCGTTCGATCGAATTACTTCAATGTTATCAGCAAGACCTAAATCTATATTATCAAAAGATGTTCTTCCATCCGGTTCAGTTTCCGGAATTCCATCTATCATCACTCGTATTCCTCTTGAAGTACCGGAGTTCGATCTATCTCCGGCTCCTCTAGCACCAAATCCTCTAATAACAATACGAACATCTTGATTGCCGGATCTGGATTGAGCTAACACACCCGGAATCTTTGCTAGTACTTCATCAAATCCATAACCTTTTAAATTTTTTAATTGACTAACCGGAATTAATGTAACGGCATAAGGAATTTCTAAAAGATTTTCCTCGTAACGAGTTGCAGTTATGGAAATTTGGTTTAAGCTAAATTCTAATGTGTCCTTTTGTGCGTTATGTTGTGCTTGTATTGTTACTGTTATTAAGAATAACATTAAAATTCTTTTCACTAATAATCCTATGTATTTTTTGAAGTGATGCAGAAAAACTATTTGAAGCCGAACTCTACAATAAATATCATATTTTTTGCCAAGACTGAGAAAAACGAATTGAGTAAATCTATGTTTAAACAGATCAATGACCAAATTGCTACTTTTTTTATACAGAAACTTTAGAAAATATAACTTTTTGTTATAGCAAGCGTAGCAATCCCCAGCATTGATTTTCAAGTTAAAATAAAGATCGCTTCGGCATAAATTGCCTCGCGATGACAGAATTAAAGCAATTTTCAGAAGATTTATATATAAAGCTTTCTTGAAAAAGTAGTTTGAAAATTTATCTATTGATAACACGAAAATTCTATCTTATTATCAAAATTAATTAGATGAATAATTATGCACTGACATGAAAAAATATTTTTAAATATTCTTGACATCTTATTTTTCTGAAGCTATCTTCGCAACAGAAATATTAAAAATGAAAAACACAATAAAAAATATCGCCTCCGCAAACACAATCATGATGGCAATGATGTGGATGATGATTTCGTTAAATACGAAGGGTGAAGCGATATAACTTCAAATAGATAATTAATACTAAGCCCTTCTCGAGAAATCAAGAAGGGCTTTTTTGTTATAGGCATATATGTGTAAACAATTAGAATTACTTAACGGAATGATTATGATGCAAATGATGTGCATTATGGAAATACTTTACCCTTTCCGCGAGGTAACTTGAAAGTAAGCAAAACTTGAATTCAAGCCCTTCTCGGAAAAACCGGAAGGGCTTTTTTATTAAATATTGATCAACCAAACAAAAAACATAGGAGAAATATATGAGCAGCGCAGCTAACTACCGTTTCGAAACGTTACAATTACACGCAGGGCACACACCCGATAGCACAACAAACTCGCGTGCCGTACCAATTTACCAAACATCATCCTACACTTTTAATGATGCTGATCATGCGGCAAATCTTTTCGCTTTAAAAGAGTTTGGGAACATTTACACTAGAATTATGAATCCAACTACGGCTGTTTTTGAAGAGAGAATAGCAAAATTAGAAGGCGGAGTTGCTGCCCTTGCAGTGTCTTCCGGACACGCAGCACAGTTTTTAACAATTTCAACAATTGCAGAAGCCGGAGATAATATTGTTTCATCCAGTTTTCTTTATGGCGGAACATACAATCAATTCAAAGTTACTTTTCCTAGGTTTGGAATAAATGTGAAGTTTGTTGCAAGTAATAATCCGGCGGATTATGAACCGGCAATTGATGAAAAAACAAAAGCTCTTTATGTCGAAACAATTGGCAACCCAGGCTTAAATATACCAAACATTAAAAAATTTGCAGACCTCGCTCACAAACACAATATTCCATTAATCGTAGATAATACTTTCGGCGCAGGCGGTTATATTGTTCGTCCAATTGAACATGGAGCGGATATTGTTGTAGCATCTGCAACAAAATGGATTGGCGGACACGGAACATCAATCGGTGGTGTAATAATTGACTCCGGAAAATTCAATTGGGGCAACGGAAAATTTCCACTATTCACTAAACCAAGTCCTTCTTACCATGGTTTAGATTTCTGGAAAGTGTTCGGTGAAGGTGGTCAATTCGGAAATATCGCTTTTATTATTCGTGCGCGTGTTGAGCAACTACGCGATATCGGTCCTTCTCTCTCTCCTTTTAATTCATTTTTATTTATTCAAGGATTAGAAACTTTATCTCTAAGAGTTGAAAGACATTGCCAGAATGCTTTAGCGTTAGCCAAATGGCTTCAAAAGCATTCAAAAGTTGAAAGTGTTAATTATCCCGGATTAGAAAATCATCCAGATTATGGATTAGCAAAAACTCAGTTCCGAGAAGATTTATATGGCGGGATCTTAACCTTTGTTGTTAAAGGTGGTTTTGAAGCTGGTAAATCGTTAATTAATAATGTTAAGCTTGCAAGTTTACTTGCAAATGTTGGCGATGCTAAAACTCTTGTAATTCATCCGGCTTCAACTACACACAGTCAGCTCACCGAAGATGAACAAAAACAAGCCGGTGTTTCTTCAGGGTTGATTCGAGTGTCACCAGGCATTGAACACATTGATGATATTATTGAAGATTTTGAACAAGCATTAGCTAAAATATAATTTTGGAGTTACTATGAAAGTTTTGAAATTCGGCGGGACTTCAGTAGGAACAGTTGAGAATTTTTCAAAAGTAGTTGAAATAATTCTCAACAAGTTTAGAGAAGATCAAATTACAGTGGTTATTTCAGCAATTGGAGGAATTACAGATAAATTAATTTTAGCAGTAGAGTTTGCATCTTTAAAGAATGCTAAATATTTGGAAGTAATTCAAGAAATCGAAGAAATTCATTACAAATTTTTAAAAGATCTTGTATTGAATGGTAAGACAAACCACACAGAGCAGCAGATTACCTCGCTATTAAAATCAATTGAAGATAAACTTAAAGGCATATATTTAATTGAAGAATCAACGTATCGCCAAACCGATGCTATTATTTCTATCGGCGAACAGCTTTCTAAAGCATTATTGGTTGCTGTAATAAATGCACGCGGAGTTCAATCTTCTAACTTAGAAGCCGCCGAATTCATCAAAACAAATTCTCATTTTGGAAACGCAGAAGTATATTTTGATATTACCAATAGACTTATCAGAGAAAAGTTCAGAAAAGTTGACCGTAATACGATTCCGGTAATAAATGGTTTTACCGGATCCGATTCTAATGGTTTTGTAACAACACTTGGCAGAAGCGGTTCGGATTACACGGCAACAATTATTGCCGGAGCTTTAAATGCAGAATCTGTTGAGATTTGGACAGATGTAGACGGAATATTAAGCGCTGATCCGCGAATTGTAGACGAAGCAAAAATCATTAAAGAAATAAATTATAACGACGCCGCAGAATTAGCGTTTCTTGGTGCAAAAGTTATTTTCCCAAAAGCTATGGAACCAGTAAAAGCTAAGAAGATTCCCATTCTTGTGCTAAATACATTTAACACTGAATTTGAAGGAACCATTATTAATGAAAAGCTTGGTAAGTTTACTTCTGAAATAATTTCGATTACAAGCTTAAATAATTTATCAATGGTTTCACTCGGCGAGATTTCGGAAGAAATAAATTACATCGTACTTTCAAAAGTTATTCACAAGTTAAATAAACATTCACTGCCTATAATTTCTTTGAATCACTCTCTTGCAAACAGAGCAATATCAATCTTAACTTACTCTAAGAGAATTTCAGAATTTATCGAAGAGTTAAGAGAAGAATTAAAACCCGAGCTTGAACATCACGATGTTAAGAGGTTTAGCATTGTTAATAACATTAGTTTGGTTACAATAATTGGTAATAAAACGGATAACCAACCGGAAACATTTAAGAAAATTTCTGACACAGTTGAAAGATTGGATATTAGTTCACTTACATATCTTAATGGAACCGAAGGCAAAAACTATTCATTCTTAATGGATAAGACAGATACCAAAGATGTTATTAAAGCATTGCACCAAACATTTTTTGGAAATTCTTTAACAGTTAATGTGAACTAAAATGAAAAACAAAATTAGAGTTATCAAGAATTTGAGAAATGAAGTTACAGATTATAGCAAGCTATTTATTGATGAACCATTTCAGTTTGAATCTGGTTTTGCAATTCCTTGTGTTGACATAGCATACGAAACTTATGGCAAATTAAATGATGATGGAACAAACGCAATTTTAATTTGCCATGCACTTACCGGAGATGCTCACGCTTCTAGTTACAACAATCCGGAAGGACGCCAAGGTTGGTGGGATGGTGTTATTGGCAAAGACAAAGCCTTCGATCCAGAGAAATATTTTATTGTTTGTTCTAATTTTATTGGAAGTTGTTATGGCACAAGCGGTCCGGCTTCTATAAATCCACTTACAAATCAAAAATACAATCTAAGTTTTCCTCAAATGACCGTAAGGGATATGGTTAATTTAGAACATAGGCTCATTAATCATCTTGGCATCAAAAAGCTATTTACTGTTACCGGCGGTTCTCTTGGCGGAATGCAGTCTTTAGAATGGGCATTATTATATCCAGAACTCGTTGAATCAATAATTCCAATTGCATGCGGTGCGCGACATTCTGCTTGGGCAATTGGCTTAAATGAAATTCAGCGAAAATCAATTATTGAAGATCCACTATGGAATGGCGGGGATTATATAGATCAACCAGTTAAAGGCTTAACATCTGCAAGAATGCTTGCAATGATGACTTACAGAAGCAACGAAAATTTTGAAACCAGATTCGCTCGCAACTTAAGAAATGATAAAGGCGATACCCCATTTTTTGAAGTTGAAAGCTATCTTCATTATCAAGGGCATAAACTAGTAGACCGATTCGATGCGAACACTTACATTTACATAACCAGAGCAATGGATTCACATGATGTTTCAAGAGGAAGAGGTTCACTTCAACAAGCTTTATCTCAAATAAAAGCTAAAACTCTTTCAATAGGAATTGATACGGATTTACTTTATCCAATAAATGAGCAAAAAGAAATTTCAGAATTGATTCCAAACGCAAAGTTTAATGAAATTAAATCTGTATACGGACACGATGCTTTTCTTATTGAATTTGAACAAATGAATAAATCGATAAAAGACTTTTTGAATTAAAATTTTGAATTTCGACAATAATTTTCAGCAGCATTTTGTTTTCTTTTGAAAAATACTTTTACATTTTTTTGCTCTTAGTTCTACACTCTACACACGCAAAATGTTACATTTGCACAGCATTTTTAATCAACTGGAGAATTAATGCCCACTTTAATGGTAAGCGTTTCCGGAATTAGAGGAATTGTAGGCAATGGTTTAGATCCTCAGACAATAATTAAATACACTTCAGCTTATGCAGATTTTTGCGGCAAAGGTAAAATTGTTATTGGCAGCGATGGAAGAATATCCGGTGAAATGGTTAGCAAGCTTGTAATTGGTACCTTACTTGCAAAAGGAAATGATGTAATTGATATAGGAATCTGCCCTACTCCAACTGTTTTGTTTAACGTAAAGAATTTAAAAGCTGTTGGCGGCATTCAGATTTCTGCTAGCCATAATCCAAATGAATGGAATGCTTTAAAGCTTTTAAATAAAAACGGTGAGTTTATGTCTCCCGAAGAAAACAAGCAGATGCTTTCAAATTTGGAGTTTGCAGTTAGCAATTACTCTGCATGGAATAAATTGGGGAAATTTACTTCTTACACAAAAGGCTTAGATTCGCATATAGATGCAGTACTAAAAATTCCTTTTATAAATATTCCGAAAATCAGAAAGCGTAAATTCAAAGTATTACTTGATTGTGTTAATGGTGCCGGATCTTACTCAATGCCTAAACTATTAGAAAGACTTGGTTGCAAAGTTATTGAATTAAATTGCTCTAAGAGTGGAATCTTTCCACGATTGCCGGAGCCAATTCCGGAAAATCTTAAATCAACAATGCTTGCAGTAAAAAAATTCAAAGCTGATCTTGGAATTGTTGTTGACCCCGATGTTGATCGCTTGGTTTTAATTACAGATAAAGGTGAACCTTTCAGTGAAGAAAATACAATAACGCAAGCAGCAAAGTTTTGGCTTGCAAAGAAGAAAGGAAATGTTGTTGTTAATCTTTCAACAACTCGCGCGGTTGATGATGTGGCTAATGAATATGGTTGTACTGTTTTCCGTTCACCGGTTGGCGAGGCAAATGTTGTAAAAAAAATGAAAGAAGTAAAAGCCGTAATTGGTGGAGAAGGCAGCGGTGGAATTATTTTACCAAAAGCTGTATTCGGAAGAGACTCTCTAACTGGAACGGTTATTATGCTTCAGCATCTTCTTGAGTTTGGCGGAACAATGACCGAATTGAAAAATTCATTACCGCAATATTATATCGCTAAAAAGAAAATTGAAATTGGGAATAAAAATCCGGACGAAGTAATTACTAAATTGATCATTAAATATGGCAACCAGAAGATTAATACTGAAGATGGATTGCGAATAGATTTTGCAGATCATTGGGTACATTTTAGAAAATCCAATACAGAACCAATAATTAGATGTATTGTTGAAGCAAAAAATAAAAATAATGCTGAGGCTTACGCAAATAAATACTTTCAAGAAATATCGTATTAACGAAAAGGAGCTATTTACGAGATGAAATTCAATATTGGGAAATATCAGACAGAGTTCGAAAAAGAATTACTAAGATTTGAAACTGAGAAAATTGCAGAAAGGATCTGGAAAAAAGACTATACAGTTTGGAGCGATAAACCAGATGAAATTACCAACCGACTTGGCTGGTTAACAAGTCCACAAAATTCATTAGCGCAGATAAAAGATGTTTTAGCATTTGTTGAAGAAATACGAAAAGAAGGTTTTAAAAAAGCATTGTTACTTGGAATGGGCGGCTCAAGTCTAGCTCCGGAAGTTTTCCGATTAACTTTCGGTGTTAAAGAAGGATATTTAGATTTAGCAGTTTTAGATAGCACTGATCCTCAGATGGTTTTAAATTATGCTGAAAAACTCGATCCTAAAGAAACACTTTTTATTGTTTCTACTAAATCTGGTGGAACCGTAGAAACATTCTCTTTCATGAAATATTTCTACAATCATACATCAGCCAAAGTTGGTTCAGAAAATGTTGGAAAGCATTTCGTGGCTATTACAGATCCGGGCAGTGGTCTTGAAACAACTGCTAAACAATTAAATTATAGAAAAATATTTTTGAACGACCCGAACATTGGCGGAAGATACTCTGCCCTTTCTCTTTTTGGAGTTGTGCCCGCAGCACTAATAGGTATTGATGTTAGCAAACTTTTAAAAATCACTGAAGCATTTGCCTATTCGAGCAAAGATAACATTACAGCTAAAAATCCATCAGCAGAAATTGGTGTGTTAATTGGTTTGCTTGCGAAACATGGAATTGATAAGATAACTTTTATTAATAATGAACAGCTTTCATACTTTGGAGCTTGGGTTGAACAATTAATTGCGGAAAGTACCGGCAAAGCTGGTAAAGGAATACTTCCGGTAGTTGGGGAAGATTTATTAGCACCGGATAAATATTCAACCGATAGGTTGTTTGTTTATGTAAGACTTAATAATGATGATTCACTTAGAAAGAAAGTCTCAGAGTTACAAAATGCCGGGCATCTTGTTGTTGAAATAATTTTAGGCGATCTATATGAATTAGGTGCAGAATTTTTTAGATGGGAATTTGCCACAATAACAGCTAGTTGGTTAATAAATATTCAACCTTTTGATCAACCAAATGTTGAATCAGCAAAAATTGTTGCTCGACAAATGGTTCATGAATAT
This sequence comes from uncultured Melioribacter sp., assembly GCA_964631495.1. Lineage (GTDB taxonomy): Bacteria > Bacteroidota > Ignavibacteria > Ignavibacteriales > Melioribacteraceae > Stygiobacter. The sequence continues at coordinate 3,749 of CAZVYT010000023.1, read as the reverse complement.
AAAGAAAATGGCAAGCTACCGGAATTGGATTACATTGTTGAAGAAAAAGGTATAAAAATTTCGAGTGAAATTTCTGCTGATTCTATGAAAGAGCTAATTACTAAGTTTTTAGAATCAATGAAATCGCAAGATGTTTCTATGCCTAAGCCTTATGTATCGCTGCAAGCCTATTTCACAATGAATAAAGTAACTGAAAATGTGTTGCAAATAATTAGGACAAAAATTCAAGAAAAATTTAAAGTTGCAACAACAGTTGGTTTCGGTCCGCGTTTCTTACATTCAACGGGTCAATTACACAAAGGGGATGCCGGTAACGGAATATTTATTCAATTTATATATGAAGCAAATGTGGATGCACCAATTCCAGATGAAGCTAACGAAGATAAATCTTCTATGAGTTTTAGTGTTCTTATTAAATCTCAAGCACTTGGTGATAGACAAGCATTGCTGGATAACAACCGCAAATTGATTACTGTAGACTTAGGGAATGATGTTCTTACTTCGTTAAAATTGTTTGCAGAACTGATTTGATTTTTTTCTTGTGAAAATCGAAGAATCTAATTTTCAGATTCTTCGATTTTTGTTTTAAGAATTGCATTTATTCGTATGGTAACTCAAATGCAAATGTTGAACCAATGCCTTCTTTACTCTCTACCCAAACTTTACCATCATGTTCTTCAATTATTCTTTTAACAATCCATAATCCTAAACCTGAACTTTGTTCAAAGCCGGTTGGCTTTGCGCTTAAAATAGCTCCTTTTTTAAATGATCGTTTCAAATCTTCTTCCGAGAGTCCAACACCATTATCTTTAACTTCAACAACAACCAGTTTCTTATTCAAGTCTTTTATGTAGCTTCTTACTTCAACAATAGTTTCCGGCGGTCCATATTTAATTGCGTTGTTAACAAGATTATCTAAAGCTTCTTCTATCTTTTCTGTATCCATTTTTACCAGAGGAAGCTCGCTTGCGTTTTTATTATACAATTTTACTTTCTTAGCTTTTGCATAAGAGGCATTTTGGTTGCAGACATCATCTACCAAATTTTTAAGTGATGCTTCTTGGAATTTAAGTTTTGGTTCGGGCATTGCTTTTGCAATTATTGTACACATATCCTGAGAAAGTTTAACTATATCTTCGGATGATGCAACTAGTGATGCCATTATTTCTTGTTGTTCATTTGCATTTAGTTCGTAGGAATTAAGTAGCTCTATATAACCACGAATTGCAGATGCCGGATTTTTTATATCATGAATAGCAATAGCAAACATTTCTTCTTTTTGCTTATGTAAAACTTCCAATTTGTTTTTAGAAGCAGATAGTCTTTCTTTTTGTTCTACTAAAAGCACATTAGCGTTTTCAAGAGTTTTAACCGTAGCATCCATTTCTTGAATGCGAACTAAAAGATTTTCATTCTCTTCCTTCTGCTTATCTAATTCATCTTTTACTCTTTTGTATGAATATTTTAATGCAGAAATTTCTTCTGATAGTTTATTTGCCGCCGAAGTATCCTTAGGAGTTTTCCTAAATAATAGTATTATCACAATAACAAGTAAAACAACACATAACACTGCTAATCCATAAACAATCGTTGGATTAGCACTTATAGGTTCAACAGTTTCTCCATTTTTTTCTTCTATAATCATTTTTTCTACAACTGAAAAGGAAAGCAGCAACGGTGCAGATTCGTTTAATTCTTCGGTGTAAGCTATAAGTTTGAAAATGTGAGGTCCAGTAGGCATATCTTTTAAAATATAAGAACTCTCCATAAACTTTGGTTCAACCATAATTCCATCAATGAAAACTCTAAAAAAAGCGGATTGGTTGGCTGCAAATCCGATATATAGAGTATCTCCTTGTTCTATGGTTAAATTTTCCCAATTACTTTTTTCAATTACGGTAGATCCTTTTTGGATTGCTGTAATATCTAGATTTATTTCGGCCGGTTTTTGCGCTAGAATAATTGTTAACTGAAGTATCCAGAAAACAATAATTGCCAATAATTTGCGTGTTGTTTCTGTTTGTTCCATAATCTCATTCTTTTGTTTACTATTAGAATTATCGGGATAAAAGAAAAATACTTTATTGGAATTTTAACTTTTTGATTGTTTTTTTTGAAGGAAGTTTGAATTAAGAGGAAAAACACTGAGGAAGTTTTACTCAGTGTTTTTTATCATACAGAAAAATATCAATCGTCATCTTCTTGCTTAGTTAGATTATATCGTTTTCTATCGTTTGGATCAAGGTAAAGTTTGCGTAATCGAATCGATTTTGGTGTAACTTCAACCATTTCATCATCAGATATGTATTCTAATGCTTCTTCTAAAGTAAACTTAATAGCCGGAACAATTTTAGTAGCTTTATCACTTCCGCTTGCGCGCATATTAGTCAGTTTTTTACCACGCTGAACATTAACTTCAATATCTATGTCTTTATTATGTTCACCAACTATTTGTCCTTTATAAACAACATCACCTGGATCGATAAAAAACTTACCTCTATCTTGTAAACCATCTATAGAATAAGCTGTAGAAGGACCTTGCTCCATAGAAATTAAAGCTCCATTTTTCTTCTCACCAATCGCACCTTTAAAGTATTCATATTGATAAAAACGATGATGCATTACAGCTTCGCCGGCAGTTGCTGTTAACATTCTTGTTCTAAGACCCATAATACCGCGAGAAGGAATATGGAACTCAAGTTTCTGCATGTTGCCTTTATTTTCCATTTTAATCATTACGCCGCGTCTTTGTCCAACAAGTTCAATAACTTTTCCGGCATATTCAGATGGGACATCAACAACTAGTTCTTCAATCGGTTCTGCTTTCCTGCCGTTTATCTCTTTATAAATAACTCTTGGTTCACGTATTTGTAATTCAAAACCTTCTCGTCTCATGTTTTCGATTAAAATTGAAAGATGAAGTAGCCCACGTCCAGAAACTTTTAAAGCATCAGGTGATCCCGTTTCGTGTACACGAAGAGCAACATTGTGTTCCAATTCTTTAAATAATCTGTCTCGTATTTGACGCGATGTAACTAACTTTCCTTCTTGTCCGTAGAAAGGAGAATTATTTACAGTAAAAGTCATACTAATTGTTGGTTCATCTATAGAGATAATTGGAAGCGGTTCTGGATTTTCTGCATCTGCTATTGTATCACCAATATCAATATCTTCAACACCTACAACAGCGCAAATATCACCAGCAACAACTTCGTTTACTTCAACTCTATTCAACCCTTCAAAAACAAAAATTTGTTTAACTGTTGTTTCGTGAATTGTCCCATCACGTTTAATTATAGAAAGCTTTGTTGTTTTGTTTAGAGTTCCTCTAAAAACACGACCGATACCAATTCTACCAACATAATCGTTGTAATCCAAAGATGTAGTCTGCATCTGAACAGGACCTTCTTCCACTTTTGGAGCTGGTATTCTTTTGATAATTTTTTCGAGAAGAGGTGTTAAATCTTTGCGTGGATCTTCAAGATTTTTTACAGCCCAACCGTTTCTTCCGCTCGCATAAACAAAAGGAAAATCAAGCTGGTTTTCATCGGCTCCAAGCTCAATAAACAAATCGTAAATCTCATCAAGAACTTCTAAAGGACGGTTATCCGGGCGATCTATTTTATTGATTACAACTATTGGTTTTAGGTGAAGACTTAAAGCTTTTTCTAAAACAAAACGGGTTTGAGGCATTGGTCCTTCAAATGAATCTACAAGAAGAAGAACTCCATCTGCCATTTTAAGAACTC